>JBGALC010000001.1:0-132182 GCA_044224095.1 Micropruina sp. | reverse complement strand
GTACCCGCCGGAGAAGCCGCTCACCGAGACCGCCCACGACCGGCTCGCGACGATGGCCGCGCACACCGACCTGGGTGCCGGCATGGCGATCGCGATGAAGGACCTGGAGATCCGCGGCGCCGGCAACCTGCTGGGCGGCGAGCAGTCCGGGCACATCGCCGAGGTCGGCTTCGACCTGTACATCCGGCTGGTCGGCGAGGCCGTCGCCGACTTCCGCGGCGAGCAGGCAGAACCCGAGCCCGAGATGAAGATCGAGCTGCCCGTCGAGGCGCATCTGCCCGTCGACTACGTGGAATCCGAACGGCTCCGGCTGGAGATGTACAAGCGGCTGGCGCAGGTCGCCGACGAGGCCGGCATCGCCGCCGTTCGCGACGAACTGCTCGACCGCTACGGACCGCTGCCCGAACCCGCCGAAGCCCTGCTGGCCGTGGCCCGGTTCCGCCTCCTGGCCCGCTCGAAGGGCCTCACCGAGATCATCATGGCCGGCACCTCCGTCCGATTCTCGCCCGCCGACCTGCCCGACTCCCGGGTGCTGCGGCTGAACCGCCTCTACCCGGGCTCGCAGGTCCGCAAGGCCGCCGGCCACGTGCTGATCCCGCGTCCGATGACCCGGCCCATCGCCGGCCAACCCATCGTGGACGCCGCCCTGCTCGCCTGGGCGACCACCGTCCTGGAGGACATCTTCTGATCCCTCGCCGATGGAGACCGGCCGGGACGCCGATCGGAGGACCGCCGATCTCACCATCGGTGACCGATATCACCCGGCGTGGCGGCTGTCGTGAGATAACACGAAATCGGCCACGGAAGGTGCCCGTGACTCCCGATGATGAGATCGGTGGCAACGGATCGCGGGCCTCGTGGCAACGGATGGCGGCCTTCGCGGGGCCGGCCACGGCCGCGTCCCCTACCCATTAGGATCGCGGAAGGACTTGGAGGGTCGATGAAGAGCGTGCGTTGGGTCGTGGCCGCGATTGTGGCGGGGCTGCTGGTGCTGTCCGGGTGCTCGAACCCGGGGGCCGGAACGGCGGCGAGCGTGAACGGGGTGACGATCCCGATCTCGCGGATCGAGGATCCGGTGCGGGCGATAGGCAGCAGCGACGGCCAGTTGGCCGAACCGAACGCGATCGTGTTGTCCTACGCCATCCGCGGAGCGCTCGCCCGCGAACTGGCCGCTGCGCAGAACATCCAGCTCACCGGCGAACCGCGCACCACCATGCTCGCCGCGAACCCGAACCTCTCCCAGTACGCCGAAGACCCCAAGGTGGCGAGCTTCGTGGACGACGTCGTCGACTCCACGCTGGTGATCAACACGGTCGGCGAGGCCGCCTTCCTGGCCAAGGTCACGCAGAGCGACGTGCAGGTGAACCCGCGCTTCGGCGCCTGGGTGCCCGCGGCGGCGTCCGTCGATCAGGCCGGCGGACAGCTGTCCGTGCCGTGGACCAAGAACCCCTGAGTCGCCTCGCCTGAGTCGCCCCGCCTGAGTCGTTGCGCGTCGCCCGGGCACCGGTGCGGACGTCGCAACCCTTCGAGACAGGAAGCCCGCCCGACGTGGACTCCGAACACCCGAGCCCGGTGCCGCATCCCGAGTTGGATCGCCTGATCGCGGTGATGCACACCCTGCGGCGGCACTGCCCCTGGGACGCCGAACAGACCCATCTCTCGCTCGTCCCCTACCTCGTCGAGGAGACCCTCGAAGTGGTCGAGGCGGTCGAGGACGGGACCGACGCCGTCCTCGTCGAGGAACTCGGGGATCTGCTGCTGCAGGTGGCCTTCCACGCCGAAATCGCCGACCAGGAGGGCCGCTTCGACATCGAGGACGTCGCCCGCGGCATCTCCGACAAACTGGTCGCGCGGCACCCGCACGTGTTCGCGTCCGAACCCGTCCCGGACGACCTGCTGGCGACCTGGGAGCAGCGCAAGCGCGCCGAGAAGGGCCGCACCTCCGCCCTGGACGGCATCCCGGGCCGGATGTCCGCGCTCACCCGCGCCGCAAAGGTGATCGCCCGCAGCGAGCGCCACGGCGTCGCCGTCCCGCTGGACGCCGGCACACCGGACGCCGCCGACGACCTCGGCGCGCGGATCCTGGCCCTGGTCGCCGAGGCCCACGAACGCGGGGTCGACGCCGAACAGGCCACCCGCGCCGCCGTCCGCGACCTGGAGCGCCGGATCGTCGCCCTCGAGTCGAACGCCCCGGACTGAGCCTCGCCGGACCCCACCCCGTCATCCCGGCGACCGCCGGGATCTCCGATCGCGGCCCCGATCACCTCCCGGGCGAGGGATGACCGGCGACAGGTCCGCAACGAAGTGAAGCCAACCACAGACAAGCGTTCATCGATCGGAATCGTTCACCGTCCACCCCGTTCCATCCGGGGCCGGGACCGATAGGGTGAAGGCGACGTTTCCACCACTCGAAAGGCACTGCATCGTGGCAAGCATCGAATTCGTCGACGCTCGCGAGATCCTGGATTCTCGCGGCAACCCCACCATCGAGGTCGAGGTCATTCTCGATGACGGCTCCCAGGGGCGCGCGGCGGTCCCCTCCGGCGCGTCGACCGGCGCGTTCGAAGCCGCCGAGCTGCGTGACGGCGGCAGCCGTTACGGCGGCAAGGGTGTGCTGAAGGCCGTCGAGAACGTCCAGCAGCAGCTCCTCGCCGAGGTCGCCGGCCTCGACGCCGACGCCCAGCGTTCCATCGACCAGGCCATGATCGAGCTCGACGGCACCCCGAACAAGAGCAAGCTCGGCGCCAACGCCATCCTCGGCGTCTCGCTGGCCGTGGCGCACGCCGCCGCCGAGTCGGCCGACCTGCCGCTCTACAAGTACATCGGCGGCCCGACCGCCAACCTGCTGCCGGTGCCGATGATGAACATCCTCAACGGTGGATCGCACGCCGACTCTAACGTCGACATCCAGGAGTTCATGATCGCCCCGATCGGCGCCGGCACCTTCGCCGAGGCGCTCGAGATGGGCGCCGGCGTCTACCACGCCCTGAAGGCCGTGCTGAAGGGCCGCGGTCTGGCCACCGGCCTGGGCGACGAGGGCGGCTTCGCGCCCAACCTGGAGAGCAACCGGGCCGCGCTCGACCTGATCGTCGAGGCCATCGGCAACGCCGGCTACGAGGCCGGCAAGGACGTCGCGCTCGCACTCGACGTCGCGGCGTCCGAGTTCTTCAACGAGGACGGCACCTACCAGTTCGAGGGCGAGGCAAAGTCGTCGGCCGAGATGGTCGCCTACTACGCCGACCTGGTCGCCAACTACCCGCTGGTCTCCATCGAGGATCCGCTGAACGAAGAGGACTGGGACGGCTGGAAGGCCATCACCGACGAGCTCGGCGACAAGGTGCAGCTGGTCGGCGACGACCTGTTCGTCACCAACGTCGAGCGGCTCAAGCGGGGCATCGACACCGACACCGCCAACGCGCTGCTGGTGAAGGTGAACCAGATCGGTTCGCTGACCGAGACCATCGACGCGGTCACCATGGCGCACCGGGCCGGCTACTCCACGATGATGAGCCACCGCTCCGGCGAGACCGAGGACACCACGATCGCCGACCTGGCCGTCGCGCTGGGCTGTGGCCAGATCAAGTCGGGCGCCCCGGCGCGCACCGAGCGGGTCGCCAAGTACAACCAGCTGCTCCGCATCGAGGAGGACCTGGAGGACGCGGCACGCTACGCCGGTGCCGGCGCCTTCCCGAGGTTCAGCACCAACTGACCGTACGCTTGACCTGATGAGAGGTCAGGTCTGATGGCTCGCGAGAGGCGGCCAGCACGTACATCGCCAGCCGGCCCGGGTCGTTCCACACGCACCCGGGCCGGCTCGCGCGCGTCCGGAGCCCGCACCGGCGAGACCCCGGCGTCCGGCACGGCACCGAGCGCCGGCGAGAGCGGCGCCAAGGCGCCGCTGCGGCTGCCCAGGCTGCCGAACCGGCTGGGCCTCACCCGGCGGGCGCTGGCCGTGCTCAGTGTGCTGGTGGTGCTGGCACTGTCCTACGCCAACTCGCTGCGGATCTATCTCGACCAGCAGCGCGACCTGGCCGAGGCGGCCCAGCAGATCCAGGAGCGGACGGCGCGGATCGCCCAGCTCGAGGACGAACTGGAGCGCTGGAACGACCCGGCCTACATCAAGGCGCAGGCGCGGGAGCGGCTCGGCTGGCTGCTGCCCGGCGAGACCGGCTACCGGGTGATCGGTCCGGACGGCAAACCGCTCGGCACCGGCGTCGTGCTCAACTCCGAGAACGAGCTGCCGCCCGGCGAACACCCGGCGATGTGGTTCGACCGGCTCTGGGGCTCGGTCGAGACCGCCGACAAGCCCACCCGCCGGGTCGGCCGCTGATCGCCGGCCGCTGCCGGGATCGAGTCGCGGGTCGGCCCACCCGCGGATCCCGGTCGATCCGAGGACCATTCGGTGGCGCTTCGACAGTCCCGAGCGGAGCGGGCAGAATGACGGCATGCCAGCGTCGCTGATGGACCCCGCGGACGTCGCGGCGATCGAGGAGCAGCTGGGACGCACCCCGCGCGGCCTGGTCCGGGTCGCCTGGCGATGTGCGGACGGCGGCCCGGGGGTGGTGGTCACCACGCCGCGGTTGCCGGACGGGACGCCGTTCCCGACCACCTACTACCTCACCTGCCCCAGGGCCGTCGCCGGCTGTTCGTCGCTGGAGGCCCGCGGGGTGATGGCCGAGATGACCCGACGGCTGGGCGAGGACGCCGACCTGGCCGCCCGCTACGCCGCCGCCCACGACGCCTACCTGGCCGACCGGCGCGCCCTGGGCGAGGTGCCCGAGATCGACCGGGTCAGCGCCGGCGGCATGCCGACCCGGGTGAAGTGCCTGCACGTCCTGGTGGCCCACGCGCTGGCGGCCGGGCCGGGCGTCAACCCGCTCGGCGACGAGGCGGTGGAGTTGTTGCGAGAGTTTCCGTTCGGTGAGTGTCTGGGGGAGCGATGAGGGTTGCGGCGATCGATTGCGGGACGAACTCGGTGCGCCTGCTGGTGGCCGAGGCCGCCCCGGACGGCGGGCTGGTCGACCTGGAGCGCCGGCTGATCCTGACCCGGCTGGGCCAGGGCGTCGACGCCACCGGGCGCTTCCATCCCGACGCGCTGGAGCGGACGCTGGTCGCCTTCGCCGAGTACGCCGAGGTGATCGACGAGTTCGGCGCCGAGCGAATCCGGCTGGTGGCCACCTCGGCCGCGCGGGACGCGTCCAACCGGGGTGAGTTCTTCGCCGGTGCCCGCGATCGGCTGGGCGTCGACGCCGAGATCATCAGCGGTGACGAGGAGGCGGCGCTGTCGTTCCGCGGTGCCCTGACCGCGCTGCCCGACGTCGCGCCGCCGGCCCTGGTGATGGACATCGGCGGCGGTTCCACCGAACTGGTCCTCGGCACCGGCGGTGAGGCACCCCGGATCGATCACGGACTCTCCCTCGACATCGGCAGCGTCCGGATCCGGGAGCGGTTCCTGGCCGGCGACCCGCCCACGGCGGCCCAGGTCGCCGAGGCGTCCGACTACATCGACTCGCTGCTCGACGGCTCCGGCGTGCCGTTCGCCGAGGTGGCCACCTGGATCGGGGTCGGCGGCACGGCCACCTCGCTGTCGGCGGTCAACCAACGGCTGCCCGAATACGACCGGTCCAAGGTGCACGCCTCGACCATCGCCCGCGGCGACCTGTCGGCGCTGACCGACCGACTGCTCACCTCGACCGTGGCGCAGGTGCGCGAGCTGCCGTCCATGCATCCCAAGCGGGCGGACGTGATCTGTGCCGGCGCGCTGATCGCCGACCGGGTCGGACGCCGGGTGAGCGTCGACCTGACCGTCAGCGAGTCCGACATCCTGGACGGCATCGCGCTCGGCCTGCTGGGCGGCTGAAACCGGCCGTCCGGTCACCAGCCCGGCCGTGTCGCCGGAGGCGGGCGGCGCACTACGATCACCTCGTGCCCCCGTAGCCCAATCGGCAGAGGCAGGCGGCTTAAACCCGCCCCAGTGCGGGTTCGAACCCCGCCGGGGGCACCAACGGACGCCCGGCTGCCCGAGCCCGACTGCGGCAGCCGTCGTCGACGCCGGGCAGCACGCCCATCCCGTCGGCCCAGCGGATCCGCCCGCCGTCGACCGGTCTGGTCAGTCCTGCCCACGCAGGAAAGCGACCCGGATCTGCCGGAGCTCACCGGTCATCAGCCCCGAGGTGATGGCCGGGTCGGCCTCCATGATCGCCCGGGCGGACTCCTCGTCCGGGGCCTCGATGATCGCCACCCCGTCGTTCATCGGCTGCCCCCAGGTGGGACCGGCGAGGATCAGCGTGCCGGCCTCGAACAACTGGGACAGGTAGGGCGAATGCTGCTCGCCCATGATCGCGGCCTCGTCCGGGGTGATGGTGCCGATGAAGTCCTCCCGCGGGGGATGGATGAAGTAGAGCCATTGCGCCATGGGGTTCTCCTCGTTCCGAGCGGCGCGGCCAGCCTACGCGTCAGGCTCGGCCCGTGGTCGGGCGGCCCGCGCCCGCGCGGCTCGCCGCGACGAATTCCCGATGGTCCTGCGCGGAGAGGTCGGCGTAGGCGTGGCTCCAGGCGGTGATCGCCTCGGCCACCGCCCTTCCCGACCCGAGGTACCCGACGATCGCGGCCGCCTGCGGCGACTTGCTGTGCGCCCGCGCCAGGACGGCCGCACAGGCCTCCGCATACTCGACGAAGGGGCCGTCCTCCAGGCCGTCCACCTCGATGCTGCCCTTCATGTCGTGGAACTGCCGCACGTACAGGTCGGCACCGTTGGCCCGCAGGTGACCGAGGAAGGGGTCCGAGACCGCCTGGAGGATGCGCTGCAGCGCGACCACCCGCGCGCCCTGACCGCCGGCCTCGATGATCCTGCTCAGCCGCTCGGGCTGGGCGATGCGTCCGTACTGTTCGAGCACGCTCAGGTTGGCTTCCTTCGACTGCAGGATGAGCGCGTGGTCGTCCCGGTCCTGCAGCAGCACCAGGGAGCAACGGGTGCCCACGCTGCCCACCCCGACCACCCGGCGGGCCACGTCGGCGACGTCGTAGTGCTGCACCACCAGACGGACGTCGGGCGCCGCGCTCTCGTGCCAGCGCTCGAGATAGTCGTGGACGCGGTCCTGGTAGGAGGCGTCCACCCGGGTCATAGTCGGGGGCGTCTCGATGAACCGCATCCGGCCGTCGGCGTCCTTGGTGGTCAGCCGCCGGACGGCCCGCTCGCCGGTGCGTTTCTGGGACGATCGCATCGCCGTCCGCAGCACCCGCCGGGAATCACCGGTCAATCGGCCCATGCCGGCCTCGGCGTCGAAGTGGGAGAAGAAGCGCTGGGTCGGTGACAGCGCCACCGCTTCGTCCAGGACGCGCCGGTAGGTGAGCACGGCCCGGGTTGTGGCCCTGTCGGCGACCCGGTCAGACCGGCCGGAGTGGCGGGCCGCGATCACCACGCTGGCGACCAGGCGTTTCAGGTCCCACTCCCAGGGCGCCCAGGCCGCTTCGTCGAAGTCGTTCAGGTCGAACATCAGGGTGCGCATCCGCGATGCGTAGAAGCCGAAGTTGGACACGTGCGCGTCGCCGCAGGAGGCGACCAGCAGCCCGGTGTGCGGGCCGCCGGCGAGATCGGCGGCCATCAGCGCGGCCGTGCCGCGGTAGAAGGCGAACGCGTTCGCCGCCATCCGCTCGGTGCGCAGCCCGACCAACTCCGGCAGCCGTGTCGCGTTCTGCTCGCCGAGGATCCCGAGCGGGTCGCGCGGGCCGTCGGCGAGCGCGCCGAGCGAGCTCCGCGGCACTCGGCGTCGCAACTCCTGACCGGCCCGGGCGAGTTCGCGGTGGGAGGGCAACGGCGACCAGATCATGGCCGGAGCGTACTGGCCGGCCCTCTCCGCCGCCGGGCTTCGCTCCGATCAGCCGATGACCGAACCCACCAGGATGCTGGCGCCCAGCGCACCGGCCCCGATGGTCAGCGAGCGCAGCACGCTCGCCCAGATCCGCGTGCCGCCCAGCCTCGAGAGCACGATCGCGGTGACGGTGAGCGACAGTCCGACGCCGACCAGGACGTACTCTTCCACCCACACCTGCGGGACGACGAGGGCGATGATCACCGTGACCAGCGCCCCGGCCAGGAAGGACAGCGACGAGGCGATCGCCTCCCTCAGCGGTTCGCCCGCGGCGAGCACCTCCCGGATCCCGTACTCGGTCTCCAGCTGTGCGGTCAGCGCGTCCGCCCCGTTCAGCTCCTCGGCGACCCGGCGCGCGGTCTCCTCGCTGACCCCCTTGTCGAGGAAGTGCTGGACCAGCTCGTCGAGTTCCTCCTGGGGGCTCAGCTCGAGCAGGTGCTGCTCGGCCCTGATCAGCTCCTGCTGCGCCTCCCGCTCGGCCGCCGTCTCGGCGTAGTTGGCTCCGCCGACGGAGACCGCGCCGGCGACGGCGGCCACCGTCACGATGGTCGCCAGCGAGTGCGTGTCGAGCACCAGCGACAGGCCCTCGGCCAAGCCGGCGACGGCGAGGACGCCGTCGTTGACGTCCGCCACCCGGGCCCGGATGTCCTCCTTGCTGAGCCGCCACCGGGTGCCGTCGGCGCTCATCCGGCGTCCGTGGCCGCGATGCTGGCCACACCGTGGGCAACAGGCTGAATCACAGCGAGAGGGTAGCAATCCGTCTCGGCGGCCGCCCGGAATCCGTGCCCGGCCTGTGATCCTCCTGTCGCTTCGGATCGATCAGGGGATTATCGGGGCCGGGAAGCAACCGCACGATGGATGCGTTGCCTACTATGGACGAACATCCACGAGGAGAAAGAAACTCACATGCGCAGCTCCAACCCCGTTCTGTCGAGGCCGGATGCTTTCAGCCCGCAACAGCAGCCGAGCCCGAACCAGCAGTACGGCCAGCCGCAGGGACAGTACGGCTACCAGCAGCCGGGCCAGCCCTATTCCGGCCAGCCGTATCCGCAGGATCCCGCCCGGTCCGCGCAGGGCACGATGACCATCGACGATGTCATCACCAAGTCGGCGATCACCATGGGCGCCGTCGTGCTGACCGCGGCGCTGACCTTCATGTTCATGCCCGCGTCGATGCTGTTCCCGGCGGTGATCGTGAGCGCGATCGTCGGCTTCGTCACCGTGATGGTGGTGGCCGCGCGGCGCGTGATCAACCCCGGTGCCGTCCTCGCCTACGCCGCCATCGAAGGCGTGTTCATCGGCGCGATCAGCAAGGTCTACGAGTCGGCGTGGGGCGGCATCGTTCCGGCCGCAGTGATGGCCACCCTGGTCACCGCGGGCGCCACGCTCGCCGCGTACAAGTTCTTCCGGATCAAGGTCACCAACAAGTTCCGCAAGATGGTGATGATCGGCACCCTCGCCTACGCCGGCGTGCTGATGCTCAACTTCGTCCTGTCCCTGTTCGGCATGGGCTTCCTGTTCTCGGGCGGCAACCTGGCCTTCCTGCTGCTGATCTCCGCGATCGGCGTCAGCCTGGCGGTGTTCAACCTGATCCTCGACTTCGACTACATCGAGCAGGGCATCGCGATGGGTGCGCCGGCGTCCGAGTCGTGGCGGGGCGCGTTCGGCCTCACCGTCACGATGGTCTGGCTCTACATCGAGATGCTGCGGCTGCTGTCGTACTTCCGCTCCAACTGACCTCAGCCACAACTAACCTCAGCCACAACGCCGCCGGCCCGCCCGGCGGCGTTGTCGCGTATCCGGGGGGGATCGACGCGAGTTCAGCCGGCGCTGCGCCGGCGGTAGCCGAACCGGGCCGAGAGGGTGGCCAGATGCCGCTCCAGCAGCGCGCGCGAGCCGGCCGCCCAATGCAGCCGGTGCCACTGCTGCAGGGGCACCCACCGCGCGGACGCCGTCGTCCCGCCGATGTCCTGGACGACCGGGTCGGTCGGCTCGGGACAGGTCGCCGCGTAGATGATCCGGACGGCGTGGAAGTCCTCCACGATGCCGCTGGGGGAGCGCCCGATCCAGTGGTCGGTCTGGATGTCCAGGAGCTGGGAGATCTCGATCTGCTGGGCGGTCTCCTCGACCGCCTCCCTAATCACCGTCTGGCTCGGGTTCTCGCCGGCGTCGATGCCGCCGCCCGGCAGGCCCCACGAGTGCGGCACGGCCGTCCGCTCGGAGAACTCGGTGGCCAGCAACCCACGGTTGCTCAGCACGATCGCGTAGGCGGCGAGCCGCTGGCGCACGATCGGCTCGCCGATCTCGTGCTCGCTCAGGCCCGGGTCGAGCGCGCGGCGCCGCTGCGGACCGCGTTCGGAGACTCTCCGGCCGTGCGCGGACACCTGCACGGTGACGGTGAGGTCGTCGCCCTGGCCGGTCGCCGACAGTGGGCGGACGATGCGATAGCCGAGTTCCCAGGCCAGCCGGTGCGGATCCGTCCCGTGCGCCAGCGGGCGGGTGAAGACACTCGACCCTCCCGCCACCACGACACCGACGATCTGCATCTGCCCATGATGACCGAGGCCTGTGGGCTGACCAAGCCGACTCCCCGGCACCCCGATCCCGGGGCTGGGGCGTCCGGGCCCCGCGCACGTACACTCCAACCCACAACCTGGGGCGAAGGAGCAGAGCGGTGCAGTACCGGGATTCGGCGAACCTCGACAGTTCGCAGGTGACCAGCAGTTCCGGAGCCGGCGGCAAGCTGGCCGTGGGCGGCGTCGGCGGGCTGGTGATCGTGCTGCTGGCGGTCTTCCTGGGCTTCGACCCGAGCGCGCTGCTCGGTGGCACCGAGGCCGGCCCCCAGCAGACCACCGACAGCTACGCCGAGTGCAGATCCGGCGCCGACGTCGAACGCAACCGGGACTGCCGGTTCGTCGCGTACACGAACTCGATCCAGGGCTACTGGGCGAAGTCGATGAGCGGCTACGAGCCGACCAAGACCCACATCTTCACCGGCCAGGTGAGCACCGCGTGCGGCACCGCGACATCCGCGGTCGGGCCGTTCTACTGCCCGGTCGACCGGATCGTCTACCTCGACACCGGCTTCTTCGACCAGCTCACCAGGCAGCTCGGCGCCAAGGGCGGGGACGCCGCCGAGGCCTACGTGATCGCCCACGAGTACGGTCACCACATCTCCAACCTGACCGGCGTCCTGGACCGGGTGCAGCGCGCCGGCAACCAGACCGGGCCCGACTCGCCTCAGGTGAAGCTGGAACTGCAGGCTGATTGCTACGCCGGCGTGTGGCTGGCGAACGCGGCCAAGGACGTCCGCTCGCCGATCGCCGCGATCAGCGCCGACGACGTGGCCCGGGCCGCGGACGCCGCCCGCTCGGTGGGCGACGACCGGATCCAGGAACAGGCGACCGGTCGGGTCGATCGGGAGTCCTGGACGCATGGGTCGGCGGCGCAACGGCAGAAGTGGCTGACCACGGGATTCAGCTCCGGCGACCCGCGCCAGTGCGACACCTTCGCCGCCTGACCGACCCGTCCGCAAACCCCTCCCTAACTAGTTCTGCCCTCCCACATGTGGGAGGGCAGAACTAGTTAGGGAGGGGTCTACCGGCGCTCAGGGCGCCAGTTCGCGACCGTCCAGATCGGTGGTCACCGAGCTGGTACCGATGGTGAAGTACATCCGGGGGACGCCGGTCCGCGCCCGATCGTCCACGGTGACCTGCCAGCGCGTCCCGGCGGCGAAGCTGCCCTTGGCCCGGGCGTCGGCGAGCACCCGCCAGACGGCGGTCGCGCGCACCCGGGCGACCGGGAACGGGGTCAGGTCGGGTCGCTGCGAGCGTTCGTTGATGGTCACCGGGACGCTCGACGTGCGCAGCCGCCGGATGGTCGTGGTCGTGCTTCCCGGGAAGTCCAGCCAGGCGCCCAGGTTGGACTGCACCCCGATCGCCACCGCGGTCGTGCGGGTGCCGACGACGTCCTCGAGCCCCTGCCTGATGCCGCCCTCGGTGGTGAAGTCCAGGGTGGGCAGCAGCGCGCCGTCGGGATAGAAGAAGACCGTGCGCGACTCGGGCACCGTCGACACGCTCATGAAGATCTTGCCGGCCGAGGAGTCCACGATCTGCAGTTCCTGATCGCTCTGCGAGCCGGAGATCCCGGACGCGGCGCGGAACAGTCCGCCGACGTCGTTGATGTTGAAGTCGTCGATCGAGAAGACCGTCTGACCCACGTAGGCGACATCGCTGTCGACCTGCCGGACGGCGTTGTCGCGCCACGCCCAGGTCTCGGCCAGATCGTCCTTGATCACCGTGATCGCCGCCCACTCCTTGGTGATCTCCACCTGGATCAGCTGGGGCGTCCCGGCCTTCGCGATCAGCCGGCGGACCATGGCGCGCGCCTGCCCGGGAGCGGTCAGGTCGAGGCTGACCGCGGTCGGGCTGGGGCTGGGCGTGGGCGTCGGCGCGGGCTGGGTGCAGCCGCCGAGCAGGCTGAACGCGGCGACCACCGCGGCCAGGGCTGGGGTGCGCACTCCGCGAGACTACCGCCATGCCGGGCAGACTGGCGCCATGGACCTGACCCGCGACGCGCTGGCCGTCGCCCCCGAGTTGCTCGGCGCCCGGCTCCGGGTCGGTGCGGTCACGCTGCGGATCACCGAGGTGGAGGCGTACCACGGCGCCGCCGACCCGGCGGCGCACGCCTACCGCGGCTGGCGTCCGCACACCCGGCATCTGTTCGAGGCGCCCGGGACGCTGTACTGCTACCGGTCCTACGGCATCCACATCTGCGCCAACGTCGTCTGCGGGCCCTCCGGCAGCGGTTCGGCGGTGCTGCTGCGGGCCGGTGAGGTGATCGACGGGCTGGACGTCGCCCGCGCCCGCCGGCCCGGCGTGCCCGACGTCCGGTTGGCGCGCGGGCCGGGCTGCCTGGGTCAGGCGCTGGCGCTCACCCTGGACGACTCCGGACGCCGCTTCGGCGAGCCCGGTCTCGAACTGCTGCCGGGGCTGGAGCCGACCGGCCCGGTCATGACCGGGCCGCGCGTGGGGGTGTCGGTGGCCGCCCGGCGTCCGTGGCGGTTCTGGCTGGCCGGTGAGCCGTCGGTGTCGTCCTATCGTCCCAGCCCGCGGTTGCGGCCGGCGACGGTGGCGGCACCGGAGGACACTGGTGCCGCAACGTAAGGCGGGGCGGACCAAGTATGAGTTGGTCCGCCCCTGTTCGTTCGGGGAAGACGACTCCCGAACTCCGGTCGGTTCGCTGGTCTGTCCGCCCGTCTTGCGGAACGCTCGCGGATCGCTCCGAGAGCAGTGGACCTCGATCTCCCACCGTGGGCCGAATCGCTGGTGACGCTCCGTCGGGTCTTGCGACCTCTGGTGCGTCGGGTTCGGCGTAGGTGCATTTCTACTCCGTGGGGACGGCGCGCGCAAGGCCTCCCGGCGAACTCGTCGCTCCTTCTCAGCAACCTGAAGGCGAGGCAGCGTATCGGCTGTCACTAGGGTGTTTGTTCGTCCCAGCTGTCCCACGCGTCACGCGGCCGGGGGGCCGGGCGGACCATCGTCGCGATCCGGAAGAGCGGGATCGGACGTTCCCGGCGAGCCGGCGGTCGCCGCCCGGAGGTGACTCGACCGGACCACCTCATACGCGGTCCGGTCGCGTTTCCTTTGTATCCGCTGAGCCTCCCGAGGCTGTGCAACGACACGCCGGGCGCGTGTCTGTGGCCGGGGGTATGGTGTGCGTACCGGTCGCCGTCGACCGGGTTCGGACCGATCGGATCGAGGTTTCAATGTCAGATCAGAGTGCGAGCGACTCGCTCGAGGAGTCCCAGGACACCACCGTGGTCGTGCAGCGGTCGGTGTCCCAACCAGTCAAGGAAGTGTGGCGCCTGTTGGCCACGCCCGCCGGAGCCGAGGCACTCCTGGGTGAGGGCGGCCTGCTGGGCGACAAGGGCGACAGTTGGCGGTCCGCCGACGGTACCTACGGGGTGGTCCGCAGCTACCACCCGCTGGAGCAGATCCGCTTCAGTTGGCACGCCGATTCCGACGCCCCCAAGTCCCTGGTCGACCTGCACCTGGTGCAGCAGTCGGCGGAATCCACGGTGGTCGAGATCCGCCACGAGCACATTCCGGGCGGCTGGGACATCGACGCCATCACGCAGCACTGGGAGAGCGCGCTCGATCGGATCGCCGAGGCGAGCTGAGAAACCGTACTCGCGGGCGGCGTCGGTGATCCGGCGCCGCCCGCGGTGCGTGTGAACGGCGGTGCGGTAGGCCGTCGCAGGCCCAGCAGATGCACGGCCGGGCGGAAAGCGCCGCCCTCGGTGCATCGAGGGGCGGCGCGGTAGGCGGTCGCAGGCCGTGTGCACCGCCGGGCGGGAACAACAGCCCGGGACGGCCGTCGGTTGCCGCTGCGCTCCCCGATCGGGAGCCCCTACACCCGGCGGCCTGAGCCGAGGCGTCCGCGACGTCGGGTCAGCTGGCGTAGCGGGTCGCCGAGCGGGCACGGGCCTTGGCGGCCTCATGCTCGCGGTTCTTCGGCGGGGCCGAGGTGGTCAGGTGGTCCAGCAGATGCTGGGTGATGTGGGCGATCTCCTCGACCGCCTCGTTGAAGTACTGCTCGTTCGCCTTCGACGGCTTGGTCGTCCCGGCGACCTTGCGGACGAACTGCAGCGCTGCCGCGCGCACCTCGTCGCTGGAGGCCGGCGGTTCGAAGTTGTTGAGCGGACGAATGTTGCGGCACATGTCGCCAACCCTACGCGCTCGCGCTCCGGCGCCCATGGCTCGGCAGCCCGGCCGAAGGCCCAGGCTCGGCGCAGCATCGTCACAGACGTCCCACAGACCGGCTTCGTACAACGGATCCATGAGCGATTCGGTACTGGCCCGGCGGGTGTCCCGCCGCCTCTTGCTGGGCGGCGCGGTCGGGGTGGCCGGCCTGGGCGGCGCGACCGGCTGGGCCCTCAACCGGTACGTCTTCGAGCACGTCGAGGGCACCGTGGCCGACACCGGCGGAGTCGCGACGCAGGGCACCTCGACCGCGGACAGCTACACCAGCGCCAGCACCGCGCTGACCATCGAGAAGGTCACCACGGGCACCGGGTCGGACACGGTCAGCTACGTCGTAGCCGACATCACCGCCGGCGACGCCACGATGGTCCGGTCGGCCTTCGCCAAGGACTCCTTCGGCACCAACATCATCGACTACCCGTCCTCGATCGCCGCCGCCAAGAACGCGGTGCTCGCGATCAACGGCGACTACTACGGGTTCCGCGAGACCGGCATCGTCGTCCGCAACGGCGTCGCCTACCGGGACAAGGGGGCCCGGCAGGGGCTCGCGCTGTACCGGGACGGATCGGCGTCCCTCTACGACGAGACGGCGACCACCGCGGCCGCGCTGATCGACGGCGGGGTCTTCCACACCCTCTCGTTCGGGCCGGGGATGGTGGCGGACGGCCGGGTGGTCGCCGGCATCGACTCGGTCGAGATCGACACCAACTTCGGCAACCACTCGATCCAGGGGACGCAACCGAGGACCGGGATCGGGATGATCGAGCCCGGTCACTTCCTGTGGATCGTGGTCGACGGCCGCAGCAGCGGCTACAGCCGCGGGGTCACCCTGCCCGAGTTCGCCCAGCTGTTCGTGGACCGGGGCGCCCGCCTCGCCTACAACCTGGACGGCGGCGGCTCGTCGACGATGGTCTTCAACGACGCGCTGGTCAACAACCCGCTGGGCCGCGGCAAGGAACGCGGCACCTCCGACATCCTCTACGTGGCCGGCTGAGCGATGGTGCTGCTGATTCCCGCCTACGAGCCGGACGCCCGGCTGCTCCAGCTGCTGCGCGAGCTCGCCGCGGTCGCGCCCGAGCTGGAGGTGGTGGTGGTCGACGACGGCAGCGGACCCGCCTACGCACCGTTGTTCTCGGACGCCGCCGTGCTGGGCGCGGACGTGATCGGCTTCGCCACCAACCGCGGCAAGGGAGCCGCGCTGAAGCACGGCTTCGCCCACATCGCCGCCCATTACCCTGGGCAGGACGTGGTGTGCGCAGACTCCGACGGCCAGCATCGGGTGCGGGACATCCTGCGGGTGGGCCGTGCGGTGCGTCCCGGCGCGATGGTGCTCGGCGTCCGAGCCTTCAGCGGGCGGGTGCCGGCTCGCAGCCGGATCGGCAACCTGGTCACCCGGTGGGTGTTCCGGGCGGTCACCGGGATCGCGGTGAGCGACACCCAGACCGGTCTTCGCGGCTACCCGGCCGCCGCACTGGCATGGCTGGGCGGCGTGGCCGGCGAGCGGTTCGAGTACGAGCTGAACCTGCTGCTGCGGGCCCGCTCGGCCGGATGGACGGTCGAGGAGCTGCCGATCGAGACGGTCTACCTGGCCGGCAACGCGTCGTCGCACTTCCGGCCGCTGGTCGATTCGGTGCGGGTCTACCTGCCGCTGCTGGCCTTCTCGGCGTCCTCGCTGGCGGCGTTCCTGGTGGACCTGGTGGTGCTGCTGGCGGTCAACGCTTTGAGCGGCAGCCTGCTGGCCGCCGTGGTGGCGGCCCGTGGGGTGAGCTCGGCGGTCAACTTCCTGACCAACCGACGGGTCGTGTTCGCGTCCCGGCGGACGCTCCGCGGCACGCTGCTGCGGTACTACCTGCTGGTCGGCGTGCTGCTGCTGGCGAACTTCGCGCTGCTGGCCGCGCTCACCGGCCTGGGCCTGCCGCTGCTGATGGCGAAGCTGCTGGTCGAGCCCAGCCTGTTCCTGGCCGGCTACCAGGTGCAGCGCCGGTTCGTCTTCGGCGCCGCCGAGGTTCCGCGCGCCGTGGCGTCCGAGCCGGAGCGGGTGCTGGTCGGAGGCCGGTGAGGCGTCCGTGGGCAGTGCTGAAGGTCGCCCTCCAGCTCGGCGAATCTCCGGTAGCGGGTCCGGACGGCGTCCGCCGACGTCTCGTCCTGCGCAGCTCAGCGACGTCGACGCCACTCGATGGCGGGGCAGGTGTCCATCACCATCGGCAGCCCGGCGGCTTCGGCGCGGGCGAACGCGTCCCGGTCTATCACGCCGAGCTGGAACCACACCCCGCCGGCACCGACGGCGATCGCCTCGTCGACGAACTGCCCGGCCGCCTCGGAGCGGCGGAAGACGTCGACGACATCGATGGGGAACGGCACCTCGGCCAGCGTCCGATAGCCCTGCTGGCCGAACACCGTGGGCGCGGCCGGATGGATCGGCACGATCCGCTTGCCGCTGTCGTGCAACAGCCGGGCGATGCTGTAGGCGGTCCGGTCCGGATCCCCGGAGAGGCCGACCACGGCCCACACCTCGGCCTCGTCGAGGAAGTGATCGATCACCGACTGGCTCTGCCAGGCGGGCCTGGTCCGGGTCGCGTCCGAAGTCATGCGGCAACCCTAGTCGCCGCGGCGCGCAGGTCCCGGTCGAGGCGGTGGCACGGTCAGCCGGTCACCGGTGCCGGTTTCAGGGTGATCCACCGGGCCCGGCTGGCGGCCAGCAGTTCGCCGTCCGCGCTGTGCAGGGCCGCCGCCGTGTCGTACTTGCGACCCTCGTGACCCAGCGCCCAGCCCATCGCAACACACGGCTCACCGTGCCGGGGCAGGCGGTGGATCCGCGCGGCGAACCGGCCGAGCAGCATCAGCGCGGGCCACTCGGCGAAGCAGCCGTAGCCGAACAGGGAGGGGCAGTCCACGCTCGCCCAGACGACCGCCGGCAGCACCGTGCCGTCGCCGGAGCAGACCGTGGCGTCCGGCACCCAGGGCGCCGCCGCCACCCGGCGTCCGGCCACCGGTCCGGGGAAGATCCGCAGGCCGTCCGGACGATCGGTGCCGCAGACGAAGCACTGCGGGTACGGGTGGTCGACCAGCCACGGGCAGTCGCGGCTGGCCCGCTCGGCCGCCGCGAACCCGACCGGGTCGGGAACCTGCAGGTCGACGGACGCCGGGCGCGCCACCGCGACCACGGCGTCCCGGTACTCCACCCGGACGCCGTCGGAGTCGGCGACCACCGGGAACTCGACGTCGAGCGGCGGCGGGAGTTTCAGGGTGACCTCGGCGGGGCCCAGCGGACGGCCCAGCGCGGCGGCCACCGCACCGGCGCTGTAGCCGCCGTTGCCGGAGGTGTTCGGTCCGCGGAAACGATGCGGTACGACGACGGTCACGGTTCGCCGAGGAGATGCAGCACGGCGCGGGCGTAGGCGCGCTCGGCGTCGATGTCCAGGTGCCGGCTGCTGTCGGTCAGGGTGACCGCACAGCCGCCGGGTACCGCCGCCAGGCTCTCGAAGCGGTCGCCGAGGACGACCCGGAGCTGGTCCTCGCGGGGCAGCCAGAGCACCCGGGTCTGGTCGATCGAGTCCAGCGCCCACTCGGTGGTGCCGTTGAACTTGAAGATGCTCGACCCGCCCGGGACGTCCTGCACCTGGATGACCATCTCGGCGATCACGAACACGTCGTCGGCCAGTTCGCCGCCGGGAATCGTGAACCGGTCGCCGCTGCTGGGCCGCCAGGCCAGGCCCGCCGACTTCAGGCGGCCCGCGAGGTCGGCGTCGATCATGCGGTCACAATAGTGCGAACCTCTCGCGGCGGGCAGTGTCAGCCGGCCCGGCTGCCGGGGTTGCAGGTGACTCCGGTGGCGTGCACGGGGCAGTAGCCGTTCGGGTTGGCGTCCAGGTACTGCTGGTGGTAGTCCTCGGCGTAGTAGAAGGTGTCCGTGGGCGTGATCTCGGTGGTGATCGGTCCGAACCCGGCGGCTGCGAACTCCGGCGCGAAGGCGTCCCGGACGGCCTCGGCGCGTCGTGCCTGGTCGGCGTCCTGGGGGAAGATCGCCGAGCGGTACTGGGTGCCGCGATCGTTGCCCTGGCGGAAGCCCTGGGTCGGGTCGTGGTTCTCGAAGAAGATCCGCAGGACGTCCTCGTAGCTGAGCCTGGCCGGGTCGTAGACGACGCGGACGGCCTCGGTGTGCCCGGTGCGTCCCGAGCAGGCCTCCTCGTAGGTCGGGTTGGGGGTGTAGCCGCCGGCGTAGCCGGCCGCGGTGTTGAGCACGCCGGGGGTGTTCCAGAACAGCTTCTCGGCGCCCCAGAAGCAGCCCAGCCCGAGCACTGCGACCTCGGCGCCCTCGGGCACCCGGTCGATCCGATGCCCGAAGACCCGGTGGAAGAACGGGTGACGCAGCACGGGCGTCTCGCGTCCGCGCAGGGCGACGCGCGGATCGACCATGGTCGGTTTGGTGAACAGCATGTTGTGGCCTCCTGGCAGGTGCAACCGTTGGGGCCCAGCCGGCATTCCTCAGCCGGACCAGCCGGCCAGGGTCGCCCCGACCTTGTCGAACACGGGCCTCGGGGTGGTGCTCCGGTAGCTGCCCAGCATCGAGAACGTGTACAGCCGTCCGTTCTTGTCGGCGACGTAGCCGCTCAGCGCGGTGACCCCGGTCAGGGTGCCGGTCTTTGCCCGCAGGTTGTTCTGCGCGGCGGTCTTCACCATCCGCTCGGCGAGAGTCCCGCCGATCGCCGGGTCGGCGTTGCCGGCGATCGGCAGCGCGTCGTAGAAGGTGGTGAACCAGTCCCGGGTGCGGGCGTACTGCAGCACCCGGAGGACGACGCGGGCGGTCAGCCGGTTGGCGTGGGCCAGCCCCGAGCCGTCCACGATCTTCACGCTCGACGGCACGCTCTGCGTGGTCTTCAGCCACTTCAGGACGCGGGCCGAGCCGGCCTTCCAGGTGCCCGCCTTGTCGCCGGCGCGGCCGAGGGTCTTGATCAGGTGCTCGGTCATGCCGTTGTTGGAGGGTTTCATCAGCAGCAGGACGATCGCGCTGACCGGCACCGAGGTGTCGGACGCCAGGCGCACCCTGGTCTTCGGCATGGCACCGGTGGTGGCGGCGCCGTCCACGGCGACCCCGACCGCGCGCAGCATCCTGGTGAAGACGTGCGCGGTGTAGCCGGTGGGGTTGCTGATGGTGATCACCTTGGTGGCGGTGGCCCGCTTGAGCGCCACCCGGCCCGAAACGGTGATCGTGTTGCCGTTCGAGCGGCGGATGCTGACCGCGGCGCCGCTGCCCGCCTTCTTGGTGGTGACCTTGTTGACCAGCTTCACGTACCCGCCCGCCAGCGCCGGGACGAGGGCCAGCACCGCCTTCTTGCCGGCCTTCGAGCCCGGCTTGTAGGTGACGTTGAGCGTGCCCACCCGCAGCGCCGACGACGGCGACAGGGTGAGCCCGGAGATCTGGGCGGCGTAGGCGTTGTTGTAGTCCCTGGCGTCCCAGTGGTCGTTGTACTTGTCGTTGTCGAAGAAGCCGCCGTCGCCGACCACCGCGCCGGTGACGCGGCGGACGCCGGCGGCCTTGACCTGCTCGGCCAGCGATTTGAGGTCGGCCTCGCGCAGCGTCGGGTCACCGTTGCCGCGCAGATGGAGCCGGCTCACGGTGCCGCTGCTGGTGGGTTTGGCGGGAGCGTAGACCTCGGTGCTGAATCGGCTGTCGGGCCCGAGCACGTCGAGGGCGGCCGCCGCGGTCAGCAGTTTCATGTTGGACGCGGGCTTCAGCGCGGTGGTGGCCGCCTTGGTGTACAGCTCGCCGCCGGAGGCCGAATCGGCGACCACGACACCGACCGTCGCCTTGGTGACCCGGGAGTCCTTGAGCACCCCGGCGAGCTTGCTGGCCAGGGCGGGGTCGCTGGTCGCCGTCGGCAGCGCGTGCGTCGTGGTCGGTGTGGCGAGCAGGCCGAGCCCGCAGAGCAGGGCCAGGGCGGCGAGTGTTTTGCGGCGTGATGTGGGCATCGGTGACTCCGGGGGTGAGGGCGCACCCACCGTGACACATCGGAGCCCGAACCCGCCAGGCGTCCGGTTGAGGGTTTGGGGACGGTTCCTTTCCGGTTCAGCTCGTTGGCTCGCCCCCGACAGCAGGATCGGCGCCCTGGATGGTCGCGGTGAACCCGGTCGCGCGGGTGCCGAGTGCCGTGCCTGTCATCGGTGCCCTGGAGGGGTGCGGCGAACGGGGCCGCAGGGAGTCGAACCGTCCCTTGAACGGGAAAGGAACCGTCCCCTGAACCGAAAAGGAACCGTCCCCTGAACGGGAAAGGAACCGTCCCCTGAACGGGAAAGGAACCGTCCCCTGAACGGGAAAGGAACAGTCCCCTGAACGGGAAAGGAACCGTCCCCGGCTCTCCAGACCCCCGGCCGTCCCCGGTCAGCTCGACGCCGGCAGTTCCCAGTCGATCGGGGGTGCACCCTGGGCGGCCAGGGCCGCGTTGGCGCGGCTGAACGGGCGCGAGCCGAAGAACCCGGAGCGGGCGGACAACGGCGAGGGGTGCGGCGAGGCGATCACCGGGACGCCGCCGAGCAGGGGCTGCAGGTTCTGGGCGTCCCGGCCCCACAGGATCGCGACCAGTGGTCCGCCGCGAGCGGCGAGGGCCTCGATCGCGCACTGGGTGACCTCCTCCCAGCCCTTGCCGCGATGCGATCCGGGGGCTCCCGGGCGGACGGTCAGCACCCGGTTGAGCAGCAGCACCCCCTGGTCGAACCAGGCCGACAGGTCGCCGTGCACGGCAGGCGGAAGGCCGAGGTCGCTGGACAGCTCGGTGTAGATGTTGGCCAGCGACCGGGGCAGCGGGCGGACGTCCGGGGCCACCGAGAACGACAGGCCGACGGCATGCCCGGGGGTCGGGTACGGATCCTGGCCGACGATCAGCACCCGGACGCCGGCCAGCGGCCGGCTGAACGCCCGCAGCACGTTCGCGCCGCTGGGGAAGTAGCCGCGTCCCTCGGCGAGTTCGGTGCGCAGGAAGTCGCCCATGGCGGCGATCCGCGCGGCCACCGGCCGCAGGGCCTCCGCCCAGTCGGGGGCGACCAGATCAGCCAGCGGTTTCGGGTTCACTGTTCCTCCTGTCGAGCCGGGCGGGGATCATCGCCGCCGCCACCGTACCGGCCAGCAGGATGGCCGTCCCTGAGCCGAACGCCGCGCCCATGCCCCAGTGATCGGCCAGGACGCCGGCGGCCAGCGGGCCGAGGATGGCGCCGATGTCGCCGACCATCGAGTAGATCGCCACCGGCTGGCTGCCCGCTCCCTTCGTGGCGTCGCCCAGCGCGGCGGTGGGCGCGGTGCCGAGCGCGGCGGAACCCACTCCGTACACGCACAGCAGCACGATCAGCACCTGCAGGTTGGCCGCGAACGGGGTGGCCAGCGTGGACCCCGCAGCCAGCAGGCCGCCGACGATCATCACCGGACGGCGTCCGATCAGGTCGGTCGCGCGTCCGGCGGCCGGCAGCGCCGCGGTCTGGGCGACCGCCGCGATGGCGAAGGCGATGCCCGCCCACGACGGCTCGGCCCCCAGCGCGGAGACCACCAGGATGGGCACCAGCGCCGAGCGGACGCCGAAGCTCTGCCAGCCCTGCCCGAAGCTCATCAGGCAGGCCGCCCGGAAGCGGCTGTCCGCGAGCACCGCGCGCAGCGAGCGCGTGGGCGCGACGGCGGACGCCTCGGCCATCCCCGGGGGGTCGTGCAACTGGGTGAAGGCGATCGTGCCGGAGATCACCAGGGTGCCCGCGTAGAAGAAGAACGGCGCGGTCAGCGACACCCCGGCCAGCAGTCCGCCGATCGCCGGACCGGTCATGCCGCCGAGCAGGAAACCGCCCTGGTACAACCCGCTGGCCCGTCCACGCAGCTCCGGCCCGACGCTGGCCAGCAGCAGCGCGGTCGCCGAGATGGTGAACATCGCCGAGCCGAGGCCGCCGACGGCCCGCCACAGCAGCAACTCGGGATAGCTGCCCGAGATGCCGCACAGGGCCGACGACCCCCCGACGATCCACATGCCGATGCCGATCGTGCGGCGGTGGCCGATCCGGTCCGAGATCCGGCGGCAGAACGGGCTGATCGCCAGCCGCATGCCGGCGAAGGCCGACACCACCAGGCCGATCAGGAAGTTGGACACCCCGAACGAGGCGGCGAAGATCGGCAGCACCGGGATCATCACCCCGAAACCGACGGCCACGAAGAACGCCGAGACCGCCAGCATCACCACGGTGCGCGGCAGCGGCGTGCGCAGCGCGAACCTCACGGCGCCTCCTCGTGTCGAGCCTCCGGGACCGATGTCAGCGGTGCCCCCTGGGACAACCTAGTGCCGCCTCCACCAGGGTTCGCCCTGGTGAGCGGTGTTCGGTCGGATGCCTCGCGAGCCCGGCGGGGGAGGCATGGGCCGCCCCTGGGCGGCGGGGTCAGAGGAGGATCAGCGCGATCACGTCGCCGGGGTGGGCCGAGCCGCCGGCGGGCTCCACGCTGATCCCGGCCCCGGTCACGCCCCGGGCGTCACCGTCGAGGAGCATGGTCTGGTCGGCGTCGGGTGCCATCACGCCGGCCGAGGTCATCGCTCCGCCGGGGTGCTGCAGCCAGGCCTGATGCACCTTGCCGGCGGGTGCCGAGGGCATGTCCCGGGTGATCAGCACGGCGCGGCCGAGCGTGTTGGACCGCACCAGGGTGATCTGGCCGCCGCCCGCCGTCCCGGTGGCGCGGACGGCGTCCGCCGCGGCGAGCACGTCGGCGGCGGTGACGGCCGTCGGCCGCGGATTCCACGGTTGCCAGACGGTGACCCCGATCAGCGCCAGCACCGCGACCGCTGCGGCCACCAGCAGGGGCCACCGGCCGCGCCGCGCGGCGACCGGGCCACCCGGGGCGTCCGTGCGGGGCGGCTCGTCGATCCGGCCGGGTCCGGACGCCGCGGCGGGCTCGACCGCGGCCGGAGGTCCGCTCGCGGCGACCGCGTCCAGGACGGCGCCGCGCAGCGCCGCCGGCGGCTCGGTGCTCACCTGGCCGGCCAACTCGGCCAACGCCTCGCGCAGGCCGACCAGCTCGGCCAGGCAGCGCGGGCAGGCGTCCAGGTGGGTCTCGAAGGCCTCGCGCTCGTCCTGGTCCAGGGCGTCCATCGCGTAGGCCGCGAGCAGGTCGTGATCGTCGTCGCGCACGTCACTCACCCCCCAACGCCGACTTCAGCCGGATCAGGCCGTCTCTGATCCGGGTCTTCACCGTACCCAGCGGCACATTCAGGGCGTCGGCCACCTCGGCCTGGGTGTGCCCACCGAGGTAGGCGAGCTCGATCGCCCGGCGCTGCAGGTCGGTCAGGCCGCCCAGGGCCCGATGGAGCCGGTGCGCCTCCAAGGTGGCCACCGCCTGCTCGGCCGGGTCGGGTGGCGCGGACGCCAGGTCCTCCAACCCGTAGTGGGTGTCGCGGGTGGACGCCGCCTGCGCCGACCGTACCCGATCGACCGCACGCCGGTGAGCGATCGTCAACAGCCAGGCCTGGCCGCTGCCACGCCCGGGACGGAAGCCGCCACTGTGCTGCCAGGCCTCGACGAACACCTCCTGGGTGACCTCCTCGGCCTGGGCCGGGTTGCGCACCACGCGGAGGATCAGGCCGTACACCTTGGCCGCGGTGAGGTCGTAGAGCCGCGCGACCGCGGCCCGATCGCCGGCGGCGCAGGCGGTCAACGCCTCCGCGACCGGATCGGCTCGGGTCGCTGCGACGGCGCCCACCTCCTCTGCCACCTGGTCATTATCGTCGCTGGGACGGCGCACGCCGGCTTTGAACGGGCGTGGCGTCTCACCCGGATCGGTGAGACACCACGCCCGCTCCCTCCTTTCGTGACCTCCCCCGTGGTCACGGACGGGTCACATCTTCGGCAGGAGGACGCTGTCGATGATGTAGACCGTGGCATTCGCGGTCTGCACATTGCCGCAGACGACACTGGCCTCGCCCACCTTGAAGCTCTCGCCCGAGCCGGTCACGGTGAGCGTCGTCTTGGCCAGCGTCTCGTGGGTGCCGGCCAGTTCGTCCGGGCTCAGTCGTCCGGCCACCACGTGGTTGGTCAGGATCGCGGTCAGCTTCTTCTTGTCCTTCAGGACGGCGTCCAGGTCCTTCTTGGGCAGCTTGGCGAAGGCGTCATTGGTGGGCGCGAACACGGTGAGGTCGCTGGCCGTGTTCAGGGTGTCCACCAGGCCGGCCGCCTTCACGGCGCTGACCAGGGTCGACAGTGCGGGATTGTGACTGGCGGCGGTCGCCACCGGATCCTTGGCCATGCCCTCGAACGAACCGTCGCCGGTGCTCGGCACGGACGCGCAGGCGGGTCCGAACTGGGCCATCGCCCCTGATGAGGCCATCGGCGACGACGATGTCATCGGCATGCTGGACGAGCTGGTCATCGGCGCCGACGAACTGGGCGTCGCGGAGGGCTGGCTGCAGGCGGCGAGCGGGATCAGCAGGGCGGTGCCGACGGCGGCGACGGCGATCGAGGTGCGCATGATGTGACTCCTTCTGCCGGGTGAGTCCCGGCGTGGTGGGGAAACCTCGCTTACGCCCTGTATTCGGAGCCGACGGCGCGACGGATTGGTCGATCGGCCGCATTTCGACGGCACTTCGGCGGATGGGAGCGCCGGCACGCTCAACGGGGCGAATCTCGGCGGGACGAACCTCATGGCCGGACTCCGCCGGCGTGCTCAATCGCCGGTGAGCACGATCTCAGTCGACGGTGAGCACGATGCTGTGCAGGCCGCTGGAGCCGTCCGGGAAGGGGTCGGCCCGGACTTCCGCCTGCGGCTGCTCGCGGTCATCGATCACCCGGCATTCCAGGCGGTGCTCACCGGCGGTCGCGTTCCAGGTGTACCTCCACTGCCGCCAGAACTGGATCCCGGCGTCCGGGCCGATGGTGGCATCGCGCCACGGTCCGCCGTCCACCCTCACCTGGACGGACGCCACGCCGATGTTCTGCGCCCAGGCCGTGCCGGCCACCGTGACCTCCCCGGCGCGGGGACGCGCGAACGGCTTCGGCACCTCGATCCGGCTGGACGGCTTCACCGGGCCGTGCTCGGACCATCCCCGCACCGTCCAGTAGGCGGGGTGCTGGGCATAGGTGGTGAGGGTGAGCTGGGTGAGCCACTTGGTGGCGCCCACGTAGCCGTACAGGCCGGGGGTGAGCAGCCGGGCCGGGAAGCCGTGCTCGGCGGGCAGGGGTTGACCGTTCATCGCGATCGCGATCATCGCGCCTCGGTCGTCGGTGAGGGCCTGCACAGGGGTGCTGACGGTGAAGCCGTCCACCGAGCGGCTGAGCACCTGATCGGCACCGGCCTGCACGCCTGCCCGCCGCAGCAGGTCGCGGACCAGGACGCCCTGCCAGCGGGCGCCGCCGATGTAGGGCCCGCCGACCTCGTTGCTGACACAGTTCAGCGTGATGTCCCGTTCGACGATCGGGAGTGCGGTCAGTTCCTCCCAGTTCAGGCTGAAGGGGTGGTCGACCATGCCGTCGATGCCGAGCCGCCAGCCGGCGACGTCCACGCTCGGCACCAGCAGGTTGACGTCGACCCGGTAGAAATCCGGATTGGGGGTCACCCAGGACGACAGGCCGTCGACCTGGAGACCCGCGGGCAACGGCTCCAGCGGAGTGCCGGGCCGCGGCAGCGTGACCTGGGTGCGGGCGGTGCTGCCGTGTGCCAGCCACTGCCCGGCCACCAGTGCGGCCGCGCCGGACAGCCCGGCCACCGCGCTGCCGGTCAGGAAGGCTCGCCGGGGCAGCGCCCGAGGGGCGCCGCCGTCGTCCGAGATCGGTCGGGGCAGCAGCCACCGGAGCACGCCGGTGCCCACCGCGAAGGTGACCAGCGCCGGAACCACCGCCAGCTGGCCGGCGGCCGGTGCGGCCGCGGCCGCCACCGCCGCCACCAGGCTGAGGACGGCCGGACCGGCCCAGATCAGCCAGCGTCGCCGTCCGGCCAGGACGCCCACCAGCACGCCGAGCGCGATCGTGACCAGCACCACACCGGCCACCAGCACGGGCTTGTCGTTGGTGCCCAGCGTGGCCACCGCCCACTCCTTCACCGGCGTCGGCGCCAGGTCGATGGCCCGGCTGCCGACGGCGAGCGCAGGGGAGGCACTCGGAGCGACGGCACCGGCGGCGAGATGGCCGAAGGCGAGTCCGGTCACCACCGCGAGGGCGCCCGCGACCGCTGCCTGCGAGCGGGATCCGGCGTTGTAGTCGGTGCGCATCGCGCCTCCTTCGTCACTCCTCGTTCGGAGCCGACGGCCGGCCGGATTGGTGCACCGTCCACAGTAGGGTGAGAGGTACCCCCACGAAAGGACGCGCGCGTGGCCTTCACTCTGTTCCGTCGCCCGCGCCGCCGCCCGGCGGTGCCGCCCCGAATCGTCGAACCCCAGGTGGTGGTCGTCGAGCCGCCCGCCGAGGCCGTCGCGGACGTCATTCCGCAGGGCGTCCGGACCGCGGCCGGCTGGGCGTGGCGGGCGCTGGTGCTGGCCGCGCTGGTCTGGGGGATCGGCTGGCTGCTCGCCGAGTTCTCCGGGGTGACCGTTCCGCTGGCCATCGCGTTCCTGCTGACCGCGCTGCTCGGTCCGCTCGCGCACCGGCTCAAGCAGTGGCGGTGGCCGCCGCTGCTGGCCGCCGCCGGGGGACTGCTGGTGACGGTGCTCGTGGTGGTCGCCATCGGCTGGGGGATCGGTGCCACCGCGGCTCGGCAGGCGCCCGAACTGGTCGACCAGACGGTTGCCGGGTTCCACGCCTTCATGCAGTGGCTGGCCGGCGACCCCTGGTACATCGACCAGGCCCAGATCGACCAGTGGATGGGCTCGCTGACCACCTGGATCAGCGAGTCGCGTGCGGTGCTTGCCGGCTACGCCGCCAGGGTGGGCGCCTCGGTCGGCCACTTCTTCGCCGGCATCGCGATCGCGATGATCGCCACCTTCTTCTTCCTGGCCGAGGGCGAGCACCTGTGGAAGGGCTTCGTCAGCATCCTCCCCGCGCGCTACCGGGAGTCGACGGACGCGGCGGCGAACCGCGGCTGGGCGTCCCTGGTCAGCTACATGCGCGCCCAGGTGATCGTCTCGGCGGTGGACGCCGCCGGCGTCGCGATCATCGCCGCGGCGCTCGGCGTCCCGATGGCGCTGGCCCTGTTCGCGCTCACCTTCATCGTCTGCTTCGTGCCCGTGGTCGGTGCGGTGATCGCCGGCACCGTGGCCACCTCGCTGGCGTTGATCACCCACGGCTGGGTGGCCGCGCTGATCATGCTGGGCGGCACCATCGCGGTGATGTGGCTGGAGTCGCACCTGCTGCAGCCGCTGCTGCTCGGACGCGCCGCCTCGCTGCACCCGCTCGCCGTGCTGATCGGCATCGCGATGGGGGCCACCGTGGGCGGGATCGTCGGGGCACTGATCGTGATCCCGGTGATGGCCTTCGGGGTGGCCTTCATCCGGCACCTGCGCGGACTGCCGGTGGCCGAGCCGGGTGCGAACAAGGGTAAGCACTGACCCCCCGCCCTTTCCAATCTGGAAAGGGCGGTTTACATTTGATCCATGGCAACCGAACCTGATCTCACCGAGATTCTCGAAGAACTCGCCGCGGGGCGGATCGACGCGTCCGAGGCGGCCCGTCGCATCGACGCGCTCAAGGCCGCCGCCGAGCCGGCCGCCGAACCCTCCGACGCCGAGGTGGCCGACGAGGTCGCCTCCGACGGTCCCCAGCATTCGGCGGGCGTCTTCAGCCAGCCGCCGTTCGTCGAGCAGGACGTCCCGCCCAGCCCGCGCCGGGCATCCGGCGCCAAGGGCGTCGACCGGATCAGCGTCCGCGCGGTGGCGCGGCGCGTCCGGATCGTCGCCGACGGCAGTGTCGCGACCGCGTCCGTGGACGGCCCGCATGTGCTGCGCCGCAGCGGCTCGGTGCTCGAGGTGACCAGTGACGGCGAGCAGGGACCCAGCCTGGACGGCTTCATCCTGCGGCCGCCGCGCAGCTTCGACGACCTGCGGGCGCTGGGGCTCGGCAAGGAGTTGCTGGTCCGGGTGAACCCGACCATCGCGGTGGACGCCGAGGTCACCGCCGGCATGCTGACCACGGAGGGCGTGCCGTTCCTGGGCAAGGTCCGGGTCACCGCCGGCGGCGCGACCCTCGACCGGATCGCCGAGGCCAACGACGTGCTGGTGCAGGCGGGCTCGGCCAGCATCCGCGGCGACCTGGCGACCGGACGGTCCCGGATCCGGTGCGAATCCGGTTCGCTCGACATCGAACTCGGCGACCGCTCGAACGTGACCGTGCGCACCGACGTCCAGCTCGGCAAGGTGAGCTGGGCCGGCGCCGACAACGACAACGTCGACGAGGTGGTGCTCGGCAACGGGGCGGCCCGGCTCGACGTCGGCGTGGTGATGGGCTGGGCGACGATCAAGGCCGACCTGCGGTGAGCGGCCTGCGTCCGCCGACCGACTGCCCGGTGTGCGGCGACGAGCTGGTGACCACCCGGCTCGGCTGCCCGGGCTGCGGCAGTGAGCTCTCCGGCCACTTCGCCCGCTGCGCGTTCTGCGCCCTGGACGCGAAGGAGTTGGAGTTGCTCACCGTCTTCCTCAGCTCCCGCGGCAACCTGCGTGAGGTGGAGAAACACCTGGGGGTGTCCTATCCGACCGCCCGTGCCCGGTTCACCGACCTGCTGGTGAAACTCGGCCTGGCCGGCGAACCCGATGCTGCGGCCGATGGCGCGCCGGGCGCTGAGGCATCGCTCGGGACCCGCGAGCAGGTGCTCGCCCGGGTCGCTGCCGGCACCCTCGCCCCCGACCGGGCCGCGGCCCTGCTGGCCCGGCTCTGATCGGGGAGGGGTTCCGTTCTGCGTCGGGATCGTTGGCGCGGTTCGTCCCGCTCGGAAGGCGGACGATGAGGCCGTTCCCGCGTCCGGGAGCAGGGACCGTCCCCCGGTTCGGGACGGACCGCAGGAACCGTCCCCAGTCGGCCGGGAACGGTCCCCGGTTGGCCCGCTCAGGCCTTGTAGGGCTGTACCTCGAGGATGGTGACCTCGATCGGCTTGCCGTTGGGCGCCGAGTAGCTGACCGTCTCGCCGACCTTGCGGCCGATGATCGCGGAGCCGAGCGGCGACTGCGGCGAGAACACCTCGATGTCGGTGGAGTCGTCCAGCGCCATCAGCTCGCGCGAACCGAGCAGGAAGGTGTCGGTGTCGTCCGGGTCGTCGTCGTAGGCGATGGTCACCTGGCAGCCGGGGGAGACCTCATCGGCGTCACCGGCGGGCGCCTCGCCGACCTGGGCGTGCCGCAGCATCGACTCCAGCTGGCGGATCCGCAGCTCCTGCTGACCCTGTTCCTCGCGCGCGGCGTGATAGCCCGCGTTCTCGCTCAGATCGCCCTCGTCGCGGGCCCGCGCGATCTTGGCGGTCACCGCCGCGCGTCCGGGACCCTTGAGATGTTCGAGCTCCGCGCTGGCGGCGTCGAAAGCCTCCTGGGTCAGCCAGATCGTGTCTACCTGCTCGTCAGCCATCGAGCGAGCCTACCAACTCCGCCGGACGGCTTCAGGCCGGCCCGCAGCTCTCCACCGAGATCGCCGTTCCGCGCTTGAAGGTGCGCAGGCTGACCTGCTGTTGGATCACCCGCTCGGTGCCCGGCGGGATGTCGATCCACCGTTCGCCGACCCGGTCGTAGCCGACCGCCTGGACGATCAGGAAGCACCTGGCGGCCACCGCCGGATCGGGCCGGTCGACGGCCAGGGTGGCCCGCATCTCGTTGTCGGAGACGACCGCGAAGGTGTCGATCCGGCCGGTCACCGGAGGATTCGCGCGATGCGACGCCACCCAGACCACGTAGCCCAGCAGGCCCAGGATGACCATGCCGACGATCGCGATCACCGCCGGGGACAGACGCTTGGGCGGGTATCTGCGACGGATCCGCTCACGGTCGGCGGTGGTGCTGCTCACCCGGCCATTCTGCCCGTCCGCCGAGTGGGCCCGCGCCGTCGCCGCCGGTGCCGCTGGGCACAATGTCCCCCATGCCCAGCACCAGCACGATCCGGGTGGACGCCGCCGGCGAGCCGTTGCGGCTGTTGCACGTCCATGCCCATCCCGACGACGAGTCGTCCAAGGGCGCGGCGACCACGGCCAAGTACGTGGCGCAGGGCGTCCAGGTGCTGGTCGCCACCTGCACCGGCGGCGAGCGTGGATCGATCCTCAACCCGAAGATGGACACCCCGGAGAACTGGGCCCGGATCTCCAGCCTGCGCACCCAGGAGATGGCGCGCGCCAAGACCATCCTCGGCATCGACCAGACCTGGCTCGGGTTCGTCGACTCCGGCCTGCCCGAGGGCGATCCGCTGCCGCCGCTTCCCGAGGGCTGCTTCGCCCTGCAGGACGTCGACGTCGCGGCCGGCGCGCTGGTGAAGGTGATCCGCGAGTTCCGGCCGCACGTGCTGACCACCTACGACGAGAACGGGGGCTACCCGCACCCCGACCACATCATGTGCCACCGGATCTCGATGGCGGCCGTCGAGGCCGCCGCCGACCCGGACGCCTGGCCCGAGCACGGGCCGGCCTGGCAGGTACTCAAGGTCTACTACCACATGTCCTTCCACCGCGTCCGGCTGGCGAAGCTGGACGAGCTGATGCACGTGCACGGCCTGGAGAGCCCGTACGCGGAGTGGCTGAAGAACTGGGAGCGGGACGAGCTCGAGGACCGGCTGACCACCTTCGTGCCCTGCGGCGACTACTTCGCGCTGCGTGATCATGCGCTGCGGGCGCACGCCAGCCAGATCGACCCCGACGGGTACTGGTTCGCGGTGCCGCTGGCCATTCAGCAGGCCGGCTGGCCGACCGAGGACTACCAGCTGGTGAAGTCGATGGTGCCGGTGACACTGCCCGAGGAGGACCTGTTCGCGGGCATCGACACCCGCGCGCCGGTTACGCTCGATACATGGTCCTACTCGATCTAGCGGACGCCAGCTGGTTCCCCCTGCTGATGGTCATCGTCATCGCCGGGCTGATGTTCCTGCTGTACCTCAGCATGCGACACGAGATCGGCAAGATCCGGGTGCCGCGGGGCGGCGCGTCGGAGTCGCCGGAGAGCCCCGCCGAGCGGTAGCGCACTCGGCGGGCCGACTTCGTCGATGCCCGTCGAATCCCTTGTCGGAGCCGCGGGGGCGGTGCGACGTCTCTCGCCAGCCCGCTTCGTCGTGGCCGCACGCACTGGGTGCGGCCGGCCTGCTCGGCGCTGTCACGGCGGGCAGGGAGGTCCGTCCTCCTTTCGTCACCCACGAGGTCCTGGAGGTCCTCACCCGCCCCGAGTGGGGTGCGGCCGCGCGACGCCGAGGCCCGCTCGCCGGGCCTGAACGCCCTGCCCGACGGGTGATGCCCGGAGGGCGGCTCGGGTCGCCCCGATCCGTAGCGGATGAGAGAGTGAACACAGGGCTACCCGTCAGGAGCACAGCAATGGCCAACCGACTCGCCGAGGCGTCCAGCCCCTACCTGCAGCAGCACGCGAACAACCCCGTCGACTGGTGGCCGTGGACGCCGGCGGCGTTCGACGAGGCCCGCCGGCGCGACGTCCCGATCCTGCTCAGCGTCGGCTACGCCGCCTGCCACTGGTGCCACGTGATGGCGCACGAGTCGTTCGAGGACGCCGAGGTCGCGGCCCTGGTGAATGCCAACTTCGTGGCGATCAAGGTCGATCGCGAGGAGCGTCCGGACGTCGACGCGGTCTACATGAAGGCCACCCAGGCGCTGACCGGCCAGGGCGGCTGGCCGATGACCGCCTTCCTCACCCCCGACGGCAAGCCGTTCTTCGCCGGCACCTACTACCCGCCCCAGCCCACCGGCGGGATGCCGTCCTTCACCCAGCTGGTCACGGCGCTGGCCGACGCCTGGACGTCCCGGCGCGACGAGGTGCTGACCAGCGCGGACGCCATCGTCGCGCACGTCGCGGCCGAGTTCGACGCGCTGCCGGCGCCGGAGCGGCTCGACCTGACCCGGCTCTACGAGAAGGTCTCGGCCGACTTCGACCCGGTCCACGGCGGCTTCGGGCGCGCCCCCAAGTTCCCGGCGCCCGGGTTGATCGACGCGCTGCTGGTCACCGGCGAACCGGCCTCGCTCGACCTGGCCCAGCGCAGCCTGGAGGCGATGCTGCGCGGCGGCATCCACGACCAGGTCGGCGGCGGCTTCCATCGGTACAGCGTCGACGCCGGCTGGGTGGTGCCGCACTTCGAGAAGATGCTCTACGACAACGCGCTGCTGCTCGGCAGCTACACCCGGGCCTGGTGCCGCACCGCCGACCACGACCGCGGGCTGCGGCTGCTGTTCGAACGGGCCGTGCGCGGAATCGTCGCCTTCCTCGCCGACGACCTGCAGCTCGAGGACGGCGGGTTCGCGGCCAGCCTGGACGCCGACTCGTGCGACATCCGCGGGATGGTGCACGAGGGGATCTTCTACGTGTGGTCGCCGGAACTGCTCACCGACGCGCTCGGCGAGACGGACGCCGACTGGGCCTGCGAGGTCTTCCACGTCACCCAGCGCGGCACCTTCGAGCACGGCCTGTCCACCCTGCAGTTGCGCGGCACCCCCGACTGGCAGCGGCTGGACGCCGTGCTGGCGCGACTGCGCGAGGTGCGCGCCGGACGGTTCGCGCCGGCCCGCGACGACAAGCTGGTCGCCGCCTGGAACGGGTTCGCGATCGACGCGCTGGTGAACGCGGGCCTGGTGTTCGGCGAGCCGGACTGGCTGCGGCTCGCCGAACGGGCGGCGGAGGCGTCCTGGCGGCAGGTGATCGACGGCGAACTGCGTCGCACCGGCCTGGACGGGGTGCCCGGCGACGCAGCGGGCATGGCCGAGGACCACGGTGCGCTGGCGCTCGGCTACGCCCGGCTGGCCGGGGCGCTCGGCGCAGCGATCTGGCTGGAGCGCGCGGTCGCCCTGCTCGAGGCCGCCGTGGAGCGCTTCGCCGCCGAGGACGGCGGATTCCACGACGCTCCCGCCGGCGGCGACGGCGTCCAGCCGTTCGCGCGGGCCCGGGACACCTCCGACAACCCGACCCCGTCGGGGACCGCCTGCCTGGTGGCGGCGCTGCGGTTGGTCGGGCTGCTCGCCGACCGGGATGACTTCGCCGCGCGCGCCGACCGGGCGGCAGCCACGATGCGCGGCGTCCTGGGGGCGGCCCCCCGGTTCGCCGGCTGGGCCTTCGCCGACGTCCTGATCGCCGACCAGGCCGACAAGCGGCTGGCCCCGGCGGTCGCGGTGCTGGTCACCCCCGCATCCGGCCGGTCCGACGATGAGCTGGTCCGGGCCGCGGCGCGGATGGCGCCCGCCGGTACCGCGCTGCTGGCCGGCCCGGCCGGAACCTCGGGATTCGCCCACCACTTCGACGATCGGGACGCCCGTGGCGGCCGGACGACCGGGTACGTCTGCCGGGGCACCGTCTGTTTCGCCCCGGCGACCACCGTCAAGGAGCTTCGCGACGCCCTGTGGCGCAGGCTGTAGACCCGTCCGCGTTTGCTACGGCTGCGTAACCTACGGTACCGTAGTTATCGTGTCGACTTCGCTAGGACGTGAGATGGAGCGCACCGAACTGCCGCTTCCCAAGCCGCTGATGCGCGGCTGGCTGCACCTGGCCATGACGCCGATCGCGTTTCTGGCCGGGATCACGCTGATCGTGCTGGCGCCCACCCTCACCGGCCGGATCGGCGGAGCCGTGTGGCTGCTGGCCGCCGTGGAACTGTTCGGCGTCAGCGCCACCTACCATCGCGGCAAATGGGGCGAGCGCACCCAGCTGATGCTGCGCCGGCTCGACCACGCCAACATCTTCGTGTTCATCGCGGCGTCCTACACGCCGCTGGCGCTGGCGCTGCTCAGCCCGACCAGCCGGAACCTGCTGCTGTGGGTGGTCTGGCTGACCGCGATCGCCGGGGTGTTCTTCAACCTGGTCTGGATCACCTCCCCGCGCTGGTTGCACACCGTGCTCTACCTGCTGATGGGCTGGGCGGCGCTCGGCTGGATCGGCGAGTTCTGGGCCAACGCACCGTTCGCGGCCTTCGTGCTGATCGCCGTCGGCGGCTTCGTCTACAGCGCCGGCGCGGTCGTCTACGCGCTCAAACGCCCCGACCCGTCACCGCGCTACTTCGGCTACCACGAGATCTTCCACGCCTGCACGATCGTCGCGGCGGTCTGCCACTTCGTCGCGATCGCCCTGGTCACCCTGCGCTGACCGGCCGGCGGTGACACAGTGGGCTCATGCGCCTGATCGTCCCCACCGATGCCCCGTTCGTGCTCGACCCGGTCGAGGGTGTCGAGATACTCGGCTATGACCCGGACGCCGAACTGACCGACGACCACCTGGCCGCCGAGGCCGCCGTGGTGTGGGGGTTCGCGTCGCCGATCATCGAACAGCTCGTCTCCGCGCCCGACCTGCGCTGGATCCAGACCCTGACGGCGGGGCCCGACCCGGTGCTGGCCGCCGGCTTCCCGGAGCGGGTCCAGGTCACCACCGGACGCGGTTTCCACGACGAGACGGTCGCCGAACACACCCTGGCACTCGCCCTGGCCGGGCTCCGGCAACTCCCGGAGTCGCTGGCCGCGCAGGCCGATCACCGCTGGGCCGACGAACTGAGCGGATTCCGGCCGCTGCACGACGGCAGGACGCTGACCACGCTGATCGGCGCCCGGGTGACCGTCTGGGGATTCGGGTCGATCGGCCGGACCATCGCCGCCCGGTTCGCCGCGTTCGGCACCACGGTGACCGGGGTGGCCCGCAGCGCCGGCGTCCGGGACGGCTTCGAGGTGGTCGCAACCGAACAGGTCGACGACCTGCTGCCGGAGACCGACGTGCTGGTGCTGGTGCTGCCGAAGACCCCGGCCACCGACCGGGTGCTGGACGCCCGGCGGCTCGCGCTGCTGCCGTCCTACGCCTGGGTGGTCAACGTCGGACGCGGCAACGCCATCGACGAGGACGCCCTGGTCGCCGCGCTGCGGGCCGACGCCCTCGGCGGGGCCGCGCTGGACGTCATGCAGACCGAGCCGCTTCCCGCAGATTCGCCCTTGTGGGACGCCCCTCGGACGATCCTCACGCCACACAACGCCGGTGGGCGTCCGCTGCACACGAAGGAGTTCATCGGCGACAACCTGCGACGGCTGCTCGCAGGTGAATCGCTGCGGAATCCGGCTACCCGCTAGGGGGGTCTGCGCCGGTATTCTGACCGGCATGGAGTTGGCCACTCGCGTCGCCCGGGTGCTGTCGGCGCTCGACCCGACGGGGCTGCTCTACCGAACCTATGAGCAGCGACTGCTGGCCGAACTGACGCCCGACCGGCTGCCCAGGCACGTGGCCGTGATGGCCGACGGCAACCGCCGCTGGGCCCGCCGGAACGCTCCGGCCGAGCCGGTCGCGGTCGGTTACGACGCCGGCGCCGACAAGCTCAAGGAGTTCGTCCAGTGGTGCGAGGAGGTGGGTATCCCCACGGTCACCGTCTGGGTGCTCTCCACCGACAACCTGGACCGCTCCGGCGACCACGAGTTCGGTCCGCTGCTGCAGGTGATCGAGGACCTGGTGGTCGACCTGGCCGCCGACGGACCGTGGCGGGTGCAGATCGTCGGCGACCTCGACCTGCTGCCCGCGCCGATGGCCGCCCGGCTGCGCGAGGCTTCCGCCAGCACCGAAGGGCGCGGTGGTACCCACGTGAACATCGCGGTCTCCTACGGCGGACGCCACGAGCTGCGGGACGCCTTCCGTTCGCTGTTGGCCGCCGAGGCGGCCAAGGGCACCAGCCTGGAGGAGCTGTCGCGCACCCTGGAGATCGACCAGATCGCCTCGCACCTGTACACCGCCGGGCAGCCCGACCCCGATCTGGTGATCCGGACCTCGGGTGAGCAGCGGCTGTCGGGCTTCCTGATCTGGCAGTCGGCGCACAGCGAGTTCTACTTCCACGAGGCGCTCTGGCCGGACTTCCGCAAGGTCGACTTCATCCGGGCGCTGCGCGCCTACGCCCAGCGCGAGCGCCGCTTCGGCCGCTGACCGGCGTCCGCCGCGCCGCCCGCGGGCCGGTGACCCGGGGGATGTGCCTCAGCCGTCGGACAGCAGGATCTCGGTCAGCGCGGCCCGCAGCGGAGCGGGCAGCTCGATGGCGTCCAGCCGGCGAAGCACCGCCAGCGAGTCCCCGGGTGCCTCGATCATCGCCCAGGTCCGTTCCTTGACCGCGTAGTCGCACTGCGCCCGGTTGAGCAGCGTGAAGAGCCGTTCGGTGACGGTCGGCCCGCCACCGTGCACCGGGTTCGACACCGTGACCACGGCACCCGCCGCGGTGTCCACCTCGCCTATCTCGATCGTCAGCCGGCCCGCCCCGGGGGTGGCCGCGCCGCCGTCGACCTCGGCGTCGCTGACGCCGTGCAGCACCAGCGTCCAGCGGCGCCGGGCCGGCACGACGTCCAGCTCGCCGGTCGCCGGGGCGATGGTGAACCGGCCGGCCACATCGTTCCAGTCGAGCAGCGTCCGGACGGCCCGCGGCTCAGCCGCGTCGTCGTCCTCGTACAGGCTGAACGACCCGACCGCTCCGGTGAAGACGTGCACCTCGAAGGCCTCCGGATTGCCGACGTTGTAGTCGTCCGGGGCCGTCAGCGGCACGATCGCACCGGGACGGGCCAGCACCGGATAGCCGTCCAGCGGGCGATGCAGGTGCACCATCCGGCCGCCCGTGTAGCGCAGGTCGGTGAAGAAGTCGACCCATTGCCCCTCGGGCAGCCAACTGGTCACCGAGCCCAGCCCGGTGACCCGGTCGGCGGGCGAGGTGATCGGCGCGACCAGCAGCTTCGAGCCGAACAGGAAGGTGTTCGGCGAGCTGAACCCGCGCTGCACGTACATGTCGGCCTGCCGATCGACGTGGTAGAGCGGACGGCACAGCGACCGGTTGGTCCGGTGCGTCCGTTCGTTCATCGTGTACAGGTAGGGCAGCAGCCGATGCCGCAGCCGCAGCGACTCGACCATCACCGCCGCGTACTCGGCGGGATAGTTCCAGGGCTCCTTGCCCATGAACCGGCTCAGCGTCGAGTGCAGCCGGTTGATCGGCGAGAAGGTGCCCAGCTGGAACCAGCGGGTGACCAGCTCGTTGTCCCGGTAGCCGAACATGTGGCCGCCGATGTCGTGGCTCCACCAGCCGAAGCCGATGTTCGCGGCGGTCGCGGTGAACCGCGGCTGGAACTCCAGGCTGCCCCAGGAGTTGATGGTGTCGCCGGAGAAGCCGACCGGGTAGCGGTGCGAACCGGGCCCGGCGTAGCGCGAGAAGGTGATCGGACGCTGCCCGCGCCGGGCGCTGTCCAGGTAGTGGAAGTGGTTCAGCAGCCACAACGGGTCCAGCCCGGCCACCGAGGAGTGGGTGCCCTGCTGCCAGTCCAGCCACCAGAAGTCGACCCCCTCGTCCTCCAGCGGATGGTGCACCTGCTCGAAGTAGTTGACCAGGAACTTCTGGTCGGCGATGTCGAAGTCGACAGGCTGGCCGGTGTCGGGGTCGATGCCCATCGCGGCCGCCATCCGCCGGTACGGTTCCTCGAACGCACGGACGCCGTCCGCGGGGTGCACGTTCAGCGACACCTTCAGGCCGTGGTCGTGCAGCCAGGCCAGCAGCTCCTCGGGGTCGGGGATCAGCTCACGGTTCCAGGTGTAGCCGGTCCAGCCGGTGCCGTGCTCGGGCGGGACGTCGACCAGATGCCAGTCCATGTCGAGCACGCCGACGCTGAACGGGATGCCCTCCGCCTCGAACCGCTCGATCAGCTGCCGGTACTCCTCGGCGGTGTAGGGGTGGTAGCGGCTCCACCAGTTGCCGAGCGCCCAGCGGGGCAGCAGCGGCTGGGGTCCGGTGAGCCGGTGGAACTCGTCCAGCGCCTGCTGGTAGGCCGAGCCGTGGGCGAACAGGTAGACGTCGGTGTTGCCGACGGTGCGCGGGGCGATCCAGCCGTCGGCGTCCAGCGTCATGGTCGACGAGTCGTCCAGCACCGCCGAGCCGAGGAAGGCGAGCACGCCGTCCTCCAGATCGGCCGGACCGTCGACCTCGTCGAGGGTCCGGGCGGTGCCACCCAGGTTGGAGTCCGTGCCGCCGAGCAGGCGCTGCCGCTCGCCGTAGCGCCAGGTGCGCCGGTGACCGCCGCCGCCGGCCAGGTGCGCGTACAGCCCGCTGGGGCTGAACGGGCCCTCGTCGTAGTTGAGCCGGACGGTGTCGGTGACGATCTCGATGCCGTGCTTGGTGCGGTGGACGGCGAAGCGAACCGGTTCGAAGTCGCGGTTGACCACCATCTGGGTGGCGCGGTCCTCGAAGCTGCCGGTGCGGGAGTACTCCAGCCGGAACAGGGCATCGCTCAACACGGTGATCCGGTAGTTCTCGCCGCGCACCTGCGATTCGGCGGGGGCGAGCGGCGTGGTGGGCATGATGAGGCGATCCGGAAGAGGCATGCCGGCAGTGTAGGAGACCGCCCGACGCCGCCGCGTCGATGGCCCCGGGGATCGCCGGACGACGGCGTCGTCGGCGTCCGCGCCGGACGGCGGGGTGAACGTCACGTGACACGACGACACGGGGGCGTGCCCTGCCCGGAAATCGTCGGGCCGCGGGCTTACAGTTCAGGAACGGCCACCCCACGTGGCCGTCCAGGAGGAAACGATGCGTCGTTTGACTGTCACAGGTCGAACCCGCGGGCCTGCACCAGGCCCACCACTCCCCGGCTGACACAACCACGTGAGGCCGGCGGGGGTGCAGCGTCGGCCTCAGAACAGGACCGCTCGTGCCCCGAACAGCAAGCAGCTCGCGCAGGGTTTCCTCGATGGCCGCCGACACCTCGGTGCGGACCTACGTGATCGACACCTCCGTGCTGCTCAGTGACCCGCACGCCCTGCGCAACTTCCACGAGCACGAGGTGATCGTGCCGATCGTGGTGGTGACCGAGCTCGAGGCGAAACGGCATCACCCCGAACTCGGCTACTTCGCCCGCACGGCGTTGCGCTACCTGGACGAACTCCGGGTCGCGAACGGACGCCTCGACCTGCCGCTGCGGGTCAACGACGGTGGCGGCACCCTGCACGTGGAGCTCAACCACTCCGACCAGACCGTGCTGCCGCACGGTTTCCGGCTGGGCGACAACGACTCCCGCATCCTGGCGGTCGCGCTGAACTACTCCGCCGAGGGCCGCGACGTCGTCCTGGTCAGCAAGGACGTCCCGCTCCGGGTGAAGGCGTCCGCGGTCGGCCTGGCCGCGGAGGAGTACCGGCACGAGCAGCCCACCGACACCGGCTGGACGGGGATGGCCGAGGTCGAGGTCGGCCGGGCCAGCATCGACGCGCTGTACTCATCCGGGGCCGCGTTCGTGCCCGAGGCGGTCGATCTGCCCTGCCACAGCGGGGTGGTGCTGCACGCGGCCGGCGGCAGCGCCCTCGGCCGGGTGCTGCCGGACGGCACCGTCAAGCTGGTTCGCGGCGAGCGCGACTGCTTCGGCATCCACGGACGCTCCGCCGAGCAGCGGGTCGCCCTCGACCTGCTGCTCGACCCGTCGGTCGGCATCGTCAGCCTGGGCGGAAAGGCCGGCACCGGCAAGTCGGCCCTCGCGTTGTGTGCCGGGCTGGAGGCGGTGCTGGAACGCCAGCTGCACTCGAAGGTCATCGTGTTCCGCCCGCTGTACGCGGTCGGTGGCCAGGAGCTCGGCTATCTGCCGGGCAGCGAGGGCGAGAAGATGTCGCCCTGGGCGCAGGCGGTGTTCGACACCCTCGGCTCGGTGACCAACCGCAACGTGATCGACGAGGTGATCGCGCGCGACATGCTCGAGGTGCTGCCGCTCACCCACATCCGCGGGCGTTCGCTGCACGACGCGTTCGTGATCGTGGACGAGGCCCAGTCGTTGGAGCGCAACGTGCTGCTCACCGTGCTCTCCCGGATCGGCCAGAACTCCCGGGTGGTGCTCACCCACGACGTCGCCCAGCGCGACAACCTCCGGGTCGGACGCCATGACGGCGTGGTCGCGGTGGTCGAGAAGCTGAAGGGGCACCCGCTGTTCGCCCACGTCACGCTGAGCCGGTCGGAGCGTTCACCGATCGCGGCGCTGGTCACCGACCTGTTGGAGGACGTCGGGATCTAGGAGCCGACCTTCGCCGCCGGCGCTAGCCGGGCCAGGCACAGCTCGGGGCCGACCCACGGCAGCAGCTCGGCCACCGTCTCGTCGGAGCCGCCGGCGGCGAGATGGCCGCGCATCATGCCGAGATGGATCCGGCACACGGTGGTGTCGCCGCCGATGGTGAGGTCCCGGAACGGGCAGCGGACGATCTCCAGCCGGCGCTCGCCGTCGGTCTCGACCAGCCGTGAGCTCAGGCCGAGCGCGTTGACCACCGCGACCAGTGCGTCGGTATCGGGCGGTCCGGCGCTGGCCTCGGCCAGCGAGCGACCCCAGGACTCGCCGATCTGCTCGGTGACCGGATGGTCGGCGGCATCGCCGTCGCGCAGGTGCCCGAGCACGGCCCGGACCAGCGAGCGGTACGGCAGGTCGGTCACCGGCGGCACCGTGGGGGCGGCGGTGAACAGCACCCGCGGCCGTCCCTGGACGCCGCGATGCTCGACGATCCGGCGCACCAGCCCGGCGGTGAGCAGGGCGTCCAGATGGAACCGGACCGTGTTCGGGTGCAGCGCCAGCCGCTCGGCCAGGGTCTCCGTCGAGGTCGGGTCGGCCGTCTCCTGCAGGTGCGCGAGTACCCGGCGGCGGGTCGGTCCGAGCCGATCCGGGCCGTTGCCGGGCACCGCTGGCGAGGTCATCGTCTTCCATCATGTCACCACCCGCCGACAGCCGTGAGCCACTTTCGGCCACGGCCGCGGACGGCTCGCGTACCCTGTGGGCCATGACGATTGGTGTGCGCGCGCCGCTGGTGCTGGCCGACCGGCACGGCCGCGTCGCCACCGACCTGCGGGTGTCGCTCACCGACCGCTGCAACCTGCGCTGCACCTACTGCATGCCCGCCGACGGGCTGCCCTGGCTGCCCGGCGACGAGGTGCTCACCGATGCCGAGCTCGGGCGGCTGATGACCATCGCGGTCGAGTCGCTCGGGATCACCAAGCTCCGCTTCACCGGGGGCGAGCCGCTGCTGCGCCGCTCGCTGGAGCACATCGTGGCGACCGCGAAGTCGCTGCGCACCCGCGCCGGAACCGCGCCCGAGCTCTCCCTGACGACCAACGGCATCGGCCTCGACAAACGCGTGACCGCCCTGGCCGCGGCCGGCCTGGACCGGGTCAACGTGTCCCTCGACTCGCTCGACCGGCAGCGCTACGCCGCGCTCGCCCGCCGCGACCGGCTCGACGCCGTCCTGGCCGGCCTGGCCGCCGCGGAGGCCGCCGGACTGCTGCCGGTCAAGGTCAACAGCGTGATCATGCGGGGGGCCAACGAGGTGGACGTCGTCCCGCTCGCCGAGTTCTGCCTGGCCCGCGGCTACCAGCTGCGGTTCATCGAACAGATGCCGCTCGGTCCGCGCCACGAATGGGATCGCTCGCAGATGGTGACGCAGGCCGAGATCCTGGCGCGGCTGCGCGAGCGGTTCACCCTGTCGCCGGCCGTCGAGCCGCGCGGCGCCGCTCCCGCGGAGTTGTGGCAGGTGGCCCCGGACGCCGCCCAGCCCGGCGGGCGGATCGGCGTCATCCCCTCGGTCACCGCACCGTTCTGCGGAGCCTGCGACCGGACCCGGATCACCGCGGACGGCCAGATGCGCACCTGCCTGTTCTCCCGTACCGAGACCGACCTGCGGACGCCGCTGCGCGAGGGCGCCTCGGACGCCGAACTGGCCGAGATCTGGGCGGGCGCCCAGGGCCGCAAGGCCGCCGCCCACGGCATCGGCGAGCCCGGCTTCGTGCCGCCGGACCGCACCATGAGCGCGATCGGGGGCTGAGGGTGAGGATTCGCTACTTCGCGGGCGCCGCCGAGGCGGCGGGCGTGGCCGAGGAGACCCTCGACTCCGACTTCGAGGTGACCGTGGCCGAGCTGGTCGAACAGCTGGGTGCCGACCGCGAGCGGCTCGCCAGGGTGCTGGCGGTCGCCACGCTGCTGGTCGACGGCCGGGCGGCCCGCGCCTCGACCGAGTACGTGGCGCCCGGCGCCCGCGTGGACGTGCTGCCCCCGTTCGCGGGCGGGTAGCGGGGAATCGACCCTGGTCGACCGGGGGTTCGATCCGATATTCTGGAAGACCCCCCAAACGGCGGCGGGGTGCCGGGTTCGGCGCTGGGTCACGCCGGGGCGGACGGTGGGTCGTCCGGTTCGGCTGCCTCGGCGGAGCGCGGAGCCCCGCCGCCAGGTCCGGGTCAGCGCCACGGGCGACGTCGAGACCGGCGAACGCGGGCGGCCGTCAACAACCGCTCGCTCAGAGTTCGGGTCCCTGCGCCCGCAGCTTGTCCACCTGCTCCATCGCGGTGCGCAACTCCGCCAGCCAGCTCTCGGTGTGGCGTCCGACCAGCTTCACCGCCCAGGCCAGCGCTTCGGACCGTGACCGGGCGACGCCGGCGTCCACCAGCGTGTCGAGCACCCTGCGTTCGGGCTGCTTCAGCCTGGTCATCACGGGGACGGACACGTGGGTGAACAGGGCGCTGGCGTCGCCGAGTTTGACGCCCCAGGAGACCTTGCGCCCGTAGCGGGCCTGGGCCTCCAGCGCGATCCCGATCCGGCGCTCGCGGGTCTCCTCGCGGAAGCGGGCGATCCGTCCCTCCGCGGCGGCCGGCTCGACACCCTCGTCCGGCAGCGTGCCGATGACCGTGATCTCCTCGCGGTCGACGATCACCTCCACGGTCAGGAACCAGGCGTCGGGCAGCCGGCCCTCGAACCACGCCCCGGCATCGTCGGCCGGCGGCAGGTCGGCGTTCTGCCAGCCGCCGGGTCGGCCGAATCCCTTGGTATGCATGAGTACCTCCTTGTGATGATTACAAGATTACATCGCATCACAAGGGCGGTGGAGGAGTCAGATCAGCGGCCACGGCCAGGCGTGCCCGCTCGCGTCGACCGGCAGGATGCCCGTCTCCAGCATTCGCTGGGCGCGGCGGCGCAGCGCCCGCACCTCCCGGTCGTCCAGCAACTCGGCGACCTGGTCGGGCACCGACTCGGCGAGCGGGGCCAGGTCGGCGAGCACGTCCGGGTGGATCGGCTCGCCGGCGAAGTCCCAGATCACCGTGCGCAGCTTGAACGGAGCGGCGAAGCACAGGCCGTGATCGATGCCCCAGATACCGCCGGACTCGTCGCGCAGCACGTGGCCGCCCTTCCGGTCGGTGTTGTTGCTGAGCACGTCGAAGACGGCCAGCCGACGCAGCCGGTCATGGCTCTCGGGAACCTCGCGGAGCAGCCGGAAGTAGTGCAGCGCTGGATCGCAGTCGATGAACCATTGCAGCGATCCGACGCCCAGCGGCGCGTCGTTGCGGATCACGGTGGGAGGCACGAGTCCCCAGCCGAGGGCGACGTCCAGCAGGTAGGCGGCTCGTTCCCTGCGGTGGAGGCCGGGTTCGAAGTCCCACAGCGGGCGTTCGCCGGCCTGGGGCTTGTAGATCGCCCAGCTGTAGTCGCGGTCGCGGGTGACCTCGACGACGAAGGTGGCGTTGCTGCTCTCGGCCACCCGGCCGACCAGGTTGATGGTGCCCTCGGTGAGCAGCGTCTCCTGCTGGGCCACGTTCACTGCGCCAGCGGCCCGTCGGTGGAGTTGATGCCGCGGACGATCGGCGCCCCGTGCGCGGGCCAGTCGACCACCGAGATGGAGCCGGTGCCGACATCGATGCGCTGGAAGTGGTCCAGGTGGGTGCCGACGGCATGGGTGAGCAGCGCCTTGATCGGGTCGGCATGCGAGAAGCAGGCCACCGTCCGCCCGGGATGGTCGGCGCGCAGTCGTTCCATCAGCGCGATCATCCGGGTCTGCAGCTCGACGAAGCTCTCGCCGCCGGGGAACCGGAAGGTGGAGGGAGCCTGCTGCACGGTGCGCCAGTCGCGGAGCCTGGCCAGCGCGGTGAGCTCACGACCCGTCCATTCGCCGAAGTCGCATTCGAGCAGGGCGGGTTCGACCACGGCGGCCAGCCCGGTGGCCCGCTCGGAGGGCTCGGCAGTCTCGCGGGCCCGTTCCAGGGGCGAGGTGTAGATCGCGGCGAGGGTGACGCCGGCCAGGCGCCGGGCGACGGCGGACGCCTGGTCCCGGCCGGCCTCGGACAGGCGCAGGCCCGGTGCCCGGCCGGGCAGCACCCGGCCGGTGGTGGGGGTCTGTCCGTGGCGCACCAGCAGCACCCGGAAGGTCTTGGCCGTCGGCACGCGATGAGCGTACCCGCGCCGGGCGCGTCGAACCGGGGCTCGTGTGCACTCGCCTGCTGACCCACCCCTGGGGGTCCTTGTCCGCGGGGTTAGCGTGAGGGCGTGACCGAACGTCCCACCATCGCAACCGTCGGCGAACTGCGTGCCAGCGGGCACCTGCAGAAGGGTCTGCGGGAGGAGATCCGCGACAACCTGCTGGCCGCGCTGGCGGCCGGCGAGAACCCCTGGCCCGGCCTGCACGGCTTCGACCGCACGGTGCTGCCGCAGCTGGAGCGCGCCCTGATCGCCGGGCACGACGTGGTGCTGCTGGGGGAGCGCGGCCAGGGCAAGACCCGGCTGCTGCGCACCCTGGAGGGCCTGCTCGACGAATGGACGCCGGTGATCGCCGGCTCCGAGCTGGGCGAGCACCCCTATGAGCCGATCACCGCCGAATCGCGGCGCCGGGCGTACGAGTCGGGCGACGACCTGCCGGTGGGCTGGCGGCACCGTTCCGAGCGGTACTCCGAGAAGCTGGCCACGCCGGACACCTCGGTGGCCGACCTGATCGGCGACGTCGACCCGATCCGGGTCGCCGAGGGACGCCGCCTCGGCGACCCGGAGACCATCCACTTCGGCCTCATCCCCCGCAGCCACCGCGGCATCGTCGCGATCAACGAGCTGCCCGACCTGGCCGAACGGATCCAGGTCGCGATGCTCAACGTGATGGAGGAGCGCGACATCCAGATCCGCGGCTACGTGCTGCGGCTGCCGCTGGACGTGCTGGTGATGGCCTCGGCCAATCCCGAGGACTACACCAACCGCGGACGGATCATCACCCCGCTGAAGGACCGCTTCGGTGCCGAGATCCGCACCCACTACCCGCTGGAGCTGGCCGACGAGGTGGCGGTGATCCGCCAGGAGGCGCAGCTGGTCGCCGAGATCCCGGAGGTGCTGCTGGAGATCCTGGCCCGCTACACCCGGGCGCTGCGCGAGTCGCCGGCGATCAACCAGCGTTCCGGGGTCTCCGCACGGTTCGCCATCGCCGGGGCCGAGACCGTCGCCGCGGCCGCGCTGCACCGGGCCGTCGTCCGGGGCGAGACCGAGCCGGTGGCGCGGCTGGTCGACCTGGAGACCGCGGTCGACGTGCTGGGCGGCAAGATCGAGTTCGAGGCCGGCGAAGAGGGTCGCGAGGAGGCGATCCTGACCCACCTGCTGCGCAGCGCCACCGCCGACACCGCCCGGGCACACTTCCGTGGCATCGACCTGGGCCCGCTGGTGGAGGCCCTCGACGGGCAGACCACGATCATCACCGGCGAACAGGTCACCGCCTCGGAGTTCCTGGAAGGGCTGCCGCAGGCCGGCGAGGTGTACGACGAGATCGCCGACCGGTTCACCGCCGACAGCGACGGACGCCGGGCCAGCGCGATCGAGCTGGCGCTGGAGGGCCTCTACCTGGCCCGCCGGATCGCGAAGGACTCCGACGGCAGCGAAACCATCTACGGCTAGGACGATCATGCCCCGCAACCGCGCCTCGCGCTACGGCCGCTACGCCGGTGGCCCGGACCCGCTGGCGCCGCCGGTCGACCTGAGCGAGGCGCTGGCGGCGATCGGCGACGACGTGATGGCCGGCTACAGCCCCGAGCGGGCGCTGCGCGAGTACCTGCGCCGCGGCAGCTCGTCGCGCGAGGGGCTGGACGACCTGGCCCGCCGGGTGAACGCCCGCCGCCGCGACCTGCTCAGCCGGTACCGGATGGACGGCACCCTGGCCGAGGTCAAGGAGCTGCTCGACCACGCGGTGGCCGCGGAGCGCCGCGAGCTGCTCCGCGACGCGATGATGGACGACGACGACCGCGCCTTCCGGGAGCTGCGGCTGGACAACCTGTCGCCCTCGACGGCCGCCGCGGTCAACGAGCTGACCGACTACGACTGGGCGTCCGCCGAAGCCAGGCAGGACTACGAGAAGATCAAGGACCTGCTCGGCCGGGAGCTGCTCGACCAGCGGTTCGCCGGCATGAAGCAGGCCCTGGAGAACGCCACCGAGGAGGATCGGGCGGCGATCAACGCCATGCTCGACGACCTCAACGAGCTGCTCGACAAGCACCGCCGCGGCGAGGACAGCCCCGAGGACTTCGAGGACTTCATGGCCAAGCACGGCCAGTTCTTCCCGGAGAACCCGCGCGACGTCGAGGAGCTGATCGACGCCCTCGCGCAGCGGGCCGCGGCCGCGCAGCGACTGCTGCGCTCGATGAGCGCCGAGCAGCGCGAGGAGCTGATGCGGCTGTCGGCGCAGGCGTTCGGTTCGCCCGAACTGATGGCCCAGCTCGACCGGCTGGACTCCTCGTTGCAGGCGCTGCGGCCCGGCGAGAACTGGTCGGGTGGCGAGCAGTTCACCGGCGAGGAGGGGATGGGCCTGGGCGACGGCACCGGCGTCCTGCAGGATCTCGCCGAACTCGACTCGCTGGCCGAGCAGCTCGGACAGAACTACGGCGGTGCCAGGCTGGACGACCTCGACCTGGACGCCCTCGCCCGGCAGCTGGGCAACGAGGCGGCGGTCGACGCCCGCACCCTGGCAGAGCTGGAGAAGGCGCTGCGTGAGGGCGGCTTCCTGCGCCGCGACGCGTCCGGCGACCTTCGGCTGTCGCCGCAGGCGATGCGCCGGCTGGGCAAGGCCCTGCTGGCGGACGCCGCCAAACAGCTGTCCGGACGCCAGGGCAATCGGGACACCCGGCTGGCCGGGGCGGCGGGGGAGCCGACCGGGGCGTCCCGGGCCTGGCAGTTCGGCGACTCCGAGCCGTGGGACGTCACCCGCAGCCTGACCAACGCCATCACCCGGACCGCCGGCGAGGGCCGCGACCCGCGCCGCGGCGTCCGGCTGGAGATCGCCGACGTCGAGGTGGTAGAGACCGAGGCGCGCACCTCGTCCGCCGTCGCGCTGCTGGTGGACACCTCGTTCTCGATGGCCGCCGAGGGCCGCTGGGTGCCGATGAAGCGGACGGCGCTGGCCCTGCACCACCTGGTCAGCAGCAGGTTCCGGGGTGACCGGCTGGAGCTGATCAGCTTCGGACGCTGGGCGCAGTCCCGCGAGATCACCGACCTCACCGCGCTGCCGCCGGTGCGCGAGCAGGGCACCAACCTGCACCACGGGCTGCTGCTGGCGAACCGGTTCTTCCGGCAGCACCCGTCGATGCAGCCGGTGCTGCTGGTGGTCACCGACGGCGAGCCGACCGCCCATCTGACCGGCGGCGGGGACGCCTGGTTCGACTGGCCGCCGGCGCCCGAGACCATCGCCCTCACCGTTGCCGAACTGGACAAGACCAGCCGGCTGGGGGCCGCGCCGATCTTCTTCCGGCTCGGCGACGACCCCGGGCTGGCGCGGTTCCTCGGTCAACTGGCCCGCCGCAGCGGGGGACGCGTGGTGGCCCCCGACCTGTCGGACCTGGGCAGCGCGGTGGTCGGCGAGTACCTGACCGCCCGGTTCCGGCGCGGCTGGGACGCCGACGACTGGCTGGTGTGAATCGGTCTCTTGCGCCGTCGCCATGGTGGTGTCCGACAGCATCAGCCGGGCGTGCCGGCTGGCACTGCGGATCCATGGCCCCGCTGGAGTCGAGGCTGCAGCGTCCGGTCACCCGGGACGAGGTGGTCTACCTGACCATGCACGACGCCAGCCCGAGGCGGGCATGCGTGCTCGCCTGAGTGCCGGTGCCGTCCGGTGTGACTGGCTGGCTCGGGAGTCACTGGCGGCTTGCAGATCGGCAGTGGCTCCCGAAAGTGCCACTCAGTCGCACGCACGCCGCGGGCCTCGACGGGCGCGGGCACGTGGAAGCCGTTGGACGTGCGGAGAGCCGGGTCCTGGACGCTCCTCCTGCGTCCCGACCCGGCTCGATCCGGTCTCACCACACGAGCGGTTTCCCCCGCCGTTCCCGCGTCCCCCCGAATCGCGTTCCCGGCTCCTGCTGTGTGGCGGCTGTACCCCCCGGCACGAGAAGAACTCTGCCGGACGGTCCTCAACGGTTTGTAAAAGCAACCTCAGCGTCCGCCCAAGATTCGCTGCGGAGTTGCCCTGGTGCACGCCGGTGCGCGAACGGGGACGGTTCCTTTCCCGTTCAGGGGACGGTTCCGTTTCGGTTCAGGGGACGGTTCCATTTCGGTTCACTGGCGTTCAGCGGAGCCTGGTGGACCGTGCGCGATTGCTGGAAGTCGACCGGACTGCTCCGAAACGCATCGGACGGCTCAGCGACGCCGCACACCGATCTGGTCCGCCGCCTGCCCGCGGCGGTCGGCACCCCTCATGAGGTGGACGACGAACCCGTCACGGGGCGCGTGCAGATCCGCTGGTAGTCGGAACTGGCTCGGGCGTGTTGGGTGGGTGAGGCGTGGGGTGCTGCCACTGCGATGCTCACGCCGAGAGGCGGGCTGCAGCTGTGAAGCGAGCGGCGGCGGCTACGCGCCGTCCCCATGCGGAGAGCCGGGTCGTGGACGTCCTCCCACGTCCGTCCGACCCGGCTCGATCCGGCTCTCGCCGCAGTGTCAGGTCCCCCTCCGGTTTGGCGTCCCCCCGAACGCCTCCGGCCCTGTCCTGCGGCGGCTCCCCCGAACGCCTCCGGCCGGAATCGCCCGGACCGTCGTCCGTGCGCTGTCCTCGGCGGCTCAGGCGACCCCCGGCACGAGAAGAACCTCGACAGTCCTCACCCGTGAGTAAAAGCAATCAGGTCCGGCGTCCGGAATCGGCGTCGTCCGTGCGCTGATCGAGGGGTCTCAGGCGACCCAACGAGTCGACAGCTGACCCGTGCATCCCTGAACGGGCAGGGGTGCCCCAACACGAGCGGACGGCATCTCTGAACGGGAAGGGAACCGTCCTCTGAACGGGAAAGGAACCGTCCTCTGAACCGGAAAGGAACCGTCCTCTGAACGGGAAAGGAACCGTCCCCTGAACCGGAAAGGAACCGTCCCCGGTCAGTCGGCGTCGCCGAGTTCGAACTCATCGGCGTAGATCAGCCGGTTCTCCCGCGTCAGGGGGCTGCGGGGGTCGCCCAGGTTCTCGGGGTCGCCGACGAAGGTCTCCCACTCCTCGATCCGGACGCGGTGGCCGCCGGCGGTGGTCGGACGGGTGAACGGCAGGCCCTCGGGGACGTCCAGTTCGCCGGTCCAGACCAGGTTGGCCAGCGAGCCGGAGTAGCCGCGGACCTCCAGGTCGGTCTGGTCGAGCGTCTCCCAGGCCAGGTCGGAGGTCTGGCCGGCGTCCCGGTGTTGCAGCTTGGCCCGCAGCACCCGGTTGGCGCCGACCAGCAGCGGGTTCGTCCCGCGCACGCCGCCCACGGCCGCGATTCCGATCGGTGCGGCTCCGAAGCCGGTGTCGTGCAGGCCGGCCGGCCCGCTCACCAGCACCCGGACGCGGCCCTCGGCCGTCCGGCTCACCGACGCCGTCCGCTCCGGCGGGATCTGGACGTAGTCGCACAGCACCGGCTTGGAGATGTGCCGGCCCGGCACGCTGTACGGCTGGTAGCGGACCAGCGCCAGCTGGACGAACGGCCAGAACCGGGCGGGGAAGCCGATGTCGACGAACCACTTGCGGCGGTCCTCGTTGTACTGCGGCCGGTAGGGCACCACCCACACCCGCACGTTCGGATCCTCGGCGCTCGGGTACTGCTCCGGCTTCCCGGACGGCCCGGCGACCGAGTCGTAGTCGTCCCAGCCGACCGCGGCCAGGAACTGGGTGAGCTGCAGCACCTCGCGGTCCTCGACGGCGCTGCCGATCCAGAACGGGTCGCCGCCCCACTGGCTGACCAGGGTGGTCTCCGGACGCGCCCCGATCGCCAGCACCACGCCGATCTGCTCGTCGGCGCCGGTGGTGAACCACGGCCGCTCCAGATACACCCGGACGCCGGTGCGCCGGCTCCGGCGCCGCGCCATCGGCTGCGCCGGCTCGGTGCCCTCCTCCCAGCGGAACAGCGGGATCACCGAATGCACCAGCGGCGGCGCCGGCAGCGACGTGTTCGGCACGTGCACGTCCACCTCGGCGCTGACCGTGCTGCGTCCGTCGTCGATCGGCAGCGCCGGATCGTCGGACGGCGGCAGCGGCGCCAGCTCGTCGGGGGAGAAGTACTCGCGGAACCGGGTGGTGGCCCGGAACCGGTAGTGGACCAGCCGGTGCTTGGTATCGCCGAACTCGTGAATCGCCTGGTGGGCGCGGACATGCCCGATGGTGGCGTCGTCGTAGGTCTTGTCGGCGTGGGCGCCCATCAGCACCGCGACGTCCTCCCACGGCTCGATCGCGGTGGTGGCCGCCACCTGCCGCTGGTCGGCCAGGGTGTGCCAGGCCGGGTTGGACAGGTCGTCGAGCACCTCGTCCCAGCGGGCATCCACGATCAGCGAATCGGTGCTCGGCCCGTGCAGCTCGATGCCGCCCAGCAGCATCGCGTTGGTGGCGTTCTGGGCCCGGAAGACGGTGAACGCGACCGACTCCGGCGCCCGCACCGGACGCGGCACCGCGTGCACCAGGGTCAGGGATTCGGACGGCGTCAGCGCCCACAGCCAGCCGCTGATCGCCGCCCGCGCCACGATCGGCACCTGCTTCAGCGCCGCCGGCAGTTGCTGCCAGACCCCCATCACGGCCAGGTCGTCCAGCGTCAGGGTGGACGACACCCGGCTGCGCAGGGCGGTGCCCAGCGGCAGCGACATGGTGATCAGGTGCGGCTCCACCCGCCCGCCCAGCTCGTCGGCGCCGGCCAGCACCAGCCGGTAGCCGTCGACGGCCGGCCAACTGCCGGCCTCGTTCTCGGACGGCAGCGCGCCGGCGTAGCGGGCGGTGAACCCCTCGACGCCGAACGGGGGCACCATCGTCCACTCCTTGCCGGCGTCCGGGAAGACGAAGCCGAGGCCGCGGGCCAGCACGTCGGGCAGGTACGGGGTGTGCACCAGGCCGGTGTCGTGCACCACGTACTGCCCGGGGCCGGGCGCCTCACCGGGCGGCAGCGGCAGCGTCTTCAACTCACCCGGGGACGCCCCCGGCCCGTGCACCAGCGCCACGCCGTCCTGCGGTTCGCGGATCGACGGGTCGTCCAGCCGGGGCAGGTCCAGGTCGAACAGCGTCCCGGACTCGCGGATCGCGGCGTGCAGCCACAGGTTGACCGCGGCCGCGTCGGACGAGCCGATCGCGGCGTCGAAGGCGTGATGCAGCTCCGCCTCGAACTGGCTGGTCTTCGGCGGCACCAGGTGCCGCTCGCAGGTCGCGAACCGGTCCGGATGGGCGGCCGCGTACGCCTCGGGGTCGGTGTGGGTGACCGCCAGGGTCGCCGGATCCTGCTCGACGCCGGAGCGGATCACCAGCACCTCGTTGGACTCGCCCTCGCTGTACTGGCGGCGCGGCACGATCGCCGGCGGCGGCACAGGCTGCCAGCGCACATACGGGATCTCCGGGGTGACCGCCAGGCGTTCGGCGGTGAAGGCGCCCGCCAGGTCGGGGTTCAGGTCGAGCCCCGACGCGACCACCGCCGGGTTCAGCACCGCGGTCGCCGCCGGGGTCACGTCGTCGGCGGCCAACCCGGACGCCAGCGCGCTGCGCACCTCGGCCAGCGCCGAGGCGACCGGGCGGGCGGCCTGCTCGCCGCGGACCACCTGCAGGCGTCCGACGATCTGCGGCAGCACCTCGGCGAACCGCAGGCCGCCCTCGCCGCCGACGGCGCCGATCGCGGGTTCCTGGGCCGGCGCACTCGCGGCGAGGCTCCCGCGGAGCCGCTGCACGGACGTGACGGTGAAGTCCCGCAGGCCGGTGAGGTTGGCCGTCACCCGTGCCTCTGCCTCCGCCTCCGGCTGGGCCTCGGGGGGCGGTACGGTGCCGACCCGATGCGGACGGGAGTTGCCGGCCAGGTCGACGCCCCAGGCCCGGAAGCTGTAGCGGCGTCCGAACCGCAGCCGGGGCAGGGTGCCCGGGGCGGCGCGCCGTTCGATGATCACCGGGGTGGACGGGTCGTCCGGCGGTTGTGGGTCGGTGACCACCTTCTCCTCGCCGCCCTCGTTGACCACCGGTAGGGCCGGACGGGCCGCGGACAGGCTCCAGCCGTCCCAGCCGAAGACCGCCTCGTGCACGTGCACGGGCGCCTTCTCCTTGCCGGAGTGGGTGGCGTTGGTCTCCTGGAGGAAGGCCACGTCGTCGAATTCCAGGGTGCGGCCGCCGACCACCTCGGCCTTGACGCGCACCTGGTGCAGCGAGCGCCAGATCTTGGTGACATCGTCGTGCACCTCGATCCGGACGCCCTGGGTGACGTCCTCGGTGGTCAGCAGCGGGGTGTCCGGGGCGGGCTGGTTGGCCGGCTGGTCGCGCACCGAGTCGAGCAGCGTCCGCTGCTTGTCCATCGCGGACGCCGTGGTGGCCGCGTTGTCGCGGCGGCCCAGGGTCAGCCCGACCGAGCGCAGCGCGGGCGGCGCGGCGTTGGCCGGCGCCCCCTGCAGCGCCGCGGCGACGGTCCGCAGATAGGACGACAGGTACAGCTCGGTCTTCAGGGCGGCGCCGTCGGCGTCCACGTCGAGCAGGTCGAAGGCGTCGGCGTTGCCGACCGGCAGGCGGCCGTTGATCCAGGCCTTCTCGTCCTCGGCGCGGGTGGTCAGCGCCGTGCCGACGGCCCGGCAGGCGACCCGGACCACCTTGGTGGCCTCGGGCCGGCCGTCGATCAGGATGCGTCCCAGCAGCCATTCGCTCTTCGCCAGCCGCGCGGCGTCGGCCTTCAGGTCGACCACCAGGCCGAGCTTGCGCTGCAGCGGGCCGTGGTCGTTGATCAGCGACACCCGGGCGTGGAAGTCGGGGATCTGCTTTTCGGGCGGGGGCGGTCCCGGGTTGTCGGGGTCCGGACGCCGCTGGTAGTCGGTCTCCTCCTCCGGATGGGAGTAGAACCGGCGGGCCTGGTGCAGCGCCAGCTGCGCGATGGCCATGCCCGGCCCGCCCGGCGCGTTGTCGAGCTGCGGCTGGACGTTGAAGTACTGCCGCGGATCGCGGAACTCGGCCAGCGGGACGCCCTCGCGGCAGGCGGCGTCCAGCCGTTCGGTCTGCTGGGTCTCCCAGCGGCCGACCAGGTCGAGCGGATTGAACCGGTGCCGCCCGACGTCACCGCCCCCCAGGACGCCGAACACCTCGGTGCCGAACCAGGGCACCTGCTGCACCGTCGGCGGCTCGAGGCCGTTGGCCATCGTCGACAGCAGGTTGACCGCCTTGGCGACCCCGGTGGTCACGCCCGGGTGGAAGGTCCGCCACGGGTGCTGCTTCCAGTCCGGCGGCACGTAGCTGGTCACCGGCGTCTGCTCCGGGAAGACCTCCTCCCACAGGCCCTCCTCGATCGCGTCGAGCAGGGGCGTGCAGTCGATCTCGCCGTTCTGATCCTCGAGCACGAACTTCGCGTCGGCCAGGGCCTTCGTCCAGTGCACGAAGAGCTCGGTGACCGCCAGGGTGTCGCGCGGGTCGTCCACCTCGATGTCGGGGGCGACGAACAGCGAGACGTGGAAGTCGGCGTCCGGGTCGCACGAGTGGGGCAGTGCGACGACGGTGAACTGTTCACGCATGATTCACTCCTGGGCGAAGGCGAGGCAGTACTCGGACCACAGCGGTGAGGTGAAGTCGGGCTGGACGCCCATCACCTCGGCGAACGTCGGGTCGCCGTTGCTGCCGGCGAATTTGCGCTCGCAGGAGATCTGCACCGACGCCGAGAAGCAGAGCACCTTGACCTTGACGGTGATCACCGCCTTGCCGATCATCTTGCCGCTGGGGAAGTCGTAGGTGAGCGACAGGTACAGCTCGATGGAGGCGCTGATCAGGCCGAGCACGTCCACCTCGCCGCGCAGCCGGAAGTAGGCGGTCAGCGAGCCCTTGTCGGCCTCCATCCGCAGGTAGATGCCGAGCGCCATCGACACCGAGCCGGACGCCACCCCCAGGTTGATCGACAGGTAGGCGCCGGCCTCCAGGCCTAGTTCCAGCACCTCCAGCCCGCGCGGCGAGAGCCGGATGCCGAACCAGCCGCCGCCGCCCAGGCACAGCACCGCCAGGTTGAACGGACGCTCCCGGGTGCAGAAGCCGAAACCGACCGAGACGATGTCGCCGAGGAACGGCACCCGGACGTCGGCGGCCAGCGACATGTTGGACAGGCTGAACACGCCGATCGCCAGGTTCGGCAGCTCCAGGGTGAAGCCGGCCACCACGCCGTCGGGTGAGACGTCCACGTAGGGCGGGTCGGAGAAGCCGTCCAGCGGGACCAGTTGTTTGATCCGCTCGATGAAGCTCAGGATGCCGATGAACTCGAGGTTGCCGACGGCGGCGTCCACCTCGACCTTGCCCGAGCTGCCGGCCTTGAACATCAGGTGGTCGAACGGCAGCCGCATCATCGGTTCGCCGGGCGGCAGGGTGAGCGCGAAGCCGCGCAGCTCGGCCAGGATGTCGGCCTTGGGCTGGGCCCCGGCCTGACCCTCGACGGCCAGGGTCAGGCCACGTTCGGGGAGTTCCAGCAGCGGCTTGCCGGCCACCATCAGCGACTTCAGCTTCGGCTGCCACTTGAACGAGAACCGGGCGTCGGTGACCGCGGTGGCGATGCCCTGGACGAAGTCGATCACCGACTGCACCATCTCGGCGTCCGCGGCGGCGGCGCGCAGTGCCTTGGTCAGCGCGGTCAGCCGGTTTTTCGCCAGCGGGGTGAGGTTGGCGGCGGCCGCCTCGACGTTGGTCAGCGCGGTGGACAGGTTGGTCAGGGCGGTGGCCAGCTTTCCTGGTGCGGAGGCCAGGTCGCCGGGGGCGTCGATGATCGCCTGCAGGACGCCGTCGGCGGCCGCGATCACCTGATCGACCAGGTCCTGGGCGGAATTGACCGCATCGTTGGCCTTGGCCAGCACCTCGTTGGCCAGGGCGCCGCGGCCCTGGTCGATCAGGTCGTTGGCGGTCTGCTGGGCCAGGGTGAGCGCCTGCTGGGCCTGGTCGGCGGCGTCCAGGACGGCCTGCTTGAGTTCCTTCAGGTCGGCCATCAGCGCCTCGACCTTGGCCAGCGATTCGCTGACCAGGGCGGGGGCGTCGGACAGGTCGACGCCGACGGCGTCCAGGATGTCGAGCAGCGAGACGAAGCCGAACAGCTTCGGCAGTGCGGCGCCCAGGAACGCGACCGGGTCGAAGTCGCCGGCGGCCGCGCCGGCCACGTCACCCACCGGGCCGGACTTGCGGGACAGTCCCGCGATCGGGAGCGACGGCGCGATGAAGCCGCCGGCACCACCGGTGGAGGTGCCGCCCGAGCCGAAGCCGAGGGTGGTGGGCGCGGTCAGCTCGGCCCACACCTGGCCAGGGTTGCCGGCGCCGAAGCCGCCGCTCAGCCAGGCCGCGGAGTACCTGATCTGCTGCGGACCGGTGGGCTTCATCCGCTCGACGGCCGGGATGGTGGCCCGCGCGGTGACCAGCCGCGGCACGGACGTCCCCAGTTGCGCGTCGCCGGTGAAGTTCAGTCCGACCGTCGGCACGGCGTTGTCCACCCCGCCCGGTTCGGACGGCGCGAACGCGATGTTCTGGCCCAGCCCGTTGATCTCGCCCAGGTCGATGAACGCCTTGACCGGATCGTTGTTGGCCGGGAACGGCGGCTTGAAGTGCTCGGCCACCCAGACCAGCGGGGTGGGCAGCTTCACCTCGCGGTCGTCGGCGTCCACGCAGTGCAGCACGAACTGGAACGGCGCCCCGCCCACGTTGGGCACGAAGAAGGAGTCCTGCGCGGCGCCCGGATCGGGCGACAGCGTCGGGGTGATGGTGGGCACGATCTCGACCCGCTTGAACGGGTTGTTGAGCGCCGAGTAGGTCTTCACGGGTTCGCCGACCACCAGGAACTTGCGCTGGTAGAGCGCCGCGCGCGGGTTGGTCTTGTCCTTGATCTTGCGCTCGGTGACCTTGACCAGGGTGGCCCGGTGCCCGAACGGGAACAGGTAGCCGGGGTAGGCGACCCGGACGTACTGGTCGCGTCCCATCGGCGCCTCGTGGTCCCAGGACAGGATGGACGCCATCGCCTGCTGCGACCAGGGCAGAGTCTGCCATTGGGCGTGCAGGTCGAGCCAGGCGCCCAGGCTGGAGAGGAACAGCCGGGTGCCGTCGACCGGTGCCGGGTCGGTGATCTTGACCCGGTTGCGGGCCCAGGTCTCGCTGGACTGCCGGACGATCATGTGCCGGTCCTTGGAGTCCAGCGACATCCGCATCGGCACGTTGTCGTGGCCGAACTCGGTGGTCGCCCAGTTGGGGAACCGCTCCCGGTCGCGGGCCCAGACGGCCCGGATCCACTCGGGCCCCTCGACGACATCGCCGTCCTGGCGGTGGCCGAGCCGGGTGTGCCAGAGCTCGATGGCGGTGCCGGAGGCGTCCGGGACGGGCTGGTCGGCGTGCGTCCAGCCGCTCTCGACCGAGGGCGAGATGACCAGTCGGAACGGTGCCTCGATGGCGGTCTCGCCGAGGCCCGCGGGGCGGCTCAGCTTCTCCGGGTTGCGCGGCACCAGGATCGGGCCGATGGTGATCCGCCGGTCGGTGACCAGCTTGGCCACCGACGCCGTTGTCTCAGGCCCGCCGAGCGTCTTGCGCACCTCGGCGAGCGTGCGGGCGAGTTGGGCGACCCCGGCGACCGTGTCGGGCGCGTGCACCTCGGCGATCGGCTGGGCGACGTTGACCAGCACGGCGCGGTCGAGGATGCCGGCGTTCACCAGGACGGCGAGCTTGCCGGGGTCGAACGGGGTGGCGGTGATCCGTCGGCCGGGTCCGGGGGTGGCCAGCGGGTGCACCGCCATCGGGTACCGCTCCAGGGCGTCCAGGAAGCCGGCGGTGCTGACCTCGACGGTCTCGCCGGCCGGCACCGCCACGACGACCCGGCTGGCGCGGGCCGGGATGCCGGCCACCGGCGTCGGTGGGACGCCGTCGGAGGGATCGGTGACGCTCTTCGGCTTCTCGGTCGGCTTGGTCTCGTCCGGCACCGGGACGGTCTCGCCCTCATAGGTGGCCTGCTCACCGAGGTGCTGGAAGGGCAGGGTGAAGATCAGCAGAGCCGGACCCGGGTCGCGTGCGGTGAGCACACCGGCGTCCAGGTCGAGGCCGCTGGAGCTGACGATCAGCGAGACCAGGTCGGCCGACCGGATCACCTCGAAGCTGTGTTCGGGCTCGATGCTCTTGGCGGGCGGGACGGCGAGCTCGCCCAGGTCGGGCAGCCGGATCGGGCCGCGCCAGATCGGATCGAGCTGGTCGATCGGGACGCGGGGGTCGAGTTCGGGCCGGGCGATGATCGGCGGCACCCTGCCGATCGGTATCCGCTCGATGGGTGGGCGCTCGATCGGGCGGTCGCCGCCGACCGGGCGTTCCCGCTCCGGGATGCGTTCGACCGGGATGCGTTCGACCGGTTGGCGTTCGGCCGGGATCCGCTCGACGGGTTGGCGTTCGGCCGGGATCCGCTCGACGGGGATCCGTTCGGCGACACGTCCCTCGACGGGCCGGACACCGGCGTCCGGACGCTCGGTGACACGAATCTCCTGCTCCGGTGCCCTGCGGGGCTCGACGTCGGGCGTCCTCCTCGCCGCCTGGATCCGTTCGGAGGCCTCCGTGGACGCGACGTCCGGGCGCGCGGCCCTGTTCTTGCCCTTCAGCTTCCTGCCTGGCAGTTCGGTGGGACCGGACACGGCGAGCCTCCTCCTGGGGTGCGGCGCACCTGTCAGTCTTTACCGGTTTCCCGGCGCCAGCCATGGGGAAGAATTGCGTAGCATCAGGACGGCCGACCGGCGGCTCGGCGACGACCGAACCGGTCAGCGAAGGCCGGCGGCCGCAGCCTCGTCCGGGGTGTCGACATCGGCCGCGATGGCGGGGGCGGCGACGCCGCCCATGGTCAGTCCGGCCATCAGCCGCCGCACGGACTGCGCGTGGTGATCGCCGAGCGCGGCCAGCCGGGCCTGCAGCGCCGCGCGCCGGTAGCGGGCCGCCAGATACTGCGGGTAGCGCTCGGCGTCCAGCAGACAGATGCCGTCGGCAGCTGCCGTGGCGGTCCAGCCCGGTGTACCCAGCGCTTCCTCGGGTCGCGTATGCGAATGTTCGACCGGCGCTGCGGCGGCCTCGCCCAGCGGGGCGGCGTCCAGGACGGCGACGATGTCGGCGACGTGCGGAAGGTCACAGGCCAGCAGCAACACCTCGTCCCCGGACTCGGCGGACGGCAGCGCCGCCATTCCAGCGGCGATCCCGGCGACCGGACCGCCGAACGGCGGGTTCTCCAGGGTCCGTGTCACCCGGTCGGGGGGGACGTCACCGGGAAGGTCCGGGGTCACCACGACGACGACCTCGCGGTCACCGCAGGCAGCCACGGCGAGCGCCAGCAGCGAGCGGCCGTCCAGCGTCAGCGCGCGCTTGTCCCGACCCATCCGGGCGGACCGTCCGCCGCCCAGGATGATCGCGAACCGGCGGTGCATCGGACCAGCCTACGGAAGACGCCGCGGCTCCGGCACCCGTCACCCGAGCCCGCGCTCAGCAGTCGAAGACCGACCAGCAGATCTCGTTGCGCAGCCGCTGGTCGTCGAGCACGAGGTCGCGGATCGCGTCCGGCAGCCGGTCGCGCTGCCATCGGCACTCCGCGCGCCCGGCGGCGTCGCGCCCCGCGGCGGGCGTGGCGGCCCGGACGGCCTTGATCGCGTAGGCGGCCGCGCCGAGCTCGTGGGCGGCCACGTGGGCCACCGCGCCGGCCTGACCCGCCGCGTAGGCGGCGAACCGGGGCGCCCCGCGCAGGTCGCGGGCCGCTCCCATCGCGTGACCACCGGCCGCCCGGGACTGCACCATCCCCACGTCGCCGCGCGTCCAGGCCCGGATCTGCTCGATCGCGCGACGCGGGCGGGGGTCGTCCTGCCGGACCGCCTCGAACAGTTCCAGCACATGCGCGGCGCAGTCGGACGCCCAGAGTGCCAGCAGGTGGTGGTCACGGTCGGTCAGCGTGCCGCCCCGGCGGACGGTGATCAGGCGGGGGTCGCGGATCGCCGGCAGGATCATCGGCTCGCCCTCCTCCTCATCACGCGGTGCCGGGTCTCGGCCGCCGGCGCCCGGTTACGGGCAGTTGGACCATTCGGCGGTGCCGTCGGCGAACAGCTGCCGCTTCCAGATCGGGAGCCGTTCCTTGATTCGATCGACCAGGTCGGAGCAGGTGCCGAACGCCTGCGCGCGATGGGACGCCGACACCGCGGCCACCAGCGCCAGGTCGCCCACCACGAGGGTGCCGACGCGGTGCTCGACGGCGATGGCGTGGACGCCCTGCCGTCCGCTGAATTCCGCGGCGACCTCGGCGAGGACGGCGTCCGCGCTCGGATGGCCGACGTACTCGATCCCGGTGACCGCCCGGCCGTGATCGTGATCGCGGACCACGCCGGTGAAGGTGACGGTGGCGCCGGCGTGGTCGTCGGACACCAGGGTGGCGAGCCGCGTGACATCCAGGGGCTGATCGCGGACCGCCGCAGCAGCCACCCGAGCCGGTGAAGTCGTCATCACGGCGATTCTATGCCCGGGGTTGCCGGTGCGGCTGCGTAGCATCGCCGCATGGCACGGCGCCGTCGGGGTTGGACGGCCGGACGGGTGTTCGTCCGGCTGGCGGTGGTGGGCGCACTGCTCGGAACCACGCTGATCGTGGCCCCGGCCTGGTACGTCCGGACGGTGAGCGACGACCGGATCATGAGCATCGACGACGTCCCCACGCAACCCGTGGCCCTGGTGCTCGGCGCGGAGGTGTACGCCGACGGGCAGCCCTCGCAGTACCTGCGGGCCCGGCTCGACGTCGCCCGCGACCTGTTCACCGCCGGCAAGGTGCGGGCGATCCTGGTGTCCGGCGACAACAGCACCCGGCACTACAACGAGACCGACGGCATGCGCGACTACCTGATCGCCCGGGGCGTGCCGGCCGAACGGATCGTCGGTGACCACTCCGGGTTCGACACCTACGACTCGTGCGTGCGGGCCAAACGCGTCTTCGGGGTCAGCAAGGTGATCGTGGTCAGCCAGACCTACCACCTGCCGCGGGCGCTGGCGACCTGCCGGGCGATCGGGCTGGAGGCCTGGGGAGTCGGCGACGACACGGTCAAGAACAACCAGGAGATGTGGTCCTACGGGACGCTCCGCGAACTCGGCGCCAACCTGAAGATGGTGTGGGACGTGCTGAGCCAGCGCGAACCCGTCCTCGGGCCACGGGATCACGCCCTCGACCAGGCACTGCGAGGCTGACCCCTTCTTCGCGCGGGCGGGCGTTCCGACGGCCGTCCGCTGGTCGAGTGCGTCCAGACCCGCCCGGGCGGATGGGACACGACCGCCGCGGAGGACGGGTTCAGCGGCGGTTGAAGGTCTCGGGATCGGGTCCGACCCGGTGACCGGAATCGACGCCGTCGATCGCGCGCATGTCGTCCGTGCTCAACTCGAAGTCGAAGATGTCGGCATTCTCCCGCAGCCGCTCCGGGCTGGACGCTTTCGGGAAGACGATGATGCCGCGCTGTACGTGCCAGCGCAGGATGACCTGGGCCGGCGTCCGGTCGAGCCGCCCGGCGATGCCGGTGATCACCTCGTCGTCCAGGTCGGCGCGCCGTCCGAGCGGGCTCCAGGCCTCGGTGGCGATGCCCAGTTCGGTGGTGAAATCGACCAGCTCGAACTGCGCCAGGCTCGGGTGCACCTCGATCTGGTTCACCGCCGGCACCACGTCGCTGGCGTCGATCAGCCGGCGCAGATGCTGCTGATGGAAGTTGGAGACGCCGATCGACCGGGTCAGTCCCTGGGCCTGCAACTGCTCCATGCTGTGCCAGGCCTGCAGGTAGGTGTCGAGCCTCGGAGTCGGCCAGTGGATCAGGTAGAGGTCGACCTGCTCGAGCCCGAGCTTCTCCAGCGACTCGGCCAGCGCCGCCGGGGCGTCGGTCTGGCGGTTGTTCCAGAGCTTGGTGGTGACGAAGATCTCGTCCCGCGGAACGCCGGATTCGGCGATCGCGGCACCGACCTCCCGCTCATTGCCGTAAATCGCGGCGGTATCGATGTGCCGGTAACCGTTGGCAAGGGCGAATGCCACATGCTCCTTGGTCTCCTCGGGCGGCATCAAGAACACGCCGAGGCCGAACTGCGGAATGCGGTTGCCGTCGTTGAGGGCGATGGTGGGAACGCTCACGTTGCTCCTCGATCGGGTGCGGTCTCCGTCGAGCCTATGCGGTCGCCGGCGATCAGCAGGGGTCGGTGTCGACCCTCGGCCGCGAGCTCGAGATGTCCGCACTCGTCGCCATGCGCCGCCGCGCCGCCGCGCCGCGGCGCGAGGTGCGTGACGAGCGCGGACATCTCGTGTGCGGCCCTGCGCAGACTAGGCATGCGTCGACAGGGCCGCCCCGGCCAGAGCGACGCCGGACGCCAGCCAGCCGATCGCCACCGCCGTTCGCCAGCGCTCCGGGCGGGTCAGCAGCTTCTGTCCCGCCATCACGGCGGCGAGCGCGACCGTGGCCCAGGCGGGGTGGCCGGCAAGGGCCAGTGCCGCCATGGCGGGGCCGGTGACCAGCAGGCAGACGAGGCCGTGCCGCAGCCCGTACTCGACCGAGGCGGCGTCGGCGGAGGGTCCCGCGTAGCCGACCGGCCAGGTCCGGCAGCAGCGGCGCAGCGCCCGGCGCTTGACCGGGGTCAGCTCCCAGGCTCCGGCGGCCAGCAGGACCAGTGCCAGCGCCGCGGGCGGCGGAGTCCCGATCAGGGCGAGCGCGAGTCCCGGGGCGAACCACACGGCCAGATAGCCGAGCAGGAACAGGGCGATCGAACCTTGCCGGCGCGCCGCGCGGGTGTTGAAGCCGAGATAGCGCAGGTGGGGAACGGTGGTCGGCACCATCATCGCGACCACCATCGCCAGCCAGATCAGCACCTGGCCGTCGAGGGAGTGCGCGTGCGGGACCGCCGCGGAGGCGTCCGGGCCATGGTGGTGACCGGACGGCAGCGTCCAACCGGCGGGCGACCCGAGCCAGCCGAGAGCGGCGGAGAGCCCGACCCAGCCCAGGGCGGCAAGCAGCAGCGCGAGCCACTCGGGATGACGGCCCAGCCAGCCGCGGACACGTTCACGCCGGACGGCTGCGGGAGGCCGGAACGGCTCGACCGGCGCTGGTGGGCCGTGCGCGTGGGTACCGCTGGGCGCTCGCCTGACTACGCCGACGGGCTCAGTCAGCTCGACCGGCGGTGGCTGGGCGGGCGTGCCGGTCCCGACCCGTCCGGCCGGCGCCGGCTGGGTCCTGGCATGCTCGACGGGCGGCACGGTCACTGGATCAGCAGCGCGATGGTGCCGATCACCACCTCGGGCTCCGGAGGGGCGTCCTCGGGGATCGGGTTGACCGGCGCCAGGGTCGCCCGGAACCGGTCGGCGTCCCAGCGGTCCTCGGCGTCCAGGCGCTGCACCAGCGCGGTGATGTCGAACATGTAGCTGAGCTCGTGGTCGGCGTCGGGTTCCTGTGACTCGCGCAACCCGAAGAGCGGCAGGGTGCCGACCAGTTCCGGTTCGCCACTGGTCGGCTGCAGGAAGACACCCCATTCGGCGCTGGGCAGCCGGTCGGCGTGGATGTGCTCCACCGAGACCAGGAAGCGCTGCGCGGCGCGGGTGGTCGGGGCGTCGGTCGGGAACGCCACCTCGGTGGGACCCTCGGTGAGCCGGACGGGTTCCTCGGCGGCGCCGACCCGTTGGGGCGGACGGCGGTCGCGCGGCCGCTGCGGACCGCGGGTGGGATCATCCATGGCTCCTCCTGCACCGGCCGACACCGGGATCGAGGTGTCGGCATAGCCGTACCCGAGCTTGGCCAGGTTCAGCACGCTGCCACAGGTCGGTTGGACGCGCTGGCCGGAGGCGTCCAGGAACTCGAAGCTGCGGTCGACGAAGCGGCTGCCGGTGGGATCGAGGCCGATCCCGGTGCTGGCGCGCCACACCTCCCACAGCCGGTCCAGGTTGGCGTGATGCAGCCAGAAGATCGGGTCGCCGGCGGCCTGGTTGAAGTCGCTCATCTTGCCGGTCGGTCCGCCGACGAAGACGTGCACCGAGCCGTGCGGGGTGATCTCCAGCGGTCCCGGGATGGCGTTCGGGGCGCCGGCGTGGTTGAAGCCGGTCTCAGTACCCGCGAAGGCCGGGTCGAAGGGTCCTGAGTAGGGCGTGGAGAAGAACCATCCGGCGGCGGTGGTCTGGGCCGGTTGCAGCCGGGCCAGCCGGGGTGCGGGCTCACCACGGAACCGGACCGGGGAGTTGATGCCGAGGTCACGGGCCGCGTCGAACAGCGGATTCGGGGAGCCGTCCAGGGTCGGGGTGCGGAAGGCGGGCGGCAGTGAGCGGGCGTCGTCCCGGTCGTAATCCCAGTAGGGCAGCGCCCAACCGGCCTTGGTGTCGTCGTCCACCTCGTCGGATTCGAGGATGATCGAGCGGCAGATCGACTCGAAGGCGTGCAGGTACATCCGGTGCCAGGGCAGGAAGTACCAGCAGAAGTGCTGACACTGGTTGCGCAGGCCGTCGCCCGGGTCGGGGAACATCCCGTGCACCTGGGTGTGGTGGCTCCACAGCCGGTGCTGCGGGCCCGCGTTGCGCTTGAGCTCGCGGACGGCGACCGCGTAGGCGGCGATCACCGGATGGGTCGGCGCGCCCTCGGGCTGCAGCGCGTAGACGTCCTGGCGGACGAACGGTTCGGGCTCCGACGGGGTGACCGGAGGCTCGGCCGCTCGGGCGATCTGATCCAGCCGGTTGACCGTCTGGGGGCCGACGTCATCGAACAGTTGACCCGGCGGAACCTGCAGTTCGACCACCTTGAACCTGACCACCGCCTGCGCGGTCTCCGAGCCGTAGACGCCGTCGGCGCCGTGCACGGGGAGCGCGGCGGCGTCCCACAGCAGCAGCGCCTGCTGCACCTTGGCGACGGCCGGGTCGGTGGAGTTCTGGAACCGCGAGATGCGTTCGGGGCCACCGTCGGCGATGCGCTGAAGCAGCGGGTCGCCGGCGAACAGTTGCGAGGTGAGCATGGATCCTCCCGGGATGGTGTGGCCCGATCCTGCCAATCGGCGCGGTGCCGGCGACAGGGGTAGTTCTGCCACTGAGCAGGTCCGTGGTCGGACTCGATCGGCATTCGGTCTGAAATCAACCTCACAGTGGCGGCTGACTCCGGTGACCCGAGCGGTGCAGAGGTCGACAGAGCCACGACTCTGAGGTCGATATCAGACTCAGGCCGGTGGTCTCGACCGGGCCGGCGCCTCGGCGTCGCTGCCGGCGGAACGTGGCCGCGAGCATCGCACGTGCTCGGCAGCCGACGGTGAGGATCCCGCCGGTCGTTGGCCCGGCCATGCCCGTCCTTTCGCGCGAGCGGGGCGGGGGCGAGGGTTCGTTTCGACAAGCCCGCCGCCTCGGCGGGAGGATGGACTTCGTGCTTTCCCTGCCCGCGCTGCTGACCGAACGTCTCCAAGCCGTCACCGGGGTCGACCCGGAGCTCCGTCCGGCGACCAGGCCGCAGTTCGGGCACTTCCAGTCCAATGTCGCGCTCCGGCTGGCCAAGGCCGAGGGACGCCCGCCGCGGGAGATCGCCCAGCGGATCGTCGCCGAGGTCGACATCGCCGACGTCTGCGAGCCGCTCGAGGTGGCCGGGCCGGGCTTCATCAACATCCGGCTGCGCTCCGACGTGCTGGCGGGGGTGGTCACCGGAATCCTGCGCGACCCGGGCGCCGTGATCGATCGAGCGGCGAACCCGCAACGGGTGGTGATCGACTATTCGGCGCCGAACGTGGCCAAGCCGATGCATGTCGGGAACCTCCGCTCGACGATCATCGGCGACTGCTTCGCCCGGGTGCTGCGCGCCCAGGGGCACACGGTGATCGCGCAGAACCACATCGGCGACTGGGGGACCCAGTTCGGCATGCTGGTCGAGCAGATCCTGTTCGAGGAGATCGACGCCGGCACCCTCGACCTGGCGTCCTCGGTGGCGCTGTACCGGCGGGCCCAGGAGCACTTCCGCTCCGACGAGGCGTTCGCGGACGCCTCCCGCCGCAGGGTGGTCGCGCTGCAGTCCGGCGACGAGCAGACCCGGGCGATCTGGCGCTCGCTGATCGAGGTCTCCAAGGCCGGGTTCAACGCCGCCTACCGCCGTCTCGGGGTGTTGCTGACCGACGACGACCTGGCGGGGGAGTCGATCTACAACGACCTGCTGGCCGGAGTCGCCGACGATCTGGCAGCGGCCGGCATCGCGGTGGTCGACCAGGGGGCGCTGGTGGTCTTCGTGCCCGGCGACGAGGCGCCGCTGATCGTCCGCAAGTCGGACGGCGGCTACGGTTACGCCGCCACCGACCTGGCGGCCGTCCGCTACCGGTTCGGCGCGCTGGACGCCGACCGCTGCATCTACGTGGTCGGCTCGCCGCAGGCGCACCACTTCGCGCAGGTGTTCGCCGTGTCGCGGATGGCCGGCTGGGTGCCTGACGGCGGCGTCCTGGAGCACGTCGGGTTCGGCTCGGTGCTGGGCCCGGACGGCAAGATGTTCAAGACCCGGGATGGCAGGACGGTCACCCTGGACACCCTCCTCGACCTGGCCGAGGAGGTGGCCGCGCCGGAGATCGCGATGGCGGCGGTGAAGTACGCCGACCTGTCCACGTCACTGCACAAGGACTACACCTTCGACGCCGATCGGATGGTCGCCACCACCGGCAACACCGGCCCGTACCTGCAGTACGCGCACGCCCGGGTCAGCGGCATCCTGCGCAAGGCCGAGGCGGAGGCCTGGGCGTCCGACGGCGTCACCGTGCTGGACGAGCCGGCCGAGCAGGCGCTGGCGCTGGCGCTGTCCCGGTTCGGCGAGGTGGTCGCCGAGGTCGCGGTCGGCCTGCAGCCGCACAAGCTGTGCACCTACCTGTTCGACACCGCCACCGCGCTCAGCACGTTCTACGAGCAGTGCCCGGTGCTGAAGAGCGAGGGCGAGATCCGGACGTCCCGGCTGGCGATCTGCGCCGCGACCCGGACGGTGCTCGCCAAGGGCCTCGACCTGTTAGGGATCGTGGCGCCCGAGCGCATGTAGGACGTTCCCGTCCGGCGGGAGGCGGCCAGGCGTGCGCCGCTGCCGGTCGGGCCAGCACCGCCGCCGAACGCCTGGCGGAGGGATGACCCGGTAGCCGAGCCGCCGAGGCCGGTGATTAGACTGGTGGTCTAACCGTTGGTCTAACACGGAGCGGGGAGGCATGGACGTCTTGATCGTGGGGGCCGGGATCGCCGGCTCCGCGGCGGCGTACTGGCTGCGGCGGGCGGGTCATCGCACGACGCTGGTCGAGCACGCACCGGCGTTGCGCCGGGGTGGCTACCTGATCGACTTCTGGGGAGCCGGTTTCGGGGTCGCGGAGCGGATGGGCATCGTGCCGGAGCTGATCCGCCGCGGCGTGTCGATCCAGCGCGCCGACCAGGTGGACGCCCGCGGGCGACGGTTCGCCAGCATCGACCCGAAGAGGTTCGTGCGCGGCTCCGAGAACCGCTACATCAGCATCGCCCGGGGCGACCTGGCCGCGACGGTCTTCGAAGCGCTGGCCCAGGAGCTGCCGGGCGAACCGACCGAACTGCTGCTCGGCGACACGGTCAGCGCGATCACCGACCACGGCGACCGCGTCCGGGTCGAGCTGACCGGCGGCCCGCACCGCGACGTCGACCTGGTGGTGGGGGCCGACGGCGTCCACTCCCGGGTACGGGAGCTGGTCTTCGGTCCCGAGGGGGACTTCGCCACCGAACTGGGGATCGCCGTGGCCGCCTACGAGCTCGAGCCGGAGCCGGACCCCGATCTGTCGAACCCCGAAACCGTCGCCACCATGTACGCCGAGGCCGGCCTGCAGGCGTCCCGGGTGACGCGTCCCGGCGGGCCGACCATGGTGCTGCTGACCTTCCGGCACCAGGGTCCGCTGCCGACGGCCCGGGACGAGCAGGAGGCCTTCCTGGCTCAGCGGCTCGCCGGCGCGGGCTGGGAGGTGCCGGCGCTGCTGGAGGCGCTGCCGTCTGCGCCGGCGCTCTACCTCGACGCGGCCAGCCAGATCCGGATGCCGTCCTGGTCGCGGGGGCGGGTCGCGCTGGTCGGGGACGCCGCCGCCTGCGTCTCGCTGCTCGCCGGCCAGGGGTCGGCACTGGCGTTGGTCGAGGCCTACGTGCTGGCCGCGGAACTGGACCGCTGCGGCTATCACCGGGACGCCTTCGCCGCCTATCGGCAGCGACTGAATCGGTTGCTGCGCGGCAAGCAGGCGGCCGCGACGGGACTGGGCCTGGTGTTCGCGCCGCGCGATCGGTGGCAGGTCGTGCTGCGCGCCGCGCTGCTGTGGGCGGTCGGCCTACCGTTCGTGGACCGGTTCGCGTACCGCAGCCTGCGGGACGCCGTGGAGTTGCCCGCGCCCGCGGGCGGGTGAGGGAGGGTTTCGTGGTCCGTCCGCGTTTCCAGAAGCTGCCCGCCGAGCAGCGGGACGGACTGCTGCGTGCCGCGGCGTCCGAGTTCGCCGCCCACGGCTTCGCCGAGGCCTCGCTGAACCGGGTGATCGAGGCCGCCGGCATCTCGAAGGGGTCGTTCTACTACTACTTCGACGACAAAGCCGATCTGTACGCCCACGTGGTGCGCGAGGAGCTGCGCGGACTGCTGGAGCGCGCCGGACCGTTCGGTCTCCCGGAGGCCATCGACGCGGACGGATTCTGGGCGGAGCTGGCCGGTCACTACCTGCGGACGATGGCGGCGCTGCAGTCCTCGCCCGAGCTGGCCGCGCTGATCCGCGGCTGGGTGTCGACGGCCGGCGTACCGGGCCTGCAGCAGGCGCAGCGGGAGCTGGAGGAGGCGGCGATGCCCTGGTTCCTGTGGCTGCTGCGGACGGGGCAGCAGGTCGGCGCCGTCCGCACCGATCTGCCGGAGGACCTGCTGCTGGCGGTGGTGTTCGGCATGGGCCAGGCGATGGACCTCTGGCTGATCGGGGCCGGCATCGGTGACCCCGACCGACCGGGGGCCCCCACGGTCCAGGACGTGACTCCCATCCTGATCGGGATGATCAGGCGCGCGTGCCAGCCGTGACGCGGCGATCGGCTAACCGGCCGAGTCAGAGGTCCGTCGCGCCGAATGAGGCCGGCCCGCGGGACGCCGGAGACCAGCAGGACGCCGCACGCCCCACCCCGTTCCACGGCGGGACCGACCTGACCAGGGATCCTGATCGGCGAGGTGCTGCACGCGAACCCGCTCCCGACGTCGGGTGATCACGGCGGAGGGGGCGGCGGATTCGGTGGCTGCGGGTTCGGCACCTGGGTGGCCGCTTCCTCTACGGCGGCGACGATCTGCACCGACGCAGCGGTGGCGGAGGCGTTGGTGATCTGCACCCCCTTGGCGCCCCCGGCGACCAGCTTGCCGAGGACGGCCGCGTTGGTCACCAGCAGGGATCCGACGATCTTGATCTCATCTCCCGGCGCGCCGGAGCTGTCGGTGGGCTTGATGGTCAACGCCGCCGGCTTGCCGTTGGCCTCTCGCGCCGAAATGGCCAGCAACACCGGGGTTCCCTGCGCGGGCAGCAGGGGGACGTTCTTCGACTTCGCCGGTTCGATCTCCAGGCTCGAGTAGGCGGTCGTGCCCGGCTCGGGGTCGAACGTCGAGTTGACCTGGACGGTGGGACCGCCCTTCACACTCACCGATGCGGTGACCGTCACCTGGACCATCGCTGACTCCTTGCTCGGTTCGCCGTGCTTGTTCCGCCACCATCCCGCAGAGCCGTCACCGCGCCGTCACGCCGAGGGCGGTACCACGCCGGTCAGACGATCTTGCCCTCCTTGACCAGTTCGCGGAGGATCGCAGCCTCGAGGAAGGACCGGTCGATATGTCGAGTCCCGTTCGCCAGCGCTTCGACGGCGCAGAAGTGGGCGACGTTGACGATGCCCGCGCCGGTCAGCTCGAAGCGCCCGGCGATCTGGCGCCAATCGACATCGGCGGCGGTGCTGAGCTGCGCGGGGAGGGTGCGCAGCCACAACCGATGCCGCTCGTCCGGCCCGGGCATCGGAAAGCTGATCGCCGCCTGGAAGCGGCGCATGAAGGCCTCGTCCAGGTTGCCCCGCCGGTTGCTGGCGAGGATCACGACGCCCGCGTAGCTCTCGATCCGCTGCAGCAGGTAGGCCACCTCCTGGTTGGCGTACTTGTCGTGCGCGTCGCGTACCTCGGTGCGCTTGCCGAACAGGGCGTCGGCCTCGTCGAAGAACAGGATCCAGTCCTTGTGCTCGGCCTTGTCGAACAGGCCGGCCAGGTTCTTCTCGGTCTCGCCGATGTACTTCGACACCACCCGGGAGAGGTCGATCCGGAACACCGGACGTTGGGTGCTTTTCCCCAGCAGTGTCGCGGTCAGCGTCTTGCCGGTGCCCGGCGGGCCGTGGAACAGCGCCCGGTAGCCGGGCTTCACCCAGCGGCTCAGGCCCCACTCGTCGGTCACGGTCGGGTTGAACCGGATCCAGTTCTGGATCTCGCGGAGGCCGCGCATGGTGTCGGGGTGCAGGACGACGTCGCCCCAGTCCAGTTCGGTCTCGACGTGCTCGGCCGGGAAGTCGCTGCCGAACCGCGGCAGGCTCGCCGTGCCGGTGGTCAACTGTTCGACGATCTCCGGATCGAGGATCAGCCGCCCGCTCATCCGCGGCTCGCCCTCGCGGACCTGGTCCAGCCACAGCACGTGGCGCTTGGCGAACCAGTGCTCGGGGGACAGCATCCGCTGCACCTCGAGCCGGGCTTCGAGGTCGTCGCCGGCCAGGATGAACTGCGCGGTCTCCCCGGTCGGCAGCACTCCGCGGTGGTTCTCGCCCCGGACGCCGCCGAACTCGGGCAGGTCGCCGCCCTCGGGCAGCTGCTCAGCGATCACACCTGAGAGCAAGTTCGGTTGAAGGTGGGGTGCCAATGCGAGGGTGAGCATGGATTCCTCCAGTGGTTTCAGCGGGTACTGAGACCCCAAGAGAAACTCCCAAGCGGCGCTGTTTGCGGGTCGCGAATCAGTCTGCTTGTTGTCCTCGAAGTGTAGAGGTGCTGAAACGTGGTTCAGGCGCGTATATATCTGGCCCTTCAAGTTCTCCATTGACTTCAACAGTAGGTGCGTTTCCTTCGACTCCCCCCTCGGATGGGATCTGCTCATGCCGTCCCCAGGGGCTCCTTCTTGATGGTCCATACTATTTGCCCGTCTTTCTCAATCGTTGAGTGATCGCACTGATCATTCCGCCTTGTTTGTCGGAGCAATTCTTGCAGTGGGGGTATAGGCGGTACGGCCCCTTGCTCAGCGCCAAGGGTGGTTGGTGGTCGGGGGTCGCCTTGCTTCCGGGCTTCTGTGGTCCACAGGCGTGACAGCCAGACTCTTCCATGATGGCGTTGATCTCCAAACGGACCTCCTTCGACCATTCTCGTGACGCTGTCCCAGGGATGGAGCGCTTGGCGTACTTGCCCGGCGCAAGCATGCCGTCGCCAGCTGCTTTCATCGTGTTGTACGCTTCTTCAGGGTTCTTGATGACGAAGTACCTTCCGATATGGAAGAGCTTCGCGAATGTTCCTGACTTGTAGGTCTTGAGTTCGGCGTTGACGACGTTCTGGAAGCGGATGTGCTCCTTGGTTGGGCGTGTGACTAAGCGGTATGCGACGCCGTCAAGATTCATGAGGGTGCCGACATGGAGCTTCTGTATGTCAAATTCTTGCCGTTCGCCTTCCTGGCTGGAAGGGACTTCCCCCAGGGCGGCAGCAAGCTTGCGCATGGACGAGTCAAGTTGATCGTTCTGCTTCGCTACTTCCTCATCCCGAACTTTTCCGGAAGATTCTGATTTACTGTCAAGAAGTTCCAGAGCCTTTTGGCGTGTTGCAATATCAGCTTCCATGGCCGTCACGTTGGCGAGGATTTCTTGCTCTTTTGGCTTGTTGGCAACAGCGCCATTCTTAGCCATTCGCTGCTTCGCGAATTTGGATGGCTTTTCGGGAGTCGACATTACTGCAAGGGTGGCCGTCCGGCCTTCTCCCTGGAAGGTCAGCGTGTGCGATTCGTTACCTGCCTTGATCGGGATCTTCTTCTTCCACCACTGCAGCAGCTTCTTGGCGGCGTCCTTGGCCTTGCCGACCAGGCTCTGCAGCATCTTCCCCAGCCAGGCGACGATCTTGTCGAGGCCCCTGTCGATGGGGGCGCGGATCTTCTTCACGATCCCGACCAGCTTGGTGGGGATGCCGCCGAGGCCGGCGAAGTTGGCCAGGAAGCCGATGACCACGACCAAGGTATCGGCCATGGTCTTCTCGACTCGTTTGGCGGCGTTCTCGACCTGCCCGGCCGCGATCGCCGCGATGGAATCGATGAACGAGGCCACCACGGCGCCGATCTGCTGTGCCTTCTCGATGAAGAAGGTGACGGTCGTCCAGACAGCCTGGATCGCCTGCACGACCGCGCCGGCCGGATTGATCATCATCACCAGCTTCTTGACGGCGGCCTTGACCACCTCCAGCTGGATCATCGACGTGACCTGGCCGATCAGTTGGTCCTTCAACTCGTTGAGTTCGGTCTTGATCTGTTCCCACGCCGCGGCCGGTCCGTCCGTCACGAGGGTGACGAGCACGGCGGCCGTCTTCTCCAGCCCTTGCAGCACCGGTTCGGGGATGATCTTGACCAGTTTGGTACGGATGTTCTGCCAGGTCAGCCCGAGCACCGAGAGCACCAGCTTGACGATCTCGAGCAGGCTGAACGACTTCGGAATGTGGACCCCGGCCTGGGCGAGGGGCCCCGCCAACCACTTGATCAGCGCCGACTTCAGGTGTTCGAGAATGTTGTCCGCGAACTTCTCGAAGCCCAGTCGTCCGGCTCGCACCAGGTGGCCCACGAACCTGACCGGGTCCTCGACGATCGTCTGGAATGCCGTCTTGGCCTTGGCGATGTACGGCATCACCCCGGGCGCCACCACCGAGACCAGGATCTCCAGCAGGCGCAGCACCTGCTGGCCCGCCCAACTGGTGAACCGGCCGGCGATGCCTGCGAAGGACGAGCCGATCTTGTCGAATGCCCCGAAGACGGTGACCACGTCGGGGAAGGTGAGCGAACGCAACGTCGCCACGACCTGCCCAGGAATGGCGAGGGCGAACTGTTTCAACCCGGCCACCGCCCCCTGGAACCACGCCCAGGCCCGTGCGACGGCGTTGCCGCGCTTGATGTTCAGCCACACCTCCTCCTGGCCGATCAGCTTCATGAAGCCGCCGATCAGGTTCTCGGCCGTCGGCGGGTGTGGTTCGCCGGTGATCGGGTCGCGCCCGAGGAGTGCTCTGAGCAGGTCGTAGCCCCGGGTGTCCTTGGCCAGCACGGCGAGTGCCGAAGGTGATCAGCTGATCGATCGGATCGGTGAAGATCCGTTTGGCGCGGTCCCAGACACCACCGAGGTTGAGTAGGTCGCGAAGACCGAGCCCCCCGACGAACTCGCCGATCGCGGTGACGATCCGGCTGCCGATGTCGCCGAGGGTGTCGAGCTTCTGCTCGATCCAGCTGGCCGCCTTGTTGAGGACGCCGTGGTTGTCGAGCGCCCGCGTGATGGTGGCACCGCCGGGAATCAGCTCGATCAGGGCGCGCAGCAGGCTCGCCGGCGTGCGCTGGACCGGCTGCCGGCTGACCGGGTTGTAACCGATGACCAGCGTCAGCATGCGGAAGCCGGGTATCTGGCCGGCCCAGTCGGCGACCTTTCCCAGCGCGCTGTCGACACCGAAGCGCTGGATGGCCGGGACGGCTCCGGACGCCGTGACCGCGGAGGCGCCGGACACCCCTGAACGCTGCACGTCCGGCGGGACGGCGCGGGCGGACCCGGCGTCGCGGACGTCCTGGCCATCCGTTCGCGCCGAGCGCCGGAGGACCGCCCCCTGCTGGATGGTGTGGGTCAGCTCGTGGGCGAGCAGGTGGCGACCGGCGTCCGTGCCGGGCTGGTACTGGCCGCGTCCGAAGAACACGTGGTTGCGGTAGGTGAAGGCACGCGCACTGAGGTGATTGCTCAGGCTGTGCGCACCTTCGTCGGTGTGGACGCGAACGCCGCTGAGGTCGGCACCGAGTCGCGGTTCCATGAACGATCGCAGTTCGGAGGTGAGGCCCTGCCCGCCGGTTGCGGCGTGCTGGATCTCCGCCTTGGCGTCCGCCGCGACGGTGGGCGTGCCCTGGCCGAACCGTTGCACCTGCTGGTCGACCGTGGTGGACCGCCGGGCCTGCTCACCGGACGCCGTGCGCCGGGCCTGGTCGGGCATGGCGGTGCGCTGGACCTGCTCGGGCGAGGCGGCGCGTTGCACCTGCTCGGCGGACATGCGCATGACGGCGGCCGCGCTGCGGTCGGCCGCCTTTTCGAGTGGATCGCCCGGCTTGCTCACCGACAGACCTGCGGCCTGGACGGCGGGCGCGGCACCTGCCTTGCGCTGCACCTGCGGGAAGAAGCCCGGGCCACCTGCCGGTTTGAAGAAGCTGCCCGTGCGCGTCACCGTCGCCGAATGCGACGTGGCGGACTTGCGGGCGGCGGTCTTCATGCGTCTACCGCCACTCCACGCGCAGCAGCCGGTTCATCCAGGGCAGCCCGATCATCGACACGCCCCAGGGCAACTGGTCGAGCAGGATGTCGGATGTCCGCGTCTCGACCCTGAGCACCCAGTCGCCGAACCCGTCGGTCGACAGGACGCCGTCGCGGCGCAGGAACTCGTGGCGCAGGCCGTCCGGGCTCGTGTCGCGCAGGGCCTCCCAGTGCCCGATCACGGCCCGCAGCAGTGCGTCGGCCTCATCTGTCTCGGCCTGGGTGAGCCCGACGTCGGCCGGCACCGGCTCGTCCATTCGCAGACCGCACAGCGCCTTGGCCAGCATCACCTCGTGCTCGGGCGCGATCAGGTCTCCGGTGGCGAGGTGGTGCAGCAGGCAGATCGCGCGGCCCGGATCCAGCAGCCGATCGTCGCGGACGAGGCCGAGGCCGGTGAAGAAGCGGGTCAGGAACGGATGCAGCAGCACCAGGCCGGCATTGGCAACGGGGATTCCCTCAGCCAGCTCGATGGGCGGCGCCTCGGCCGGGCGTGCGGACGCCGCCCGGTGTTCGGTCGCGCGCGCCGACGCCGTGGGCTGTCCGCTCGTGCGTTCGGCCGAGGTCGTCGAGGCCGCGGGCTCACGCGCTCGCCCTGCTGCCGGCGCGGTCGTCTGGGGCGGTCGACGGGTCATGAGGTGGGTCTCGGGAGGAGTTCGGTCCCGGTCCACCGCGCCGAGCGCCGTCGGGTCCCGGCCGCTCAACACGGTTGCTGAGGCCGCCGGGCGGCCGTCGGGCGAGCCGGACGCCGCCCAGCGCACCAGTTCGCTCGGAACCGGTGGCGGGCGGGTCAGGTCGTCGGCCAGCACAACCTCCAGGAGTCGCTCGACGTTGGCTTCGGACGCCGGCAGCGGGCCGCGGTCGGTGAGCGGCCGATCGACGCCGCTGGTCGCACTCGGGCGCAACGCGCTCTCCAGCGCCTCCGCCCAGGCCGGCGCGACCCAGCGGAGCAGCGACAGTGCGAAGCCGGTGGTGAACTGCAGGCGCAGCCGCCGGCGTGCCTGGCCCGCGTGGAGGACGCCGAGCAGTCGTGACCGGGTGGCGGGGGAGGGGGTGGCGTCCGGGCTGTCCGCGGCCCAACCCTGTCGGACCAGCTGCTCCAGGGTCGATCCCGCGGGCACCCGGAACGACCACGGCAGCCGGCCGGTGGCCAGGAACACGATCAGCGCTTCGTCGGCCGCCTCGGCAGCGCTCCGCAGCTCGACTCCTCCGGTTGCGGGCGCCGTCACGGACGGAGCGCCCCGAACCGGCCAGTGGGCGAGCAGGAAGTCCTCGATCTCGGCGGGGAGCGCCCGGGCCAGCGCCTCGGCGAGCCCGTCGACCGAGTCCACCGACACCGCGATCGCCATCCGTTCCACCAGCAGGGTCGGCTCGCCCGGATCGAACCGGCTCAGGGCGGCCTCCAGCGCGGGTGCGACGACGTCGGCACACACGGCCGGCATCCGGCGCTGGAGGGCCAGCCCATCGGCCTCCGCGCCGAGCATCTCGACGGTGAGCACCTGACGCCCGATCGTGATGGATGCCGCCATCACTCAGCCTCCCGGCTCGAACACGTTGATCGTGCGCTCGTCGCTGCTCACGCAGCCGGTCGCGGTGAACACCGTGAGCCGGATGAGCTTCTCGCGAGGCCTTTCCGAGCTGAACTGCACGTCGACCTCCGGCTCCCCGGCCAAGGCGGGCGTTCCGTCTTGGAACTCCCACAGGTAGTGGGAGATCGGCTCGCTGCCCGAGCCTTCCGCCATGAAGTAGATCCGGCCCGGTTCCAGCGGCTTGTACGCGATCGCGACAGCGAGATCGGTGGTCAGGCAGCGCGACAGCGGCGGGTCGTCGGGCCGGCACTTGTTGGAGATCGAGATGTCGAACAGCGGAATGTCGGCAGCCGAATCAAGGACGAGATCCCTGACGTGGGTGCCCGCGCTGTCGTAGGCGTAGCTGACCTGGGACTCCGAGCCGCTGACGACGAAGGAGGCGTTCAACTCGAAGGTCAGATCGATGCAGGCAAGGCGATCGATGTACAGGGTGCCGAAGGCTGTGCGCTGCGGGGCCTCGTACGCGAGTTGCAGCCACTCGCTCGAGCTGAGCGAGGTGGCGATGTGATCGTTGACCCTTTCCAGCCACCTCGTCACTTCCTTGTCGAAGCCGGATGCGTTGATCGAGGTTGGGATGCTGATGCCCTGAACATCGGCGCTGAGGTCGATCGCTACACCGTTCGGGTCGGTGACCGTGAACGTGTTGACGGTGAACCGGTATGCGTTGATCGGCGCACCGGACACCGGTTGCGGCAGCCAGAATCGGTAGCCGGCACGGATCGCCCGGCCCTCGCAGGGCAGCTCGCAGGGCTTGGCGTCCGTCTGGTGGGAGCCTTCCACGGTGCACCCGTTGCCGTCCTGGATCACCCACGACACCCCCTCGCCCAGCCGGACCGGTGGACTGGTGTAGGTCGAGCCCACGATCGTGCCCACCGCGTCGGCATCGGTGGTGTCCACCGGTTCACGCAACCGGATGGGCCGGTACGGCGGGACGCCGCCGTCGACCCCGACCACCACCTGATAGGTGCCGGTCGCGTCGTCGACGATCGCCTGCGCCACACCGAGCCCCAGGGTCGGCGGAACCGTCACCGTCACGGGGTCGGAGGTCCTCCCGGCGGCGTCCTGGACAACCAGCCGGTGGTCGCCGATGCCGAGCAGCAGCCGTCCGGTGGACTCCTGGAACGGTCCGCCGTCCACCTGGACGGAGACCGCGCCCTCGGCTCCCTGGACGGCGAGGGTCACCTCCGCCTGCCCCTGGGCGTCGGTGCCGCCGAGGGTGGTGGTCAGCCGCAGCCGGGTCCCCGGCAGTTGGTAGACGGTGCCGCCACAGTCCGTGCCGCACGGGTAGGGCAGGAAGAAGTCGGCGATCACCGCACCGTCCGGCAGGTCCCGCACGGCGTCCCGGTAGACCTGACCGGCGCCGCTCGCGACCGGCTCGCGCAGCGTCAGCAGGTTTCCGGTCAGTGCTCGGTAGAGCGCCTGCACGTCGGGGTCCAGAGCGAGTTGCCGCTTGAAGGGGAGCCGGGCCAGGGTGTCGTCGATCAGCCGGAGCGCAGGGTCGACGATCGGACGCGGGATCGGACGCCCACCGAGGTCGGGGAAGGCGCCGGCGAGCGGTTCTCCCAGTTCGACGGGCCGGAACGGGGGACGGACACCCAGCACCGGGGCGGGAGCCGGCTCGGGCCGGGCGAGTTCGTGGTAGACGAGGATGAAGGTGCCACCCAGCGGGACGCCGGCCTTGTGCTGGATGCCGGGGTGCCGCTCCAGGAAGTGGCCGAGGTACTGCTCACGCCTGGCGTCCCTGACTCGCCGCCGGTACTCCTCGGCCAGCGCCTGGAACGGTGCCAGCCGGCAGCGGAACAGGATGTCGTCGAGGCGCCCAGCCAGCTCGGGCGCGGCGAACTCGGCAACGGTGCCGTCCCGCCCCCGTTCGCGGATGGCGGTGGCCACACCGTCGAGCTCCCGATAACGCTGGCCGACCTCCGCCATCTCCAGATGCCGGATGTCGTCACCGACCGTGCCGCCGAGAGCGGCCAGCGCGGTGACCAGCCGGCCGAGCGGGACCGCCACGGGCCACACACCCTGGTCCGGGATCCGCAGGCTCAGCCGTGGATCGCTCCGTAGTCCGTCCTCCAGCCAGCGGCCCAGCGTGCCCGGTTTCACCAGGAACTCCGGCGCCTGCTCGCGCAGGAACGGCAACCGGGGCGGGCTCGGCTCGGTTGCCGGTGAGGTGTACGGGAGCGAATAGTCGTAGAGGTGCTGAACCTCCTTGCTCAGGAAGCAGAAGAGTTCCGACCTCAGCGTGTCGAACAGTGCTTCCAGGTCGCGGAAACGGCACTCCTCCCGGGTCAGGTCGATCTCATGGCTCTCATCGAACGCTCCCGTGCGCAGCGCGAGCACCTGGAACGGAAGCCGATGCGCCCGGCGCATGGCCAGCAGGTCCTCCAGCACGGTCCAGACGCTCCGGCCGAGGTGACCCTCGATGCGCAGGAAGTTGCTCGGTTCCAGGTCGAAGCGCAGCGGTTCGGCCACGAAGGAGGGTGCCGGCTGCGCGTACTCGCGCCAGCGGTAGCCGAGGTTGTGATGCGCCCGCCCCCGAGCGGTCTGCTCCGGACTCCAGACCTCATGCAGGCGTGGCTGTCCGGACTGGGCGTAGTAGAACGGGATCGCCTTGGCCGACAGCGCCACCGGTCCCAGCCGGCTGGGGGTGATCCGGAGGTCGCCGGTGGGCTCCCGGATGAACGACCGCACCATCGTCACCAGCCGCTGGAACAGCATCCGGACCTCGCGGGTCCGATCCTCGCAGTCGCCGACCGCCGGGGATGGCAGCCATCGGTGCCGGAACCGGGTGGCGCCGTCAGCGGTGACGTCCAGCGCGCCGGCCATCAGGTGCCGCGGGAAGGGCCGGTCGGACGGGCAGCAGGCACACAGCAGGTTGACGCCCTTCCAGCGCAACTCGTCGTACGCCGCGATCAGGTCGTCGAACAGGTCCCAGTAGTACGGCAGATTCCTGATCTGGGCGACGCTCAGCTGGGTCCCCTCGAGGAACTCGTACTCGCCGGCGAAGTCGTCGAACGGGTCGGTGGGAAAGTCGTCAACGATCAGCGGATGGAAAGCCAGATAGACGGCGCGCAGTGCCGCCGCGGTGCGGGTCACCAACCCCCTGTCTGCCATCGCCCGGTTGGGGCGGAGCACCTGCTGGAAGCCCCGCAGCACCTCCTCGGAGGTCACCGGGCTCGTATTGGGTACGTCGAAACGGGGCATCCGCAGGTCCGGCAGTCCCATCCGGGAGGCCAGGTCGGCCTGCGCCGGCAGGTCGGGGTCGCGGGCGTCCTCGATCATCCGCACGAGGTCGTCGCGTCCGATCAACAGCCGCCGGACGGTTCCGGTGATCTGGGCCCCAAGATCGTCGCAGCTGTTGGGGCTGCAGTTGCGGAGTCCGTCCTTGCGCAGCTCGAGGAACAGCACGACCGCCTGCGCGGCCAGTTCGGCTTCGGGCACGTCGTCCAGGGAGGTGGTTCCAGGCCCGGACGTCTCCAGCAGTTCCCACACGTCGAACTGCTCGGGCGGCTTGCTGCCGGGCACCAGGAAGGGCGGGTACCCGTACTCCTTCGGCAGCGTGTACGGACGCCGGTGGGCCAGGGTGACGTCCGCCGGCTCAACGATCAGATAGCCCTCCGAGGTGACGCCGACACCCTTGCTGAGGCTGATCGTGGCGGCCGAGGAGTCGAAGCCGACCTCGAGGCCGCAGGCCACCCCGATGCCGATCAGGTTGGCGCGGGTCAGCCGCTGCTGTTCGTCGAGGTACTCGACCAGGTCGTTGAGCTGTCCCGGGGTGAGCACCTGGTTCGCCTCGAACAGCGGATAGGTGAGTTCGGTGATGTTCATGTCTGTGCTCCCGTGGATGGGTTGCTGCCGAGGGCCGTGTGACCGAGCCGGACGGGGTTGTCGTCCGACCCGTCATCGCAGTCGTGAAGGGTGGCGCGCGGATAGCTGTTACGCAGGCCCGCCAACGCCTCGACGAGCAGCCGCAGGCGATACGACACCGTGACGTACCGTTCGTAGCGCGTCTCCAGCAGCGCCAGCACCGCCTCGACGACACCGTCGGCGAAGCTCAGCCCGCACTCCGGCAGCGTTGCCGGCGGCTCGTAGGGGGTGAACGCCTCGGGCGTGCGGCCGGCGGCGACGTTCTCGCCGATCCAGGTCTCGAAGACCGTGCCGAACGCTGCCAGCATGGTTGCCGCGCAGTTGGTCAGCGCTTCCGTGCCGACCGCCTCGGCGACGCCCGCGGCGAGCAGTTCGAGGACGGTCTCCTGGAGCCGTTCGGCCGTCCAGTCGAGGTCGGCGTCCGCCTCGGCCCAGGCCCGCCAGGCATCCTCGAATCGCTGGAACTGGTAGCCGTGCCCGGCGATCCCGGCGAAATGCGCGACGAGCAGTTCCTGCAGCTCGTCGCGCAGCTGTTGGTCGATTGCGGCACCGGAGACCGTCGACAGGTCCACCCGGTCGTCGAAGACCCCGGCGAGCCTGGACGCCAACACCGCCGACGGTTCGACGACCAGCCGGTGCAGGTCGAACCAGGCCTGGAAGGCTGTCCGATACCGGTCGTGGACGTCGAGGGCGGCGGCGCAGGCCGCCTCACGGCCGGCGGCTGCCCCCTCCAGGGCAGCGGCGAGCGCGTCGATGATCGGATCACACTCGTTGGGCAGGTAGCCGTCGTTGCCGACCCAGCAGATCTTGATCAGCAGGTGCGCCGGGGTCTGCTCCCGGATCGCCTGCTCGGCGAACCGTCGTGCCGCGAGGTCGGTGCTGAACGGTTCCGTCCAGCCGGGCATCACGTATGTCAGCCGGAACGAGTACGGATCCTCGTCGCCGCAACCGCAGCCCCGGCAGGGACCGTCGGTGCAGGCCGGGTAGAGCGCGTCCCCGGGGAACTTCGGGCGCAGCAGCAGGTGCTCGACCACGATGGCCCGCCGGTGCGTGTCCCAACCGGGACGTCCGGGCAGGCCGAGCAGGAACTCGACCCGCCGCTGCAGCCCGGAGGTGTTGGCTGCGTCGGCCGGGCGGGTCCGGTCGAAGCCCCGGCCGCGGTCGTGACCGAGTTGGGGCAGCGCGCGGAGGAAGGCGAGCTTGTCGCGGATCAGGTCGAATGCCGCCTTCGACCGGCCGTCCGGGTCGGTGAGCAGCATCGGGTAGGCGGCGAACGTCTCACCGAACCGGGCCAGCAGGTGGTCGAGGAAGCGGTTGCGGCGGTCCCGGAACTCCGCCTCGGGTTCGACCAGCCGTGCCAGGACGTCCGCGGTCAACCGGGGGTCGACCAGCGCCGCGTAGTCGGTGATCGTCGCCGCTCGGAGCGCCTCCGTTCCGGAGGCGGGGTCCAACGCGGCCGGGTCGAGGGTGGCCGAGAAGTAGCTGTGGTCGACGGCGGGATCGAGCGAGAAGAGGTCGGCCACATGCTCCAGCTGGGCGTAGCTGTTGCGCAGCAGCTGTTCGAAGACCAACAGGTAGGCCTTCAGCTGGCTGGCCTGGGCGCGGCGGCGTCCGCTCACCGCCGAGGAGAGTCCGGCGGGCCCGATCCCGTAGGTCACCGGCAGGCTGTTCTGAACGGGGTGGTAGGCGCCGAGGTCGCGGCGTCGGCCCCGGGGCAGCGGCAGGTCCAGGTCCTGTTCGCGCAGCTTCGGGCGGGCGCTCCGACCGCGGAGCTCGACCAGGGTGTCTTCGGCCTCGTCCAGGCGTGGCCGGAACGGAAGCCCGTCGCTGCGGAACAGGAAGCGGGAGAGTCGGCGGTGCAGCCGCGGACGGTGCTCGGGTGGCAGCACCAGCAGCCAGCCGGCATCGTCTGCCGGCCGCTCCGCCTGGCTCGGCAGCGGGGTGCCTGCGGCGGAGTAGGCGGTGAGCCGCAGGTTCTGCACGCTGATCACGCCGGCGATCCCGCTCAGCACCCTGATCAGGTCGGAAGTGCGCACCTCGGTGCGCAGTTCGGTGGCACGCAGGCCGTCCTCGGTGAGGAAGCCGTGGCGGAGTTCGGGCCCGGCGAAGATGTCCTCGACCGGGACGCCGCGGGCACGCAGCTCGTCGGCCGACCAGAACGCGACCGGCGGATCGAGGTAGCGCTCGAGCTCGAACCAGATGGAGGCCTGGACGAGGTCGACATCCACGGTCGGCTCCACCTCGATGTCGGCGCACACCGCGAGATCGGTGATCTCGACCACGCCGATGTGGCAGTGGTCCTCGTCGAGGTTGCGGTGTGCCGCCAGCACCCCGGCCACGTCGGCCCGCACCCGGTCCAGCCGGTGCAGCTTGTCGCGGTAGCCGGCCACAAAGCCCGGTGCGTCCGAGTCGGCCAGCCAGGAGACCAGGTCGGCCACCGTGGTCGCGTCCCGGACGACTTCGTCGCCGAAGACCCGGACGGCGACGCCGTCGATCCCGACGGTGACGCTGCTGCCGAGGGTGACCAGGTAGTCGAGGCTGAAGGCGCTCGTCCATCTCCTGCGCAGCCCCGCGTCGTCGACCTCGCGCCCGTCCAGGGTGAGCCGGCCGGGCGTGACCGGAAGCGGGCCGGCGGCGGCGACCAGCTGGCGTTGCTCGTCCCGGCGGGCCAGCGGCCAGCGCGGGAAGCGGACCTCCGCGGTCAGCAGGTGGCGGCTGCCGTCCGGGCCGAGCACGCTGCGGCTGCGGACGATGGTCGGGTCGTTCAGATCGCCGGCCTCGGGATCCGCCTCCAGGTCGAGCAGGACGTCGTACAGCCCACGCGGTTCGACCAGCCGCACCGGACTGGAGGCGGGGTCGCGCGGCACCGGCTGGTGCGAGAGCACCAGTTCGCCGTCGTCGCACCACGCGTAGTAGCCGGTGCCGCAGTCGCACCGGGAGCAACGCACCCAGGCGTTGCGGACGACGTCGCTGTCGATCAGCAGTCGGCGCAGATCGTCGGCGGTGGTCGGGTTGACGGTGAGGATCTCGCGCGCCGTGGGGAACGCCTGGCCGGGGTACGGGTCGTCGGCGGTGGCCCCGCGGGCCGAGGCCAGGATGTCGGCGATGTCGAAGCGGGCGCGGTAGCCGAGTTCGGTGATCGCGTAGGCCAACGCCTCCAGCAGCGTGATGCCGGGGTCGTGGGTGTTGTAGTCGGTCCACGAGGCGCTGGCCGTCCGTTCGATGTGCTCGATGCCTTCGCGGCGCAGCCGGTAGAAGTCGAGTGCCGCCGGCAACCCGTCTGGCTGGGGCGGGGGGAAGGTGACGCTCATCGGTCGGCGCCCCCCTTCACCGGTCCGCCACACCAGTCGTCGTCCTGGTGCGGGTCGCAGCCGCCGGACGCCGACGCACCGCCACGGATTGCCTTGATGTCATGCCGGTCGGCCGGCACCGACACCAGGATCGAGACCGCTCGCGACCCCACGACCTCCTCGGGGCCGGAGTCGTTGCCCGCGGTGTCCGGCGTGAGGTGATCCAACCGGACGTCGGTGAGGTAGTCGACGTAGTCGAGGTCTTCGAGGTAGCTGACCAGGACCGACTTGTGGATGGTGCCGTCGAAGGTCGGGCGGGCGCTGCCCCGGAACGCCCACGGCGACAGGAACTCGGTGATCTGCTGCTTCAGCAGTTTGAGGTGTGCGGACTCGTCCACTCCGGAGCGAAGTCGCACCCGTAGCGACACCTTCACCTCTTCGAACTGCGGGTTCCGGACGTGCAGCGTGGCGAAGCAGGACATCCGCCGGGCCAGGAAGCGTTCGATCTCGCCGAGCAGCCGCAGGCTGGTGAACGGGCGCAGCGGGTCGAACGGGTTCGGCACCGCCAGGTCGGGGATGGTGACCACGGTGACGTGGCCGGGCGCCAGTTCCCGATAGACGCCGCCGTCGGCGCCGGGCTCGTAGCGGGTGTGGTTCAGGCAGCGTGCCCGGTAGATGCCCGGGAACGCCTCCAGGATCAGGTGCTCGTAGTCCCACAGCGCGATCGCCCGGTCCTTGTGCCGCAGCCGTTCACTGACCCGGACGGCGAAGGCCGCGTCGGTTTCGACCGGCCGTCCGCCGAACCCGGGAAAGGGTTGGGTGATGCCCTTGACCTGCGCGGCGGGCGGGTCGAGCTTGCTAATCGTGGCCGCCGGGAGTCCGGGGCCGGGAGCGCGGCTGCCGGTCGCCAGGTCGGTCACCGACATCGCCTGCGCGGCCACCGCGATCAGCCGGCAGACCGCGTCGGCCCGGGCGGCGACCGCGACCCGGATCCAGTGCAGGCCGGCCGGCAACAGGGTGTGCGCGACGTCGGCCTGCGGAGGCACCGCCAGGGTGACGATGCCCGAGGCGAGCAGGCCGTCGGTGCCGTCGGCGACGGCATCGGCAGCGAAGGGCAGCCAGTCGTCGCCCCGCAGGTAGCTCCAGTGCAGGTGCTGCTCGGGCTTGACCGCGAGCGGGTCGGCGGTGCCATCGGCGACCTGCACCAGCAGGGCCAGGTTCTGCGGCGGAGCCAGCCCGGCCACCCCGAGGTATAACGCGCCTTCGGCGGCGTCCTTGCCTACCCGGAACTGCGGCAGCAGCGGAACGCTTCCGGTGACGCCCCCGGCACGAGTCGGCTCGGTGTGACCGAAGGGGGTGACGTGGAAGAACCGCCCGCCGGCCTCGGCGCGGGTGGTCAGGTCGAGGTCCTGCTGGGCGGTGTAGTCCAGGGTCAGCGCAGCCAGGGTCGGCAGCACCGGAGGTTGCGGTGCGGCACCCTGCCGCGTGGTCACCCAGCCGGCCAGGCTGATCGGGTACAGATCCTGGCCGAAGCCGCCACTCAGCCGCAGCCTGACGAAGCCCGAGCGGGTGGCGGTGGTGTAGGGCTGGTCCGCGCTCAGGTCGGGCACGACCGGACCCCGGACGGCTCCGAGCGGGTACCGGACGACCGGGACGTCCGGGGCGGGCAGGCTCAGGGCCCCGGTCAGCGGCTGCCAGGTGCCGTTGCTCAACTGGTCGACGCTCAGGCTGGGGAGCACGGCGTCCCCTTGCGGCTTCGCGCCCACCTGCGGCCCGGCGTGCGCGCGCGGCGGCACCGGGAAGGTGGCGGTCAGCGTCACGGAGTCCGGCGACTTCCGGAAGGCCTCCGCGCAGCCGATCAGCAGAGCGCTGTTGGAGGCGGGGTTCGAGCCAAACGCGAGGAAGGGCTTGGACGGGTCGACCGGGCCCTGGTCGTTGGCGAGCGTCAGGGTGCGGCGTCCCTTGACGGCGACGCTCAGGGTGAGGCCGGTCGGCGCGAGCTCGGCCAGGTCGCCGTAGCGGACGTCCTCGGCCGCCGGCGCCACCGGGAGCGTGACCAGCAGGACGGGCAGCCCCGTGCCGAACCCGTAGCCGTGCACCGCGGCGTCGTACCCGGTGATCGCCGGCGCGTCGCCGCCGAGGGTGAGGATGAGGGACCCGGACCTGGCGTCCCGGGCGGCCGTCACGTCCAGCCAGCCGTCGGCGACGGTGAGGCGGCAGCGCAGCCCGGCGAGCGCCGGCAGCGCGGACGCCGCTGCCGCGCCGGACTTGAGTCGGCCCTTCCCGACCGCCGGCCGCCGCGCGAGCGCGAGCCGCAGGGTGATCGTCCGCTCGCCCTCGGCCAGCCACAGGTAGTGGGAGGCGACCGCGAAGCCCACCTCGGCGGCCGGTGTCTCGATCGCGCGCAGGACGCCGTCGGCGAACCGCTTCTCGACGAACGGGTGCCACGACTCGCCGGTCGCGGCCTCGGCGGTGGCGAAGACCCGGCCGTCGAACAGCGATGGTGGCGTCGACCGAGGATGCCGGTACAGGCTTCGCAACTCCGCGACCCAGGCACGATTGGCGACCAGGTCGCGATCGGCGGCGGCGAACGCATCGCGGCCGACGCCGTCCTTGCCGGCCTTGAGCAGGGTGCCGGCCGGCAGCCGATGTGATTCGACATGCTTGGCCAGTTCCACGAGCACATGGGCCCGGCCGGGTTCCGCGGGCCGCCGGGCCAACCGCAGCACCTCGCCGTAGTAGAAGTCCAGGTGCTCGGCGGGCAGTCGGTTCAGCTCGGTCCTGGCGTGATCGAGCAGCTGCAGGAAGGCCAGGAAGAGCGCGTAGTGGGGCTGGTGGCCGTCCCATTCCAGGGTGGCGTGCAGGGCCGTCCGCGCCGTCTCCACGATCCGGGCCAGCCCGGCGAGGAAAGTGTCGCAGCTGCCTCGGAAGAGGTTGTGCGTGCCGAGGTGGTTGGCCCGCTCGATGGTGGACGCGCCGGCGCCGTAGCCGACCCGGTAGGGCGCCGGATCGGGTACGAAGCCGGCCCAGTCCGACTCGCCGACCCCGGCCGCCCAGTCGGGGCATCGGAGCCCGCCCGCGACGGTCAGCAAGGTGCTGAACGCTCTCAGCGGTTCGCCGAGGATCACCAGGTCTCCGGTGGGAGCCACGTCCGGGCCGAGCACGCCGAGCTCGAGTCCGGCACGGTAGTAGCCGAGCAGCCGCTGCAGCGCCGGGCTCAGACCGGTCCGGATCAGGTCGCGGAGCAGGTCCCCCAGCGGCTGGTCCGGCGGCAACTCCAGCGCGAGCGCGTCCAGCCGCGCCGCCAGCGTGCCGAGGCAGTCGAACACCGTGCGCAGGGCGGCGACCAGGTCGGCCTCCGAGGGTGGCAGCGGCGGGTCGGCCAACCTCCGCAGCAGTTCGGTCAGGGTCGCGCGGTAGCCGGCGACGTCCTCGATCGCGACCACCGCCAGCCGGGCCGTGACGTCGGAGGAGAAGAAGTCCTGCCAGCTGCCGTCGGAGCTGCCCTCGACGTCGACATAGAGCAGGTAGCGGGCGTAGGCCGCGGCGAACGCCACGGCGTGTTCCTGGAGGCGCTCATCCACCGGAACCCGGGACGGGTCGGGCCCGCCGTCGGCCCGCAGCACCTGATCCGTTCCCTGGCGGATCAGCTTGCGCGGGTCGCGGTTGTCGGCGCAACGGCTGCGGCTGGGCATGGTCATGGCCGGTCCGGAAGCAGCTGGACCGTGGTGGTCAGGTTGAGGTCCGTGCCCTCGTCGCGGTAGTACGGGTAGACGAAGTTGAATCGTGAGTTGGTCGCCCGGACGCGGTAGCCGACCTCGATCAGCACCCTGCCCTCCAGCGCGGCGCCGGGGCCTTCGGCGCCGACCAGGACGCGCTCCAGGTCGATCCGGGGCTCGTGGTAGAGGATCGCCGATTCGATGGCGTCGGCCAGCAGCGTTCGCATCCGGGTGTCGAGGTTCTCGAACACCAGGTCGTCGAGCGAGCAGCCGTACTGCGGCACCATGATCCGTTCGCCGGCGGCGGTGGAGAGCAACAACTCCAGGCTCGAGGCGATGTCCTGCTCGTGTTCCAGCATCCGCACCCCGCGCAGCGCCCGCTCGAAGGTCGGCGGGAACGACCAGCCGCGCCCGAGGAAGGCGCGGGCGGCGATGGGTGCGTCCGACATGGTCAACCGCCGATCAGTACCGTTGCTGCGCCGGGCGGCAGCACGATTCCGCCGCCGGCGGTGGGGTCGGTGATCCGGGCCGCCGGCATGCCGCCGATCAGCACCGTCGCGGAACCCTTGATCACGGCGTCCGCGCCGCAGGTCGAGCCCAGGACGGCTGCAGGCATGCCGCCGATCAGCACTGTCGGCGTCCCCGGCGGGAGGATCGGGACGGGTGCGCCGTACGTCGCGGCGCTGACGATCTGGTCGGTGACGCGCGCTGCCGGAAGCATCGGGACTCCTTTCGTGGTCAGTTGATTTGGACCAGCGAGCCCTGGACCTTGAGGGTTCCGCTGGAGGTGAGTTCGGCTCCCGACTGCCCCTTGGCCTTGAACGCCGCCTGGGCGTCGGCGCCCACGTTGGTGCCGGCCAGCGTGATGTCTCCGGACGCCTTGATGGCGACGTCCTTGGCGCTGGTGATGGTGATGCCGCCGTCGTCGAGGGTGATCGAGTTGCCGTTCTGGTCCGCGAGGGTGACCGCCTTGGCGTCCTCGGACATGGTCAGCTTGTTGCCGGCCGGCGTCTCCAGGGCGATCACCACGGTGTCGTCGTCGAAGGTCAGGCTGAGTTGCGAGCGGCTGGTGTAGCCCTTGACGTGGTTGTCGTCGCTGCCCGGCACCGGGGCGGCCCGGGCGCTGCCGTGCAACTGCCCCAGCACCACCGGGAAGCGAGGGTCGCCGTCCAGGAAGCCGACAACCACCTCGTCGTCGATCTCGGGACGGAAGCAGGTGCCCCGCTTGTCACCGGCGTCCAGGGTGGCCAGCCGGGCCCACCCGCCGTCGTCGGAGTCGCTGACCAGCGGCACCCGGACCCGGATCCGGTCGGCACCGTCGGGATCGCCCTGCAGTGCCGTGACCACGCCGATCTGCAGCCCGTTCACCCCGGGCAGCAGCCCGCCGGCCGGCGGCGCGGTCACCGGGTAGCGGACGGCGTGCGCCTCGGGCGGCAGGCCGAAGGCGATGTCGGTCTCCCAGTTGCCGGCGTCGAAGGTGTGCCGGACGCCGGAGACGTACTGCGGGCCGGCGAACCGGCGGCCGATGCCGTCCACCTCGACCATGTCGCCGGCGGTGACCCCACCGAGGCCCTGCACCCGGACCCTGCCCCGGACCTTCGCCAGCCGGTCCTTGAGCAGCCGGCCGTCCGCCCAGGCCTGCAGTTCGGGCTCGCCCAGGGTCGCGCCGGTGCTCAGCAGGTCGGGATCGGGGCCGAACACGTCGGAGAGCTGCGCGGCGGCCAGATTGCCGCTCGCCGGCAGCTGCGGCTCGGCGGCGTCCGTCGAGAGCAGCGGCTGGTCGGGCAGGTTCCAGGCCCGCGCGGTGACCCCGGGCGGCTGGAGCCGGGCGTCGACCTCGGCGTCCAGCTCGAGGACGGTGGAGCCGAAGGCGGCGGTGGTCACCGGCCGGCCGCCCGTGGCCGGCGGACCGACCGTGACCTTGCCGTCCCGGACCGCGACGACGTGCCCGTTGGCCTCCGCCCGGCAGACCAGGAAGTCCCAGTCGGTGCTGTCGAACTGGACGACCTCGTGCAGCTGGGGTGTGGTGGACGCCACGTCGCGGGCGAGGCCGTACCCGCCGATCAGCTCGTCGAGGAGCTGGCCGTCGGTGGTGTCGGTGAAGTAGCGGCTGTGTCGTCCGCTGGTCATCCGGACGGCCTTGTCGCGGCATTCCACGGCGAGCAGGCTGCCGGCGCGGCGGACGCGGATCCGGTTCGCGACGACTACTCCGGCGAACACGGTGGCGTCGCTGCCCTGGTAGCCGAGCTGGATCTCGATCTCCCTGCCCGGCACGAACAGGTCGGTGTCGGACGCCGCGAACGTCTGCTTGGCGGGTTCGCCGTCGAGCAGGTGCACGGTGGCCGACGGGATCCGGCCGAGCTCGTTCGACACGGTGGCCGACAGCACCTGGAACTCGCCCGTGATCGGCGTGCCGTCGATCAGCACCGCGATCGTGCTGACCCCCGCCTGGGTGGGTTTCGCCGTGGCGGTGGTCATCGGGCCACCTCCTTCGGCAACGGAGGGAACACCAGCGCGCGACCGACGGGGAGCCGGCGGAAGTCGTCCAGCCGGTTGGCCTCGGCGACGAACAGGTAGTGGCGGGGATCGCCGTAGACCTGGAAGCAGAGCAACGGCAGCGTGTCGCCGGGCCGGACGCTGCGCTGGTGGGTGAGGTCGGGCGAGCGGCGCGCCTCGACCGCGGCCCGCTTCTGCTCGTCCATCGAGCCGGTGAACTTGACCCGGACGACGGCCCGGATCGGCTGGCCGTCGGGATTGAACAGCTTGTAGCTGACGCCGACCTCGGCCGCCCGGCCCTTGAACACCAGGTTCCCCCAGACCAGCTTGAGGTGGTGCGTCTCGTGCGAGCCGCTGCGGAACTTGGTGAGCAGCTGCCGGAACTTCGTGACGTCGTCGAAGACCCCGTCCGGCTTGGGGGCGTTGTCGATCAGGCCGGTGTTGTCGAACAGGAAGTCGAAGGTCAGTTCCTCGGGTCGGGTGCCCGCGTACCGGGCCTCGGTGCCGCTGGTTCCCGGTCCCTGCGCCTTGGCCAGGTCGATCTTGTAGTCGATCGAGTAGCTCTCCGGATTGATCAGTGCCTCGAAGTGATCGACCGAGGTTCTCAGCGTGCCGGTCTCGGCGTCCTTGGCGTTGTCGAACGCCAGGATCAGCATCTTCTCCAGGTTTCCGCGGTCGGGCATGCCGCTCAGCGCTCCCTCTGATCACGCAACACCTGCAGCACCTGCTCCACGCACTCGGCGACCAGCGCCCGGCGGTCCGGGTCGCCGGCGTCGGTGTCGGACGCCGGGGTGGGCGCGGTCGCACCGGCGGGCGTCGTGACCGACACCTTGATGTGGAGCTCCCTGATCTCGATCGGCACGTTCGGCCCCCCAATCCGCCCCGGTCACCCGACGGTGAAGTACTGGTAGGTCAGCTCGAGCGTCTCGACCACGATCGAGTTCTCGTTCGCGTTCAGGTCGCTGACCGTCCACTTCCTGGGGACGGCGTGGGCGACCTTCCAGGTGCGCAGCGGCTCACCCCGTTCGTTCATCAGGATCACGTTCACGTTGCGGGCACTGAAGGCGCGGTTGCGGAAGGCGTCCAGGAACCAGCCGACCACCGCGGAACCGGTCAGCATGCCGCGCTTGAGCACCAGGTCGCTGTACTTGGTCCGCACCGGGAGCTTGTGGGTGAAGCGGTTCTCCCCGCCCTCCTTGTACTCCTCGGTGTCGTACTCGACGCTGAGCCCGGAGACGGACTGGAAGCGCGCGTCGTCCGGCCCCTTGCTGCCGTCGAACTCGACCTTGTAGTAGAAGCTCCACGGTGGGTAGTAGGCGGTCACCGGCCGGCCCTACACCTTCATCAGCTTCAGGCCCTCGTGGGCGATCTCAAGACTCTCGATGGCCGCCTCGTTGGCGTCCGACTTGAGGTCGGGCGCGGTGACCTTGACCGGGAAGCAGCGGGCCGCCGTCCAGGCCGCGACCGGTTCGTGCTTCTCGTTGAGCAGCCGGATGGTGACGTCGCGGCGGTTCCCGACGCGTTCGTTGGACACCAGCTCGAACCAGGTGTTGAAGTCGAAGTCGCCCTCGAACTTGCCACGCTTGAGGGTGATGTTGTTGTTCTTCATCAGGCCCGGCATGGCGATCCGCATGAAGTCCTTGCTGTCGCTGTGCCGGTATTCGATCTTCTCCCGCTCCATCACCAGGCCGGTGACCTCGGTGAAGCTGAGCTTCGCGCCGCCCCAGTCCACCTGGAAGTGGAATCGCGGGATCGGGTAGTCCTGTGGCATGTCAGCCTCCGTTCAGCGGTGCGGTCGGCCGGATTCAGCTCTCGGCCATCTTGTGTGAGAAGCGCAGGAGGATGAACTCGGCCGGGCGGACCGCCGCCATGCCGATTTCGATGATCATGCGACCCTCGAGAATGTCGAGCGGGGTCATCGTCTTGCCGAGTCCGACCGACACGTAGAAGGCGTGCTCGGGCTTGACGCCCTGCAATGCACCGGCGCGCCATTGGGTGGTGAGGAAGTTCTCGATCATCGCCTGCACCTTCACCCAGGTGTTGGCGTCGTTGGGTTCGAAGACGAACTGCTCGGTCGCCTTCTTCACCGACTCCTCGACGAATATGAAGAACCGGCGGACGTTGACGTAGCGCCACTCGTTGTCGTTGCCGGTGAGCGTGCGCGCCCCGTAGACCAGCGTGCCCTTGCCGACGAACGGGCGGATCGCGTTGATCGACTTGCCGGCGTTCGGGTCGACGTTGAGGTGGTCGGTGTCGGCGTTGGAAAGCTCGATCGTCGGTTTGATCACGCCGACCAGAGCGGTGTTCGCGGGCGCCTTGTGCACGCCACGCTCGGCGTCGACCCGGGCGTAGACGCCGGCCACGGCCGGGCTGGGCGGGAGGGTGAGCGGGCAGTCCCGGATCGCCGCCCGGGCGAGTTCGTAGAGCTGGTTGTGATCGGCGGTCAGCTGATCCAGGGTCTTGCCGTCATGCGGTCCCGGCTGGCCGTCCTTGGTGTGCACGATCGCGACAGCCGACTCCTGGTAGGCGTAGTCGAGAACCGTTTCAAGGTTGGGTGCGTAGACGGCGCCGTACTTCAGCGCATCGCCCATCGCGACGTCCCGGAAATCGTCCACGGCCTGTCGCAGGCCGGCCGCGGGATTGTTCAGGCTGACACCGTTGCCGTTCAGATCCATGATCACGAAGCGGTCCTTGAGCCGGGAGCACTGGTTGAGGGCATCCGCCTGCAACGCCGCGAAGTTGGGCAGGCTGAGGGTCTGGGCCTCGGGAATCACGATCAGCGTCGGCTCGTCCACCTTGGTCAGTTTCGCGACGCCGGCCTGGAGTTCGGTCAGGTCCAGCGCGTCGCCGACCCCCGGCTTGTAGCGGCCCACCGGGACGATGTAGCAGCCGCCGCCGCCGTTGGCGTAGAACAGCTGGAGCGCGTAGTACAGGATGTGCCGGGAACGGTCGGCCTCGGACACCTCCGCCCTGGCGGTCAGGCTGACGGTGGCGGTCGTGACCGGGTCCGAGGTCTCCCGGATGGTCACGGTGACGGCATCCTCGGGCTGCGGCCCGCCGAAGTACTGCTCGTACTCAGCGAACGAGTCGATGCGCTTCGGTCGCTCCAGCAAATCGACGGGGGCCCGTTGGGTGTAGCCGATGAACGCCGGGATGGCAGTGTCCACCGGCGCGATGCTCGGTGGGAGCTTGGCGATCTCCTCGACGTAGACGCCGGGGGTCTTGTACGTGGTGGCCATGACCGTCCTTCCTGGTCGGGTTCGGGTTCAGGGGCGGATCTCGCTGACGATCCTGGGCTGGCCGGCGGCGGGTTCCACGACCAGCGCGGAGGGCGACGGCTTGAGTGCGGAGTGCGGGTTGCCGAACCGGGTCAGCGGGAACGGGCCGGCCTCCGAGGTGACCGCGTCGTCGCTGCGCCGCCGATAGCGCCACAGCGTCCAGCGGTTGCGCAGGTGAACCTCGAACACCGGCGCCGGAGTTCGCGGCCCGCCCTGGCCGGTGACGAGGTCGAAGGCGTCGGCGTTCGGCCGTTGCGCGGCGAGCCGGACGAGCGCGACCAGGGCCCGCGGGGCGTCCGGCGGGAGCTCCACGCCCCTGGCCGGGACACTCGGCACACCGGCGGGTGCGGGGATGGCGACGACGTCGCCCTGGTGGACGTAGACCAGGTGCGGAGCGGTGGTGGCGAGGTCGTGGAACGCGTCGGCGGGCGGGCCGCCGAGCAGCTCGCGCAGCCTGGTCCCGTCGACCATCACGGCCTCGAGGTCCTCGTCCGCGGCCAGCGTCGTGGGGTAGGGGTTGGACAGGAACAGTCGCTGCCGGCCACCGATCTCGACGCTCGTCCCGGTGAGGTTCGTCAGCACCGGGACGTTCTCCTGGTAGCGGCGGACGACGTGCGGGTCGGCCGGGTCGGGAACCTCCGTGATCGGTCGCGGCCGCAGGCCGAGCGCGGTGTAGTTGGCATAGTCCGGGTCGGACGCCGAGACCAGGAACTCCAGGCTGGCGTCCAGCGCGAGCGTCGTCCCCTCCGGCACGGCCACGAAGAAGCCGAGCCCGGTCGTCCGGAACACGCCCCGCAGCCCTGCGATGAGGGCAGCGGTGGCAGCGGTGGGGGTGACGGTGAGCACCTGTCGGACGTCGTAGCCGAGCAGCCGCTTGGTGCCGGCGCGGGAGTCGGCGGCGGCGGCGAAGACGGTGCCGCCGTCGTCCAGCCAGTAGTGGTGCAGCACCTGCACCTCGAACAGCCGGGGGTACCTGGTGGCGAAGCGCTCGGCCATTCAGCTCACCCCCGACTTGTGCGCGAATTCGCCGACCACTTCGGTGATCACGCCCGCCTCGCGCTGGACGGCGGCCAGCTTCAGCTCCACCATGCGGAGCGAGTACAGGGCGAACGGGTACTGCCTGCCGCCGAGCATGCCCCACATGTCGTTGACCTCTTCGAGCGTCGGTGACCACAGGTCGAGGATCAGCTTGAACTCCGTCAGGCGATCCAGGTCGTTCATCGGCCAGCCGGGGTTGAGCGACGCCGGCGCCACGTTGTCCTGGGTGAACACGTTGCGGGACTGGAAGAACGTCAGCACCCGGGAAAGCTCGAGGATGGCGTCCGGGTACTCCGTGTGGGTGGCGGCGACCAGGACCGCGAGGTTGAGGTAGGTGGGCGGATTCTCGTACCGCACCCGGAGGGTGACGTCGTCGCGGACATAGGTGGGCACGTTTCTCAGGGTGCGTTCCTCCTGGACGTTGACCAGCGAAAGGACCACGCGATCCCGGTTCCCGTTGGCCTGCCCGGCGACCTCGCTGACGTTGCCGAGGTGAGCATGGCCGGGCGCGTTGTTGAAGGTGGCCAGGTGACGATCGAGTTCGTTGCGCACGATGGTCAGGGCATGGGCGATCATCGTCGGGTCTCGACTCGGTTGCTGATCATGGCGCGCTCCTGGCTACTGCGTCGGTGCCACTGTCGCGGCGCCACGTCAACGCGGTGTCACCTGACCGTCACCGCGGGCCGGACGCCCCCGGGCCTCGCCCGGTCACGGTGCGGTGACGTTGCCGGGCAACGCTGGACGGGTGGACGCGACAGGGCCGACGTCGGCTCGAGTGCTTGTGGTCACCGTGTGGGTGGACGCCGTCGGACCTCGCCGGATGGTCAGTCTGACCGACCCGCGTGGCTCGGCGGAACGTCCCGGCCGGCTGCGCCGGCGGTCCGCGGCCAGCGACGCCGCCGTGCTGCGGATCGTCGCCACCTGGCTGCGCCAGGTCGGCGCGGAGCCCGGCAGCGCTCTGGCGGTGGTCGATGAGTCGGACCGACTGAGCTGAGTCGGAGACCGACTGAGCTGAGTCGGACACCGACTGAGCTGAGTCGGACGCCGAAGGAACTGTCCGCGGGGCGGTGGGCGACGGAGTCGTCACGGGGCGGTGACGGGTCCGTGACGGCCCCGCGCGGATCGGTGACGGTGGTCCCGGAGTGGTAATACCTCCCATTGCCGCCCTTGACAACGGGCACCGATGATCTCCGCAGATGTGCCACCCCGAGGAGAGTCATGACCACCGTCCTGCAGACGCCCGCACGGGTCGTCGAGTTGAGCCTGATCCGAGACTTCGAGGTGCGCTGCGACGGCGAGCCCGTCGTGATCGCCCCCGCGTCGCAGCGCTTGCTGAGCTTCCTGGCCCTGCAGCCGCGGCCGGTGCGCCGGGCGCACGTGAGCGGAACCCTGTGGTTCGACGCCGACGAGCAGCATGCCAGCGCGAGTCTCCGGTCGGCGTTGTGGAGGCTGAACGCGCTCGATCTGGTCTGCGCCTCGAAGACGCACATCTCGTTGCACCCGTCCGTCGAGGTCGACCTGCACCGCGCAATCGGCTGTGCCCTCGGGGTGCTGCGTTCACCGCCGTCCGACGACTCGCTGCTGGCGATGGCGCAGGAGCTCATCGATGTCGGCGACGACCTGCTGGTCGGCTGGTACGACGACTGGGTGATCGTCGAGCGGGAGCGTTTCCGGCAGGTCCGGCTGCACGCGATGGACCGGATCGGCGAGCGGCTGATCGAGCTGGGGCGCTGGTACGACGCGCTCCAGGTGGGGCTGGCCGCGACCAGTGCGGAGCCGCTCCGGGAGAGCTCCCAGCGACTGCTGGTGCGCGTCCACCTGTTGCAGGGAAACATCGCCGAGGCGATCCGCCAGTACCGCTCCTACGCGGAGTTGTTGCGGGTCGAGCTCAACGGACGCCCGTCGCAGGGCATCCGCGACCTGCTGGCCCCCTTCGTCCGCAGTGCCACCGCCTGAGCTCGTGACACCGACGGTGACCGGTCGCGGCCGTCGCCCGACGTCCAGGGTCCGGCCTCTGCGGCCTGCCTGCTCGATCGGCTACCACCGGCTCGGCGGAGCCACTCCGACCAGCCGGTGCCCGCCGATCAGCCCCGCCCGGAGCTTCCCGCCAGCCAGGCCGCGCCGATGATGCCGGCCCGGTTCTGCAGCTGGGCCGGGACGATCGGCGTCCGCAGCTTCAGCCGGGGGAGGAACGTGTCCGCCTTCTTGCTGACGCCGCCACCGACCACCAGCAGGTCCGGCGAGAACAGGAACTCCACGGTCTCGTAGTAGCGCTGCAGCCGGGGCACGTACTCGTCCCAGGACAGCTGCTCGCGGGTGCGGGCGCTCGCCGCCGCGCGCTTCTCGGCGTCGTACCCGTCGATCTCCAGGTGGCCGAGTTCAGAGTTGGGGACCAGCACGCCACCGTGGATGATCGCCGACCCGATGCCGGTGCCCAGGGTGGTCACGATCACCAGGCCTGGATGCCCCTTGGCGGCGCCGAACCCGACCTCGGCGACCCCGGCCGCGTCGGCGTCGTTGACCAGCACGACGTCGCGTCCGAGCGTCTCGGCGAAGATCTTCTGGGCCGGACAGTTCACCCAGGACTGGTGGATGTTGGCGGCCGACACGGTCACCCCGTGCAGCACGATCGCGGGAATCGTGATCCCGATCGGCCCGTCGCCGAGCTGGTCGGCGAAGTTGTCCACGATCTCGCCCACGACCGCGGCGACATTGTCGGGCGTGGACTCCTGGGGCGTCTCGATCCGCAACCGCTCCGTCGCGAAGTCGCCGGCGGTGAGATCGACGACAGCGCCCTTGATGCCCGAGCCGCCGATATCGATGCCGAGTGCACAATTCGAAGTCATGAGCCGCACCCTAGTGCCCCGGCTGCCAACCTTCACCCGCCCCGCGACGCCCTCGCTGCGTTCTCCTCGGCCGGCCCACCACCGGTAGCCCCGTCGGCCTTGCGGGGCGGCCGAGGCGCACGCGGGTCAGCCGGGGACGGTCGGCGTGCGTGGCATAAGTGGGGACGCGATGGTCGGGAAGGTGGGCGGACGCCGCGCGGTTTGCCAGACTGGGCCCGTGAGTTCCTGGTTGGTCACCGGCGGTGCCGGATACATCGGCGCGCATGTGGTGCGGGCCTTCGCCTCGGTCGGCATCACGCCGGTCGTCTACGACGATCTGTCGTCGGGGTTCGCCGGCTTCGTGCCCGACGGGGTGCCGTTCGTTCAGGGTGACATCCTCGATGTCGAGTCCCTCACCGAGACGCTGTCCGCCCACGACTGCGCGGGCGTGGTGCACGTGGCCGGTTTCAAGTACGCCGGGGTCTCGGTGAGCCGTCCGCTGCACACCTACAACCAGAACGTCACCGGCACCGCGAAGGTGCTGGACGCCATGCACCGGGCCGGGGTGAACAAGATGGTGTTCTCCTCCAGCGCCGCCGTCTTCGGCACGCCCCAGACGGAACTGGTCACCGAGGACTCACCCACCCGTCCCGAATCGCCCTACGGGGAGTCGAAGCTGATCGGGGAGTGGCTGATCGCCGACGTCGCCCGCGCCTGGCCGGAGTTCGCCGGGGTGAGCCTGCGGTACTTCAACGTGGTCGGCTCGGCCACCGACGAGGTCTACGACGCCAGCCCGCACAACCTGTTCCCGATCGTCATCGAGGCACTGCTGGCCGGCCGGACGCCGAAGGTCAACGGCACTGACTACCCGACCCCGGACGGCAGTTGCGTGCGCGACTACCTGCACGTGGGCGACCTGGCCGTCTCGCACGTGGCGGCGGCGCAGGCGCTGGAGGCGGGGCGTCCGCTGCGGCCGGCCTACAACCTGGGCAGCGGCGAGGGGCTCAGCGTCCTGCAGATCATGGACGCCGTGCGTCGGGTCACCGGGATCGACTTCGCTCCCGAGGTGGGGGCGCGGCGTCCGGGTGATCCGGCCAGGATCGTCGCCGACGGCCGGGCCGCCGCCCGCGACCTGGACTGGCGGATGCGGTACACCCTCGACGAGATGGTGCGCAGCGCCTGGGACGCCCGGCGCGCCCACTGAGCGCCCTGCGCCACGAACCGCCCGATGCGTTGACCGACTCCCGGCGCGGCTACTGACTGCCCGGGTGCATCCACGGACCGCCGCTGGCCCACGGACCGCCCGGCGAGCGACTGACCGCCAGGTCCACCGTCGCCCTCGTGCCCGCGGTGCTCGATCGCGCGATCGGCCACCGGTTTCGGCACGGGTGACTGGTTTCGGCATATTTCCCGTCACCAGAAGGATTTCCGGTCAGCAGTGGTCGATCGCGCGATCGACCACGGCGGCTCGGCCTCACCGGTCGGCGGTTCGTGGAGCAACCCGCCCAGCCGCGCCGTCCTGGCCCGCGAGGTCTCGTCGAGCAACCCGCCCAGCCGCGCCGTCCTGGCCCGCGAGGTCTCGTCGAGCAGCAGCGACCGGGCGACCTCGTCGCCGATGTTCCGGGCGGCGCTGGTGGCCAGGATCTGGGTGGTGTGCACCGCGACCGTGGCCAGGCCGAGCCGGCGGCCCAGCGGCCCCTGCTGCACCGCGAGGGACTGCACCCGGGCGTGCGGCACCACCATCTGCACCCGGGTCAGCCATCCGGACCGGGTGAGCAGCACCGAGCCGTCGAACCCCCAGCCGACCCAGCGGTGACTGATCGGCTGCAGCCAGCGCGCCCGCTCCGGCGACGGCCGGACGTCGATGGCGTCCAGCCGCAGGCCGGGCCAGATCGTGGTCAGGACGAGCTCGACCTCGGCGCGGGTGCCGATCGGCAGCAGCAGGCTGGTGGTGCCGGACTGGTCCTCGTCGTGGGCCAGCCCGTGATTGCCCAGCACCGCCATGTCGACCCGGTACAGGCCGAGCCGCCGCCACCACAGGGGCTGCGCGATCCGCAGGGACTGGATGCGGTGCCGGGGCACCGACTGGCTGGTCAGGCTGGTCAGCCCGCGGGTGATCTTCAGCCCGTGCCCGCTGCGCAGGAACGCATAGTTCCACTGGCCGATCACCCGGCGGACGACGTAGCTCCACAACCCGCCCAGCGCCGGCAGCAGCAGACCGATCAGCAGCCAGGGGTTCTCCGCGACCGCGGACGCCCCGCGCTCGTCGAGGGTCATCAACAACGTCATGCCGACCAGGACCGGCACGGTGAACAGCAGCAGCTCGTGCGACAGTAGGGCACCCAGCAGCAGCCGCTGCGGCGGCACGGTGACCAGCACCTCGTCGGCGTCCCCCCGATCGTCCATCACCCCGGTGCGGACGTGGGTGCCGAGCTCCGCGGGCCGGACGCCGTGCGCCCGGGCGAGCAGGTAGTCGCGGACGGCGGCGGCGCGGGTGCGGGACAGGTAACGGAGCTTGTGGCCGCCCTCGGCGCCGACGTCGATGGAGATCTCGGCCAGCCCCAGCAGGCGGGCGGCGAACGGTTCGGTGATGTCGACCGACTGGATGCGGTCGAAGCGGATGCGCTGCGAGGTCTTGGTGAACACCCCGGTCTCGATCCGCAACTCGTCGTGGTCGACGATGAACGAGGTGGCCCGCCAGTCCAGGTAGCCGAAGGCGATCAGGGTGACCAGCAGGATGGCGCCGGCGACGCTGACCCAGGTGAGCGGCGGCAGCCGGAACCCGTCGCCGTTGTTGAGCATCTCGCGGCCGACGGTCCACGCCGCGGCCAGCACCAGCACCCAGGCACGCACCAACGGCGTCAGCGGGTGCGGCTTCTCGACCAGCTTGCCGCCCGGGCTGCCGACGGCCGCCGAAACGATGTCAGATCGGGCACCGCCAGCGGTGCCCGATCTGACACTCATCTCGGGGAACTCCGGCCAACGGGTCAGTCCGGGGTCGGGCACTCCCGAGAATCGACCCGGAGGGATGCTCACAGGCCGTCCTCGTCGCCGATGCCGATCGCGGTCAGCCGATCCCGCAGGTGTTCGGCCTCCGTGCGTGGCAGGCCCGGTATCTTCGCTCCCGACTGCACGCTCGCGGTCACCAACTCCACGCTGGCAAGCCCCAACGCCCGGGTGAGCGGCCCGCTCTCGACCTTGACCGCCTGCATCCGGCCGTACGGAATGACGGTGAGTTCGCGGAACCACAGGCCGTGGGTCAGATAGAGATCCTCGTCGCGTTCGGCGTAGCCCCAGGCGCGCACCCAGCGGGCCAGGCGGAACCACTGCCACAGTGCCCAGGCGAGCCCTGCGGCGATCGCGGCGCTCGCCCAGCGCCAGTCCGTGAACAGCCACAGCGCCGTCGCCGCCACCCCCACCACGACGGCGACGCCCACCAGCATCCGGACCCGCAGCACGGTCGCATACCCCGGCGAGATCCGGCGCCAGTCGTGGGCCGGCGGTGCGAACAGGGCGTCCATGGAGTTCACCTTAGGTGCGGACGTCGTGCCGCCCGGCCGGTGAGGCCGGCCTGACCGCGTCGAGAACCGGGGTGCGCTCAGGAGCCGCCCTTCGGGCGCTTCACCCGGGCCGCGATGGAACCGAACCCCACGAAGCCGCGGACGACGACGGTGGGGGCACCCGGCGCGGGTGGGGTGCCCTTGGCCTCCGAACTGCCGAACACCGCGAGCGCATGGTTCTGCACGTCGACCCCTTCGGGCACCAGCACGTCGACGGCGCCGAACAGGCAGAACACGTTGATCTCGCAGGTGTTGTCGGTGAAGGTGGCCGCGCGCAGGTCGAGGGAGGCGCTGCCGAACAGGGTCAGCACACTGAGATTGCGGCGCGGCTGCCATCGACCCCGCCGCTCGGTGGCGCCGAACAGCGTCACGATCAGCTCGGGCTCGGCGCCCGACGGCGCGGGCGCCTGCGACCACGCGGGTGCCGGCGCGCGGACGTCGTCGAGCGCCACCAGGTCGCGGGTGAGCGGGACGAGGTCGTCGAAGGTTGCGGCGGCGCCGGCGGCCTGGATCCGTTCGGTGTGTTCGGCGGCGGTGATCCTGCCCTCGGCGTAGGCGGATTCGAGTAGTGCGACCACCTGGCTGCGGTCGCTGTCGGACACGGGCCGGTTGCCGCCCGCGGCCGGTCCGACGTCGCTGGGTTCGGGGTAGCTCATAGGGCCGACGCTAGTCCCGGCGCGCCCTCGGTGATGCGGCGTCCGCGGCGGTCCAGGGTTCTTGGCGGGGTCTCCCTGACCGGAGGTGGCGCCGACCCGATTGTGCGGCGGCTGAGCGGTTCGGGCTAGACTGTCCGGGCCGATCCGCGCGGATCGTGCGGACGCGGTCCGCGGGCGTAGTTCAATGGCAGAACATCAGCTTCCCAAGCTGAGAATGCGGGTTCGATTCCCGTCGCCCGCTCCATGGAGTGCCGGGGTGAGCCGGACGCGGTGACCGGGCGCCCCCATTGTCGAGTTGGCGACCAAATCACGGCCGCCACTGGTGGCCCTTCGGTCGTGAGTGAGCACATGGGTGACTGTCGAGCGGTCACGCCGGAGGCGGGACGGCCACCGGGGTGAGTAGGGTGCGGGAGGCGAGGCCGACCGAGCGGGAGAGACTGCGCCGGAACTCCTCGGCGAGCCCGGGGTCGCGGCGTAGCTTCCAGAGCACCCCGGCGCTGACCCAGGCGGCGTCTCGGGCGCGGCCGATGCTCCAGGCGCCGACGAGGGTGAGCAGCGGCGCGACCTCCTGGTCGACGCGCAGCGCCAGCCCGGCGAGGAAGGACTGGCGCACCTGCTCGTGCACCTCGGTGAGCAACTGGGTGACCTTGTCGTAGTCCGACTTGACCCCTGGATCGCTCGGGCTCAGCCCAAGCTGGCGGCAGGTGCGCACCAGCGCGACTGCGAGGTCGTGATTGATGTGCGCGTTCATCCCCGCAATGGCGAACTGGATGGAGGCGAGATGGTTGCCGCGGGACTCAAGAAGCGGCTGCCAGCAAGGGTCGGCCTCGTTCGCCGGCCGCCCGTCCACCGCGTCGAGATAGAGCCCGGCGAAGACGATGTCGAGACGGGCGAGGAACACGGGATCAGCGAAGAAGCCGTCCTCGATCCGCTCGCCGACAAGCTCGGTCACCTGCAGGTACATCCGATTGAACGCTCCCACCCCGTCGTCAGGGGCGAACTGGCCCTGCAACTCGCGCAGCCGGGCGACCACCGCGGCGACATCGGGGAGCTGGCCGGGCGGCACCGGCTCGACCGATTGGGTACGCGCCCGCAGCCACGCGCGTGCTTGAGTGAAGACGCTCGCGAGTCGGTTCATGGTCGATCATTGGACCATCGCCGTTGCGGCAACCACAAGAGGTATACCCGGCTCGCCTCTCGCCTCACCCATCTCGTCCTCGATACCGTCGAAAGGCCTTGCAGTCCTGCACAGCGCGACCACCGGACGTCCCTTTCGAAGGAGATCCCCGCACGCTGGGACGTTCAATTGGCAGAACGCCGGCCGCCCAAGCTGAGAATGCGGGTTCGATTCCCGTCGCTCACTCCATGAAACACACCTCGCAGCTGCGGCTTGGGTGTTCGAGCACCTCCACTCCCACCGGGTCAGCAGTGCGTGCGGTCACGGATCACGGCGAGGCTCGAGCCGATCTGCGACGAAGGCCTTGATCGCGGCGATGAGGGCCTCGGGCGCCTCGCCCGCGACGTCGTGACCGGCATCGACGTCGACCCGTCGCACCTTGGGAAGCCGGGCCAGCCGGGTCAGCGCGTCGTCGTCGTAGACCCGCGAACGGGTTCCCCGCACCACCAGCGTCGGAACCAGTTCGCCGATGGCCTCGAGCGCCTGCCACAGGTCGATCGGCCCCAGCCCGGAGGCCCAGTCGGGGCGGTCCACCGGGCGATCGCTCTGGAACGCGGGATCTCGGCTGATCGCCACCCAGCCGCCCTCGCGGCGCGCGAAGATCCTGGCCACCCGGGCGCGGCCCTCCGCGCGCGTGAGTTCCGCCGGGTCCCGGCTGGTCGCGGCGTGTGCGTCGGCCAGGCGCTGGTAGATCGGTCCGAGCGGTCCGGTCGGCTGGCTGAGGGTGCGGCCGGGACCGGGCCGGGCGTCCGGGGAGAAGTCGACCAGGATCAGGCCGGAGACGAGGTCGGGCCGCTCGACGGCGAACCGCAACGCGAACAGGCCGCCGCGGGAGTGGCCGACCAGGACCGTCCGCTCCCAGCCGGCGTGCGCGATGAGCCTGGACACGTCGGCGAGGTTGGCGTCGAGCGAGTAGTCCTGAGTGGAGCTCCAGCTCGAATGCCCGTAGCCGCGCGCGTCGAAGGCGACGACTTCACGGTCCGTGGCCAGCCCCGCGGCCACGGTCACCCAGTCCCGCGAGTCGTAGTAGTTGGCGCCGTGCAGGATGAGCAGCGGTGCCGCCGTGGCGGTCGGCGTCCCGAAGCGACGGTAGAACAGTTCCACGTCACCCGAGTCGACGATCCCGACCGCGGGTTCGGGGCGGGTCATGCGGCGCCCCGGACGTTCACGCCGAGCTCGGACAACAGCCGGGAACGCAACGCGACGAACTCCGCTGTGTCCCGGCGTCGCGGCCGCTCGAGATCCACCCGGACGTCGAGCGAGAACCGCCCGTCGGTCAGGACGACCACGCGGTCGGCCAAGGTGATCGCCTCGTCGACGTCGTGGGTCACCACGAGCACGGCCGGGGCGTGCCGCCGGCACAGCTCGGCGACCAGGTCCTGCATCGACAGCCGGGTGAGCGCGTCGAGCGCCGCGAACGGCTCGTCGAGCAGCAACAGGTCGGGCTCGCGCACCAGGGCCCGGGCCAGCGCGGCACGCTGGGCCTCGCCGCCGGAGAGCGTGGACGGCCAGGCGCGGGCGTGTCCGCGCAGGCCCACCTCGTCGAGCGCCTTGTGGGCCGCCGCCCGGGTCGCGGTCGTGCGTCGCTGGCCGAGCAGCACGTTGTCGACGATTCGCTTGGACGGCACCAGGCGCGGTTCCTGGAACACCACGGTGCGGACCGGCGGCACCAGAACCTCACCGGCGTCCAGGCTCTCCAGCCCGGCCAGGATGCGGAGCAGCGTCGTCTTGCCGGTCCCGCTCTTGCCGAGCAGCGCGACGAACTCGCCGGCCCGGATGTCGAGGTCGATCCCGTCCAGGATGGCCCGCTCGCCGAACGACTTGCGGGCCCGCTGGACACGCACCGCCAGCCGGCCGCTCATGCCGCCGCCGCCTTCCGAGTCGCCTTGTGGGCGTGGTTCCACGGCATCAACGCCCATTCCAGCAGCCGCACGCTCAGGTCGGCGATCAGCCCCCACAGCGCGTACACGACCAGGCAGACCACCATCACGTCGGTCTGGAAGTACTGCTGCGCCGAGATCAGCAGATAGCCGATCCCTTCGGTGGAGTTGATCTGTTCGGCGAAGATCAGCGCCAGCAGCGAGACGCCCAGCGAGATGCGCAAACCCACCAGCAGCGAGGGCAGCGCGTCGGGCACCACGATCTCGCGCAGCAGCGGCAACCCGCCGAGCCCGTAGCTGCGGGCCGCCTCGACGGTCTTGCGGTCGACGTTGCGGACCCCGCCACGCACGTTGAGGTAGAGCGGGAAGGCGGTCGCCACCGCGATCAGGACCAGCTTGGGCTTGTCGTCGATGCCGAACCACACGATGAACAGCGGCGACAGCGCGATGAACGGCACGGTGCGCAGCATCTGCAGGGTGGGGTCGAGCAGTTCGTCGCCGAGCCGGACGAACCCGGTGAACACGGCGAGGGCGATGCCGATGCTGCCGCCGATGGCCAGGCCGGTGAAGGCCAGCCGGAGCGAGGCGGCCAGGTGGTCCCACAGCACGCCCGAGGCGGCGAGCTCGGCGAACGCGCTCGTCACCTGCCCGGGGGAGGCCAGCACCTGCGGGTCGAGCCATCCGCTGTCGGAGGCGTACCACCAGGCCGTCAGCGCCAGCAGCGGACCGAGGATCCGCAAGGTCACGCCGATGCCGGCGCGGCGCGGCGGACGGTGCACCAGGGTGGGCGGAGCGAGCGTCACCGGCCCGGAGTCCCCGCGATCGCCGGGGACGTCGCGGGTCCTTGCCGCCCGAGAGGCGACCGAGGATGCCGCGGTCATCAGCCCTCCCGGGTGGAGGTGTCCGGCTGGAACGGCACCACCCAGTCCTTGATGGCGAACCTCTGCTTGGCGGTCTTCTGGTCCAGCAGGAACTGCAGGGTCTCCTCCTCGACCCGGATCGCCTGCGCGGTCACCGGCTCGTCCTGCTGGACCAGCACCGTGACCTTCTTGGCGATCGCGCGGCTCACTCCGGAGTTCTCGGCGACCCAGGCGAGATAGGCGTCCGGGTCCTTCTTGATCAGCTTCTGGCCCTCGTCGTAGACGGCCCACCACGCCTGTTGGATCGTCGGATGTTGATCGAGGAAGCTCTGATTGACCAGGGTGGCGGACGCCGAGAAGTAGCCGGGGTAGTCGACCTCGGCCTTGCCGATCACCGTGATCCCGCCCTTCTCCTCCCAGCTGGCGACCAGCGGGGAGTTCATCGCGTAGGCGTCGAGGGCACCGGAGGTGAGCGCGGCGTACGCGTCGGCACCAGTCAGGTTGACCAGCTGAACCTTGTCGAGCAGGCCGTGGTCCTCGAGCACGAAGCGCACGTAGCGGTCGAAGTTCGACCCGAACTGGGTGCCGATCTTGGCGCCGGCCAGGTCGTCGATCGACTTCGGCCCCCCCTTCCGGGCGGCGATCCAGGTGCCGCCCGGGGTAGCGGCAAGCAGGATCGCCCGGTTCTCCTGCCCGGACGCCCGGGACAGCAGGGCCGGCGCGTCGCCCAGGATGGAGAGCTGTACCGAGCCGGAGGCCAGGGCCTGGGCGGCCGGCGGGCCGTTGGGAAACGCGGCGAAGCCGTCGTAGACGAAGCCGTAGCTCTTCAGGATCTGATCGGCGGCGCCCTTGCTGATCGCGTAGCCGGCTGCGCCGAGCGGCTTGGGGTCGGTGAGGCCCGGTGCGGACGGCCCGCTGACCCGTAGCTTCACCAGCTCTCCGGAGCCGGCCGGGGCTGGTGCGCCGGAGGAGGAGCACGCGCCGAGCGCCAGCATCAGGGCCCCGGCCAGTGCGGTGAGGAGTCGGGTGGGACGGCGCCGGGGTCGGCGCAGGTTGATGCTCATCGAGCTGGTCCTCTCGGATCGGTGGGGAGCTGGGAAGGGTCGTGGCTGGGTGTGATCGGCGACGCGGATGGGTGGTCGGGCGGGCGGTCTTCAGGCGGTGTCCACCGGCCCGCTGGCGGGCGTGCCGCGCTGGATCGCCAGCGAGCCGTCCAGGGGCAGCACGGAGGTGTCGACCCGGACCCGCTCGGGGCGCATCGGAGGGAACTGGCCGAGAGCGCCGCGGCGCATCAGGGCCAACGGACGCCGGGAGCTGGGCGTGCGTCCCGGACCCCAGCCCTCCAGTTCCCGGTACCGGCCGAGCAGGCCGGCCTCGGCGAGCGCCCGCTCGTCGCGCCACGGCGAGTCCTCCGGCACCGGTGTGGTGACCGGCGCCACGAACAGCGCGTCGGCCGGGCAGTACACCTCGCACATCGAGCAGGTCTGGCAGTCCGCCTGGCGGGCGATGACGGGCACCTCGCCGACCTTGCCGTCGAAGACGTTGGTCGGGCACACGTTGACGCAGATGGCGCATTCGACACAGCGGGTGGAGCTGACGATCTCGATCACGAGGCACTCTCCAGGAGCTCGAGGTTTCCGGTGTCGACGGGTTCGGGGTCGACGCGCACCCACACCTCATCCAGTCCGCCGGACAGCAGCCGATGCCGCTGGCCGGGGTCCTCGGCGGGATGGTCGGCGCGATAGTGCATGCCGCGGCTCTCCGTCCGGGCCAACGCCGAGCGGTACGCCCAGCGGGCCATCGCGGTCATCGCGGCGACCTCGCGACCACGCAGCACCTCGGCGTCCGGCTCGCGCAGGTGGTTGCGGACGGCGTCCCAGACGTCGTCCAGGACGCCCAGCGATCCGGTGAGGATCTCCTCGGTGCGCAGCGCGTTCTTCTCCAGCGGCAGCAACTCGGCCTGGACGGCGTCCAGCAGGTCGCGCCACCGGCCCGGCCGGGAGCCGGCCCCGGTCGGGCGGATCCCGCCGCCGCCCGCGGGGGTGCCCTGGGGCCGGCGGCGGTCGCGACGGGCGAAGTGCGCGGCGGCTCGCCCCGACCAGGTGCCGCTGGAGACCGCCCATGCCGCGTTGGGTGCGCCGGCGCCCGTGGACGCGCCGACGATGCGGTCGCGGGCCGCGACGTCCCCCGCCGCGTACAGGCCCGGGACGCCCACGCCACAGCCGTCGTCGCGCACCAGCAGCCCACCGGTTCCCCGGACGGTGCCCTCGTTGAGCAGCTCGATCTCGAAGCGCTCGGTGAGCGGATCGATGCCGAATTTGTCGAAGGTCTGCCGCCAGTTGATCATCCGGCCGCGCACGTTGTCGGCCATATCGTCGGGCACCCGGTCCAGCTGCGCGTACACCGGTCCCTCCAGCAGCCGGCGGGCCAGCAGCGGACGGTCGACCATCAGGTTGCCGGCCAGCGGGGTGCCGTCGGCGCGGGTGAAGGTGGCGAACATGTACAAGCCGTTCTTGTCCATCGAGGTGCCGGCGGGAACCATGCCCCAGTAGTTGGAGAACTCCATGCTGGACAGCCATCCGCCGACCTCGGCCGCCATCAGCTGTCCGTCGCCGGTGTCGACGTTGGAACCCAGTGAGTTGCTCTTCCAGGTGCAGCCGCCGGTGGCCAGCACGACGGCGCCGGCGCGGACTGTCCACGACGCGCCGGTCCTGCGCTGAACGCCGGCCGCCCCGACCACCACGCCGTCATGCGTCAGCAGCTCCAGCGCCGGATGGTGATCCAGGATGCGCGCGCCCGAGCGCTTGACCTGACGGCGCATGGTGCGCAGGTACTCCGGGCCCGAGCCGGTGACCAGCACCGGCTCGCCGTTCCCGTCGACCGCGAACGGGTAGCGCCACTCGACCAGCTTGGGCAGCCGCCGCCAGGTCTCGTCCAGGACGCGCAGCTGCCACCGGCTGTCGGTGAGGTGGCGAGCCTGCTCGGCCCGCTGGTCGATGGCAGCGCGCCTGGCCTCGGGCGGCACCAGCCAATGCCCGATCCCGGCCGCCGCCGCGACGCCGCTCGAGCCGCAGTACCCCTTGTCCACCAGGACCACGTCGGCACCGGCCTCACGGGCGGAGATCGCGGCCCAGGTGGCGGCCGGTCCGCCGCCGACGACCAGGACGTCGGTGGCCAGGTCCGGCGCCGAGGCGGAATCCCGCGCCACGACGGGGTCGGCCCGCCGTGGCCGCTGGGCCGGGGATCGCTCGGGAACGTTCGTCATCGTCACATCCGATCCGGACGCCGGCCGAGGTCTGCCTGCCGGTGGCGTCCTGCGAAAAGGGTGAGCCGCTGTGAGATCTGCGGCGAAGAATGGCGAGCGCGGCCGGTACCACCGGCGGCGCTCAGCTGCGAGGTGCGATCAGGCTCGGCCGATGGGCATTCGACAACACGACACGCCCCGACCCGATGCCTTCAGGGCGGGCGACGACATGGAGCGGTAATGCATATTTAAACCATAGGAGATATGGGAGAAGCTGTCACATCGGATCGCGAACTGAGACGGCGCCATCCTCCGGCAGGGGCGGTCGAGATACCGCTCAGCGGCGACGCCCACGTCCGGAGCGCGACCGGCGTTCCTGCTGCGTGCGGGAGCTCTGCGGGGTGCGGCCGCGGACCACCCCGATGAACTCGTCGGTGAGCGGGTGCGGCTGGTCGGCGCTCCAGGCCAGCCCGATCCGGGTCGGTTCGGCGTCCGTCACCGGCCGGTAGGTGAGGTCGCGGCGGCTGTGCGTGCGGGCGATCGACATCGGCACCCGCAGCACCGCGATCTCCAGGGCCACCTCGTTGATGCCGGCGGCGTCGGCCTCGGTCAGCACGGTCTCGTCGGCCAGGTCGGCGACGGTGACCTCGTCGAAAGCCGCGATCGGGTGCTCCTTCGACACCCAGACCACCGGCGCCTCCTGGTACAGCGGGATGAGGTGCAGGCCGTCGGTGTCGATCGGCAGCCGCACGAAGCACAGGTCGACCTCACCGGCGTCCAGCACCCGGCGCTGGTCTGTCTCGGTCACCTCGACGGCCTCCAGCGGTGTCGACCGGTAGCGGTCCCGCCAGATCGTCGTCCACTTCGTCAGCGTCACGCCGGGAACGAAGCCGATCCGCAGGCGGTCGGCGGGCGGGGGAGTCGTCACCCGGGCAGGGTACCGGGCGGCCGCCGATAGGCTGGCCGGGTGAGCCAGACCATGAAGCCGGTGACGGCGGCCGCCAAGCTCGGCATCTACCTGCCGGCCGCACCCGAGCAGTTCCGCACCAGCCCGATCACCCGCGCCGAGCTGGACGCGCTGCGCGCCGACCCGCCGCAATGGCTGATCGACCTGCGGCGCACCGGGCCCTTCCCGCGGGATGTGGTGGCCCAGAAGCTGGGCGTCTCGCGATCAGGGTTGGCCAGGGCGGGCATCACCGACCCGTTGGACGCCGACCAGATCGGGGCGCTGATCGCCGACCCGCCGGCGTGGTTGGTCCGCGAGCGGGAGAGCTATCGCGAGGTGATCGCCGAGAAGGCCCGCCTGAACTCCAGGTAGCGCCGGTCGGCCCGGGCCAACTCCTCACCGGACGCCGGGTGCGTCTCGCTGGACGCGTGCGAGCCAGTCGCCGACGAGCGCGCGCAGGAGATCGGGCTGCTCATGAGGAAGCGCGTGACCGGCGAGATCGAGCACGGCGAGCGTCGCCCGCGGGTACCGACCGATCAGGTCGACGGCTGCGGCATAGCCGACGGTGGAGTCCTGACGGCCCGCCACGACCAGCGTGGGGCCTTCGTAGGTCGCCCGTCGATCGCCGGCGAGCTCCCACCGTTCACCGATCCGGCCCAGAGCCTCCTCGTCGACGAGCTCCGCGGCCGGGGCGACGTGGCGCCGGTAGCGCTCCAGCATCTCGGGAGTCTGGACCACGAAGTAGCTCCGGAACTCCTCGTCGCCGATCTCGTCCGAACCCACGACGACGCGATGCTCGGGAACCTCGCGCAGCTCGGGAAGCAGCGGGCAGACCAGCCCGAGCCCGGCGACCAGTTCCGGCGCCCTGGCGGCCACCTCCTGTGCGTAGTAGGCGCCCATCGAATGCCCCACCAGCAGGCACGGTTGCCCGCCGCCGACGAAGCGGACGAAGTCGATGATCGTGGCCAGCACGCCCTCGGCGCTGCGCAGCTCTGCCGGGGCCGCGGTGCGGCCCATCCCGGGCAGGTCGGGGTAGATCCGTCGGAACCCCGGCACGGTCGCGAAGGCCGGCTCGAAACAGGCCTCCGGCTCGCGGTGGTCGACGCCCGCGCCGTGCAGCAGGATCGCGGGCCGGCCCGCGCCGTGCTGCACATAGTGGATCAGGGTTCCACCGGCCGACGCCTTCATCCCCGCATCGTAGGTGAGCCCCCCACCCGCGACCATGGCCGGCCAGCACGTCCGCGCCGGCGGACGACCTCAGCGCGCGGACGCCGGCGCCGCGGATGCACCCCACTGCTGGCGCGGCGAGCCGGGGCGACCGGCGATCGCCCGCAGTTGGGCCACGATGCCCAGCACCGCGAGGGCGGCGTACAGGACCAGCCATCCCCAGGCGGTCGGGTCCGCCGCGCCCGCACCGGTGAACCGGTCGAGGCCGGCCGCACCGGCCAGCATCATCGCGCCCGAGGTGGCCACGCTCGCGCCGGCCAGCGCGGTCAGCACCACCAGGATCACCGCCGGCAGGTTGGTGCTGACGGCCAGCACGGCGAGCACCCCGCCCGCGATCAGCCCGACCAGCAGGGTGGCGAAACCGGAGCCCGCGTCCGCCGCCGCCATCAGGCTGGTGCCGATGGTGAAGCCGATGCCGGCCATCCCCACGATCACGGCGACCTGATACGACAGGTACGCCAGGACGCCGAACAGCACGGCGCCGACGAAGCCGACCAGCCAGCTGAGGGCGAGCTGCCCGATCGCGCTGGACGTCACGCCCGCCACCAGCCCGGCGCCCAGCAGGAAGCCGACGAAGGCGCCGAACAGGCTGATGATCAATCGCATCGCGACGTACCCGCGGAGGCAGAGCAGCGCTCCGACGACGACGGCGACGATGCCCACGATGATGGTGTCCACGATCGGTTTCCCTCCTGCGCCCCGGCTGCGGCGTAGCTGCGACGGATTCCATCATGACCGGGCCACACAACCGGCCCGGTGGTCGGGGCCGTGGCAGGCGGGACGCGCGGATCAGGGCTGCGCGCACACCAGGCAGGCGCCCGGCCGGGCGAACGGGAGGAGTTGCAGCGGCCGGTCGGCGAGCTCGTCGATCAGGCCCTGGTGCATGCTGCAGACCACCTCGGGCAGCTGCCGGGCGGTCTCCAGCAGCGGGCAGGTGAGCAACTCGATGCCGTCCTCGCCGAGCCGCGGGGTGAATCCCTGGGCGGCCAGGGTGGTGAGCAGGCCGGCGTCCGCGTGCTTGAGCCGGCGTCCCCAGCGTCTGCCCAGCCGGCGGGCCTCGGACGCCGGCTCGGGCCCGTCGGCCAGCTGCTCGGCGACCGCGGCGACCAGGGCCGGCCCACCGTCCCAGCCGTCCTCCTGGCCGGCGACCTGGCGTCCGGCGATGGTCGCCAGATAGGCCCGGGGCGGGCGTCCGCGGCCGCTCGCCGGTGCCGCCCGCTCTGCCGCGAAACCCTCGCCGACCAGGTGTTCCAGGTGCATCCGGACGCTGTTCGGATGGCCGCCCAGCTGGGCGGTCAGGGTGGTGATGGTGAGCGGCTCCGCGCTGCCCGCCAGCGCGCGAAGCACGCGCAGCGCGGCGTCCCGGGGGCGGTCGGTGCGGGCCGGCTGTGGGCCCAGCGGAACGGCCGCGGAGGGCGCGGCCGCGCCGTGCCCGGCGGACGGTTGCCCGCCTGCGTCCCGCGACGGCGCCGATGTGCTCATGACGGCATCCTAGTGCTAGTTTTTACATATAGACATAGAGAAAATGCGAGGAGTTGTGGTCCAGACCGTCCTGCCCCGCCCGTCCGACCCACGGCGCGCCTCCGGACGCCGTGGCGCGGCTCGCGGACGGCTGTTGCTGATGATCCTCGGCGGGGCGTCCCTGGTCAGCGGGTTGAACGCCGGACTGATCCGGCTCGAGGTGTGGGCCCCGGTGGCCTCCGATCGGGCCGGCGACGTGCACGGGCTGGTGATGGTGCTCGGCTTCCTCGGCACGCTGATCTCGCTGGAGCGGGCGCAGTCGCTGGGGCGCTCGTGGGGCTATCTCGCGCCCGCACTGTACGGGGCCGGCGCGCTCGCCCTGCTCAGCCCCGCACCGGTGCTGCTCGGCCAGTTGCTGCTGATCGAGGCGGGAGTGCTGTTCGTCGCGGTCTACCTGGCGCTCTGGCGGCGGGCGCCGCGTCCGCTGGTGGCCGTCCAGGTGCTGTCGGCGGTGCTGGCCCTGGGTGGCGCGGTGGTCGCCACCCTCGTCGACGTCACCGTCGCGCTGCCCTGGCTGGCCGGCTTCGTCGTCCTCACCATCGCCGCCGAGCGCGCCGAACTGGCGCAGCTCTCGATGGGTCCCACGGCGGACGCCCAGCTGCTCGGCCTGGCCGCCGCGCTGACGCTGGCGATCCTCGCCGCGCTGACCCTGCCCGCGCTCGGCGCACGCCCGGTCGGCGTCGCGCTGCTCGTGGTCGCCGCCTGGCTGCTGGCACGTGACGTCGTCCGGCGACAGCTGCGGCTGTCCGGCCAGCGCCGCTATCTGGCGGCCGCGCTGCTGGCCGGCTACCTGAACCTGGCGCTGGCCGGGGCGGTGCTCAGCTGGTCGGGGCTGTCCACCGATCGGGGCAGCTACGACGTGGTGGTGCACGGCGTCTTCCTCGGCTTCGCGCTGTCGATGGTGATGGCGCACGCGCCGGTGATCCTGCCCGCCGTGTTGGGTCGTGACCTGCCCTACCGCCCGGTGTTGTGGCTGCCGCTCGGACTGCTGCACGCCGGGCTGGCGCTGCGGTTCGCCGGCGCGCTGGGCGGATGGGACGCCGGCTGGCGGGCCGGCGGGGTGGTCACCGTGCTGGCGTTGCTGGTCTTCGTGGCGACCGCGGTCACGCTGGTGGTGCGGCGATGACCGGCCGCCCGGTGGGACGCCGTCGCTCCCGGCTGCGCGACCTGCCGCTGATCGGCTGGCTGGCAGCGGCCGTGCTGATCGCGGTCGCGCACCGCTGGCTGCCGGACGCCAACTGGCTGATGCTGCACCTGGTGCTGCTCGGCGCCCTCACCCACGCCATCGTGGTGTGGAGCTTCCACTTCGCTCAGACCCTGCTGCGGGCGCCGGCGTCCGAGGCCGAGGCGACCGGGCACAACCGGCGGCTGGGGCTGCTCACGCTGGGTGCGGCGGCGGTCCTGATCGGGGTGCCGACAACCTGGTGGCCGCTCACCCTGGCCGGCGGCGCTGGTCGCCGTCGCGGTCGGCTGGCACGGTCTCGTGCTGTGGGGCATGCTGCGCCGCGCGCTGCCGGCCCGGTTCCGGTGGCGCGCGGCCGCATGTCCGCTACTACCTGGGCGCGGCGGCATCGCTGCTCGGCGTCACTTTCGGGGTGTTGCTGGCGCTGGGGTCGGCTGCGTCGCGCATGCGCTGGCGAACGTGCTGGGCTGGGTCGGGCTGACCCTGACCGGCACCCTGCTCACGCTGTGGCCGACCATGCTGCGGACCCGATGGACGACGTCGCCGAGCGCTGACGCAGCAGGCCCTGCGCTGTTCGGCGCCGCCATCGCGGTCGCCGTCGGCGGGGCGCTGGCCGGGCTGGCTGGCTGGCCGCCGGCGGGGTGGGCCTGTACCTGGTGGCGCTCGGACTCTGGGGCCGGGGCTGTGGCGTCCGGCCCGGACCCGTCCGCCGCGCGAGTTCGCGTCCGCCTCGGTGACCGCCGCCCTGGTCTGGCTGGTGATCGGGTTGGGCTGGGCCGGCGCCCTGCTCGCCACCGCGCCGGACTGGGCGGCGGTGCGTGAGGGGTTCAGCTGGCCGCCGCGGTGCTGGGCGCCGGGTTCGCCGTCCAGGTGCTGGCGGGGGCGCTGTCGTACCTGCTGCCGTCGGTGCTGGGCGGTGGTCCCGGCGTCGTCCGGGCCGGACAGCAGTGGTTCAACCGGGCCGGCGCGTTCCGGCTGATCGCGATCAACGGCGGGCTGCTGCCAGGGCTGCTGCCCAGCCCGAGCTGGGTGAAGGTGACCGGCTCGCTGCTCGCGCTCGGCGCCGCCACCGCCTTCCTGCCGCTGATGATCCTCGGGCTGAGGGCGAGCATCGCCGCCAGGCGCGAGTTGGCTGCGGCAGGCATCCGGTGTCGACCGGATGCCGGCGTCCATGTCCCGAGCCGGATCGGCCCAGCATCTTCACCGCCGGCCAGCTGATCGCCGGTTTGACCGCTCTGGCCACGGCTGTTGTCGTCGGCGTGGGCGTCGACCCCGGAGCGCGCGGCGCGGCGCTGCGCCGACGGCGTCCGTCGCGGTGCGCCCGACCGGGAAGGCATCGAGGTCGCCATGGGCGACATGGCGTTCACGCCGTCCAGCGTCACCGTGCGGGCCGGCGACGCACTGGTGCTCGATCTGGTGAACACCGACAGCACCACCCACGACGTGGTGATCGGCGACGTCCGCAGTGCCGGATCGGTCCCGGCACACGCACCGAGCTGGACGCCGGTGTGATCGGTGCCAGCGTGCGGGCTACTGCACGGTCGCCGGACATCGCCAGCTGGGGATGGTGTTCGACGTCATCGTCGAGGGCTCCCGCGCCGGCTGAGTCGCAGCCGTCGGCGTCCGTGCCAGGGCACGAGCACGGGCAGGCCAGCCCCGCGCCCGAGGCGACGCTGGCGTCCGACCAGGTGGTCGATCCGGTGCTGCCGCCGCTCACCGACGAACGGGTGCATACGCCCTGACCGAGGTGCCGCTGCAGGTGGCGCCCGGCGTCCGGCAGCGGCGCTGACCTACAACGGACGCCCGGTCGGCCCGACCCTGCACGGCCGGGTCGGCGACGTGTTCGTGATCACCCTGGTCAACGACGGGTCGATGGGGCACTCGATCGACTTCCACGCCGGTGCTCTGGCGCCGGACCGCCTCGGCGCACCATCGAGCCCGGCGAACGCCTCACCTACCGGTTCACGGCGAGCAGGGCGGGGGTCTGGATGTACCACTGCTCGACCCACTCCGATGAGCGTCACATCGCCGCCGGCATGGCCGGCGCGGTGGTGATCGAGCCGACGGGCTGCCGACGGTGGACCGGTCCTACCTGCTGGTGCAGTCCGAGGCGTACCTGGCCGACCGGGCTGCGACCGCGGATGCCGCCACGGAGGTGGACGCCGACGCCGTCGGTTCGCGAGATCCCGACCATGTGACGTTCAACGGCTACGACCAGCATCGACTCCCCGCCCCGGGTAGAGGGTCCGGTTCTGGGTGTTGACGTCGGACCGAACCGGCCACCAGCTTCCACATCGTCGGCACCCAGTTCGACACCGTGTTCTGCGAGGGCGGCTACCTGCTGAGACGCGGCCGGGACGCCTACGCGGCCACGGCGGCGGCGCGCAGGCGCTCGGCCTGCAACCCGCCCAGGGCGGCTTCGTCGAGACCGTCTTCCCCGAGGCCGGCACCTACGCGCTGGTCAGCCATGTCATCACGCCGAACGCGGCGCCCACGGCTTCGTCGAAGTCACCGAGCAGGACCACCACCACACAGGAGGAACCATGACCGATATCGAGATCACCACCGCAGGCGGCTGCGGCTGCGGGCACGACGCCGAGGCGCCGGTGCTCGACGTCCGGCCGATTCCGCACGCCATCCGGCACGCTGCGGTGTTCGGCGCCTTCGACGTCGCGCCCGGGCGGGCGTTGCTGCTGATCGCGCCGCACAACCCGCTGCCGCTGCTCGGCCAGCTCGCCGAGCGGGCGCCGATCGACGTCCGGTACCTGGTCGAACAGCCCGGCGAGTGGCACCTACGGATCACCCGCAAGCCGGACGTCGCCGTCTGAGTCGCGCGAGTTTCGCCTTGTTCGGCGTCCGGTCAGGGGTTACGCCTGGGCGACCAGGCGGGCGCGAGCCCGGGCCGCACTGGCCACCAGCTCGGCCAGGGACGCCTCGACCTGGCCAGCCGCGCGTCTTCAGCCCCGCAGCCCCGGTTCACCCAGAGTCGATCGGCGGGCAGCACGTCCGCCCGGGAGCAGGGCGCGTCCACCTGTCGGCGCTCGGCACCCGCGGCGAGTGGATGTCCCACACGCCCGGGCCGACTCGTTCGGGTAGCCGGCCTCGGCCAGCTCGGTGACCACCTCGCCGCCGGACCGGGATGCTCCATCGAGATCACGTCGGCGTCCAGGGCGACGATCGCGGCCATCACGTCGCCGAACTCGGCGTAGCACATGGGTGTGGATGCCGGTGGACGCCGCCGACCGCGAGCCGGAACGCCTCGGTCGCCCAGTCCAGGTACGCCGCCCAGTCCCGGCGGACAGGGCAGGCCCTCGCGCGCGTGGCCTCGGCGATCTGGACGATCGGCAGCCCAGCCGCCTCCAGGTCGACCACCTCGTCGCGCAGCGCCGCGCCACCGCCGGGCGGTCACCGATCCTCGGCCTGGTCGGTCGCGGACGAACGACCACTGCAGGATGGTGATCGGCCCGGTCAGCATGCCCTTCATCGGCCGGTCGGTCTGTGCCGCCGGGCGAACTGGGCCCAGTCCACGGTCATCACCTGACGGCCACGTCGCCGAACAGCACCGGGGGCTGCAGCGCGAACAGCTCTGCACCCAGCCGTGGTGGCGAAGCCGTCCAGCCAGCCCGAAGTGCTCCACCATGTCGGTCCGCTCGAACTCGCCGTGCACCAGCACGTCGACGCCGATCTCCTCCTCCGCGTGCGGATGCAGGCCACGGTGAGCTTCGAGCCCGGCCCGGTAGGCCTCGGCGTCCAGTTCTCCGCCGGTGCGCGGCCCGCAGCCGGCACCTCGGCGGTCTGCGGGAACGACCTGATCGTGGCAGTCGCAGCAGTGGCAGTCCGAGGCGGGCGTGCTGCAGGGCGTAGTCTGCTCCGGGTAGGCGGTAGGCGGAGCGGCGCGACCAGTCCGGGGTGATCGCCGCGAGTCGCTCCTGGACGGCGGGCTGCAGCACGCGCGGCGAGGCGCGCGCGGGCGGCCAGCACCGCGGTGTTCTCGGCCAGGCCGGCCAGCGCGTCCGCGTCGCCGTCCAGCGCGCCGGCGAGCAGCGCCACCTCGTCCAGCCGCTGGGCGAAGGCCAGAGCAGTGGCGTCGCCGCCGGTCTCGGACGCCAGATCGACCGGCAGGTGCAGCAGCGAGCAGGACGGCGCCAGTCTGCACCCGCTCGAGCCGAGGCGTCGCACCGGCCGGCGCAGCCGCCTCGTAGAGCGCGGTCAGGTCGGTGCGCCATCGCCAGGCCGTCCACGACGCCCAGCGCGAGGCTCCAGCGAGCGCGGGCGACGGCGTCCAGCTGACCGGGTCGCGGACCAGATCGACGTGCAGCACGTCCACAGCCCGAGGCCAGCTCAACGTTGTCGCCCAGGCCGCCGAAATACGTAGCCAGGTCAACTCGCGGCGGGGACGGCGCGCGGCCCGAGCCGGGCGGCGCAGCCGTCGACCTCGGCGGGCGACAGGTCGAGCACCAGGGCGGGCTCGTCCAGCTGAATCTCGGTCGCGCCGGGCGCCGCCAGGTCGGTCAGCCAGTCGACATAGGCGGGCAGGATCGCGTCGATGATGGTGTCGCTGCCGTCGGTGCGCTTGGCCAGCCGCAGGAAGGCAGCGGCCCGATCACCACCGGACGGGTGGCGAGCGCGCGCGAGCGCCTCGCGGACCTGCGCGGCGGTCGCCCTCTCGACGCGTAGCGGAACTCCTGGTCGGGCGCCAGTTCGGGGACCAGGTAGTGGTAGTTGGTGTCGAACCACTTGGTCAGTTCCAGCGCGGGCACGCCGCCGCCGCGGCCATGAAGTAGCTGCGCGCGTCGGCGTCCGAACCGGCGAGGTCGAACGGCGCGCCGAAACGCTCCGGAACGCGCCCAGCGTCACGGCGGTGTCGAGCACCTGGTCGTAGAAGCTCGCTGGGGATGCGCGCGATCCTGTCCGTTGCAGGCGCCAGTGGGTCGCGCGGAGCCGGGCGGTGGCGACTCCGGCGAGGCCGGCGGCGTCCAGCTCATCGCGCCAGTGCAACTCCTGCGCCCATTTGAATTCGCGGTCGCGTCCGATGGGGGGAATCCGAGATTCGCGGTGATCATGCGTCGCCCTTCGATGGCAGGGTCGACGAATCGCGTGCGGGCATATCCGCTCTTCGAGGCCCCATCCATCGCGTTGCGGCGCGCCGCAGCCGATGCCCTGGCTCGTGGATCGAACACCGCCTCCCGCCTTCCGGATCACCCAGTGGCATGGATGGGAGGTCGGCTCTCCCACTCACAGTTGCGAGGACAGCCCCGGATTCGCACCGGGTTCCCGATCACTGTGACGGCCCGATCGAACCACGAGGGTATCGGACGGCACAAGCGGGGGCGGCCGCGTCCAGCATGCGGCGAAAGGTGGAACCGTGGTGGACCGGTCCTACCTGCTGGTGCAGTCCGAGGCGTACCTGGCCGACCGGGCTGCGACCGCGGATGCCGCCACGGAGGTGGACGCCGACGCCGTCGGTTCGCGAGATCCCGACTATGTGACGTTCAACGGGGTCGCGAACGGCTACGACCAGCATCGACTCCCCGCCCGGGTGGGGGAGCGGGTCCGGTTCTGGGTGTTGGACGTCGGACCGAACCGGGCCACCAGCTTCCACATCGTCGGCACCCAGTTCGACACCGTGTTCTGCGAGGGCGGCTACCTGCTGAGACGCGGCCGGGACGCCTTCGGCGGCCACGGCGGCGGCGCGCAGGCGCTCGGCCTGCAACCCGCCCAGGGCGGCTTCGTCGAGACCGTCTTCCCCGAGGCCGGCACCTACGCGCTGGTCAGCCATGTCATGTCGGACGCCGAACGCGGCGCCCACGGCTTCGTCGAAGTCACCGAGTAGGACCACCACCACACAGGAGGAACCATGACCGATATCGAGATCACCACCGCAGGCGGCTGCGGCTGTGGGCACGACGCCGAGGCGCCGGTGCTCGACGTCCGGCCGATTCCGCACGCCATCCGGCACGCTGCGGTGTTCGGCGCCTTCGACGTCATCGCGCCCGGGCGGGCGTTGCTGCTGATCGCGCCGCACAACCCGCTGCCGCTGCTCGGCCAGCTCGCCGAGCGGGCGCCGATCGACGTCCGGTACCTGGTCGAGCAGCCCGGCGAGTGGCACCTACGGATCACCCGCAAGCCGGTGGACGTCGCCGTCTGAGTCGCGCGAGCCCGCCTTGTCGGCGTCCGGTCAGGGGTTACGCCTGGGCGACCAGGCGGGCGCGAGCCCGGGCGGCACCGGCCACCAGCTCGGCCAGGGACGCCTCGACCTCGGGCCAGCCGCGGGTCTTCAGCCCGCAGTCCGGGTTCACCCAGAGCCGCTCGGCGGGCAGCACGTCCAGCGCCGCCTCGAGCAGGGCGTCCACCTCGTCGGCGCTCGGCACCCGCGGCGAGTGGATGTCCCACACGCCCGGGCCGACCTCGTTCGGGTAGCCGGCCTCGGCCAGCTCGGCGACCACCTCGCCGCCGGACCGGGACGCCTCCATCGAGATCACGTCGGCGTCCAGGGCGACGATCGCGGCCATCACGTCGCCGAACTCGGCGTAGCACATGTGGGTGTGGATGCCGGTGTCGTTGCGGACGCCGCCGACCGCGAGCCGGAACGCCTCGGTCGCCCAGTCCAGGTACGCCGCCCAGTCCCGGCGACGCAGTGGCAGGCCCTCGCGCAGCGCGGGCTCGTCGACCTGGACGATCGGCAGCCCAGCCGCCTCCAGGTCGACCACCTCGTCGCGCAGCGCCAGCGCCACCTGCCGGGCGGTCACCGACTCGGCCTGGTCGTCGCGGACGAAAGACCACTGCAGGATGGTGACCGGCCCGGTCAGCATGCCCTTCATCGGCCGGTCGGTCTGTGCCGCCGCGAACTGGGCCCAGTCCACGGTCATCGGCTCCGGACGGGCCACGTCGCCGAACAGCACCGGGGGCTTCACGCAGCGCGAACCGTAGCTCTGCACCCAGCCGTGCGAGGTGGTGGCGAAGCCGTCCAGCTTCAGCCCGAAGTGCTCCACCATGTCGGTCCGCTCGAACTCGCCGTGCACCAGCACGTCGACGCCGATCTCCTCCTGCGTGCGGATGCAGGCCACGGTGAGCTCCTCGAGCCCGGCCCGGTAGGCCTCGGCGTCCAGTTCTCCGCGCCGGTGCGCGGCCCGCAGCCGGCGCACCTCGGCGGTCTGCGGGAACGACCCGATCGTGGTGGTCGGCAGCAGTGGCAGTCCGAGGCGGGCGTGCTGCAGGGCGGCCCGCTCCGGGTAGGCGGCGGAGCGGCGCGACCAGTCCGGGGTGATCGCCGCGAGTCGCTCCTGGACGGCGGGCTGCAGCACGCGCGGCGAGGTGCGCCGGGCGGCCAGCACCGCGGTGCTCTCGGCCAGGCCGGCCAGCGCGTCCGCGTCGCCGTCCAGCGCGCCGGCGAGCAGCGCCACCTCGTCCAGCCGCTGGGTGGCGAAGGCCAGCCAGGACTCCAGTTCGGCGTCGCCGCCGGTCTCGGACGCCAGATCGACCGGCAGGTGCAGCAGCGAGCAGGACGGCGCCAGCTGCACCCGCTCGGAGCCGAGGCGTCGCACCGCCGGCAGCAGCCGCTCATAAAGCGCGGTCAGGTCGGTGCGCCACACGTTGCGGCCGTCCACGACGCCCAGCGAGAGGCCCAGCGACGCCGGCGCGGCGGCGACCACGGCGTCCAGCTGACCGGGGTCGCGGACCAGATCGACGTGCAGCACGTCCACGGGCAGCCCGACGGCCAGCTCAACGTTGTCGCCCAGGCCGCCGAAATACGTAGCCAGGGTCAACTTCGCGGCGGGGACGGCGTCCCGCAGCCGGGCGGCGGCGGTGCGGTAGCCGTCGACCTCGGCGGGCGACAGGTCGAGCACCAGGGCGGGCTCGTCCAGCTGAATCTCGGTCGCGCCGGACGCCGCCAGGTCGGTCAGCCAGTCGACATAGGCGGGCAGGATCGCGTCGAGCAGCTCGATGGTGTCGCCGCCGTCGGTGCGCTTGGCCAGCCGCAGGAAGGTGAGTGGCCCGATCACCACCGGACGGGTGACGACGCCGAGCGCGAGCGCCTCCCGGACCTGTGCCGCCGTCGCCTTCGACGCGTAGCGGAACTCCTGGTCAGGTGCCAGTTCCGGGACCAGGTAGTGGTAGTTGGTGTCGAACCACTTGGTCAGTTCCAGGGCAGGGACGCCGTTGCCGCCGCGGGCCATGGTGAAGTAGCTGCCGAGCGCGTCGGCGTCCGAGTCGGCGAGGTCGAACGGCGCGCCGAAACGCTCCGGAACGGCGCCAAGCGTCACGGCGGTGTCCAGCACCTGGTCGTAGTAGGAGAAGTCGCCGCTGGGGATGTGCGCGATCCCCCTGTCCCCTTGCAGGCGCCAGTGGGTCGCGCGGAGCCGGGCGGCGACCTCGGCGAGGCCGGCGGCGTCCAGCTCACCGCGCCAGTGCAACTCCTGCGCCCATTTGAGTTCGCGGTCGCGTCCGATGCGGGGGAATCCGAGATTCGCGGTGGTGATCATGCGTCGCCCCTCGTCGGGGCAGGGGTCGACGAATCGCGTGCGGGCATAGCCGTTTCCTTTCGAGGCCCCATCCATCGTGGGGCGTTGCGGTCAAAGCGCCGCAGCCGGTCTCCTGGCTCGTGGATCGACCGCCGACTCCCGCCTTCCCGGATCACTCCAGTGGCATCGATGGGAGATCGGCTCTCCACTCACAGTTGCGAGGACAGCCCCGGATTCGCACCGGGTTCCCGATCACTGCGACGGCCCGATCGAACCACGAGGGCATCGGACGACACAAGCGCGGGGCGGCCGCGTCCAGCATGCGGCGAAAGGTGGAACCGCCCGGCGAACGAACGGGATCTCGCGCTGACGCGCCTCCGGCGGGGAGAGACCGGCGCAAGCCGGCTGGCGGCGGGCGGGCGGGCGTCACTCGTCACCCCGGCGAACGAACGGCTCCCGCGCTCTACAGCCCTTCCTCGGCGACCACGTCGACCAGCCGGTCGCGGATCCGCCGCGCGCGCAGCGGGTCGTGACTGGTGATCACCGCCACCGTCACCCCGGACGTCTCGCCGGTGGCCGGCGTCCAGGCCGAACCGGCATCGGCATGATCGGCGCGGACGCAGAAGGTGTGCCGCTGCGCGGCCGTCACCTCCGCGTTCACCTCAGCCGAGTCGGTGGCGGCCAGCACGTACCAGGCGCCGTCCAGGTCGGACGCCGTGAACGCCCGGGCCTGCCAGGCCAGGGCACCGGACTCGACGAGGGAGCGCAGCGCGGCGGCCTCGGGCGAGATCAGTTCGACGCGGGCACCGGCGGCCAACAGCTTCGGGATGCGGCGCCGGGCGACGTTGCCGCCTCCGACGACGACGACCCGGCGTCCGTGCAACAGCAGGCCGGCCAGGTAGGCGGGCGAACCGGAGCCGGGCTGACCGGTGTCGGTGGATGGCTGGTTCATCTATCGATTCTCCTAGTCAGGGCGTACCTCGGGCCGAGTCGGCTGTCGTGCGCGACAGAAGGCTTACTAGTCGGGCGTGCCTAGACGGTACTACCGCCACCACCCCTGGTCAGCTGCGTCAGCCGAGGTGCCCGCCGGACGCCGGGCGCGCCCTCGGTGCGAGCGGTCGAACCGTTGGATGTGTTGTCGGACATGGCGTCTCCTCCTCAGAACGTGCCCTTGCCGCCGGTGACGCCGAGGATGCTGCCCGACACGTAGCTGGCGGTGCTCTCCGCGGCCAGGAACACGAACGCCGGTGCGACCTCGGCGGGCTGCCCGGCGCGGCCCAGCGGGCTGCCGGCGCCGAACGCGGCGACCTCGTCGGCGTCCCGGGTGGCGGGCTGCAACGGCGTCCAGATCGGTCCGGGAGCGACGGCGTTGACCCGGATCCCCTTGGGGCCGAGCTGGGCGGCGAGGTTGACCGTGATGCTGTTGATCGCGGACTTCGTCGCGGCGTAGTCGAGCAGCGACTCGGACGGGTCGTAGGCCTGGATCGAGCTGGTGTTGATGATCGCCGACCCCTTGCCGAGGTGCGGCAGCGCGGCCTGGCACAGCCACAGGGTGGCGGACACGTTGGTCCTCAGGACCCGCTCGACGGTCTCCGGCTCAAGGCCCTCCAGGGTGCCGGAATCGCCCCTGGTCAGGTGGAAGCCGGCGTTGTTCACCAGGATGTCGAGCCCGCCGAGCTCCTTGGCGGCCGAGCCGACGATCTCCTTGCAGGTGGCCACATCGGTGAGGTCGCCGGGCAGGGTGACGGCGCGGCGTCCGGCTCGTTCCACCCAGGACACGGTCTCGGCGGCGTCGTCGGCCTCCTCGGCCAGGTAGCTGATCGCGACATCGGCGCCCTCGCGGGCGAACGCGATCGCCACCGCGCGACCGATGCCGGAGTCGCCCCCGGTGATCAGGGCACGCTTGCCGGTGAGCCGGCCGCTGCCCCGGTAGGACTCCTCGCCGTGGTCGGGTCGCGGCCGCATCTCGTCGGTGCGGCCGGGCGGCTGCTGCTCCTGCGGCGGGAAGCCGTTGCTGGTCTGTTCGTTCGTGGCAGGTGTCATGCCGGACGCGTACCCCAGCGGGATCGCGATGAATCCCCGCGACGGAGGAATCTGGTCCGGGGACCACGGCCCTCCGCGGGCTGGCCGGCTCCGATCAGCCTCCGCGCTGGCCGAGGAAGTGTCGCAGGGCGAGCGCGTTGCGGAAGGCGTTGCCGCCGGCGCCGTGGCGTCCCAGCAGATCGAACACCGCGTCGGTGTGCCAGCTGTCGTGCCGGAACTCCACCGCGACCGGGATCTCCTCGGGGACGGCGTGCAGGAAGTGGTCGAGCCGGGCGTCGTCGCGCTGCATTCCGGGCGGCCGCTGGACCAGCAGGACGCCGAACCGGTCCTCGAGGAAAGCGACGGAGCGGCGGATCCGGGCGATCCAGGTCTCCGGGTCGTAGAGCCGCTTGGCGTGGGTGAGTCCGCGGGGCGCCTTCACGGTGAGAGCGAACCCCGCAGGGAGCCGGCGCCGCCAGGAGCGGAACGAGTCGTCCGGCGGCCAGCGGTAGTAGCTGGCGTTGAGTTCGACCGTGTCGAAGTGCTCGGCGTAGAACGCCAGCCGGCGCCCGGCCGCCAGGTGTTCGGGGTAGACCGGTCCCTGCCAGCTGTCGTAGGTCCAGCCAGAGGTTCCGATCCAGGCGGTCGGGGCGGAGGCGGCGGACGAGCGGGGCACGCCGCCCAGTATCGGCGCCGTGATTCCGCCCCGGTAGGCCCGCTCGGGTGCGAACGCAGGCGGAACCGACGGGACGCCGCTCGACGGCGTCGGTTGGTGGGCCGTGCGCGACGCGCGTCCGTGGACCGGGCCGGACGCCCGCCTGACGAGCCGGTGGGACCGTGCGCCGCGGTCAGCGGTAGCGGGCCAGCGGCCCGTAGAACACCTGGTCGATCGGCTCGGAGTAGGCGATCTGCGGATGGCGGAGCAGCCACCAGCGGGCGAAGAACCGGCTGGTCGCGGGCAGCCACAACGGTGCGGCGCCGAGCGCGATCAGGCCGATCGAGATCGAGGCGATCGGGGTGAGCAACAGCGCCAGCAGCGAGACGCCGACGGCGACCAGCCCGCCGATCCGGGTCCACCGGTAGCCGGCGAACGCGTAGTAGCCCGCGACCGTCGCCGTTCCGGCGACCAGCACGGCGATCAGGCAGCACACGATGGCGAACAACACCCGCATGCCACTGGCCGGCGGGGACGGGAACTGAGCGGTGAGCCAGGTCGCCGTGTTGAATTTGTCCTCCTGGGTGAACACGCCGGGGCCGACCTCCTGCCACGGCGAGGCCATCTGCCACATCGCCAGCAGCAGGCCGGCCACGACGGTGGCCGCGCCGCCGAACATCAGCACGGCCGACACCCAGACCGTCCAGGGCCGGACGGGCTGGCCGGTCCGCTCGTCCAGCGGTGCCAACCTGGCGCCGTCGGAGGCCGGCGGCCCCAGGATCTGGATCTCCCCGTGCGCGGGCGGTGCCACGGCCGTACCCGGCGGCGGCCCTCCCGGGCCGGTGCCCGGCACCGGTGCGACGCGGGGGTCGGCGGCCGGTGCGGGAGCTGACGTGGGGGTGCCGGACGGCGCCGGCCAGGACTGGCCCCCGGCTGCAGGGGCGGGCCACGACGGGGTGCCGGCCGACGGCGCGGCCCAGGACTGTGTCCCCGACGACGCGGCGGGAGGGTGTCCGGGCGCCGGATACGGTGCCGCGCCGCCGGTCTGCTGCGGCGTCCCGTCCGGCTGCGACGTGCCCGACGCGGGCACGGGCGACGGGCCCCGTCCGGGGCCTACGGGTTCACCGGTTGGTGCGGGCCAGCTCATCGTCCTCCTGAGTCCGCGGACCAGCCTACCGAGGTGCCGAATCGGTGCCTCACCAGTTCTCGACGAGAAGCTCCTGCATGGCCCGGCCGAGGCTCTCGATCAGCACCTGGTCGGGTGCGGACTCCAGGGCGGGGAGCCGCAGTATGTAGCGGCTGAGCGCCATCCCCAGCACCAGGCTGACCGCGAGCTGGCCACGCAATTTGAAGTCGCTGTGGCCGACTCGCTCGGCGATCGCGCCGAACACTTCCTTGGACATGAACTCGCTCAGCGGACGCTGCACGATCTCCTCGGCGACCGCCGAGCGCAGCATCGCGGTGAACCGCTCGCGCGCCCCGCCCGGGGCGTCGTAGGCGGCCAGGAAGGCCGCGACGGCGGCCGGGCCGATCCGGTCGCGCGGGCCGGCGAGGACGTCGTCGACCAGGCGGTCGGCGTCCAGGGGCAGGTCGAGCACGGTCTGGGCGAAGAGATCGGACTTGCTGGAGAAGTAGTGGTGGATGAGGGCCGGGTCGACGTCGGCGGCGCGGGCGATCGCCCGCAGTGAGACCTTGTCGTATCCGATCGTCGAGAACAGGGTGAGAGCGGCCTGGCAGATCGTGCCGCGGGTATCGGTGCCGCCCGGACGACGTCCACGCGGCTTCGCGGGGGAGTCCGTCATTGGCACTTCCTTTCTGACCGCCGACCCGCGGCGGGGGCGTCCGCGCTGACCTCCGGACTCGGCCGCTTCGCGGGCCGTCCGGACGCCGAGGCCGGCTCGGCCCCGGGGTGATCCGATCGATGCGTGTCGTGTCGGTCCGACCCGGGGTTGCCAGACCACCCTAACGGTCCGCGCGCCGATGCAGGAGAGGTTCGCGACGGCTCCCATCGGCCCGTCCCGGCGGGCGGTCGCTCACCTCGACCGGACCGGTCACTACGCTGAACCGGTGAATTCCGCTGCGCCCCGCACCGTGCTGTTCGACCTGGACGGCACCCTGGCCGACACCGTGCCGCTGATCGTGGCCACTTTCCGGCGGACGGTGTCCGAATCGCTGGGCTGGGAGCCCACCGTCGAGCAGTGCAAGGCGTGGATCGGACGCTCGCTCACCGAGACGTTCCAGGCCCTGGCCCCGGAGCGGGCCGACGAGCTGATCGATCACTATCTGGAGTGGAACCTGGCCAACCACCACGCCTACGTGCGTCAGTTCGACGGCGTCGGCGGGCTGATCGACGCGCTGCGGGCGTCCGGCCGGAGCTACGGCGTGGTCACCTCCAAGAGGCACACCTCGGCGCTGCTCAGCCTCGAGTGCGCCGGGCTGACCGGGCTGCCGCTGCTGGCGACCGAAGAGGACACCGTCACCCACAAGCCGGCACCGGAGCCGCTGCTCTACGCCCTGCGAAGGGTGGGTGCGGACGCCGCCGGCGCGGTCTACGTCGGCGACGCGGTGGTCGACATGCAGGCGGCGCGGGCGGCCGGCGTCCGCAGCGTCGCGGTCACCTGGGGCGCGGCGTCCGCCGAGGAACTGGCGGCGGTGCAGCCCGACGCGCTGGTGCACAACATCGCCGAGCTGCGCGCCGTGCTCGGTCTGTGAATCGCCTCCGCCGTCCACCCGATACGCAGAAGGCCCTCCCCAACTACCTGTGCCCTCCCACAGGTGGGAGGGCACAGGTAGTTAGGGAGGGCCTCGTGCCGCACGACGCTGTGCCGGCGCGGGCCCGGACGCCGCTCAGGCCGGCTGCATCGTCCCGGTCTCCAGGAAGCGCTGGTGCCAGCTCAGCGACCGGCGCAGGTCGTGCGGGGTGTGCAGCCCGTTGCAGACCTTCTGCGCGTGCTCGAAATACTCCCGCAGCATCGGGCGGTACATCGGGTGCGCACACTTCTCGATGATCAGCCGGGCCCGCTGCTTGGGCGACTTGCCGCGCAGGTCGGCCAACCCCTGCTCGGTGATCAGCACCTGGACGTCGTGCTCGGTGTGGTCGTGGTGGCTGACCATCGGCACGATGCACGAGATCGCGCCGCCCTTGGCGGTCGACGGGGTGACGAACGCCGAGATGAAGGCGTTCCGGGTGAAGTCGGCGGAGCCGCCGATGCCGTTCTGCATCCGCGAGCCCATGATGTGGGTCGAGTTCACGTTGCCGTAGATGTCGGCCTCGATCATGCCGTTGCAGGCGATGATGCCGAGCCGGCGGATCATCTCGGGATGGTTCGAGATCTCCTGCGGACGCAGCACGATCTTGTCCCGATACCGCCTGGCCTCGGCGTTCATCCGCTCGGCGTACTCGGGCGACAGGGAGAACGCGGTGGCGGAGGCGACGGTCATCTTGCCCGAGTCGATCAGGTCGACCATGCCATCCTGGATCACCTCGGTGTAGGAGGTCAGGTAGTCGAAGGGGCCCTCCAGCAGGCCGGCCAGCACGGCATTCGCGACGTTGCCGACGCCCGACTGCAGCGGCAGCAGGTCCTTCGGCAGCCGGCCCCGCTTCACCTCGTGGGTGAGGAACTCCAGGTAGAAGCCGGCCATCTTCTTCGAGTCGTCGTCGGCCGGCTTGAACGGTGTGTTGCGGTCGGCGGCGTCCGTCTCGATCACCGCCACCACTTTGTCCAGGTCGACCCGGTAGTTGCGCTGGCCGATCCGGTCGCCGGTGTGGGTCAGCATCACCGGCTGCCGCTCGGGTGGCAGCCGGGCGCCGTAGTAGATGTCGTGCATGCCCTCGAGCTCGGCGGACTGCCAGGAGTTCACCTCGAGGATGATCTGCTCGGCCCGGTCGAGGAAGGTCTTGTTGTTGCCCACCGACGACGACGGGACCAGCAACCCGTCCTCCCTGATCGCGGTCACCTCGACCACCGCGGTGTGCAGCTTGCCCATGCTGCCCGCCCAGATCATCGGGGCCAGGTGCGAGAGGTGGATGTCTGCGTACTCCGAGATGCCCTCGTTGATCTTGCGGCGCATGATCGGGTCGGACTGGTACGGGGTGCGGAAGCTGATGCCGTCGACCTCGGCCAGCACGCCGTCCAGCTCCGGGGCCGTCGAGGCGCCGGTGAACAGCCCGATCTGGAAGTCCTCGCCGCGTTCGTGGGCGGCCCTGATCTCGGACGCCAGCGCCGCCGGGACCTGCTTGGGGTAGCCGGCCCCGGTGAACCCGCTCATGCCCACGTTGGCTCCGGGCCTGATCAGCGCGGCGGCCTCCGCGGCCGTGGTGAGCTTCTTGCGCAGCTTCTTGTTCAGAACCCGGGACACGGTGGCTTCCTTCGTCGACGTGTGACTACTACACGTCATAGTACTGAGCCGCGCGCCGCCGCGTGGACGATCGGCGACGATGGTCTGCGAAAACGGCGGTGGGCTCTACGGTGGTCGGATGACCCGAACACGCCATGACGCTCCGCCGTCTCCGATCTCCGCGGCGGCGCTGGCCGTCGGGGGCGTCCGGCTGGCCGAGCCGCGCTATGACGGCGCCGACCTCTACTGGACCCAGAGCCGACCGGCCGAGTCCGGACGGGTGGCGCTGATGCGCGAGCGCGGCGGCGTGACCAGCGAGGTGGCTCCCGGGCTGAGCGTGCGGACCAGGGTGCACGAGTACGGCGGCGGCGCCTGGGACGCCCGCGGCGGCGTTGTCGTGGTGAGCTCCGATCCATCCGGGCAGCTGCTGCGGCTGGACGCCGCTGGGCCGCGTCCGCTCACCGCGGAGGGCTCGCGCCATCGGTTCGCCGACCTGCGGGTATTGCCCGAACGCGGCGTCGTGCTGGCCGTGCGGGAGGACCACTCCGCGCCGGGCGAACCGGTGAACACCCTGGTGGCGATCCGATTGGACGGCTCGGGACGCGACGGCGGCACGGTGCTCGCCGAGGGCGCCGACTTCTACGCCTGCCCGGAGCTAGGCGGCGACGGACTCCTGGCCTGGATGGAGTGGCGACACCCCGACATGCCGTGGGACGCCTGCCAGGTCCGGGTCGGCCGGCTGTCGGCGTCCGGGGCAGCGCTGGACGACGTCCGCACGGTCGCCGGCGAGCCGGGGGAGTCCGCGGTGCACCCGCTCTGGCGGGGCGATGACCTGCTGTTCTGCTCGGACCGCTCGGGATTCTGGGAGTTGTACGCGCAGCCGTCCGACGGCGACCTCGGGCCGGTCCGGGCCACCGGGTCCCGGAGCACTCCGGAGTCGCCACATTCCGCGTCGTCCGCCGACCGCTCGTCGTCGGGGAGGATGCCGGGATCCGGGTCCGGGGTCGGGCCGACCCGGGTGACCGAGCTGGGCGCCGACCTGGTCGAGCCGTTCTGGGTGTTCGGACGACGCCCGTACGCAGTGACCGGCGACGGCTCCATCGTGCTGCGACCCCGCGTCGACGGCCGGAGCGCGCCGCTGCTGCTGGCCGATGACGGCTACCGGCAGCTGGAGTCGGACGTCGTCGACTGCGACAGCCTGGACGCCTCCGGCGACCGGATCGCGGCACTGGTCCAGTTCGCCGACGCCCCGGACGCCGTCGTCGAGTGGTCGGGCGGCGAGCGACGGGTGGTCGACACCACCGCGCCGCCCACCCTCGACCCGGCCTGGGTGAGTAGGGCCGAGCCGGTCACCTGGCCGGGCTCGGCCGGGGAGGTGCACGGCTGGTTCTATCCGCCGGTGAATCCCCTTGTCGACGTCCTGTCGGCCGAGTCAGCCGCGATCCCGGGGCAGGCCCGGGATGACGAACCCCACCCGCGGGCTGAAGCCGGCCAACCATCGCCGCCGGCCCGAACCGGCCAACCGTCATCCCGGCGAATCCCGGGATCTCGATCGGGTCCCGGCTCGCCAAGCGACCGCCCGCCGCTGATCGTGATCAGCCACGGCGGCCCGACCGCCTTCGCCACCGCGGGCTTCAGCCTGGGTATCCAGTTCTGGACCAGCCGCGGCTTCGCGGTGCTCGACGTCAACTACAGCGGCAGCAGCGGGTACGGGCGGGCCTATCGCGACCGGCTGCGCGGCGAGTGGGGCGTCCTCGACGTCGCCGACTGCATCGCCGGGGCGCGGGCGCTGGCCGTGGCCGGACGGGTGGACGGCGCCCGGCTCGCCATCCGGGGCGGCAGCGCCGGGGGGTACACGACGCTCCGGGCGCTGACCACCTCCGACGTGTTCGCCGCCGGGTGCAGCCGCTACGGCATCGGCGATCTCGCCGCGCTGGCGTCCGACACGCACAAATTCGAGGCGCGCTACCTCGACGGCCTGGTCGGGCCGTGGCCGGAGGCGGCCGACCTCTACGCCGAGCGGTCGCCGATCAACCATGTCGACGCGCTGAACTGCCCGATGCTGATCCTGCAGGGCGCCGACGACGCCGTGGTGCCGCCCAACCAGGCCGAGACGATGGCCGCCGCGGTCGCCGCGAAGGGACTGGACGTCGAGCTGATCGTCTTCCAGGGCGAGGGCCACGGCTTCCGCAAGGCGGAGACGATCGAGGCGGCCCTGGAAGCGGAGCTCGCCTTCTACAGCCGCACCTTCGGGCTCACGGCGGGGGCGAACGCGTCCGAGTGATGCCGTCGGCCACGGCAGCCGGCAGCCGCGGCACGCGCGACGGGCGACGTCCCCGGACTTCGCCGCCGTGGTGAGGATCCGGCTCGGCCTCCGCGGAGGCGACACCCCCAAGCCGCCGAGTCTCAGTCCTCCAGCGGTAGCACCTCGATGCGCTGGGTGATCGCCCAGTCCTCGCCCGGCAGCAGGGTCACCGCGTCGGCGAACACGTTCGCCGCCTCGACGCACACCATGCCGGTCCACTCGCCCGGCCCGACATCGGCCATGCCGGCGGCGGCCTGCTCCCAGGGATTCCACACCACGACGTCGGCGGATCCTTCGGTGGTGAGCCGGATCCGGCGTCCGTAGCCCGGGTCGGAGACGGTGACCGCGCCGCCGTGGACGTACACCCGGTCGGTCGGCCCGGTCAGCCGCAACGGACCGTCCTGCACCTGGTCGAAGGCCGGCTCCGGCAGGTTCTTGTCGAGGTAGACGGCGTCGTCCAGACCGTCGACACTGACCTCCCGGACGTCGCTGACGGCCAGATAGGTGTGCAGCGCCTCCTCGATGGTGAACGGCTGGTCGCCGGCGTTGTGGGCCCAGAGGGTCACCGACAGGTGGTCGGCCGCGAACTCGGCGGTGAGCCGGGCCCGGTACTGGTGCGGGAACTCCGGCTGGTCGCCGGTCAGCTCGGGATCGATCGTGTAGCTCACCCGGAGCGTGTCACCCTCATCCACGACCTCGGCACGTCGCCAGGCGACGGCCCGCACGAAGCCGTGCGCCGGCTTCTTGTCGCCGGTCAGTCCGGGACCGAACCACGGGAAGCAGATCGGGATGCCGCCGCGGATCGCCTTGCCGGCGGTGTAGGCGCTGGTGGAGCTGAGCCAGAGCACGGGATGGGCCGAGCCCGTCGGCTGCCAGGCGGCGACATGGGCGCCGTGGTCGAAGATGCGGCCGTGTCCGGCGGCGTCCTCGACGCCGGGCAGGGGAGCGGTGATCTCGGTGTGGGTCATGGCCAGAGACTAACCAGGTCCGCGAGGCCGGGTCACCCCCGAAAAAGGAGCAGTGCGGGACCGGATCGGTCCCGCACCATGATCGACCAGTTGTCGACGTAGTAGACGTCCAGACGGACGGTTTCATCCCACGGAAGGTTGGACCGACCGGACACCTGCCAGAGGCCGGTGAGACCGGGCCGCACATCGAGCCGGCGGACGGTGTCGCTGTCGTACTGGGCGACCTCCTTGGGCAGCGCCGGACGCGGGCCGACCAGGCTCATGTCGCCGCGGAAGACGTTCCAGAGCTGCGGCAGCTCGTCGATCGAGAAGCGACGGATGAAGCCGCCGACCTTCGTGATCCGCGGATCCCTGGCCATCTTGAACAGGACGCCCGCGCCCTCGTTCTGCGCCTCCAGCGCGGCCTTCCGAGCCTCGGCATCGACCACCATGGAGCGGACCTTCAGGCACTGGAACTCCTCGCCGCGGCGTCCGACCCGGGTCTGCTTGAAGAAGACCGGGCCACGATCCTCGAGCTTCACCGCGATCGCGACGGCGGCGATGATCGGCGCTGCCGCGAGCAGCAGCAGACCGGAGCCGATGAGGTCGAAGGCACGCTTGCCCCAACGGGACGCCGCGACAGCCTGCGGCCGCTCGACGTACACCAGCGGCAGGCCGGCGACCGGACGCGAC
>JBGALC010000044.1:0-29679 GCA_044224095.1 Micropruina sp. | reverse complement strand
CGGGCGCCGGGGGTGAGTCGGCCGGCGTCCGTCCAGCCCAGACAGCGGTGCCCGGCCTCGGTGGCGGCGTGGAGCAGCGCGTCCGGGGCGAAGGTGCCGCGCCGTCCGGAGGCCAGCCGCTCGTGCTGCTCCAGCCGTCGGGCCTCGGCGAGCAGGTCGATCTCGACGTGCTGATCGCTGCCCAGGCACAGCGGGCTGCCGGCCGCCTGCAGCGCCGGGAACGGCCCGATGCCGTCGGCGAGGTCGGACTCGGTGATCGGACAGGCGCAGACCGCGGTTCCGGACGAGCCGAGCAGGTCGATGTCCCGTCCGGTCAGGTGGATGGCGTGGACGACGGTGGTCCGCGGGCCGAGGGCGCCGGCATCGGCCAGCAGCTCGGTGGGCGTGCGACCGTAGCAGCCGATCGTGGCGTCGTTCTCGGCCGGCTGTTCGGAGAGGTGGACGTGCAGTGGGAGTGCATTCCGCCCAGCCGCGGCGGCGACCACCGGCAGCTGGTCGCGGGGGACGGCTCGGACGGAGTGGATGGCGGCGCCCAGCCGGGCGTGCGACGGCAGCGGCGTCGGGCCTCCCGGGGCCAGACGCTCGATCCTGGCCTGCCAGGCCGCGGCGTCCCCGTCGTCGAAGCGACGCTGCGGTCCCTCCAACGGCAGGTGGCCGGTCGCATCGAGGCCGCCTGCCAGGTAGCAGGTGTCGAGCAGGGTGATCCGGATTCCGGCGGCCGCCGCGGCGTCCACCAGGGCCAGGCCCATCGCGTTCGGCTCTGCGTACGGCTCGCCGTCGGATCCGTGGTGCAGGTAGTGGAACTCGCCCACGCAGCTGATGCCGGCCGCCGCCATCTCGGCGAACACGGCCGTGGCCAGCTGCCGGTAGCCGTCGGGATCGAGCCGTCCGGCGACGGCGTACATCCGCTCCCGCCAGGTCCAGAAGGTGCCGCCGTCGCCGTGGGTGCGGCCCCGCAACGCCCGATGGAACGCATGCGAGTGGGCGTTGGCCAGTCCCGGTAGGACGAGGCCCCGCAGCGGGATCGCTTCGGCGGGTGGTGTGCGCACCTGCCGGACGACCTCGACGATGCGGCCGTCCGCTTCCTGCACCAGAACCCCGGCGACGACCCCCTCGGGCAGCCAGGCATGCTCGAGCCAGTAGCTGGTCATGCCCGGTCCCCGGCCAGATCCTCGACCACCCGGACCAGGGCGTCGACGCCGGCATGACAGTCGTCGGTCTCGGCGAACTCGGCGGGCGAGTGCGAGATGCCGGTGGGGTTGCGGACGAACAGCATGCCGGTCGGGATGCCGGCCGAGGCGAGGATGCCCGCGTCGTGGCCGGCGCCGGTGGCCAGCACCGGCGCACCGCCCAGGGCGGCGGCCAGCCGGCCGACCAGGGGCGCGTCGAAGTCGGTGGCGTCCGTCCAGGACTCCTCGATCGCGGCCTGTCCGACGGTGCTGGCGAGGTGGCTGACCGCCTTCCGCACCGCGTCCGCGTCGGCTCCGCGCGCGTCCAGCCAGGTCTGCACCAGCGACGGGATCGCGTTGACCCCGTTGGGCAGGACCCGCAGCTTGCCGACGGTCGCGACACAGCCGAACCGCTGCGCCGCCGCCCGGGCCTGCTGGATCACCGCGGCGGCCAGCAGCATCGGATCGTCCCGGTCGTCGAGCCGGGTGGTGCCCGCGTGGTCGGCGCGTCCGGCGAGGTCGAACCGCCAGCGGCCGTGCGGCCAGATCGACGAGCCGACGGCTACCGCTCCCTCCGCGGGGTGGCCGGGATCGCCGAGCGCCCGGCCCTGCTCGACGTGCAGTTCGACGAACGTGCCGATCCGGCCCAGGGTCTCCGGGTCCCGGCCCACCCCGGACGGGTCATGGCCCGCGGCCCGCATCGCCTCCGCCATGGTGATGCCGTCGCCGTCGGTCAGGGCCAGGCCGCGTTCGGGGGTCATCGCGCCGGTGAGCAGCCGGGAGCCGCCACAGGCCACGCCGAAGCGGGCGCCCTCCTCGTCGCCGAAGCATGCGATGCCGAGCGGGCGTCCGGTGTCGAAGCCGGTGGCGTCCAGGTGATCGAGCGCGGCGAAGGCGGACACGACGCCGAGCGGGCCGTCGAACGCCCCGCCGTCGGGCACCGAGTCGAGATGCGAGCCGAGCACCAGGCCGGGTGTGGCGTCGGGATCGCCGCGCCACGCCCACAGATTGCCGACGCGATCGGCAACGACGGCGAGGCCGCGCCGGTTCGCCTCCCCGGCGAACCACTCTCGCAGCGTGGCGTCCTCGTCCGTCCAGGCGAATCGACGATAGCCGCCGCTGTCGGGATGTCGTCCGACCGGCAGCAACTCGGCCCACATCCGATCGAAGGACGCATGTCCCACCGCTGCCGCGGCATGGGATCCGTTCGACGATGCTGTGTTCACAGTTCCTCCCGGGTGGACGCTCCCCCATGTCATACCGCGAGGAGCGCAGCCGCGAGAACGGTTGCCGCTGGATCTGTGATCCGAGACACCTGAACGGGCGCGATGAGCCGATCGTGGTGCTGCCTGGGCTCGCCGGTCGAGCTCGTCGAAACCGGGCTCGTCGGCCGGACGAGCTCGTCCATGATGGTCGGCACTCCCCGATCTGGCGGCCCTATCCGGCAGCGGGGACGATCGAGCGCAGTCGCCAGGTCTCGGTGCTGCGGCTGATCGTGGCCGTCGTACCCGGGGCCAGGTCGAGGTGCAGCAGCGACTCCGGACCGGCCCGCAGGGCGTGCACACAGGCGGCGCGGACCGTGAACGCCGGGGCGACGATCACCGCGCCGGCGTCCGGCCACTCGAACGTGTCCAGGAGCTCGGCGACCCGGGCGAGGTGATCGACCAGGGACTCGCCGCCGTGCGGGCGGGCCTGTGGATCGCGCAGCCAGCGGCGCAGGCCGGCGGCGTCCCGTTCCATCACCTGCTCGGCCGTCAGCCCGGCCCATCGCCCGAAGTCGGGGCCGGAGAGTCGCTCGGCGATCGCGAGCCCGCCGGTCATGCCGGCGACGGTCTCGGCCGTCCGGACGCAGGCCGGTTCGGGCGCGCAGACGATCACGACGCCCGGGCGAGTCCGTCTCGGGTCGGCTGCGACCGGCTCGGTCGTGTCGCCGAACACCGAGCGGCGGGTTCCGCCGGTCGCGCCCGGCACCATCAGGGTGAGCCGCACGGGCCCCGTCCTACTGCGCCGAGGCGGCGACCCGGGACTTCGCGGCGGTCCGGCCGGACGCCAGCCGGTGGGTCAGTTCGGCGAGCACGACACCGATCACCGTCCACAGCACCACCTGGGTGAGCACGCTGGCCAGCCGGAACTCGTACAGCAGCGACGCCGGGAACTCGGCCGGCACCTCGTCGTAGCGCGGCATGACGCTCAGCGCGATCACCGCGACGACCAGGTAGACGCCGACGCCGGTCAGGGCGGCGTGCCAGCCGCCCAGCCTCGCCGTCAGGTTCCGTCCGATCGTGACGGCCAGCGCGGCGCCGAGCACCGAGATCGCCAGCATCGCGAAGTAGAGGCTGGTGCGGTAGCCGATGGTCTCGCCGTCGCCCACCGCCGGCGGGTTCGGCGGATAGATCAGGAACGGCACGGCGTACAGCGTCACGAACCCGACGCCGGCGACGGCCAGCGCCGTCCCGCGGAGGCTCGTCCGGCCGAACCGGCCGGCCGCGAGTCCGGTGACGATTCCGGCCAAGCCGCCCATCGCGGCGCCGAGCACGAGCATGCCGGTGGCCAGACCGAGGGTGGACTGGAGGTCGCGCGACACCTCGGTGCCGGCTTCCTCGGCGTCCTCGTGTTCGGCGGTCTCGCCGGGGTCATGGGTGTGTCCGCCGTCGGCCTCTTCGAGCGCGATCGCGGCGGCCACCGGTGGCTCCCCGACGACGTAGCCGACGACGAAGGCGGCCATGCCGGCGAACAGACCCGCGAGCAGGCCGCGGACAAGGAAGTCCCGCAGAGTGAGCATCGCTGGCACCCGCTCAGTGGCAGGGGAAGCCGAGCAGGTGCCGCGAATCGTGCACCCATTCGTGCACGGCGTTGCCCGCGAAGACCGAGGTGGCGCCCTGTTCGGCGCCGACGAAATAGACCGCCAGCAGGGCGATCAACACGCCGAACAACAGCCACGGCCACGACTCGCGCAGCGACAGCTTGGGCAGTTCGACGAGGACGCCGGGGGCGGTGGTCGAGTGACTCATGACGACTCCTTCAGGGCTGATGCGGCCCACGCATTGGATCTCCGCGAGCATCAAGGTCTGGCTAGGGGACTTCCCCACACAGTGGCGCTACCGCGTCGGATTCACACCGACTTCCATCAGCTCGCTGCCCGACACGCTACTGCACGGCCGCCCCGGGCGGGACGATTCGCCGAGGTTCGGCCGGATCGCTCGCGCTGCAGTTCGACAGTTCGGCCCGTCCGAGCCGGCTAGTCGAGCGTGATGACCACCTTGCCCACCGCCGTGCCCGAGCGCAGAATCTCGTGAGCCTCGGCGAGGGTGTCCGGGCCGAGGCCTGACAAGGTCCGGCCCAGGGTGGTCCGGACCAGGCCTTCTTCGACGAGTTCGGCGGTGCGGGCGAGCAGTCGGCCCTGCTCGGCGACGTCCGGGGTCCGATGGATGATCCGCGCGAACATGTACTCCCAGTGGAAGCTGATCGCCTTGGTCTTCAGCGCCCCGAGCGGGCCCGGGTCGTCGTCCACCGCGACGATCTCACCGAACGGCCGCAGCAGCTGCTGGTAGGCCTCCAGGTTGCCGGCGGTGAACGAGGAGTAGATCCAGTGCACGCCGTCCGGGGCGACCTCGGCCACCTCCTCGCGCAGGTTCCGGTGCCCCACCACCGCGTCGGCACCCAGGTCACGCACCCACGCGCGGCTCTCCTCGCGCCCCGCGGTGGCGATCACCGTCGCTCCGGTCAGCACCTTGGCGAGCTGGATCAGCACGCTGCCCACGCCCCCGGCGCCGCCGACCACCAGCAGGGCGCCGCGGCTGTCCGCGGTGAGCCGGAGCTTGTCGAACAGCGACTCCCACGCCGTGATCGTCGTCAGCGGCAGCGCCGCCGCCTGTGCCCAGTCGAGGTTGCGCGGCTTCTGCGCGACGATCCGCGAGTCGACCGCGTGCAGCTCGGCGTTGCTGCCCGGACGGCTGATGTCGCCGGCGTAGTACACCTCGTCGCCGACGGAGAAACCGGACGCCCGCTCACCGACCGCCTCGACCACCCCGGCCGCATCGTAGCCGAGCTGCTTGGTCTGGCCGTCGCGTAGGCGTCCGAGCACCTTGGTGTCGACCGGGTTCACCGAGACGGCCCGCACGCGGACCAGCAGATCATGCGGGCGCAGCTCGGGCACCGCCACCCGTTCGGCGGTGAAGGCGTCTTCGCCGGTTCGCCCGCCGTGGGCGATCCAGGCGGTGATGGGCTGGCTCACGGGTGGCTCCTCTCGGCGACCTCGGTCGCCCTCTCGGCAGTGCCGTCAGCCTATGCCCGCGACCGCCGGCCCCGAATCCAGCACTCGCCGCGCTACGCCGGCCGACTCGGCCTCGGTGATCCGGGCCTGGACGGCGGACGCGAGGAAGGGCGAGAGGCAGTCGCCTCTCGCCCCTCCTCGTGGTCGGGCTCAGCTGCAGCCGCTGGTGCTGCCGCAGCCCTCGCAGATGTAGCAGCTGCCGCTGCGCCGCATCTTGGTGCCGCAGGTCATGCACAGCGGGGCGTCGATCGCCATGCCGGAGATCTTCTCCAGCACCTCGGCGGTCGAATGCGGCCGCGCCTCGACCAGCGCCGGCTGGATCGGGCCCCCCTCGTGGACCTTGACGTCGTCACCCGCGTCGTTCTTCAGCGCCTCGGACTCGATCAGGTTGGCCTCGTCCTCCTCGGAGAGGTACGAGCCGGTCTCGACGTACCGGGCCCGCTCGGCCGAGGTGTAGATGCCCAGCTCGGCGCGCTCGTCGAAGGACAGGTAGTCGAGCGCCAGCCGCCGGAAGATGTAGTCGATGATCGACTGCGCCATCCGGATGTCGGCGTCGTCGGTCATCCCGGCCGGCTCGAACTTCATGTTGGTGAACTTCTGCACGTAGCTCTCCAGCGGGACGCCGTACTGCAGCGCGATCGAGATGGCGATCGAGAAGGCGTCCATCACGCCGGCCAGGGTGGAGCCCTGCTTGCCGAGCTTGAGGAAGACCTCGCCGAGGCGTCCGTCGTCGTAGGCGCCGGCGGTCATGTAGCCCTCGGCACCGCCCACCGAGAAGGACGTCGTCCGGCTGGTGCGGGACTTGGGCAGCCGCTGCCGGCGCGGCCGGTACTCGATCCGCACCTCGGGCTGCGGCGTGGTCTCGGCCGCGGGTTCGTCCTTCTTCTTCGCGTCGGACAATGGCTGGCCCACCTTGCAGTTGTCGCGGTAGACGGCGAGCGCCTTCAGGCCGAGCTTCCAGCCCTGCAGGTAGACCTCGGCGATCTCCTCGACGGTCGCGGTCTCGGGCAGGTTCACCGTCTTGGAGATGGCGCCGGACAGGAACGGCTGCACGGCGGCCATCATCCGGACGTGACCCATCGGCTTGATCGCCCGCTCGCCCATCGCGGTGTCGAAGACCTCGTAGTGCTCCCGCTTCAGGCCCGGCGCGTTCACCACGTGGCCGTGCTCGGCGATGTACTCCACGATCGCCTCGACGGTCTCCTCGGTGTAGCCGAGACGGTTCAGCGCGTGCGGGATGGTCTGGTTGACGATCTGCATCGAGCCGCCGCCGACCAGCTTCTTGAACTTGACCAGCGAGAAGTCCGGCTCGATGCCGGTGGTGTCGCAGTCCATCATGAAGCCGATCGTCCCGGTCGGCGCGAGCACGGACGCCTGCGCATTGCGGAACCCCTTGTCGGCGCCCAGGGTGACGACCTTGGCCCACTCGGCGGTGGCCGCGTCGTGCACGGTGGAGTCGAGCGTGGTGAACGAGCGGACCTCGTCGTTGGCCGCCTGGTGCTTGCGCATCACCTTCTGGTGCGCGGAGGCGTTGCGGGCGTAGCCGGCGTACGGGCCGACGATCCCGGCCAGCTCCGCCGAGCGCCGGTAGCTGGTCGCCGTCATCAGCGAGGTGATGGACGCCGCCAGCGCCCGTCCGCCCTCGGAGTCGTAGCCGCGTCCGACGGCCATCAGCAGGGCACCCAGGTTGGCGTAGCCGATGCCGAGCTGCCGGTAGTCGCGGGTGGTCGCGCCGATGGACTCGGTCGGGAAGTCGGCGAAGCAGATCGAGATGTCCATGGCGGTGATCACCAGCTCGACCGCCTTCACGAACGTCGCGGCGTCGAAGCTGTCGTCGTCGCGCAGGAACTTCAGCAGGTTGAGGCTGGCCAGGTTGCAGGAGCTGTTGTCCAGGCTCATGTACTCCGAGCACGGGTTGGACGCGGTGATCCGGCCGGTCTCGGGGTTGGTGTGCCACGCGTTGATGGTGTCGTCGTACTGGATGCCCGGATCGGCGCACTCCCAGGCGGCCTTGGCCATCTTGCCGAACAGCGCGCGGGCATCGACGGTGTCGATCACCTCGCCGGTCATCCGGGCGCGCAGCCCGAACTCGGTGCCGTCCTCGACCGCGCGCATGAACTCGTCGTTCACCCGGACCGAGTTGTTGGCGTTCTGGTACTGGACGCTGACGATGTCCTTGCCGCCCAGGTCCATGTCGAAGCCGGCGTCGCGCAGTGCGCGGATCTTGTCCTCTTCGCGCGCCTTGGTCTCGATGAACTCCTCGATGTCGGGGTGATCGACGTCGAGCACCACCATCTTGGCGGCCCGGCGGGTGGCGCCACCGGACTTGATGGTGCCCGCCGAGGCGTCCGCACCGCGCATGAAGCTGACCAGTTCGACGCCGCCGCCCGAGGACAGCAACTTCATGGAGTGATCTGGATGGTGGTCTGCGCCGGCACCCGAGCCGCCCGGAAGATGCAAGCCCTTCCTTGTACCAGTTCAGGATCGACTGACCGAGTCGTCGACGCTGAGGATGAAGCTTGTACCTACCGTGGGACTTGGTGCCTACTGCTGGAAACTACTTACCGGTGAGTTGAAGCTGAAGTACGCAGCAGCATCCAGGCTGTCGCGGCTCGAAGATGTCATGTCGGTCTGCGTGGCGAGGCAGCTGTTTCGCCGGTGCCGGCGGCAGGCCACCACCGGCTGGATGAGTTGCCGCAGGCTGGCCCTACGGGCCGGGGTGCTGAGCGCCGCGCGCATTGCAGATGATGGAGGTCTACGCTCCAGGTCGGCAACCTGGCCCCGCGCCTGCTCGAAGACGGTGGCCTGGTCTTCCAGTTGGTCTGGATGGCCCATACCTCCAGGTCAGCCTGGTCAGGTGGACGCCTCGCGGTGAACATTGATGCGCTACGGTCAACTCTACGGTTTGGCGGACTGGCGGCTGCTGCATGGCGCGGTTCAGTCATTAGACGTTTCTTCGGGTGGGTGGCGCTTGTCTTCGTCATGCGGGGCGACCAGATGGCCGCGGCAGTAGCCCTGGATCTCGGCCTCGAAGTCGTCGACCGAGTTGTAGTGCTTGTAGACGGAGGCGAAGCGCAGGTAGGCCACGGCGTCCAGGGTGCGCAGCGGCCCGAGGATCGCCAGCCCGACGTCGTCGGCGGGGATCTCGGCCTGACCGCCGGCCCGCAACGCCTCTTCGACCTGCTGACCGAGCCTGGCCAGGTCGGCCTCGGAGACGGGGCGGCCCTTGCACGCCTTGCGCACGCCGGTGACGACCTTCTCGCGGGAGAACGGCTCGACCACGCCGGACCGCTTCACCACCACCAGCTGCATCTGCTCGAGGGTGGTGAACCGCCGTTCACAGGACGGGCACTGCCGACGGCGACGGATCGCGGCACCGTCTTCGGCCACCCGCGAGTCGAGAACGCGCGAGTCGGTGTGGCGGCAGTACGGGCAGTGCACGGGCGGCTACCCCTTTCATCGTCGACGGTGAACGCGCTCGCTCCTGTGGAGCATCGTGTGTACCGGCTGTGGACGAACCTGTGGATGGAACCACTATCTGTGGATGAACCACAGCTCTGTAACTACTACATATAGACGATAGGCCGCTCAAGGCCATGATGCAACCGTGCCTCGGCGTGTCTGATCCAGTAGTTGCGAGCCCTGTTCGCAGAGCCATTCCCCGACCGCTTGCGGGCGATCCCAATACCGCCGGCCGGTCGCCGACGGGGCCGTCGCGTCGCCGGTCGCCCCGGCCGGGCCGCCCCCTCGGCCCGGCCGGGAGCGCGGCTCAGCCGGCCTGCACCACGGCGGCCGGCGCCTGCGGCGCGACCGGCTCGTTCGAGATCGCCAGGAAGCCCGCCACCAGGGTGAGGACCCCGGCCGCCACCGCGCCGAGGAAGACCGACACCACCACGGCCAGCCCGCGCCTGGTCAGCTGCAGACCCTGCCCCACGGCGATGACGACCGGGGCCGGCACCTGCGCCCGCACCAGCGGCGCCACCGCCGCGGCGGGGCGACCCCCGGGGGCACCGGGGTGGTTCGGACGCGCGATCGGCCCGCGCGACTGCGGGACGTGTCGCCACCGCGGCCGGGTGGCCGCCGGGGTGATCACCATCTCCTCAACCAGCACCGCACTCATCTCGCACTCCCTTCCTCGAACATACGTTCGATGATCATTCTTACCCGCGATCGATCGGGACGCAACCCTTATTCGTACGGTTGTTCACCAACGGTCGATCGATGGGAACCAGTCAACAGGGCGCCTCCGACAGTTTTTGATCGAGCGGTCCGAGCGCCACCCCGGGACATCGCGCCGATCCCGCTGCATTCCCGCCACCCGGGCGCGGACGCGATCGAACAGGCTTCGCGACACGCTCGAACAAACGTATTAATCCCGTTCCGCCATGGCCTAGTCTGTGCACATGGCAGGCAGGAACCCGTTCGACAAAACCCCGCGGCGCGGCCGCCCACCCAAGCAGCCGCCGAAGATGAGCGTCGGCCGTCCGAGCAACGCCGAGGTCGCCCAGCAACTGGAGATGGCCAAGATCGCCCAGCTGCCCGACGGTCCGGCCGACACCGAGGGGTTGACCCCGCGACAGCGGCGAATCCTGGAGTTGATCCATCTCGCGGTGAGCACTCGCGGCTATCCGCCGACGATCCGCGAGATCGGCGAGGCGGCGGGCCTGGCGTCGCCGTCCAGCGTCTCCCATCAGTTGCGCGCACTGGAGGCCAAGGGCTACCTGCGGCGCGACCCGCACCGCCCCCGCGCGATGGAGGTTCGGCTACCCGAGTCGGTGACCAAGCCCGAGGCCGACGACATCGTCGAACCCGAGAGCGATCCGGTCGACATCACCGGCATCGGTGACGCCATGCCCGAAGCGGTGAACGTGCCGGTGGTGGGGCGGATCGCCGCCGGCGGGCCGATCCTGGCCGAGGAGCGCGTCGAGGACGTCTTCCCGCTGCCCAGGCAACTCGTCGGCGAGGGCACCCTGTTCCTGCTGGAGGTCAGGGGCGATTCGATGATCGAGGCCGCCATCTGCGACGGCGACTTCGTGGTCGTGCGCCAGCAGCCGACCGCGAACAACGGCGACATCGTGGCGGCCCTCCTCGAGGACGAAGCGACGGTCAAGACGTTCAAGCGCACCGAAGGTCAGGTGTGGCTGCTGCCGCACAACCCGGCCTACGCGCCGATCGACGGCAATCACGCCTCGATCCTGGGCAAGGTGGTCGCCGTCCTGCGGCGGGTGTAGCTGCGGGGTCGACGGCCGGTCCGCAGTCGGGCTGGCCGCGGCGCGTCCGGTCACCGCGGTGACCGCGCCGATCCGCGCAGCGACGAAGGCAGCTCGGCGCGAGACCGGCCCGGCTACGACGCCAGCCGCTCGCGCGGCCGGGGCGAGGACACGGGTCCGCCGGGTTCATCTCCGCCCACACGGCGTCCAGGGAGAGGCCCAGCGTGGAGGTGATGGCGGCGATGGTCGGGAAGGCCGGCGTGGCCACGCGGCCGGACTCGATCTTTCGGAGTGTCTCCGGAGAGACGCCCGCCTCCAGGGCGACCTCCAGCATCGGGCGCACCCCCCGGGCTCGCCGCAGACAGGTGCCGAGCCGGCGTCCGCGCTCGATCTCGGCGGGGCTGAGTGGCAACCTGACCATGGTGGGATTCTAATACCGGGATAGTATGGCCGGGATAGTTATTGGTCACCCCGAGGAGAGGCGTGCATGATCGAGATCCTCAGCCCTGCCCAGCTCGCCCGGGCCAGGACCAGCGGCGCGGTGGTCGCCGACATCCTGCAGGAGCTGAAGCGCCGCAGCACCGTGGGCACCAACCTGCTGGAGATCGACCGGTGGACCAAGGAGATGATCGCTGAGGTCGGGGCACGGTCCTGTTACGTCGACTACGCCCCGTCCTTCGGCCGGGGCCCGTTCGGCCACTACGTCTGCACGGCGGTCAACGACGCCGTGCTGCACGGACTGCCGCACGACTACGCGCTCGCCGACGGCGACCTGCTGACCCTCGACCTGGCGGTGCTCACCGACGGGCTCGCCGCGGATTCGGCGATCAGCTTCGTCGTCGGCGAGTCCAGGCCGGAGGAGAGTGTCGCGCTGATCGACGCCACCGAGCGCGCGTTGGCGGCCGGCATCGCCGCCGCCCGTCCCGGTGCCCGGATCGGCGACGTCGCCCACGCCATCGGCACCGTCCTCGGCGAGGCCGGGTACGCGATCAACACCGAGTTCGGCGGCCACGGCATCGGGTCGACCATGCACCAGGACCCGCACGTCCCGAACCAGGGCCGGCCCGGTCGCGGCTACCGGCTGCGACCCGGGCTGCTGCTGGCGCTGGAGCCGTGGGTGATGGCCGACACTGCGACGCTGGTCACCGATGCCGACGGCTGGACCCTGCGCAGCGCCACCGGCTGCCGAACTGCGCACAGCGAGCACACCATCGCCATCATCCCCGGCGGGTGCGAGATCCTCACCGTGCCGTCCCGGGGCTGACTCAGCCGGTGCCGACCCGCACGACCACATAGCCGCGCAACCGGTCCAGGGACGGGCGGAACGCCGTCACGGTCACCGTCACCCGCCCCATCCTGATGGTCGATCCGGTTTTCACCGGCACCAGGCGTCCCTCGTCCCGCGGTCCGCTCAGCCCGGGCCAGTGCCGCAGCACCGCCGAGTCGGCGGTGAGCTCGACCACCGCCATCCGGTTTCCGGTACCGATCCGTGCCGCCGTCGCCAGGTCGTCCGGCCCGGCCGGGGCATAGATCAGGCCGGCGTCCCGGGACGGCGCCTTCACCTTGGTCAGCACCGGATCGAAGCCGATCCGGGCCCTCCCGTTGGCGGACTCCAGCCTGGTCATCGCCCAGCATTCGCCTCCGATGAACGCCCAGTCGCCGTCGCGCAGGCTCACCGTCGACCCGAAGCCCGACTCGTCGTCGTTGCGCCAGATCGACACCTGGTCGGCGCCCTCCGTCCGATTGGCGTAGCCCACCCGGGCGGAGCCGAGGCTGCCGACCGTGCCCTGCACGATGGTCAGCTGCGGCTCTCGACCGGTCGGCGTCGGGACTGGGGTCGGGGTCGACGTCCCGCACCCCGCGGCGACCAACGCCGCGGCCGGCGCGAGCTGGAACAGCCGGCGGCGTCCGATCTGGGTCATGTGGGTCATTGTGCAGCCCGCGGTGTCGGACGCCCTCAGCAGCCGCAGGAGTCGCGGATCACCAGCTCCATGGCGAGTGTCTGATGATCGGCCCGCCCCCCGCCGCCGAGCACCGCTCGCACCGCCGCCCGGGCCATCGCGGTGGTCGGCTGCCGGCTGGTGGTCAGCGGCGGCCAGCAGTACTGGGTCTCGGCGGTGCCGTCGAAGCTCACCACCGCGAGGTCATCGGGGATCCGCAGGCCCTGCTCGTGGGCGGCGCGCAGCAGTCCGACGGCCTGCAGGTCCGAGCTGGCGACGATCGCCGTGGGCCGGTCGGCGCGCCGCAACAGCCGGACGCCCGCGGCGTAGCCCCCCTCCCTGGTGAAGGCGGCCCGTTCGATCGGGCCGAGCGGACGTCCGGCCCGGGCGTGGGCCGCCGTCCAGCCGGACTCCCGGCCGTCGATGGCCGCCTCGACGGTGTCGCCGATGATCAGCGCGACAGCCGGATGGCCGTGGCCGCGCAGCAGGTGATCGACCGCCTCGGCGATGCCGCCCGCGGCGTCGGGTCCGACGGTGGCGTGGCCGGACAGCGGAGCCGTGCAGTCGATCAGCACGACCGGGGTGCGCACCCCCCTCCCGGCCAGCTCGCCCACCCGACCGACGCCGGCGCCCCGGGCCAGGATCAGGCCGTCGATCTGCCGGTCGCACAGATCGAGCATGCGCTGGAACTCGACGTCGGGATCGAAACCGGAGTTGGTGATCAGCACCGCGTAGCCGAGCTCGGTGGCGGCCTGCTGGATCTCCAGGGTGTACTCGGCGTAGAAGGGGTTGGTGCTGTCGGGCACGACCAGACCGAGCGTCTTCGTGCTGCCCAGCGCGAGCGCCCGGGCCGTGCTGTTGGGTCGGTAGCCGAGCCGAGCGATCGCGTCCAGCACGCGTGCGGTGGTCGCCTCGGACACCGGCTTCGGCCCGCCGTTGACCACATAGCTCACCACCGCGGTGCTCACGCCGGCGTAGCGCGCGACATCGGCCCGGGTGACCGCGGCAGGTCGCCCACCGGGCCCGGCAACTACGTCCATCGGCACTCCTCGCCGTCAGGTCGGCTGATCCCGAACCGGATCGGATCCCATCATTCTACGCGCATAGATCACCGCTGCCATGCAGCTTATCCAGATTGGAAAGGTCTACAGGGCGAGTTGCACGGAATAGAGTTACCCGCGTAACTTTCTGAGTGTCGTCGTGCCCGACGCCCACCGTCCGCCAGCTCCCTGCAGAGGAATCGCCCGCATGTCCTTCTCGATCGCGATGATCGGCGCCGGCCAGTTCGCCGGTTCGTTCGCCCACCTGTTCCACCTTCATCCCGGCGTCGCGCGGGTGTATGCCGTCGACACCATCGCCGAGCGGGCGAACGAGCTGGTCGGCCGGTACGGGCTCGCCGGCACCTTCGACTCCTTCGATGCCGTGCTGGCCAGCGCCGAGGTCGACGCCGTGGCCATCTTCACCCAGCGATGGAGCCACGGCCCGCTGGTGGTCCGGGCGCTGCGTGCCGGCAAGCACGTCTACTCGGCGGTGCCGATGGCGGTCAGCGCCGAGGAGATCGCCGCGATCGTCGACGCCGTCGGCGAGACCGGGCTGACCTACATGATGGGCGAGACCAGCCACTACAACCCGGCGGTGGTCTATGCCCGCGAGATGGTCGCCAAGGGCGAGTTCGGCCGGCTGTTCTACGCCGAGGGAGACTACGTCCACGACATGGACCTGGGCTTCTACGACGCCTACCGGTTCTCGGGCGGGGACGACTGGAAGGCGACCGCCTCCTACCCACCGATGCTCTACCCGACCCACTCCATCGGCGGCGTGCTGGGCGCCTGGAACACCCACGCCACCAGCGTCTCGGCGATCGGTGTCACCGACGACCGGGGCGATGGCGTGTTCGACCGCGCGGTCAGCATGTTCGACAACGACTTCTCGAACATGACCGGCCTGTTCGAGGTGGCCGGCGGCGGGTCGTTCCGGGTGAACGAGTTCCGCCGGGTCGGTTTCCCGTCCTTCATCCGGGAATCCCGCTTCCGCTGGTTCGGCACCGACGCCAGCTTCGAGGAGATGACCACCACCGCCTACCGGCAGGACCGTGCCGGCGTGGTCGAGGTGTCCGAGCGGATCGAGCCGCGCAAGGCCAGCGAGGAGGAGCTCGCCGAGCTGGCGGACGTCTCGCCCACCCTGCGCGACGCCTTCCTGTCCGGGCTCGCCCCCGTGCACGACCCGAGCCGGCTGCCGGCCGAGTTCGCCGGCGCACCGAACGGCCACGAGGGCAGCCACCGCTTCCTGGCCGACGACTTCGTCACCGCGGTCAACAACCGCACCCTGCCGCCGGTGAACGCCTGGCAGGCCGCCCGCTACACGCTGCCCGGCATCTACGCCCTGGAGTCGGCCCGCCGCGACGGCGAGCGGCTGCGGATCGACGACCTCGGGAACCCGCCCGCCTGAGGCGGCGAGGGGACTTCGCGACGGGTGGGAGTCGGCCCCCGGCGTCGAACCAGGAGAGGCAGCGCACGGCGGCGCGTGGAGGGATGCGACCGGGCCGGGCGGTTCAACTCGCCTGCGCCCGGGCGTCCTGCAGCCGCCGCAGCGCGCCGATCGCGGTCTCGCGGTCGGTGGTCATCCAGAAGTCGGGCATGGACGCGCGGAGGAAGCTGCCGTACCGGGCGGTGATCAGCCGGGGGTCGAGCACCGCGACCACACCGCGGTCGGTGAGCCGGCGGATCAGCCGTCCGGAGCCCTGGGCGAGCAGCAGCGCGGCGTGGGTGGCGGCAACCGCCATGAAACCGTTGCCGCCGCGCTCGGCGACGGCGCGCTGCCGGGCCTGCATCAGCGGCTCGTCGGGCCGCGGGAACGGGATCTTGTCGATGATCACCAGCTCGCAGGTGTCGCCCGGGACGTCGACGCCCTGCCACAGCGACAGGGTGCCGAACAGGCTGGTCTGCGGGTTCGCCACGAAGGTGCGGGTGAGCTCGCCGAGCTGGGCGTCACCCTGGCAGAGGATCTCCTGGTCGGGCAGTTCGCGACGGCAGTGCACGGCGGCCGCTTCGGCGGCCCGCTGGGAGGCGAACAGGCCGAGGGTGCGCCCGCCGGCGGCCCAGAGCAGCTCGGCCACCTCGGCCAGGGTCGCCGGTGCGATGCCGTCGCGGCCGGGCGGCGGCAGCGACCTGGCGACGTACAGGATGCCCTGGCGGCGGTAGTCGAAGGGAGAGCCGACATCCAGGCCGCGCCAGCGGGGCCGCTCCGGCTCGCCGTCGGCATCGCCGTCACCTTCCCGGCTGTAGGGCTCGGTGAGCCCCACGGAGCCGGCCACCGCGTCGAAGTTGCCTCCGATGGAGAGCGTCGCCGAGGTGAGCACGACCGGGCGCTTGGCGAAGATGCCTTCCCGCATCAGGCCGGCCACCGACAGCGGGGCCTGGTTCACCTGGCGTCCGAACCGTTCCCGCTCGGACACCCAGACCACGTCGTGCGGGGCCAGCGCGGCCAGCTGCTCGGCGATGTCGAACACCTCCTTGGCGGCTGCGGACGCCTGCTTGCGGTCGTTGTCGGAGTCGTCGCCCCCGGTAATCGCGGACACCACCCGGCGGGCGACGTCGCGGACCAGCCGCAGCGTGTTCACCAGCGCGCCGGCTGCGTCCTCGACGCGGGCGAGCGGCGCATCGTCGAGGGCGGCGCGAAGGGCCTCGCCGGCGTCCAGGAACTCCAGCGCGAGGTCGTCGTCGAGCCAGACCAGGCAGCGGCGTCCGACCCGTTCGATCAGCTGCGGACTCAGCTCGTGGGAGGCGGCACCGGTGACCCGGCCGACCAGTTCGTGCGCCTCGTCGACGATCACCGCGTCGTGTTCGGGCAGTGCGGTGCCGCCGTGCATCGCGTCGATGGCCAACAGCGCGTGGTTGGTGACCACCAGCTGCGAGGTCCGGGCGTGGTCGCGGGAGCGCTCGACGAAACACTGGGCACCGTAGGGGCAGCGCTGGGCGCCCAGGCACTCCCGGACCGGGATCGACACCTGGGACCAGGCCTGGGCGGTGTGGCTGGGCGCGTCGTCGCGGTCGGCGGCGCCCTTGGCATCGGCCTCGGTCTCGACCCACTCCCGCAGCGCCACCACCTCCGCTCCCACCTTGGAGCCGGTGTCGGTGGCCACCGCGGTCAACGCCTCGGCGAGTTCGCTCCCGCCCAACAGGCTCTCCTGCTCGGAGCCGAGGGTGTCGCGGACCCGGTACAGGCAGGCGTAATTGGTGCGACCCTTCAGCACGGCGTGGCTGACCCGCTTGCCGGTGACCCGTTGGCAGGCGTCCAGCGCGGCGGGAATGTCCTTGCGGGCCAGCTGGGACTGCAGGGCCAAGGTCGCGGTGGCGATCACGACGCGCTCGCCGGGCGAGCGCACCAGCTGCGCCAACGCGGGCGCCAGATACCCCAGCGACTTTCCGGTGCCGGTGCCGGCCTGGACGAGCAGGTGGTCTCCCCCGGCCAGGGTTTCCGAGACCGCGGCCGCCATCTCGTGCTGACCCGGACGCTGAGCGCCGTCGATGCCCGCGACCGCAGCGGCGAGAATCGCTTCGGTCAGGTCGGCGTCGGGCATTGGTTCAAACTACCGCCCGGAACCGACAGCATCGATCAGGCTCGGGGAGCCTGTGGAAAACCGGCCCCCGACGGTGCTCGACCGACGGTGCGGAGTCAGCGGGCGAACGGGGCCAGCTCGCCGGCCAGGCCGCGGTTCACCCGGGCGGTCACGGCGGTGCCGTCCGCGGTGTGCTCCAGGGTGACGATCTCGCCGCTGGTGTGGATCTTGTTGACCAGGTCGCCGCGGTCGTAGGGCACCAGCGCGGTCACCTCGACGGCCGGACGCGGCAGCCGCTCCTCCACCCGCCGCTTCAGTTCGGCGATGCCCTCGCCGGTGCGGGCGGAGACGAACACCGCGTCCGGATGCCGGGTGCGCAGCGCGGCCAGCTCGGTGGCGTCCGCGGCGTCGGTCTTGTTGATCACCAGTTGCTCGGCAATGTCCCCGGCGCCGATCTCGGCCAGCACGGTGCGGACCGCCTTGATCTGGCCCTCCGGGTCGGGGTCGGCGCCGTCCACGATGTGCAGCAGCAGATCGGCCAGCACCGACTCCTCCAGGGTGGAGCGGAACGCCTCGACCAGGTCGTGCGGCAGGTGCCGGACGAAGCCCACGGTGTCGGTCAGCGTGTAGACGCGCCCGTCCACGCTCTCGGCCCGCCGGGTGGTCGGGTCGAGGGTGGCGAACAACGCGTTCTCGACCAGGACGCCGGCGCCGGTCAGCCGGTTCAGCAGCGACGACTTGCCGGCGTTGGTGTAGCCGACGATGGCCACCGACGGGATCTCGTTGCGCTGCCGCTCCTGCCGCTTGGTGGCGCGCACCTCGTCCATCGCGCGCAGCCGCTTGCGGAGCATCGAGATGCGGATGCGGATCCGCCGCCGGTCGGTCTCGATCTTGGTCTCGCCGGGCCCGCGGCCGCCGATCCCGGCGCCGCCCGCGGCCCGTCCACCCGCCTGCCGGGACAGGTTGCCACCCCAACCGCGCAGCCGCTGCCGCAGGTACTGCAACTGGGCGAGCTCGACCTGGGCCTTGCCCTCGGCGCTCTTGGCGTGCTGGGCGAAGATGTCCAGGATCAGCGCGGTCCGGTCGATCACCTTGACCTTGACCCGGTCCTCCAGGTTCCGCAGCTGCGCGGGTTCCAGCTCGCCGTCGCAGATCACCGTGTCGGCGCCGGTGGCGATCACCACCTCGCGCAGCTCGTCGACCTTGCCGCGTCCGATGAAGGTGGCCGGGTCGGCGTGGCTGCGACGCTGGACGAGCGCCTCCAGCACCTCGGAGCCGGCGGTTTCGGCGAGCAGCTTCAGCTCGGCCAGGGCGTTCTCGGCATCGCGCTGGGTGCCGGCCGTCCAGACGCTGACCAGCACCACCCGCTCCAGCTGCAGGTCGCGGTACTCGACCTCGGTGATGTCGGCCAGCTGGGTGGACATGCCGGCCACCCGGCGCAGCGACAGCCGCTCGGCCAGATCGAGCTGGTCGCCGTCGAAGTCCTCGGTCTCGGGATCGTCGGCGTCGTCGTAGTGGAGTTCACTCACAGGTTCACTGTGCCACGAGCGACGATGACCGCGGGACCGGTCAGCCGCGCGCCGCCGGGGGCCAGGTCGACGAGCAGGGTGCCGCCGGGCGGATCGACCCGCCAGGTTCCGGACGCCTCACCGGCGGCGGTGGCGGCCGCGGCGGCGGCCGCCACGGTGCCGGTGCCGCAGGAGAAGGTCTCCCCCACGCCGCGCTCCCAGACCCGCATCCGGATGTGCCGGTCGCCCACCGGTTCGATGAATTCGACGTTGGCGCGGTTCGGGAAGACGTCCCTCGGGTAGCCGGGTTCGCGGTCGAGGTCGATGGCGTCCAACTCGCCGGCGGGCAGCAGGACGGCGGCGTGCGGGTTGCCGACATCGACCGCCCGGCCGCGGTAGGTCCGCTCGCCCACCGTCACCGGCACCGCAGCCGGGCCGACCACCGGGTTGCCCATCCCGATCCGGATCTGATCGCCGTCCAGGAACTCGCCGCGCCGGACGCCGGCGCGGGTCACGACGTCGATCGGGGCGTCGTCGATCAGGCCCTCCGTGAGCAGGTAGCGCAGGAATACCCGCAGCCCGTTGCCGCACATCTCGGCGATCGAGGCGTCCGCGTTGCGGTAGTCCATGAACCAGTCGTCGCCGTACTGCTGGTAGCCGGGAACGTGCCGGGACCGGACGGCGCGCAGGGTGCCGTCGCCGCCGATGCCGGCCCGGCGGTCGCACAGGAACCGGACCTGCTCGTCGCTGAGGTCGAGGGCGCCGTCGGGGTCGCTGAAGCACACGAAGTCGTTGAGCGTTCCGTGTCCCTTGGCGAAGGCGAGCATGACGGAATTGCATCGCAGGGCGGCAGGGGTGGTCAAACCGGCACGGGAACACGCGCCCCGCAGACGACGCGGCCGGCGTCCGGGTCACAGCTCGGCGAGGATCGCCTCGGCGAGCCCGGGGGCGTCCGCGGCCAGCCAGCTGATCCGCGGGTCGCGGCGGAACCAGCCGAGCTGTTTGCGGGCGAACCTGCGGGTGCGCAGCACCGTCGACTCCTTGGCCATGGCCTCGGTGATCTCGCCGTCCAGGTGGGCCAGCACCTGCCGATAGCCCAGCGCCACGGACGCCGTCCGCCCCTCTCGCAGGCCGCGCCCGACCAGCGCGCGCACCTCCGCGACCAACCCGGCGGCCCACATCTGCTCGACCCGTTCCGCGATCCGTTCGTCGAGAATCTCGCGAGGCAACGCCAGGCCCCACTGCCGGACGCCGTCCAGCGCGTACGACCACCTGGGCAGCGTCGAACTCCACCCGCCGGTGAGCTCGATCGCCTCCAGGGCCCGGACGATGCGGCGTCCGTTGCCGGGCTGGATGGCCGACGCCGCCTGGGGCGAGCGGGCGGCCAACCGGCGGTGCAGCTCCTCCGCCCCGACCCGGGCCAGCTCGTCCTCGAGCCGTGCCCGGACGCCGGCGTCCGTGGCCGGGAACTCGAAGTCGTCGAGGATGGCGTGCACGTACAGCGCCGAACCGCCGACCAGGATCGGCACCACCCCCCGCGACCGGCAGTCGGCGATCGCGGCCCTGGCCAGCTGCTGGAAGACCGCGACGCTGGCGGTCTCGCCGATGTCCATGATGTCGATCAGGTGGTGGGTGATCCCGCCGCGCTCCGCCGGCGTCGGCTTGGCGGTGCCGATGTCCATGCCGCGGTAGACCAGCATCGAGTCCGCGTTGACGATCTCCGCCGGCCGTCCACGCTCGCAGAGGAGTTGCGCGACCCGCACGGCGAGCGCGGTCTTGCCGCTGGCCGTGGGTCCGTTCAACACGATCAGAGGCTGCGCGACCGACACGTTCGCCATTGTGCCGCAGCGGCCGCCGGGGTCCCGGTGCGGGAAACGGTCGCCCGGCCGGCGTCGTAGTTGCGCACCGAGTCACCCGCCGGCCCTTGGCAGAGCGGCCGCAGCCGAGTAAGAATGGGCACGAAGCCGGGCTTGAACCGGGCGTACGAGAGAGAGAGAGGAGGCCGAATGGGATTCGTCGACAAGATCAAGGAGACCGTGGCCGGCCACGAAGATCAGATCGAAGGCGCCATCGATCGCGCTGGCGACTTCGTCGACTCGAAGACGGACGGCAAGTACGCGGCAAAGGTCGATCAGGCTCAGGATTTCCTCAAGGATCAGGTTCGGGCGTCTTCGGGCGCGCCGGAATAATCGTCGAGTCGATCGACTGATCTTTCGAACGAACAAGCAAACCACCGGTGGGGTCGGGCATCGCGCCCGGCCCCACCTTTCTGTTTCCCCGGTCGATGCTCCGAACTCTCATGCTCGGTGAGCATGGACTGCATGCGATCAAAGTCATTGACGGCATAGCCGGGCGCGGCCAGCCTTGTCAGTGACACCCTGACGTGACCGAGGCGTCCGGGATCACCAGCCGCATTCACCCTACGATGAGAGGATCCGGTGACCAGGTGAAGGTTCTGCACAACATCATCGCCGGCGAGGCCCGCCCCGCGGCGTCCGGGGAGACCCTGAACATCACCGATCCGACGACCGGGCAGACCTATGCCACCGCTCCCCTGTCCGGCCGGGAGGACGTGGACGCGGCGTTCACCGCCGCCGCGGTGGCGTTCGAGAAGTGGCGCTGGACGACGCCCGGCGAGCGGCAACAGGCGCTGCTGGCCTTCGCGGACGCGATCGAAGCCGGCGCCGACGAGCTGGTCGACATCGAGTGCGAGAACACCGGCAAGCCGAAGAACCTGACCGCGTCGGAGGAGATCGGCCCGATGGTCGATCAGGTGCGGTTCTTCGCCGGCGCCGCCCGGGTGCTGGAGGGCCGCGCCCAGGGCGAGTACATGCGGGGATTCACCTCGTCGGTGCGGCGCGAACCGATCGGGCCGGTCGGCCAGGTGGCGCCCTGGAACTACCCGATGATGATGGCGATCTGGAAGCTGGCGCCGGCGCTCGCGGCCGGCAACACGGTGGTGCTGAAGCCGTCCGACACCACGCCGGCGTCCTCGGTCTGGCTGGCCGAGAAGCTGGCCGACATCCTGCCGCCCGGCGTGGTGAACGTGATCTGCGGCGACCGCGGCACCGGTGCCACCCTGACCGCGCACCCGATTCCGCGGATGGTCTCCATCACCGGCTCGACCCGGGCCGGCATGGCGGTGGCGACGGCGGCGGCGTCCGACCTGAAGGTGACCCACCTGGAGCTGGGCGGCAAGGCACCCGTCGTGGTGTTCGACGACGTCGACCTCGCCGCCGCGATCGAGGGCATCTCGGTGGCCGGCCTGTTCAACGCCGGCCAGGACTGCACCGCGGCCACCCGGGTGCTGTGCCAGGCCGGCGTCTACGACGAGTTCGTCGCCGAGCTGGCCAAGGCGGCCGCCGCGACGCGCACCGGGTATGACCCCGCCGACGAGGACATCCTGTACGGCGCGATCAACAACCCGCACCAGCTGAACCACATCTCGGGGCTGGTCGACCGGACGCCGTCGCACGCCCGGGTGGTCACCGGCGGACGGCAGGTCGCCCGCGACGGGTTCTTCTACGAGCCCACCGTGATCGCCGACCTGCGCCAGGACGACGAACTGGTCCGCACCGAGGTGTTCGGCCCGGTGCTGACCGTGCAGAAGTTCGGCGACGAGGAGGAGGCCGTCGCCCTGGCCAACGACACGGTCTACGGCCTGGCCTCGTCGGTGTGGACGTCCAACGCCGGGACGGCCGCCCGGCTGGCGATGCGGCTCGACTTCGGCTGCGTGTGGATCAACACCCACATCCCGCTGGTCGCCGAGATGCCGCACGGCGGCTTCAAGCACTCCGGGCACGGTAAGGACCTGTCGATGTACAGCCTCGAGGACTACACCCGGATCAAGCACGTGATGCAGTACCACGGCTTCGAGGGCTGAGGCAGGCCCGGTCCGCAAGTTCCGCGAGGCCCGCAAGCCCTCCCGCCGAGCCTGGGACACCGGTCAGCCCGGGCCGTAGCGCTCGCGGACGAAGTCGCGGAGGCGTCCGGCCAGGGCGGCGAGCTGGACGGCGCCGTGGTGGTGTGGTTGCCAGGCGGCCGTGGTGGTGTGGTTGCCAGGCGGCGTGCAGCCGGATCCGCAGCAGCTCACCCGCCGCGGTGCGGATGGCCAGCTGATGCAGGCCGTAGCGCGGGTCGTCGGACACCACCGCCACGCCGCGTCCCGCCGCGGCCACCGACTGCGCCACGTGGGACGAGCTGAACTCCAGCAGCCGGACCGGACGCCCCTCGCCCTCGATCGCGGCGTCGAAGGCTCGTCGAGCATGGCTGTCGGGGGTCGGCACCAGCAGTTCATGCTCGAGCAGCGCGCCGAGCGGCACCTCATCGCGCCCGGCCAGCGGATGATCGGCCCGGACGTAGCCCCTCACCGGCAACGTCGCCACCCGCATCCGGGCCAGGCCCGCCGGCGGCGGCCGGGTGCCGATCACCAGATCGGCACCGCGCTCCAGCGCGCCGTACTCGTCGACGGCGTCCAGCTCCTGCACGCGGGGCATCGGGTCGCCGGCGCGCCACGTGGCGAAGAACGGGGCGACCACGTCGTTGAGGGTGACCGCCGGCGCAGCCAGGGTCACCGCCGGCAGTCCACCGGCGCGGATGTGGGCTGCGGCGGCACGGGTGGCGTCGGCACGGGCCAACAGCTCGCGCGCGGCGGGCAGGAACTGCCGCCCGGCCGGAGTCAGCACGAGGCGTCCGTCGCGGCGGGTGAACAGCTCCAGCCCCAGCTCCTTCTCCAGCTGTCGCAGCTGTCGCGACAGGGACGGCTGGGTGATGTGGGTCAGCTGGGTGGCGGCGCTCACCGATCCGGCGTCCGCCACCGCGACGAAGTAGCCGATAGTGCGAAGCTCCATCCGGCGCCTCCCTGCGCTCACCCGTCCCTTGAACCGGAATGGAACCGTCCCCTGAACCGGAAGGGGACGGTTCCATTCCCGTCACTTTATGCCTTCCCGGCATAGATCGGTTAGAAAACTAGTATTCGACAGCATGTTACGGACGGCGGAGGATGGCAGTAGGTCGAGAACGAGGAGAGTCATGACCGTCGAGCAGTGCCGCAGACTGGTCACCGCCGTCCCGGGCCCGAAGTCGCTGGCGTTGGCGGCCCGCAAGTCCGCGAGCGTCGCCAACGGGGTCGGCACCATCGTGCCCGCCTATGTCGTCGAGGCATCCGGCGGCATCCTGGTGGACGCCGATGGCAACCGGCTGATCGACTTCGGCTCGGGCATCGCCGTCACCACCGTGGGCAACGCCGCGCCGGCCGTCGTCCGGCGGGTGACCGAGGCGGTCCAGCGGTTCACCCACACCTGCTTCATGGTCACCCCCTACGAGGGCTACGTGGAGGTCGCCGAGCAGCTGGCCGAGCTCACCCCCGGCGACCACGCGAAGAAGTCGGCGCTGTTCAACTCGGGCGCCGAGGCGGTCGAGAACGCGATCAAGATCGCCCGGGTCGCCACCGGCCGGACGGCGGTGGTCTGCTTCGACCACGCCTACCACGGCCGCACCAACCTGACCATGGCGCTGACCGCTAAGGACATGCCCTACAAGCACGGCTTCGGGCCGTTCGCCTCCGACATCCACCGGGTGCCGATGGCCTACCCGTACCGCTGGCCGGGTGACCCGGACGCCGTCGCCGAGGAGGCGTTCGCCCAGTTCGAGTCGCTGGTCGGCGTCCAGGTCGGCAACGATCAGGTGGCGGCGGTGATCATCGAGCCGATCCAGGGCGAGGGCGGGTTCATCGTGCCACCCGACGGCTTCCTGCCCCGGCTGGCCCAATGGTGCCGCGATCATGGCGCCGTGTTCATCGCCGACGAGATCCAGTCCGGCTTCTGCCGCACCGGCGACTGGTTCGCCTGCGACCACGAAGGCGTCGTGCCCGACCTGATCACCACCGCCAAGGGCATTGCCGGCGGCCTGCCGCTGGCCGCCGTCACCGGACGCGCCGAGCTGATGGACGCCGTCCACCCGGGCGGGCTGGGCGGCACCTACGGCGGCAACCCGATCGCCTGCGCCGCCGCGCTCGGCGCGATCGAGGAGATGCGCAGCCACGACCTGAACGCCCGCGCCCGCCAGATCGAGGCGATCTTCCGCGCCCGGCTCGGTGAGCTTGCCGCGCGTCACCCGGAGGTCGGCGACATCCGCGGACGCGGCGCGATGATGGCCGTCGAGCTGGTGGTGTCCGGCACCAAGCAGCCCGACGCCGCACTCACCGGCGCGGTGGCCCGGGCCTGCCACGCGCGCGGGCTGGTGGTGCTGACCGCCGGCTCGTTCGGCAACGTGTTCCGTTTCCTGCCCCCGCTCAGCATCTCCGACGAGCTGCTGCACGAGGGCCTCGACCTGATCGACGACGCATTCGCGGAGGTGCTGCATGACTGACATCACGCCGTTCTGGCTGGCCGGTGAGCCGACGCTCGGGGAGGACTCCCTGGACGTCCGCTCCCCCTATACCGGCGACCTGGTGGGACGCGTCTCGCTGCCCACCCCCGATCAGGTCGAAAGGGCGATCGCCGCCGCGGACGCCGTCCGAGCCGAACTGCTCGGCCTGCCGGCTCACGTGCGGGCGAAAGCGCTGGACCACATCTCGGCCCGGATCGCCGAGCGCGCCGACGAGTTCGCGGCACTGATCACGGCCGAGAACGGCAAGCCGCTGATGTGGTCGAGGGCCGAGGTGAGCAGGGCCGTCTCCACCTTCCGCTGGGCGGCCGAGGAGGCCCGGCGCTGGTCGGGTGAGCTGCAGCGTCTCGACACCGACCCCAACGCCACCGGACGCCTCGGCATCGTCCGGCGCTTCCCGCGCGGCCCGGTGCTCGGCATCGCGCCGTTCAACTTTCCGCTCAACCTGGTCGCGCACAAGGTGGCGCCCGCCATCGCCGTCGGCGCCCCGGTGCTGATCAAGCCGGCGTCCGCCACTCCGCTGACCGCCCTCCTGCTCGCCGAGATCGTGGCGGAGACCGAGTTGCCGAAGGCGGCCGTGAGCGTGCTGCCGATCCGGGGCGGCCAGATGGACGCGGTCAACACCGACCCGCGGCTCCCGGTGATCTCGCTGACCGGCAGCGACGCCGTCGGCGCAAGCATCCGCGAGGCTGCGCCCGAGAAGCACATCGTCCTCGAGCTGGGCGGCGACGCCGCGGTGCTGGTCGAGCCGGACTGGCCCGACCTGAAGGCCGCCGCGGAGCGGATCGCCCTGTTCGGCAACTACCAGGCCGGGCAGTCCTGCATCAGCGTGCAACGGGTGCTGGTGCACGCCGACATCTACGACACGTTCGTCCCGCTGCTGACCGCGGCGGTCGAGCAGCTGCACACCGGCGATCCCACCGATCCCGCCACCCAGGTCGGACCGATGATCGACGAAGAGAACGCGCAGCGGATCACCGACTGGATCACCGAGGCCACCGACGCCGGCGCCACCCTGCTGACCGGCGGCGGCCGCAGCGGCACCCAGGTGGAACCGGCGCTGCTGACCGACGTGCCGGCGTCCACCTCGCTAGGTTCCAGGGAGGCCTTCGCGCCGGTCCTCGTGGTGAGCGGCTACGGCGACCTCGACGAGGGATTCCGGCTGGCCAACAGCAGCCGCTACGGACTGCAGGCCGGGATCTTCACCACCCGGGTGGACGTCGCCTTCCGGGCGCACCGCGAGCTGGTGGTGGGTGGCGTGATCGTCGGCGACGTGCCCAGCTTCCGGGCCGATCAGATGCCCTACGGCGGCTGGAAGGCGTCCGGGACCGGACGCGAGGGCCTGGCGTCGGCGATGGTGGATCTGACCGACGAGCGGATCCTGGTCCTCACCGGGCTCGCGCTGTAGCGGTTCGGGTGCGCCAGCTCGGTCACGATCGAGCCGGCCGCGCGCTTCGCCGACTCCAGGGTGGATCACCCCCAGTCAGCCTCGTGGCGAGCCCCAGGGTGGCTGATCGACGGACGAGCCCGGCGGGAAAGTGGACGACGGCCCCGGCTGGGAGCCCTGCGGGAAGGTGGGCACCTGTCCCGGCTGGAAGCCCGGCGCGGGGTATCCCCTCCCCGCCGGGTAGCCGGGCTGAGCGTTCGGCGGGACCGGACCTCCCGGCTCGGAGGAATAGCCGTAAACCGGCGGTCGAGTGTGGATCGGGTCACTGCCGCGAGCGGCTCGGGCAGCCGCCACGATCAGCAGCACGGTGCCGACCAGTCGAAGGATGAACAGGGCCGCGTTGACCAGCTGGGAGATGACGGCCAGCGATCGTTCCATGACCAGGTACGGGGTGGCCAGGGTGGCCAGCTGCGCGACGCAGATCAGGACGATCCCCAGCCACAGCATCGAGCGGGCGGCGGAGTTGATCCGCGGCGCGACCATGGCGCCCGCGACGAGCAGCGCCACCACGAGCGGCACGGAGTACAACAAGCTCATCCAGATGAACATGCAGGCTCCTCCTCTCCCGGCAGGCTAGCGGGGCGACAGGTCAACTCAGGAAGCCCGGCCTGACCGTCGCGATGAACGAACCTGGGATTAGCCTGAGTGAACACTGAGCTGGAATCGCCTATGATCTGCCGCATCCACTAGGCTGATTGCCCCGTTCCTAGTCTTCTGCAAGAATCTCTCTCAGGAAATATTTAGGACCGGCGCGCAAGGGCGGCGGCCAGAGGGGTTCGGGACCCCGATCCCCCCGGCCCCGGGAGAGAGCATGTCAACCAATCGATCCGTGGACCTGCCGCGCCGCGCCGGCGTCCTGATCTCCGTGGTGAGCGCCCTCGCCCTGGCGGTCGGCGCCGTGGTCGCGCCGCTGCCGGCCCTCGCCGCTGCCGGCGACACCACCATCTTCGGCACCGCGGTGCCTTCGACGCCGTCGGTCGCCGACGATGCGGCCGTCGAGCTCGGTGTCACCTTCGTCCCCCGGGTCAGCGGGTCAGTCGTCGGCATCCGCTTCTACAAGGGCTCCGGCAATACCGGTACGCACACCGGCAGCCTGTGGAGCTCATCGGGTTCGCGTCTGGCGACCGCGACGTTCAGCAATGAGACGGCATCCGGCTGGCAAACGGTGAACCTGGGCAGTCCGGTCACGGTCAATGCGGGCCAGCGCTACGTGGCGTCCTACTACGCGCCGCGCGCCAGGTACGCGGCGGCACAGAACTTCTTCCGCAGCGCCTACACCAGCGGCGACCTCACGGTCCCCGCAAACGGTGGCGTGTACCGCTACGGCGCCTCGGGGTTCCCTCAGTCGAGCTACCAGGCCAGCAACTACTACGTCGACGTCATCTTCCGGCCGGCCGGCAGCAGCACCCCGACACCGACGCCGAGCGCGACGGCCACGAGCTCACCGACGCCGACCAGTTCACCGACCGTGACGAACTCGCCGACGCCGACGCCCACCGCCACCTCGACGACGCCTTCGAGCTTCAACCCCGGCAACCCCAGCGGCACGGTCGCGGTGCCGTCCGGCTACGGCGCCGAGAATGTCAGCACCCCGGACCGGGTGGTCGGGACCGGCACGCCCGCAAGCTGCACCTCGGCCGCCGTCGTGGCGGCGGTCACCGCCGGCGGTGTGATCACGTTCAACTGCGGCCCCAACCCGCACACCATCACGCTGACCGAGACCCTGAAGGTGCGCAACAGCACCCGCAAGCTGGTGATCGACGGTGGCGGCAAGGTGACGCTGTCCGGTGGCAACTCCAAGCGCATCCTGTACATCGACACCTGCGACACCTCGCTCGGTTCGGTATCGGGCAACTGCCTCTACGCGCCGACGTGGCCCGAGGTGACGGTGCAGAACATCACCTTCGCCAACGGCAACGCGACCAACGCGCCCTTTGTCTCGCCGGGCGACCCGAACGGCCGCAACGGTGGAGGCGGCGCCATCTTCGCTCTCGGCGGACGCCTGAAGGTCGTCCGCTCGGTGTTCCAACAGAACGTCTGTGCGACGAATGGTCCCGACCTGGGCGGTGCCGCGATCCGGGTGCTCGCGCAGCGTTCGTCGACGCCGAACGATCTGGACAGCTCCTATGCGGCGCGCAATCAGGATCCGGTGGTCATCGTGCAGAGCACCTTCGGGGGCGCGAGCGGACAGGGCAACTCCTGCTCGAACGGCGGCGCGATCAGTGGGCTGCGGACGCCGATCACGGTGCTCAACAGCACCATCAGCTACAACAACGCCGTCGGCTGCTGCGCCAACCCGGCGAAGGCCGGCACGCCGGGCGGCGGCAGCGGCGGCGCCATCTACACCGACGGGGACACCTACGACCTGCGGATCGGCGGCTCGAACATCCAGTACAACACCGCGAAGGCCGGCGGTAGCGCGATCTTCTTCGTCAGCAACGCCCGGACCGGCCGGCTCTACATCGACAGCACAGTGAGTAGGAACAACACCTACGCTCCCAGCGGCCAGTCGAGTCCGCAGAGTTTCCAGAACTACCCGGGCATCTTCTACCTGGGCAACGGGAATCCGGTCATCACCAACTCGACCCTGCAGTAGCGCAGGGCCACGACAACGGCCGGCACCCGGCGGACTTCCTTCCGCAGGGATGCCGGCCGAGTCGTGTCGCGACCCGGTGATCGTGAGGGCGAGGGGTCGTCCGGAGGTCCCGTCGTCCGAAGCAACCGTTCCTGGACGGCAGGGGGGAACCGTCCCTGTGACTCGAAAAGGGAACCGTCCCCTGAACCGGAAAGGAACCGTCCCCTGACTCGAAAAGGAACCGTCCCCTGACTCGAAAAGGGAACCGTCCCCCGAGTCCCGCCTCAGCCGGGCGGAAGCCGCTCAGACGCTCGCGGTGGTCCGCTTCGGCAGACCCAGCCCGATCAGCTTCTTCTGCGGGGTGTGCCGGGCGTCCCAGGCGTCACCGCCGCGCGTGCGGCGCAGGCCGGTGATGCCGCCGTCGGCGACCAGGTGGTGCGGCGCGGCGTAGCTGATCTCGACGGTGCCGATGTCGCCCGGACGCGGCCGCTCGGCACCCTCTCCGACGGCGACGTGCACCAACCGGTTGTCCCGGGCGCGGCCCGACACCCGCGCGGTGGCGGCGTCCTTGCGGCCCTCACCGGCGGCGAACAGCACCTCGACCGGGGTCCC
>JBGALC010000043.1:0-28599 GCA_044224095.1 Micropruina sp. | reverse complement strand
GGCGAGCCGTCCGTGGAGGACACCATCGCCATCCTGCGCGGCCTGCGCGAGCGCTACGAGGCGCACCACAAGGTGCGGATCACCGACGGCGCGCTGGTCGCGGCGGCGTCCCTGTCGAACCGGTACATCACCAGCCGGCAGCTGCCCGACAAGGCCATCGACCTGATCGACGAGGCGGCCTCCCGGCTGCGGATGGAGATCGACTCCTCGCCCGAGGAGATCGACCAGCTGCGCCGCACCATCGACCGGATGACCATGCAGAGCTTCGCGCTGGAGAAGGAGACCGACCCGGCCTCCGTCGAACGCTACGAGCGGCTGCAGGCCGAGCTGGCCGACGCGCAGGAGGAACTCCGCGGACTGGAGGGCCGCTGGGAGGCGGAGAAGTCCGGCCTGAACCGGGTCGGCGAACTGAAGGCCAGGGTCGACGAGCTGCGGATCGCCGCCGACCGCGCCCAGCGCGAGGGCGACCTGACCAAGGCGTCCGAGATCCTCTACGGCGAGATCCCGGCCCTGCAGGCCGAGATGGACGCCGCCGAGCAGGCCGAGTCCGACCGGACCCCGATGGTCAGCGAGGAGGTGTCGGCCACCGACATCGCCGAGGTGGTGGCGTCCTGGACCGGCATCCCGGTCGGCAAGCTGCTGCAGGGCGAGAGCGAGAAGCTGCTCAGCATGGAGGAGCGGCTGGGCGAGCGGCTGATCGGGCAGCGGCAGGCCGTGGTCGCGGTCTCGGACGCCGTGCGTCGCTCCCGGGCCGGCATCTCCGACCCGAACCGGCCTACCGGCTCGTTCCTGTTCCTCGGCCCGACCGGCGTCGGCAAGACCGAGCTGGCCAAGTCGCTGGCCGAGTTCCTGTTCGACGACGAGCACTCGATGGTGCGGATCGACATGAGCGAGTACGGCGAGAAGCACTCCGTCTCCCGGCTGGTCGGCGCCCCTCCCGGCTACATCGGCTACGAGGAGGGCGGCCAGCTGACCGAGGCGGTGCGCCGGCGTCCCTACTCGGTGATCCTGCTCGACGAGGTCGAGAAGGCGCACCCCGAGGTGTTCAACATCCTGCTCCAGGTGTTCGACGACGGACGGCTCACCGACGGCCAGGGCCGCACGGTCGACTTCCGCAACGTCATCCTGATCATGACCAGCAACCTCGGCTCGCAGTACCTGGCCGACCCCGGCCTGGAGCCGGAACTCAAGGAGCAGGCCGTGATGGGCGTCGTCCGGCAGGCGTTCAAGCCCGAGTTCCTGAACCGGCTGGACGAGATCGTGATGTTCACCCCGCTGGGCACCGAGGACCTGAGCAGGATCGTCGACATCCAGCTGCGCCGGCTGAACGCCCGGCTGGCCGACCGCCGGATCCACGTCGAGGTCACGCAGGCCGGCAAGGACTGGCTGGCGCTCACCGGGTTCGACCCGGTCTACGGTGCCCGTCCGCTGAAGCGCCTGGTGCAGACCACCATCGAGGACGCCATGGCCCGCCGGATGCTGGCCGGCGACATCATCGACGGCGACACGGTGCGGTTCGACGTGGACGCCGACGGCGGCGGCCTGGTGGTCGTCGAGAGCTGACCCGCTGAACCGAAAAGGAACCGTCCCCTGAATCGGGGGACGGTTCCTTTTCGGTTCACGACCGTCCGTCGCGCCGACCGGGGCTCGGCCGGGCGGGTTCCGTCCGCCCGGCGCGGCGATGAGTGGGTCCCGGACGTTGCCGATCGATCGCGGCGATCCCCGGCTGGGGTGCCGATCGGGAGTTGCGGAATGCCGTGGGACGCCGCGGTCAGTGACCGTGGCGCGAACGGAACCGGATCCAGCGGCGCTTCAGCGCCCGGCCCTTGTGCCAGATCCAGCCGCCGCCGCCCTCGCGTCCGGTGCGGACGTAGTGCAGCACGTTGAGGTTGTTCATCACCAGCTCCATCCGGCGGGCCGCCTCCGGCGATCCGGCGATCAGCAGCTGGTCGCCGACCTCCAGCTGGTACCCGGTGGTCGGCAGGATCGCGCCGCCGTCGCCGCGGGCCACCATCAGCACCAGCGCGTTCGCCGGCTTGTCGTGGTCGTAGGGGTCGACCAGCAGGTGACCGATGTTCACCCAGTGCTCGTCCCTGATCGCCTCAACGACGGCGGCGGCGTGCTCGGAGTCGATGCTCAGCCCCCACAGTTCGGGGGTGTAGCCACCGTTCAGGTAGGACAGGGCCTCGGTCAGCTCGGCGCTCCACTTCTCGGACGCGCCGCGGATCTCGTGCCGGAACCGGTCCAGCAGCGGGGTGGTGATCAGGGCCAGGAACTCGCGGGCGACGATCCGGCTGGGCTGCATGCACTGGTCGTCGTGGAAGGCCTCGAACAGGGTCGAGTTGCTGATCTGGTTCTGCCGGGTGACCACGAAGATGTCGGGCTTCAGGTCGCGGGCGACCAGGGCGATGGCCAGGTTCTTCAGGTCGCTGGCGTTGCCGGCCACGATGCCGACGGCGTCGTCGATGCCGGCCTTCTTCAGGCTGGCCGAGTCGGTGCCGGTGCCCTCGACGTCCACGCCCTCCTCGCCGTAGTGCAGCTTGTCGATCACGGTGACCTCGTTGCCGGCCTTGGTCAGCGCCTGCCGGACGCCGTGCCCGAAGCGTCCGTACCCGCACATGATCCAGTGCCCGCGCGGCGGATGATGACGCTCGGGCAGGTCGTCGCCCGGGAAGCCGGTCAGGATCTGGCCCAGCCGGTACCGTTCCGGACGCGCGACGGCCAGCGCCAGATAGGTGGAGAACCGCTCGAACGGGTTGATCACCATGTCGCCGCCGAAGGCTCCCATGGTGTGGTCGGTGTTGGCGTCGCCGACCCGCGCCATCACCGGCAGGCCGGGACGCAGCAGGCGCGCGGTGACGGCGATCGCCCGGTTGGTGATGTCGTCCACCGCCAGCGCCATCACGCCGCGGCAGTGTCGTGACATCAGCCCGGCGCCGATCAGGTTGGCCGGCTGCGAGGCGTCCGCGATCACCGAGGGCGGGTCGGCGCGGAATTCCTCCAGCTTGATCTGCTCGATCCGAGTGGCGTCCGAGTCGACCACCACGAACCGCATGCCGAGCCGGTCCAGGCCCTGACAGACCAGCGTGCCGGTCTCGCCGACGCCGCAGACGATGTAGAACGGCTCCCGCAGCCGCCGGATCTTGCGGGCGTAGCGGCCGCGCCGCAGCGCGTTCTGGAACGCCGGCTCCTGCAGCAGGCCGACCACCGTGGCCACCGCGTACGACCAGCCGGCGACGGTCAGGTAGATGGACACGATCATCCACATCCGCTGCGGCCCCGAATAGGGGTGCGGCAACTCGCCGAAACCGATCGTGGTGGCGGTGTAGCTGATCACGTAGAACGCGTTGAACAGCCCCATGCCCTCGGTCGGGTGGCCGGCATCGTCGACGCCGGGCACCACCGCGAGCCCGAAAACGCTGACCGTGTACAGGATGATCACCAGCACCAGCGGCACACGCATGCGCCGCAGGAACAGGTAGCTGACGTTGTTCATGGAACGCCGCCGGCCGCCTAGCGGCGGGCGGTGATGATCTCGGAGATCATCAGCACGACCGAGATCAGGTTCGCCAGCAGGGCGCCGGCCGACATCGAGACCACCAGTGCCATGTCGGCGGGGGTCACGCCCGAGGTGGACGTCGCGGCCCAGCTCCAGATGACCGCGCCGGCGATCAGCTGGACGTCGGCGACGAGCGAGGTGGCCAGGTGCACGGCGCCCAGCTGGGTCCGGTCGCCGAACTTCAGCACCGTGGCGATCAGGCTGACCACGATGGCCGCGGCGAGTTCCCACACGTTGTGCAACTCGACCCGGTCCATCTCACCGGTCCAGAAACCGAAGTTCAGCGCCGCGGCCAAGGTGATGAAGAAGCCGAAGATGACCTTTTCCGAGTTCATACGTCCTCCTGAACGTCGTGCATACTCTAGGCCCGCCGTCGGCGAATCCCGCCAGTATCTGCTCGCGCTCGTCCGGGCCGCCTCGGCGAGGTGTCCCCGAGGTTCCGCACCCGTCCCCGACTCCGGTGGGACGGACGAATGTGCCGACCGCCGGACCGGTCGGAGCCACCGATCCCGGACGAGGCGTCACACTTGGTCGGGTGGAGACGGCGTTCCTCGTGCTCATCGGCGCATCGGCGCAGATCGTCGTGTTCGCGCTGATCCCGCTCGCCTGGTGGTTGCACGCCAAGAATGAGGGTGAGGCCAGGCGGGCCCGGATGGCCGGGAACGGACGCCGGCCGCGGACGACTCTCCGCCCGGCTCGGAGCCGCCGGTCGGGAGTGGATCGCCGGCGCCGGTCGAGCCCGCCGGGAAGCGAGCCGGCCGCCGGAGCCGCGCCGTCGCCGGAGGATGCGCAGGCCGCCGAGCTGGAGCCGTTCCTGCGGTGGCTGGGGTTCCGCTCGCTGGACCGCTCGCCCGGCCGGTCGGTGGTCGTGGCGATGGTGTTCGGCGGCGCCGGCTTCTTCGGTTCGGCCTTGGTGGCCGGCAGCGCGGGCTGGGCGAGTTCGGTGAACGGGCTCTGGCCGGTGGTGGGCATGCTCGTCGCGGCCGTGCTGCAGACCGCGCTGTCCGAGGAGCTCTTCTTCCGCGGCTTCCTGCTGCGCCGGCTGGAGGAGCTGCTGCAAGCGTTGGTGGACACCGAGCCCGCCGACCGCAGCCCCGTCCACGACCTGCTGGCGCGCTGGCTGGAGCAGCGGCGGCGGGTGGCGCGGACCGCCAACGTGCTGCAGGCGATCGCCTGCGGCATGCTCCGGCTGCTCGCCCAGCTGGTTCTCTTCGCCCGCGACCCGCTGTCCTGCACCGCGGCGTTCTTCTTCGGCGCCGGCTCGGCCTGTCTCGCCGGCTGGGTGAAGCAGGAGACGAAGTCCCTGCTGCCGTCCTGGGCGGCGCACAGCGTGGGCAACGTGGCCGCCAGCGTCGTGCTGATCCTGACATGACCGACCGGGTGCAGGCCGACCGGGAGGTCCGCGGCGCGTTCCTGGTGCGCACCGGGTCGACCCAGCAGTCCTGGGTCGACCCCGACGACCCGCTGCGGCTCGAGTTCGAGTACGTGCAACGGATCGCCGAGGCGCTGCGGGCGACGGTGCTGCGCCGCGCTCCGGACGTCCGGCTGCGGGTGGTGCATCTCGGTGGCGGTGGGATGACCCTGCCGCGCTGGGTGGCCGCCGTCCGCCCCGGGACGGCCCAGATCGTCTGCGAGCCGGACGCCGACCTGCTCGCCGAGGTGCGTCGCAAGCTCCCGCTGGACCGCCGCTCAGGCATCAAGGTGCGGACGACGGACGGCCGCGCCGGGCTGGCCGCGATGCCCGGCGGTTACGCCGACGCGTTGATCGTGGACGCCTTCGACGGCCTGCACGTGCCCGGCTCGCTGGCCACGGCCGAGTGCTTCGCCGACGCCGCCCGCGTGCTCCGGGCGGACGGAGTGCTGATCATGAACCTGGCCGACCAGGCACCGTTCGGCTGGGCCCGGTCCTGCCTGGCGGGCGTGGCGGCGAGTTTCCCGCGGCTGCTGGTGACCGCGGAGACAGCAGTCTGGAAGGGACGCCGGTACGGCAACCTGGTGGCGCTCGGCGCCAGCGTCCCGCTGCCGCTGCCGGAACTGGAGGCCGTCGCGCGGCACGCACTGTTCGGCTACCGGGCCAGCTCCGGGCCTGACCTGCGCCGGTGGCTCGGCAGCGCCGAACCGTTCACGGACGCCGCGCCGCGGGACTCCCTGGGCCCGGCCAACGGTCACGGCTGGTTCGGCTGAACGGCGGACCGCGCGGGACCTGCCGGCGGCGGGTCCGGGGCGCGGGCGGCGAGTTGTCGCGGCGATCCGCGGTGTCCACAATGAGGCCGTGGGGGAGAGCGGCACGACCACGCTGCCACCGGCGGTGGACGATCCGGTGCCGAGGCCGCGAGCGCGCCGGAGCCTGACCGCGGTCGGTCTGCTGCTCCTGGTCGCCGGTCTCGGTTTGATCGGCTTCTACGTCTGGGACGCCTACTTCAACCCGGTGATGGACACCCGGGCCGCCCGGCAACAGGTCGACGAGCTCAAACGCGAGTGGGCGCAGGGCCGGACCCCGTCGTCCAGGATCCCGGGCAACGCCGTCGCGCTGATCCGGATCCCCGATCTCGGGCCCGACTTCGAGGTGGCGGTCGTCACCGGGACGACGCCCTACGCCCTGAACGTCGGGGTCGGCTGGTTCGAGCAGACCGCGGCCCCGGGCCGGGTGGGCAACTTCGCGGTCGCCGGTCATCGCGGGGCGTCCGGACCGTTCGTGCGGCTGCTCGACCTCCGGCCCGGTGCCCGGATCGTCGTCGAGACCCGCACGGCGACCCACGTCTACGCGCTCACCGGTTCGGCCGCCGACCTGACGGTCGACAAGTCGGAGACCTGGGTGATCGATCCGGTGCCGGTGGCACCGGGGAGCGGTCGGACGCCGGCGACGGAGCCGACCAGGCGGCTGATCACGCTGGTCACCTGCCGCAACTTCTTCCATTCCGCCGAGCGGTCCGTCGCCTTCGGCGAGCTCGTCGAGACCATCGAGAAGTGAACCCCCGCCGAGCGGGAGCGCGGCGTCGCGGCACGGGCGAGCACCGGCCGTCCGGGCGTCGTGCGGCGGGCAGAGGTTGCTGGCCGCGGTACTAGGGTGGTGCACCATGTCGGACCGTTCTGAGTTGATCGAGCATGTCAAGCAACTGGCCGTGGTGCACGGTCGGGTCGTTCTCACCTCGGGCAAGGAGGCCGACTACTACGTGGACATGCGCCGGGTCACCCTGGACGGTGCCGCGGCACCCCTGGTCGGACGCGTGATGAACGAACTGGTCGCCGACTGGGACTTCGACGTGGTGGGCGGCATGACGATGGGGGCCGACCCGGTCGCCACCGCGATGCTGCATGCGAGAGCCGCGGCCGGTGGCCGGCTGGACGCGATCGTGGTCCGCAAGCAGGCCAAGGCGCATGGCATGCAGCGCCGGATCGAGGGTGCCGCGGTCGCCGGACGCCGCGTGCTGGTCGTCGAGGACACCTCGACCACCGGCGGGTCGCCGCTGGAGGCGGTGAAGGCCGTCCGCGCCGAGGGAGGCGAGGTCGTCGGCGTGGCGGTGATCGTCGACCGGGACACCGGTGCCGCCCAGCGGATCGAGGACCAGGCGGCTGATCACGCTGGTCACCTGCCGCAACTTCTTCCATTCCGCCGAGCGGTCCGTCGCCTTCGGCGAGCTCGTCGAGACCATCGAGAAGTGAACCCCCGCCGAGCGGGAGCGCGGCGTCGCGGCACGGGCGAGCACGAGCCGTCCGGACGTCGTGCGGCGGGCGAAGGTTGCCGGCCGCGGTACTAGGGTGGTGCACCATGTCGGACCGTTCTGAGTTGATCGAGCACGTCAAGCAACTGGCCGTGGTGCACGGCCGGGTCGTTCTCACCTCGGGCAAGGAGGCCGACTACTACGTGGACATGCGCCGGGTCACCCTGGACGGTGCCGCGGCACCCCTGGTCGGGCGGGTGATGAACGAGCTGGTTGCCGACTGGGACTTCGACGTGGTGGGCGGCATGACGATGGGGGCCGACCCGGTCGCCACCGCGATGCTGCATGCGAGGGCCGCTGCCGGTGGCCGGCTGGACGCGATCGTGGTGCGCAAGCAGGCCAAGGCGCATGGCATGCAGCGGCGGATCGAGGGTGCCGCGATCGCCGGACGCCGCGTCCTGGTCGTCGAGGACACCTCGACCACCGGCGGGTCGCCGCTGGAGGCGGTGGAGGCCGTCCGCGCCGAGGGAGGCGAGGTCGCCGGCGTGGCGGTGATCGTCGACCGGGACACCGGTGCCGCCCAGCGGATCGAGGACGCCGGGTTGCCCTACCGGTACGCCATCGGGCTGGCCGAGCTCGGGCTGAGCTGACGGCGGCCCACGTAGGATCGGACGGGTGCGTCGGATCGGTCGGTTCGTCGGGTCGAGCCACGATGAGTGGTTCGCGGTTGGCCGAGGGGCAACCGCGATCAGAGCCCGGCTTGCCGTTAGGCTGAACTGCGCACCCCGTCCACGACAAGGAGTTAGCCCATGAGTGGCATTTTGTGGTTCCTGGTGATCCTGGTGATCATCGCGGTGCTGGTCGGCCTGTACGCCGTGTCGCTGTACAACGGCTTCCAGCGCGACCGGAACATGATCCAGGAATCCTGGCGTCAGATCGACGTCGAGCTGAACCGGCGCTACGACCTCATTCCGCGCCTGGTGGAGACGGTCCGGGCCTACGCCGCCCATGAGCGGAACACCCTGGAGGGCGTCACCCGGATGCGCAACCAGGCGGCCGCGCTCGCCCAGCAGGGTGGCACCGCCGCACAGCGCGCGCAGGCCGAGGATGCGCTGTCCGCCGCCGTGCACAACCTGATCGTCAGCGTGGAGGCCTACCCGCAGCTGCAGAGCAACCAGAACTTCCTGGAGTTGCAGCGCGAGCTCGTCGACACCGAGGACCGGATCGCCGCCGGCCGCCGGTTCTACAACGCCAACGTGCGCAACTACAACACCAAGGTCGACTCGTTCCCGTCGAACATCCTGGCCGGCATGTTCAAGTTCGAGAAGGCGACCTACTTCGAGGTGAACGACGCCGAGGTGCGGCGCGCGCCCGACGTCAACTTCGGCGAGATCAGCTACCGGGGCGAGTCGCAGCAGCTGCCGTCCGAGCCCTCCAACGCGCAGTTGGACGCCGCGCCCCGCTCGGCGAGCGACCTGCCGAACCCGCAGGCCTACCAGGGCCAGAACTACTCCGCCCCCTCGCCGGGACAGTTCGGTGGCCAGCAGCCGCAGTACCAGCAGCAGCCCGGTCAGTACGGGCAGCCGCCGCAGCAGTACCAGGCGCAGCAGTACCCGCCGCAGGGTCAGCAGCCCGGTCAGTACGGGCAGCCCCAGCAGTACCCCGCGCAGGGTCAGCAGCCCGGTCAGTACGGGCAGCCCCAGCAGGGTCAGCAGTACCCGCAGGGACAACAGGACCAGCCGCCGCCCTACCAGCCGCCGCAGCAGGGCGGCAGCGGCAACCCGCAGGGTGGCTACACCCCGCCGCAGTCCTGATTCCAGCAGCCACAGTGGCCCCCGGTCTCCACCGGGGGCCACTGGCGTTCTGTCGGTCCCGATGCAGAGACGGGGGCGTCCGGGTCGTGCGGTCGGGTTCCGGGACGACGGGCCGTCGGTGGCACCCGGCGTCCGGGTGGGGTCGCCGATCTCGTCATCGGTGGCATCCGGCGTCTGGGTGGGGTCGCCGATCTCGTCATCGGTGGCATCCGGCGTCCGGGTGGGCTCGCCGATCTCGCCATCGGTGGCCGGTGTCGGGATGCCCGGCGGCTTTCGTGTTATTTCATGACAGTCGCGGGTCGTCCGGCCACCCGGCACCGATGGTGAGATCGGTGACCCCGGGGAGCGGAAGCGGCGTCCGGTTCCGCCGTCACCTGGTCATCGTGCGTCGGGGACCCGGCGCGGGGCAGGATCAGGCTTGCGCCGGCGGGGCGTCGGCCCCGAGAGGAGAAGGCTCGGCGAGCTCGGACGTCCGCCCTGACCGGGCCGAGCTCACTCGGACGCCGGCGTCTGCGCGCGGGCCTGAGCCTTCAGCTTGCGGCGCTCGCGCAGGTACTCGAAGACCATCGGCAACACCGAGAGCAGCACGATGAGGATCAGCACCAGCTCCAGGTTGGTGTGGATGAACGGGAGGTTGCCCATGAAGTAGCCGACCACGGTCAGGCCAGCCGCCCACACCACGGCACCGACGCCCGTCCAGGTGATGAACTTGCGGAAGTCCATCCGCCCGATCCCGGCGATCAGCGTGATGAAGGTCCGGGCGAACGGGACGAACCGGGCCAGCACCAGCGCACGCGGGCCGTAGCGCTCCATCAGCTCGTGGGTCTGGTCGACCCGCTTGGGATCGAACACCTTCCCCCAGAAGCCCTCGCGCGGCTTGAAGATCGCGGGACCCATCCACTTGCCGACGAAGTAGCCGAAGACGTTGCCGAGCACGGCGGCGATCATCAGCACGACGCAGGAGACGATCAGCACCATGGGCTGGCTCATCCCGGCGAACGTGATCGACGGTGGGTCCATGGCGATGAACATTCCCACGGTGAACAACAGCGAGTCGCCGGGCAGGATCGGGAAGATCGAGCACTCGATGATGAGCACCAGGGCCACCCCCCACAGGGCCCAGTTGCCCAGGGCGTGGATCAGGTATTCGGGGTCCATCCAGTCGGGTAGCAGCAGTGGCGCGAGCATCGGAAGCAGGGTCACGGTGATCCAGGCTACCGTGGGGCGCTGTGGAGGCGGTAAGCGAGCGGTCCGAGCGGCCTGTGCCACCCGACCCCGAGACCCACAGCGAGGCGGGCGGGGTGGCGCCTCGTCCCGACGGATCGCGGCAGGGCGACGCCGTCGCTGCGGCGTCCGATCGGAGCGGGGAGCTCGCCGATCCGACCCAGCAGAGCGTGGGGGTCGGACCGCACCCGCAGCCCTGGCCGGACGACCCGCGCCTCGACCCCGACCTGCTCGCCGACGGCGACCGGCGCAACGTGATCGACGCCTATCGGTACTGGCGGTTGGACGCCATCGTCACCGATCTCGACACCCGCCGGCACCCGCTGCAGGTGGCCATCCAGAACTGGGAACACGACTTCAACATCGGATCGATCGTGCGCACCGCGAACGCGTTCAACGTGGCCGCCGTGCACATCCTGGGACGCCGGCGCTGGAACCGGCGGGGGGCGATGGTCACCGACCGCTACCTGCCGGTGCGCCACCATGCAGACGTCCCGAGTTTCCTCGACGCCCTGGCGGCGGACGACGTGGTCCCGGTCGGGGTGGACAACCTCCCTGGCGCCACACCGCTGGAGCGCACCGAGCTGCCGCGGCGCTGCTGCCTGATCTTCGGCTCCGAGGGGCCGGGGCTGACCGACGAGGTGGTCGCCGGCTGCGCGTCCCTGGTGTCGATCACCCAGTACGGATCGACCCGGTCGCTGAACGCCGGGGCCGCGGCCGCGATCGCGATGTACCACTGGGCCGTGCGTTGGGCCGGGCCGGCCTGATCCCCTCGCCGAGCTCGCCATGCTCGCGGCCGCCCAAACCCCCTGCCTAACTACCTGCGCCCTCCCACCGGTGGGAGGGCGCAGGTAGTTAGGCAGGGGGTTATGGGAGCCGGCGCCGGCGTTGCGGGACGCCGCCCGCAGCCCCACTACGATGGCCGCTGTGAACGGTGGCGGCGAGTACGTGGTGTATTACGCACCGGAGGCCGCCCAGGCCGCGGTGAAGCGCCGGCGTTCGAGGCTGATCCAGCGGCTCATCTCCACCGCGGTCTCGGTCGCGATCGGTGGGGCCGTGTGGTACTTCTTCGCCGCCCAGGTCGGCTCGTTCGGACCGTGGCTGGTCGGTTCGGCGCTGGTCGTCGGGCTGATCTGGGTGGTCATCTCGGGGACAGGTCTGCTGCTGGCCCGCGCCGACGCCAAGCTGGTCGCTCCCGGCCCCGCGTTCGCCACCACCCGCGACGGAGTGTGGGTGGCCGGGCTGTGGCTGCCCTGGCCCGAGGTGGGCGCGTTCCGGGCAGCCCCGGGACGGTTCGGACGCTCCCCGCTGCTTCGGGTGGAGGGCCGCGACGGGCGCTCGGCAGCCGTCCCGATGGACTACCTCAGCGCGCTGCCGGCCGCTATCGATTCGGCCGTCCGGGCGCTGTCCGGCGGACGCTCCTGGATCGATCTGTCCCGCCTCGACGACTGACTCGGCCGCTGCAGCCGCCGAGGGCGTCCGCAGCTTGCCGAAACGGGTCGCGCGGCCGGGCGTCTTTTGCAAGACTGGCCTGGTCATCGCAGGCGTCACCGTCGACGGTGGGGCCACGAAAACCCCGTGAGGAGCGCAGGAATGCCCATCGCAACACCCGAGAAGTACGCCGAGATGCTGGACGCGGCGAAGGCCGGATCGTTCGCCTTCCCGGCGATCAACATCACCTCGTCGCAGTCCATCAACGCCGCCATGGCGGGCTTCGCCGCCGCCGGCTCCGACGGCATCATCCAGGTCAGCACCGGTGGCGCCGAGTACGGGTCCGGTCCGACGATCAAGCACATGGTCACCGGTGCCGTCGCGCTGGCCGAGTACGCCCAGGTGGTGGCCAAGAACTACCCGGTGAACATCGTGCTGCACACCGATCACTGCCAGAAGGAGAAGCTCGACATCTACGTCAAGCCGCTCATCGCCATCTCGCAGGAGCGTGTCGACCGGGGTCTCGAGCCGCTGTTCCAGTCGCACATGTGGGACGGCTCGGCGGTGCCGATGGAGGAGAACCTGCAGATCGCCGACGAGCTGCTGGCGCTCACCTCCAAGGCCCGCCAGATCCTGGAGATCGAGGTCGGCGTGGTCGGTGGCGAAGAGGACGGCGTCGCCGCCGAGATCAACGACAAGCTCTACACCACCGTCGAGGACGGCCTGCGCACCATCGAGGTGCTCGGCCTCGGCGAGAAGGGCCGTTACATCACCGCGCTCACCTTCGGCAACGTGCACGGCGTCTACAAGCCGGGCTCGGTGAAGCTGCGTCCCGAGGTGCTCAAGGAGATCCAGGACGCCGTCGGCGCCAAGTACGGCCGGGAGAAGCCGTTCGACCTGGTCTTCCACGGCGGCTCCGGCTCGACCCCGCAGGAGATCAGCGACGCTGTCGACTACGGCGTGATCAAGATGAACGTCGACACCGACACCCAGTACGCGTTCACCCGTCCGGTTGCCGGCTGGATGCTGGCCAACTACGACGGTGTGCTGAAGATCGACGGCGAGGTCGGCAACAAGAAGATGTACGACCCGCGCGCCTGGGGCAAGGCCGCCGAGGCCGGCATGTCCGCCCGCGTCGTCGAGGCCTGCGAGAACCTGCGCTCCGCCGGCAAGACCATCGGCTGACCGACAACCCACCTTCGACGATGCCCGGGCCCGCGTGCCCGGGCATCGTCGCGTCCCGGCGCGCCGGCGCGGCGCCGTCCGGCAGCTGGTGTCGCCGAGCCCGAGCCGGCGGACGCCGTAGCCACCGCGGCCGAGCGGTCCCGCCGGAGAGGACCAGCGTTCGGACGCCGTGATCTGACCGAGATCATCCTTTGTGGACGTTTCGGCCCAGTTTCCGGGTCCTCTGTTGTGGTTTCACGTGGGGTGGTGTGGATTCGAAAAATGTCGCCGTTACATTGTGGACACCAAGCCGACACTTACCCCTAGCATGTCGCGCATGAAGCCACTTGTGATACGAAGCGCGCTGGTCGCCTCGATCGGCGGCCTGATCTTCGGATTTGACACAGCAGTCATCTCCGGGACCACTGAGCAGCTGAAAGCATATTTCCATCTCGATGACGCCTACCTCGGCTGGGCCGTGGGCATGGCCCTGCTGGGCACCATCCTCGGCGCCCTGATCGCCGGCAAGCCCGCCGACCGGTACGGCCGCAAGCCGACCCTGTTCGTCATCGGCATCCTGTACCTGGCGGGCGCCCTGGGCTCGGCGTTCGCCCACGACATCATCACCCTGGAGGTCTTCCGCTTCCTCGGTGGCATCGGCGTCGGCGCGGCGTCGGTGTGTGCGCCGATCTACACCGCCGAGATCGCCCCTGCCAAGGTCCGCGGTCGGCTGGTCGGCCTGGTCCAGTTCAACATCGTGCTGGGCATCCTGCTCGCCTACCTCTCCAACGCCATCGTCCGTGCCGTGGTCAACGATCCGGTCACCGACTGGCGCTGGATGTTCGGCGTGATGGCCGTGCCGTCGGTGATCTTCCTGGTCATGCTGTTCACCGTTCCGGAGACCCCGCGCTGGCTGATGGCCAACGGCCAGGAGCAGGCCGGCCGGGACATCATCGCCAAGCTGACCACCAGCAGGGAGGAGGCCGACTTCCAGATCATGGAGATCGACTCCTCGCTGGCCGCCGCCGAGAACGCGCCCAAGGTGCCGTTCTTCACCAAGAGCCACGCCAAGGTCATCCTGCTCGCCTTCACCATCGCCATGTTCAACCAGATGTCCGGCATCAACGCGATCCTGTACTACGCCCCGGTCGTGATGATCAAGGCCGGCGCCTCCGCCGACGCGGCGTTCCAGATGAGCATCGCGGTCGGCTTCATGAACCTGGTCGCCACCATGGCCGCGCTGACCGTGATCGACCGGATCGGTCGCCGCAAGCTGATGATCTTCGGCTCCATCGGCTACATCATCAGCCTCGGCTTCCTCTCCGGCCTGATGCTCTACTACGAGAAGGCGCTCAACGGCGCGTTCGACTCGACCTCCAGCTTCCTGGTGCTCGCCGGCCTGCTGGTCTTCATCGCGGCGCACGCCTTCGGCCAGGGCGCGGTGATCTGGGTGTTCATCTCGGAGATCTTCCCCAACCGCATCCGCGGCCGCGGCCAGTCGCTGGGCTCGCTCACCCACTGGGTGTTCGCCTGGCTGACCTCGACCTTCTTCCCGCCGGTGATCGGTGCGCTCGGTGGCGGCGTCGCCTTCGCGGTGTTCGCGATCTTCATGGTCGGCCAGCTGGTCTGGGTGCTGAGGGTCATGCCTGAGACGAAGGGTGTCCCGCTGGAGGAGATGGAGGCCAAGCTTGGCCTCACCCATGACCCGAACGACAGCGGCGACCCGCTCGCCGCGAAAGGACACTGATGTCTGACCGTGAAGTGTTGTGCCTGGGCGAGGCGTTGATCGACGTCGTCATCCGGGAGGATTCCACGAAGGAGCATGTGGGCGGCAGCCTGCTGAACGTGGCGGCCGGGGTCGCCACGCTCGGCGAGCCGGCCAGCATCTGCGCCTGGTGGGGCAAGGACGAGCGTGGTGACCGGCTCGCCGAGTGGGCCACCGCGTCCGGGGTCTCGATCGTGCCGGGCACCGACTCGGCCGAGAAGACCGCCGTCGCCTTCGCCCACCTGGACGCCCACGGCCGGGCCACCTACGAGTTCGACCTGGAGTGGAACGTCCCGGCGATCGACGACCTGTCGAAGTACGGGCATCTGCACACCGGCAGCATCGCGGCCACCCTCGAGCCCGGCGGCACCGCCGTCGTCGAGAACGTGCGGGCGATCCGTGAGCACGCCACGGTCTCCTACGACCCGAACATCCGGCCGGCGTTGATGATCACGCCGGAGCAGGTGGTCGGCCGCGTGGAGGACCTGGTCGGGCTCTCCGACCTGGTCAAGGTCAGCGACGAGGACCTGGAGTGGCTCTACCCCGGTGAGCCGATCGAGGACATCATGCGCCGCTGGATCCAGGCCGGACCGTCGATGGTGGTCGTCACCCGGGGCCCGTGGGGTGCCTACGCCCTGCTGGCGCACAACCGCGACATGCTGCACATCGACCAGATGAACGTCACCGTCGGCGACACCGTCGGCGCCGGCGACTCGTTCATGGCGGGCCTGATCGCCGGCCTGCTGAAGAGCGGCCTGCTGGGTTCGGTCGAGGCGCGGCAGCGGCTGCTGGACGCCGGCTGGTCCGACGTCCAGTCGGCACTGCACAACGCGGTCGTCACCTCGGGCATCACGGTCAGCAAGAACGGCGCCTACGCGCCGACGGCCGACGAGGTCGAGGCGCTCAAGCAGGCCGACCCGACGCTGTACTGACGAGCCGAGCACAGAGCTGCCGGAGCCTTCGGGCTCCGGCAGTTCTGTGTGTGCGGGCGGCCCGGCTCAGCCCGCGCCGAGCACCGGCACGCGGGCGTAGTCGGTGAGCGGCAGAGCCCGGAGTCCGGCGGGACGGTCGACCGCCGCGTAGACGCGCGCGGTCTCGGCATCGCCGTCCTCGGGCGGCCCCAGGGTGGCGAGCAGCACCGACCGGACGGCGGCGGTCTCGTCCGCATCGAGCAGCCGGGGCACCGGCGTCGCGGCGGCGGAGGCGAGCACGGTCAGCAGCAGGTTGCGGATCCGCGGCAGTCCGTCGGCGATCGGCGGCTGGTAGTAGGGCATCTCCAGGACGGCGGCGCCGAGCCGGCCGTAGAACTCCAGCCGCCGGGCCGGATCCCCGTACTGCGGGTGCGGCTCGAACAGGTCGGGCCGCTCGACCTCGGCGAGGACCAGCAGCACACCGGGTTGGGCCAGCCAGCGGCCCAGTCCGGCGGCGACCAGCGCCGAGCCGGTACCGCCGCCGCGACGAGCACCGCCGACGGCGAGCCAGTCGACCAGGTAACCGGCGCCGTGCCGTTCGCCGACGATGGCGCCCAGGTACCCGTCGCCGTCGGCCGCCGCGAGGACGTCGAAGTCACCCGCGCGCACACCCTCGACGAACTCGTCGCGGGTCACCAGTTCGGTCCGTGGGAAGCTCGGCTCCAGCACCTCGTCGTAGAGCCTGGCCAGCGCCGCGGCGTCGGTGACGGGCCGGATCGGGGGACTGCTCATCACGCCTCCGGTCGCGGGAGGGTCGCCGGACGGCGCCGGCCGCCGAGCCCTGGCAGGAACGACAACAGGATGCCCGAGATCGCGGCGAGCGCCAGGATGGCCACCACCAGCCACCAGGCGACGCCGCCGTCCCAGTCCGGGTGGCCGGCCTGCAACACCGACGCCAGCCCCGAGAAGCCGATCACCGTGAACACGATGCCGAGCACGTCGAACAGCCGGTCGGTGCGCTGGCTCGCCGCCGACTCGGCGTCCAGCCGCTCGCGCTCCAGCCGGGCGCTCTCCGCGGCGTAGGCCTGGTCCATCCGGCGGTGGACGACCTCCAGCAGCGGTTGCAGCCGCGTCCCCAGCACGTCGCGGACGGCGTGGGTGAAGCCGTCCCGCAACCGCGAATAGCCGTTCGAGGCCAGGATGGTGTCGAGGTCGGTGCGCAGCGGCGGCGAGGTCACGATCGCCGGCGAGTCGATGAACAGCATGATCGCGTCGCTGGACTGCACGAACGCCTGCAGGGTGAGTTCGGCGCGTTCGATGTCGCGGACCAGGCCGTCCAGCTCGCCGATCGCCCGGGCCCGCTGCTCGGAGGTGCCGGGTCCCTCGCCCGGGTCGGACGGATCGGCCTGGGGAACGACCGCGACGGCCTTGCGAAGCAGCTGGGCGACGGTCTCGACGTGGGAGCGGATGGTGTCCTGCCAGCCCTGGTACATGCCGTGCAGGCTGTGCGCGAACTCGAGGTAGCTCTCCATCTCACCCACCGCGTAGTCGGGCGAGGAGAACGTCGCGAGCAGGGTCACGTTGCTGTTCGACGCCAGCACCTCGCTGTTCAGGTGCAGCAGCGACCAGGTGCGGACGGCGTCCAGGTCGTAGAGCGCCCAGTCGGCGGCGCTCGCCGCGCCGCTGGGCAGCGGGTGCAGCAGGGGCTGGACGCCCCACAGGTCGAGCAGCTCGCTCGCCCGGGTGAGCCGGGTTCGGCCGGCCGGGCTGTACCGGGAGGCTGCGACGATGGTGCAGATCACCCCGAACGAGCCCTCGCGGGCGGCGAGCTTCGATCCGTTGACGGCGCCGCCGGCCCGGTCGAGCAGGTCGCGGACGGCGTCCAGCAGGTCGGCGACCACCGCGGGCAGGCCGGTCACGGTGTCGCCGGCCGCGGTGCGCATCCGCAGCGACCCCTCGATCTCGTGCAGGTCGCCGAACACCGGGGTGGCCAGGTGGATGGCCTCGGCGATCCGGTGGGCGGGCGCGTCCCGCAACGCGATCTCGAACGAGATGGTGTGGTTGCCCAGGTGCGACAGCTGGACGCGGGTCTCCACCACCTCCAGCGGCTCGGCGTCGCCCGGCCGTTCCAGCCGCAGCTCGCCGAGCAGGATCGTCGCCCCGCGATACCCCCGGCCGAAGTCGTCCGTGCCCTGCCAGACGTCGCTGAGCTCCAGGCGTCCGCGGACGTCGGTGACCGGGAGCCCGCCGAGGGTGCCGCCCCGGGCCCGCAGCTCCTGCGCCTGCCGGCGCAGGGTGTTGACCACGGCGATCGGATCGTCCCGGCCGGTGGTCCGGATGCCGAACGGGTAGACGATCCGCACCCGCCCCTCGTCGACGTGCAGCCAGTCCCGGTCGCGGGCCGCGTGCAGCGCGGTGATCGCGGCCAGGTGCCCGCGCAGCTCGCTGGCGTCCATCGGGTTGAAGTCGGCCGCGGCGACCTCGGCGCGGATCCGGTCCAGCTCGGCGCCGGCATCGCGACGGTCGCCGCCGTGCAGACGCCGGCCGATGCCGGCGGCGTCGCGGACCGCGCGATAGTAGGTCGCCTCGTTGGCCGCCTCCCGGAGCAGGGCGTCGCGGGCCGGCCCGGCGTCCGGGATCTCGGCCGCGGCGACGATCGGCTCGATCTCGGCCACGGCCCGGCCGGCGAACTCGACGACCGTCTCCAGCCGCCCGGTGAGCAGCGCGGTCTCCACCCGGAGCTCGCAGAGCATGAACCGCAGCAACGCCCAGCCCAGCCGGTCGATCTCGTCACCGGCGTCGTCACCGAGGGCGTCCGCCGCGTCGCAGGACGCCTCGATCGCGGTGATCAGCAGGTGATGGTCCCAGGCCATCGCCCAGGCGCCGTTCACCAGGTTGCGCAGGTAGAGGGACAGGATCAGGCCGCCCCGCGGCAACCCGGCGGCGGCGCGCACCGCCGGGGGCAGGGCGCGGCGGAGCAGCGCCTCGGCCTCGTCGTCGGTTCCACCCGGAGTGTCGGCGCCGGTGCCGTCCGGGTTGTCGTCATCGCCGGTTCCGGCCGGATCGGGGCTGGTCTCGCTCCCGTCCGGACCCTGGCTCGTGTCGCTCCCGTCCGGACCCTCGTCGCCGCCGGTGCGTTCGTCCTCGAAGACCGCCCGCCACCAGGCGCTGCTGAGCAGCTGCGCGAGATCGACTCGTTGCTCGGGGGTCAGCGCGGCCGGATCACCACGTTCGGCCTGCCGATCGAACTGGGTGGTCAGCCACTGCCGCGCCCGGTCCGCCGGGCGGTCCGCCGAGGCGAAGGAGGCCGGGTCCGCGACGGTGTCGGCGGCGGGCCACTCGGGTGTCGGCAACGGTCTCTCCTCGCGCTGGTCGGAGTCGGAGGGTCCGGTACTCGGGGCGGAGGAGGTCGGGAAGCAGGATCAGCCGGCGGTCAGCCACAGCGGCTGGTAGGGGCGGATCAGCAGCGCATCCGGGGCGAGCGAGTAGTCGTAGCCGCTGATCTGCTCGACCGCGGTGTCGCCGAGCCGGTCACGCAACACGTAGGTGGGCAGCTCGACCGCGTCCTCGCTGAAGTTGTAGGCCTCGATCAGCATGCCCTCGGCATGATCGCGGGTCAGCAGCAGCACCCGGGAATCGGGGCTGGGCAGCACCCGGGACTCGATGGACGCATGCAGTTGCGGCAGCCGGCGGCGCACCCCGATGGTGTGCCGCAGTCCGGACAGGATGCGTCCGGACGGGGTGCTCGGGTCGGCGTCGGCCGCGGCGACGGCGTCCCAGTCCATCCGTGGCCGGTGCACCCACCGGTTGTCGGCCGCGTGCTCGGGCTCGTCGACGTAGCCGTGGTCGTTCAGCTGGCCGATCTCGTCGCCCATGTACAGCAGCGGGACGCCGCCGAAGCCCAGGATGGCGGTGTGCAGCAGGTTCACCCGGGCGATGGCGTCCGACAGCTGGCCGGCGTCGCCGGTCTCCATGGCCGCCTCCAGGCCGGCCAGGCTGGCCAGCGAGCCGCTGATCCGCCGGTCGTTGTTCACCGGGTTGTGCTGGAAGACCAGGCCGCGGGCGAACGAACCCGGGTACAGGCCGGCGTAGAACTCGGAGAGGAAGACCCGGTGGGAATGGCCCTCCAGGTAGGCGCCGCGGGCGTCGCTGTCGGAGATCGCCCAGCCGATGTCGTCGTGACACCGGGCGTAGGCCGCCCAAGTGGTGCTGGCCGGCTTGTCGGGGAAGTTGGACAGCGCCACCTCGAACAGCCGGGTGTGGCGTGAGGCCAGCGCCCCCCACAGCTGCACCATCAGCGAGTTGTGGTAGGCGAGGTCGGACACCTTGCCGAAGTGCTTGCCCTGGCCGAGGTAGGTGATCAGGTCCTGCGGGCCGACGATGGCCTCGGCCTTCAGGGCGCAGGCCGGTGCGACGATCCGCAGCACCGCGCGCAGCGCCTGGGTGAGCTCGTGCACCGGCGGCTCGTTCTGGCAGTCGGTGCCGAGCACCTTCCAGGTGAACGCGATCGCGTCCAGCCGGAACACCTCGACCCCGTTGTTGGCCAGGAAGACCAGCAGATCGGCGAACTCGGCGAAGACGTCCGGGTTGGCCCAGTTCAGGTCCCACTGGAACGCGTTGAAGGTCGTCCACACCCAGCCCTGCGCCTCGTCGTCCCAGGTGAAGCTGCCGGGGGCGAAGTCGGGGAAGATCTCGGGCAGCGTCCTCTCGTAGGCGTCCGGCATGGTGCGGTCGGGGTAGATGTGGAAGTAGTCGCGATACTTCTGCTCGCCGGCCCGCGCCCGGACGGCCCACTCGTGTTCGCGGGCGACGTGGTTCAGGACCAGGTCGACGACCAGCGAGATGCCTTCGCCCCGCAGGGTGGTGGCCAGCGCGGTCAGGTCGTCCATGGTGCCCAGCCGCGGGTCGATGGCACGGTAGTCGGCGACCGCGTAGCCGCCGTCGCTCTCACCCTCGCGCGGCCGCAGCAACGGCATCAGGTGCAGATAGCTGACCCCGAGCGACTTCAGGTGGCCGATCCGGTCGGCGACCCCGGCCAGTGATCCGGCGAACCGGTCGGCGTAGCAGACGTAGCCGACGGTGTCGGGGCGCTGCACCCAGTCGGGGTTCAGCAGCCGGGCCTCGTCGAGGACCTTCAGGTCGGCGTCGCGGGCTGCGAGTGCGCCCCGCATCAGGGCGGTCAGGCGCTCGAAGAGCTGCGGCGCGGCCTCGCCGTAGGCGCCGGTCAACCCGCTGAGCAGGTCGGGCCCGTAGCGATCCATCCGGAGCTGAAAGGTGGTGTCCTCGTCGACCATGGCCGCAGCATAGGGCTTGGCACGACACAACTCACATCGAGTCCACCGCTCGCGGAGCGTCACAACGGTGGGCCATTAGGGTGGGCGCATGGCTCATCTTCCCTTCGCCGCTCCCGGCGCGCAGGCGACCCTGCTGCCGGACGACCCGGCCGCGTCCGTGGCCGCCGGCACCGATCCGTCGGAGGTGGCGGCACAGCACCCGAGTTCCAGCCTGGCCTGGGCCGTGCTGGCCGAGCTGGCGCTCGAGCGCGGGGACGGGGCAGCGGTCATCACCGGGTACGCGTTCGCCCGCACCGGCTACCACCGCGGCCTGGACGCCCTGCGCCGCAACGGGTGGCGCGGTTCCGGCGCCGTGCCGTGGGAGCACGAGCCCAACCGCGGCTTCCTGCGTGCGGTCTGGGCGCTGGCCCGGGCGGCGCGGGCGATCGGCGAGGACGCCGAGTACGACCGCTGCGTGCAGCTGCTGATCGACTCCTCGCCCACCGGGTACGCCGAACTCGTCGAGCCGGCCTGACCGAGCGGGCTTCCAGCTGCCACGCGGACGCCGCCCTGCCTGGCGGAGCGACTCCGTTAGGCTGTTCCGGTAATGGCCCCCTGCGGGCCGCTTTTCATGCCGGAGGGAACTACATGCCGGGCATCGTGGTCGTCGGAGCGCAATGGGGCGACGAAGGCAAAGGCAAGGCCACCGACCAGCTGGGCGACCGGGTCGACTACACGGTGCGCTACTCGGGCGGGAACAACGCCGGTCACACCCTGGTGGTCGGGGGCGAGCGGTACGCGCTGCACCTGCTGCCGTCCGGCATTCTCAGCCCGAACAGCGTGCCGGTGATCGGCAACGGCGTGGTGATCGACCTCGACGTGCTGTTCGACGAGATCGACGGTCTCGCCGCCCGGGGTGTCGATGCCGCGCGCAAGCTGCTGGTGTCCGCCAACGCCCACCTGATCACTCCTTATCACCAGACCATCGACAAGGTCTCCGAGCGGTTCCTGGGCAAGCGCAAGATCGGCACCACCGGTCGCGGCGTGGGCCCGGCCTACTCGGACAAGGTCAACCGGCTGGGCATCCGCGTGCAGGACCTGTTCGACGAGGAGATGCTGCGGGCCAAGGTCGAGGCGTCGCTGTGGCAGAAGAACCACCTGCTGGTGAAGGTCTACAACCAGCGGGCCATCGACCCCGATCAGATCGCCGACCGGCTGCTGAGCCACGTCGAGCGGCTGCGGCCGATGGTCGCCGACACCTCGCGGGTGCTCAACGACGCCCTCGATGCCGGCGACGTGGTGCTGTTCGAGGGTGCCCAGGCCCATCATCTCGATGTCGACCACGGCACCTATCCCTACGTCACCTCGTCGAACCCGATCGCGGCCGGCGCCTGCACCGGCTCCGGCGTCGGGCCGACCCGGATCGACCGGGTGATCGGCATCGCCAAGGCGTACACCACCCGGGTGGGGGAGGGGCCGTTCCCGACCGAGCTGTTGGACGCCGACGGCGACAAGATCCGCGCCGACGGCGCCGAGTTCGGCACCACCACCGGCCGCAAGCGCCGGTGCGGCTGGTACGACGCCCTGGTGGTCGAGGCCGCGGCCAGCGCCAACGCCTTCACCGACATCTTCCTGACCAAGCTCGACATCCTGTCCGGCTGGGAGAAGATCCCGGTCTGCGTCGCCTACGACGTGGACGGCGACCGCCACGACCGGCTGCCGATGACCCAGCACGACTTCGCCCGCGCCACGCCCGTCTACGAGAAGCTGGACGGCTGGACCGAGGACATCTCCGGCGCCCGCACGTTCGGCGAGCTGCCGAAGACCTGCCAGGCCTACGTCCGCCGGCTCGAAGAACTCAGCGGCGCCCGGATCTCCGGCATCGGGGTCGGCCCGGGACGCGAGCAGGTCGTCATGCTGCACGACCTGCTCTGAGCCTGACGCGGACCCGGTGGGTCTGCCCAGGCACATCCGGGTGGGCGGCGGTCGGTGGAGCAGCCCGTGAGTCCGCCCTGGCACATCCGGGTGGGCGGGTTCGCTTCCGTCGTCCAACGGCGGGGTCGCCCGTCGTCCAACGGCGGGGTCGCCCGTCGTCCCGGCGAATGCCGGGATCCACCGACACGGACCCGGCCGCGAACGGCGTCCCCTCAGTGGGCCTGCCCCCGCTGCACCGCGGCCACTCCGGCCAGCATGATGACGCCGCCGATCAGCTGGGCCAGGCCGGGCAGTTCGCCCAGCAACAGCCAGGCCCAGCCGACCGCGAACAGCACCTCGGTGAGGCCGACGAAGCTGGCGACGGTCGAGCCCAGGTACTGGACGCCGACGAAGCCGAGCGCGTAGGCGGCCGCGGCGGCGACCAGGGCGAGCAGCACCAGCGGCCCCCACCAGGGCAGGGTCACCCCGACGAAGCCGACGTCGGCGGTGCCCGCCCACAGCGGCATCAGGCCGACCAGTCCGGCCAGCAGGATGGCCACGGTGCCGATGGCGAGCCCGATCGAGACGAAGGTGAGTGGCGGCAGCTCCATCGGCCGGGCCGAGATCACGAAGTAGGCCGCGAGCCCGAAGGCCGCCAGCAGTCCCCAGGCGATGCCCCGGGCGTCCAGTCCCACCATGCCCGCCGGGTCGAGCACGATCACCAGTCCGGTGATCGCGATCGCGACCCCGGTCAGGGTCAGCCGGGTGGGCAGCCGGCGGCTGCGCAGCGCGACCCAGGCGACGACGAACAGAATGCCGAGGTACTCCAGCAACAGCCCGAGCGCAACCGGCACGTACTGGACGGCGTTGAAGAACGCCACCTGGGCGGTCGCGCCGCCGAACACGCCGTAGCCGACCAGCGGGCGCCAGTGACTGCGCAACAGGTGCCAGCGTCCGCGTAGGGCCAGCAGCCCCGGAATCAGCAACGTGACGGCGGCCAGTCCGAGCCGGACGGCTACCACCGCGCCGGCGCTCCAGCCGGAGGCGAGCAGGGGCTTGGCCAGGGCACCGGACGTGCCGAACGCGCAGGCCGACACCAGCGCCGCCGTCCAGCCGACGACGGCCGCCCGAGGACGACGGACGCCGGCCCCGGCCATCTCTGCCACCGCCTCAGCCATGAGGCCCCCCTGTCATCACCGATCCGTTGTTATGCTCATGACATCGTAGACCGGGTCAGGAGTAAAAGTGGAATTCACTCATGACGCACGACTGTCGCTGCAGGCGGCCGCGGCGCTGGTCAACAGCCGCACGCCGGACACCCTGACCATCCTCGCCGACCTGGACGCCTTCTGCGCCCGCTGGCAGTGGAGCGGCAGTCGTACCCACGACGCGGCCGAGCTCGAGGACGTCCGTGCGCTGCGAGGCCGGTTGGCGCGCTTCTGGGATTCCGACGAGCAGCAGGTGGTGGCGCTGATCAACGCCCTGCTGCGGGAGGGGCACGCGCTGCCGCAACTGGTGCGCCACGCTGGCTTCGACTGGCACATCCACGCCACCCAGGACGCCGCGCCGCTGGCCGTCCGGATGACGGTGGAGTGCGCGATGTCGATGATCGACGTCGTCCGGGCCGGCGGCGTCGACCGGCTGAAGCGGTGCGCCGACCCCGACTGCGCGCAGGTGCTGGTCGACCTCAGTCGCAACCGGTCCCGGCGGTTCTGCGATGCCGGTTGCGGCAATCGGGCCAATGTGGCGGCTTACCGTGCGCGCCGACGTGCGGCAGGCTGAGCACATGACCGATTTCGATGCGTTGGCGACGAGCTGGGACGACGATCCCCGCCGCGCCGACCGCGCCCGCAGAGCTGCGGACGCAATCGCCGGCGCCGTGCCGGTGCGGGACTCCATGCGGGTGCTGGAATACGGCGCCGGTACCGGACTGCTTGGGCTGGCGTTGGCCGGCCGGGTCCGCGAGCTGGTGCTGCTCGACTCGTCGGAGGGGATGATCGAGGTCGCGCGCACCCGGATCGCCGAGGCGGAGGCGACCAACGTCACAGCCGAGGTCGGCGACCTGACCGAGCACGCCTGGGAGGGCGAACCCTTCGATCTGGTGGTCAGCCTGATGGCGCTGCACCACGTCCCCGACGTCTGCCTGCTGTTGCGCAGGCTCAGCCAGGCGACGCGTCCCGGAGGCTGGATCGCCGTGCTCGACCTGGAGCCGGAGGGCGGCGAATACCACGACCCGGGCTTCGAGGGGCATCACGGCTTCAGTCGCGGCACCCTGCGCCGGGCCTTCTCGGCGGCCGGCTACGTGCACGTCACCGTCCGCAACGCCCTCACCACCGAGCGTCAGGTGAACGGCGAGACGCGCAGCTTCGGGGTCTTCCTCGCCACCGCCCAGCGCGAGGTCGCCCCCCGTCCCGACGCCGGCTGAGCCCGGTCGGCGACCGTTCGTGGACGGAAAAGGAACCGTCCCCTTCCGGTTCAGGGGACGGTTCCTTTCCGGTTCGGGGGACGGTTCCTTTCCGGTTCAGCGCCATCCCGCGATCCGCGCCGCCCCACCCCTGGCAGCGGTGCCGACGGCTGCCGGCGGCACTAGTCTGAGCCCGTGCACACCCAGCAGCTCTCGGTCCTGATCCTCGGCAGCGGCGGACGCGAACACGCCATCGCGCTCGCGCTGGCCGGGGACCCCGTGGTCACCCACCTGCATTGCGCCCCCGGCAACCCGGGAACGGCGGCGATCGCCGCGAATCATCCGGTGGACATCAACGATCCGCGCGCCGTGGTGACCCTGGCCCGTCGGCTGCGCGTCGACCTGGTCGTCATCGGCCCCGAGGCGCCGCTGGTCGCCGGGGTAGCGGACGCCGTCCGCGGCGCCGGCATCGCCTGCTTCGGGCCGTCCGCAGCCGCCGCCCGGCTGGAGGCCTCCAAGGCGTTCGCCAAGGAGGTGATGGTCGCCGCCGGCGTCCCGACGGCGCGGTCCCGCTACTGCGAGACCCTGGCCGAGGTCGAGCAGGCGCTGGACCACTTCGGCGCGCCGTTCGTGGTGAAGGACGACGGACTGGCCGCCGGCAAGGGGGTGATCGTCACCGATGACCGGGACGCCGCGGTGCGGCATGCCGCCGGCTGCCTGCCGGTGGTGGTCGAGGAGTATCTGGACGGCCCCGAGGTCAGCCTGTTCGCCGTCACCGACGGGCTGACCGCGCTGCCGCTGCAGCCCGCCCAGGACTTCAAGCGCGTCGGCGAGGGCGACATCGGGCCCAACACCGGGGGGATGGGTGCGTACACCCCGCTGCCCTGGGCGCCTCCCGGCCTGGTCGACGAGATCATGGAGAGCGTGGTCGAGCCGACCATCGCCGAACTGGGTCGCCAGGGGACGCCGTTCGTCGGCCTGCTGTACGCCGGGCTGGCGCTCACCTCCAAGGGGCTGCGGGTGGTCGAGTTCAACGTCCGGTTCGGCGATCCGGAGACGCAGGCGGTGCTGTCCGCGCTCGACTCGCCGCTGGGCCAGGTGCTGTACGCGGCGGCCACCGGCAGCCTGGACGAGATCGGCGAGCTGGCCTGGAAGCCGGGCACCGCGGTGGTGGTCGTGCTCGCCGCGAACGGCTACCCGGGGACGCCGGAGCTCGGCGGCACGATCACCGGCCCCCGTCTGGTCGGTTCCGCGGACAACGTCCACGTCGTGCACGCCGGCACCGCACTGGACGCCGACGGACGCCTGGTCGCGTCCGGCGGCCGGGTGCTCGGGGTGGTCGCCCAGGCGCCGTCGCTGGCCCGGGCACGCGAGGACGTCTACGCCGCGATCGATGAGCTGGACGCGCCGGGGCTGTTTTGCCGCCGGGACATCGCGGCCCGCGCCGAACGCGGCGAGATCGCCGTGTCGGACGCCTACCGGGTGAACTCCACCCTCACCCAGTACGTGGCCGACGTCGCCGAGGGCGACGCCGGCGAGTGGTGACCCCGAACGCTCGCCTGACTATTTCCCGCTCGCCGAGTTCGGCGAGCCCGAAATAGTTGGGCGAGCGCTGGGTGGGGGAGTGCGGTCCGCAGCATCGGGTGCAGGTACGGCAAGGGGTCCCGTCGTGAAAACATGGGCTCCATGACCGTCCCCAATGTGCTGGCAACCCGTTACGCCTCCGAGGCGATGCGGGCGATCTGGAGCCCGGAGAACAAGATCGTCGCCGAGCGGCGGCTGTGGCTCGCCGTGCTCAAGGCGCAGAAGGACCTCGGTGTCGACTTCGGCGGCGACGATGCCGCCGAGGTGATCGCCGACTACCAGCGGGTGATCGACGAGGTCGATCTGGCGTCCATCGAGGCCCGCGAGCGGGTCACCCGGCACGACGTGAAGGCGCGGATCGAGGAGTTCAACGCGCTGGCCGGACACGAGCACGTGCACAAGGGCATGACCAGCCGCGACCTGACCGAGAACATCGAGCAGTACCAGGTGTTGAGCGGGCTGAAGCTGGTCCGCGAGCGCCTCGTGACGGTGCTGGTGGCGCTCACCCGGCTGGCCGTCCAGCACCGCGACCTGCCTATGACCGGACGCTCGCACAACGTCGCGGCGCAGCTGACCACCCTGGGCAAGCGGTTCGCGACGGCGGCCGACGAGCTGCTGGTGGCCTTCGCCAGGGTCGACGAGCTGATCAACCGGTACCCGGCGCGCGGCATCAAGGGGCCGATGGGCACCGCGCAGGACATGCTGGACCTGCTCGGCGGCAGTGCCAAGAAGCAGCTGGCGCTGGAGAACCAGATCGGACAGTACCTGGGTTTTGCAAGGATCTTCACCTCGACCGGCCAGGTCTACCCGCGCTCGCTCGACTACGAGGTGCTGACCGCGCTGGTGCAGGCGGCGGCGGCGCCGTCCAACGTGGCCACCACGATCCGGCTGATGGCCGGGCACGAGCTGGTCACCGAGGGCTTCAAGGAGGGCCAGGTCGGCAGCTCGGCGATGCCGCACAAGATGAACACCCGCTCCTGCGAGCGGGTCAACGGGCTGAGCGTCATCCTGCGCGGCTACGCCACCATGGTCGGCGAGCTGGCCGGCGACCAGTGGAACGAGGGCGACGTCTCCTGCTCGGTGGTCCGCCGGGTGGCGCTGCCGGACGCCTTCTACGCCATCGACGGCCTGTTCGAGACCTTCCTGACGGTGCTGGCCGAGTTCGGCGCCTTCCCGGCGGTGATCGAGGCCGAGCTGGCCCGCTACCTGCCGTTCCTGACCACCACCAAGGTGCTGATGGCTGCGGTGCAGGCCGGTGTCGGACGCGAGCTGGCGCACGAGGCGATCAAGGAGCACGCCGTAGCGGTCGCCCTGGACCTGCGCGGCGGAGCCCGCACCAACGACCTGCTCGAGCGGCTGGCGTCCGACCCCCGGCTGGGGCTGAGCCGCAAGCGGTTGAAGGCGACCCAGGCGGACCCGCTGGAACTCACCGGAGCCGCCCGTGACCAGGTGGACGACGTCGCCGACAAGGTCAAGCGGATCGCCAAGCTGTACCCGGACGCCGCCGGCTACGTCCCCGGCGCGGTGCTGTGAACGGGAAAGGAACCGTCCCCTGAACGGGAAAGGAACCGTCCCCCGGTTCAGGGGACGGTTCCTTTTCGGTTCAACGCGGCCGAACGGCCCGCCGCCGCGGTCTCCCGTCAGCTCTTGATGCCGATCTTGGCCTTCTTGTCCGGCAGCTCCACGTAGGTCTGGCCTGGCGCCATCACCAGCGGGCTGCCGTCGTCGAGGGCGAACGAGAACGGCTCCGAGACGGACGCCTTCTGCCAGGTGCCGGTGACGTAGCGGCCGCCGTGGAAGTAGTGGAACGGTCCCGACGCGTCGATGATGTCGTGGATCGGCTCGTCGTGGCCGCTGCCGGAGTAGATCTTGTCGTAGTGCTGCTTGGCCCGGA
>JBGALC010000042.1:0-31111 GCA_044224095.1 Micropruina sp. | reverse complement strand
TGGAAGCGGCGCTCCAGCGCCGGGTCCTTCTCGATCCGCTCGCGGTACTCGTCCAGGGTGGTGGCGCCGATCATCCGCAGCTCGCCGCGGGCCAGCATCGGCTTGAGCATGTTGCCGGCGTCCATCGAGGAGTCGCCGGACGCGCCCGCGCCGACCACGGTGTGCAGCTCGTCGATGAAGGTGATCACCTGGCCCTCGGCGTCCCGGATCTCGTTCAACACGGCCTTCAGCCGCTCCTCGAACTCGCCCCGGTACTTGGCACCGGCGACCATCGAGGCCAGGTCGAGGGAGACGACGCGGCGTCCCTTCAGCGAGTCGGGGACGTCGCCGGCGACCACCCGCTGGGCCAGGCCCTCGACGACGGCGGTCTTGCCGACGCCGGGTTCCCCGATCAGCACGGGGTTGTTCTTGGTGCGCCGGGCCAGCACCTGCACCACCCGGCGGATCTCGGTGTCGCGTCCGATCACCGGGTCGAGCCTGCCCTCACGGGCCCGCGCGGTCAGGTCGACGGAGTACTTGTCGAGGGTGGATTCGCCGCCCTCCTGCTCGGCCGAGGTGATCCGCTTGTCGCCGCGGGCGTCGTTGAACGCGGCGGTGAGCTTCTTCGCGTCGGCGCCGAACTGCAGCAGGATCTTCTGGGCGTCGCTGACGATGGCGGCCAGGCCGATCATCAGGTGCTCGGTGGCGACGAACTCGTCACCCAGCTGCTCGGCGCGGGTCTCGGCGTCGGCCAGCACCCGGGCGAAGCTGCCGGACAGACCCGGCTGGCTGACCGAGTTGCCGGACGCGCTGGGCAGCTTGGTGATCGCCCCCTGGGCGGCCGCGTCGACCACCTTGGGGTCGGCGCCGACGGCGCTGAGCAGGGTGCCGACGGTGTTGTCGGGCACCATCAGCAGCGCGTGCAGCAGGTGCACCGGCTCGGCGCTGGGGTTGCCGTTGGTGAGCGCGTTGCGCAGGGCGGCCGAGACCGCGTCCCGGCTCTTGGCAGTGAGCTTGGAAGTGTCCATTGTCTAGCGTGTCTCCTGAAGGAAAACCAAAGTTGAGTCCACTTGACTCAACCATAGCCGCAGAGCCGGTATTCCGCTCGTTGGAACAACCGGCCGCCGGCTGGGCGATCCCCGGGACGGCGGCGGGCGATAGGCTCACCGGAACCCCGCCGTCGAAGGATCCTGAATTGCGCCACAGCGACTTTCATCTGGTGACCACCAGCAACAGCGAGATCGTGCTGCGGGTGCGGGCCCGGGGACGCCGGATCCTGCGCAACCCGGTCGCGAACCGGGGCACCGCGTTCACCGTGGAGCAGCGCGCCGAACTGGAGCTCTCCGGCCTGCTCCCCGGCCAGGTCAGCACCATTGAGGAGCAGCTCCGCCGCACCTACGCGCAGTACAGCCGCTCGCCGTCCCCGCTGGCCAAGTACATCTACCTGTCCCAGCTGCGGGACCGCAACGAGGTGCTGTTCTACCGGCTGCTCAGCGAGAACCTCGAAGAGATGCTGCCGATCGTCTACACCCCGACCATCGGCGAGGCGATCGAGCGGTTCAGCCACGAGTACGTCGGCCCCCGCGGGCTGTTCCTGTCGATCGACCGACCCGAACTGATCGAGCAGTCGCTGGACAACTACGAGCTGGAGGGCGACGACGTCGACCTGGTCGTGGTGACCGACTCCGAAGGCATCCTCGGCATCGGCGACCAGGGCATCGGCGGCATCCAGATCGCGCTCGGCAAGCTCGGCGTCTACACCGCCGCGGCCGGCATCCATCCGCGCCGGGCCGTCCCGATCGTGCTGGACGTCGGCACCGACAACCTCGGCCTGCTGCACAGCGGGGTGTATCTCGGTGAGCGCCACGCCCGGGTGCGCGGGGACCGCTACGACGCCTTCATCGAGGCCTTCGTGACCGCGGTCACCAAGAAGTTCCCCAATGCGATGCTGCACTGGGAGGACTTCGGCGCCGGCAACGCGCACCGCATCCTGGAGCGCTACAGCGACCGGATCTGCACCTTCAACGACGACATCCAGGGCACCGCGGCGGTGGTGCTGGCGGCGGTGCTGGCCGCGGTCCGGCTGACCGGCGTGCCGCTGCGGCAGCACCGGGTGGTGGTGTTCGGCGCCGGCACCGCGGGCGTCGGGATCGCCGACATCATCCGCGAGGCGATGATCCGCGACGGCCTGGACGCCGACCGCGCCCACGGTCAGTTCTACGCGTTCAACAGCCGCGGCCTGATCGTCGAGGGCAACGCCGGCGTCCGGGACTATCAGCAGCCCTACGCGCGTCCGCGTTCCGAGGTGGAGGGCTGGCAGGTGACCGACCCGTCCCGGATCACCCTGGACGAGACGGTGCGCGCGGTGCAGCCGACCATCCTGATCGGCACGTCGGCGCAGACCGGCGCGTTCACCCAGCCGGTGGTGACGGCGATGGCGCAGGGCTGTGAGCGGCCGATCATCATGCCGCTGTCGAACCCGACCTCCCGTTCGGAGGCGCACCCGGCCGATCTGCTGACCTGGACGGACGGCCGGGCGCTGATCGCGACCGGCAGCCCGTACGGCACCATCCGGCACGGCGAGGTCTACCACGCCATCGGGCAGGCCAACAACGCACTGATCTTCCCCGGTCTCGGGCTGGGTGTGTCGGTGGTGCGGGCCACCCGGGTGAGCGACGAGATGATCTACTCCGCGGCCGCCGCGTTGGCCGGGCTGGTCAACGAGTACCGTCCGGGCGCCTCGCTGCTGCCGTCGATGGGCGACCTGAGACTGGTCGCGGCCGCCGTGGCGATGGCGGTGGCGCGGACCGCCGAGGAACAGGGCCTGGCGCGGACGCCGATGACCAGCCCGATCAACGACATCTACCAGCGGATGTGGAAGCCCGAGTACCCGCGGCTGGAGGTGCTCCCGGTCGACCGGGACTAGCGCCGTGGCGCCGGCGGCTATCGTCGGCGCCGTGGACGACGAGGTGCGTGAGCTGCTCGGCTGGGTCGACGGACGACCCACACCGCCGCGGCACGACGAGGTCGAGGCCTGGTTGGCCGGGCAGGGCTGGGCGTTGTGCGGCGAGGGCGACTGGGCCCGCGCCCACCGCTCCCGCTCCGGACGGATGGCGGCCCGGGTGAGCCCGTTCGACCCGGCCGCCCCGTTCACCGTCCGGCTCTACCGCGAGGGCGCCGGCAACCGCTATCTGCCCCGGCTGGACGCCGAGTGCCCACTCGACGGCGGCGGCCACCTGATGGTGATGGAATTCCTCCACCCGGTGCCGGCCGCGCAGACTGGGCGCTGGCACGCACGGCTGCACGAGCACCGGTCGCGGCGGGAGGATCCCGAGCTGGCCATGGCGGCCCGGCTGATCGCTCGGGTGCATCGCGAGGCCGAGTCGGGGCTGCCCTGGTGCGGGCCGCTGGACGACAACCCAGGCAACGTGATGCGCGACGCCGCCGGTCAGGTCAAATTCGTCGATCTGTTCTACGTGCGGGGACTGGTGCTCTACGACAAGGCACTGACCGCGCCGGCTGAGGTGGTGGCGGCCATCCCTGCCCCGCTGCGGCGGCACATGTTCGAGATTCCGGCGGTGTCCAGGGAGGCGACCCCGGCCGAGGTGGCCCGGATGCGGGCGGCGGTCGCTCGGGCGGACGGCTCCTGATCCGGTTCACTCGCCGCGGAGGCCGGGGCTCTCCCGCAGCCGCCAGCCGTGCTCGGCGAGCGCGTCCTCGATGATCCGCACCGCCTTCGGTCCGACGCCGTGGGTGGCGAGCAGCTCGTCCCTGGTCCGGTCGAGCAGGTGTTCGAGGTGGGCGATCCCGATCCCGGTCAGCGCCCGGGTGGCCGGCCCGCCGATCCGCGGCAGCGGCGTCCCGGATCGCGTCAGCAGCGCCTCCAGCGCCCCGGTGTAGGCGTGCATCAGGGCGACCTGGTCGGCCCGGCAGGCCGCGATCCGGCACCCCGTACGGGAGGCGTTGACCGGAATGCCCTCCTGCGCCCAGCGCTCGCGGGCGCGTCCGACCAGCCCGGACGCCATGGTGCCGTCGTGCCCGGTGACCCGCCACCAGGGGACGTCGGTGCCGTACCGGCTGAGCACGGCACCCACCTGACGTGGACCTGTGCCGACCACCCGGGCGATGTCGCCGTAGGAGGTGACGGTGCCGGGCGGCACCTGCTCGACGGCGAGCAGCACCCGATCCACCAGGAAGTCGTCCACGGCCCCACGGTAGGCCAGCCGGTGACCGGTCGGTGAGCGGGCCATCGGTGCGAACCGGCCACGGTGGCGGGCGTCCGGCCAGTAGGTTGAGCGCATGATCAAGCACATCGTGGCCTGGGAGTTCGCCGAGCACGCCGAGGGCGCCGACAAGGCGACCAACGTCGCGTTGGTCGCCGACGCGTTGCGGGCGCTGCCGGGGTTGATCGACGGGATCGCCGAGTTCGAGGTGATCACCCCGCAGCCGGGACTCGACAACACCTTCGACCTGGCGATCTACTCGGTCTTCACCGACGTCTCGGCGCTGCAGCGCTACGCGGTGCATCCCGAGCACCAGAAGGTGGTCGCGCTGATCGGCGCGCGACGGACGAGCCGCGCCTGCCTCGACTACGACCCGGCCGCGCTCGGCTCCTGACTCAACGCGTCCCCGGACGCGCCGTTGTGTTCGACCGGTCTCGGATCGGCAGGCAACGCAGCCGGCACACACTCAGCCCGCTTCGACGGCGGCCAGCGCCCGGGCGGCCTCGGCGAGCGCCTGCTCCGCCTGCTGGACGCCGGTGCGAGTGTCGTGCAGCCGATCCGCGGCCTCGCCGGCGGCGCGCCGGGCGTCGGTTTCGGTCTCCTCGGCGCGGCGCAGCTCGGCACGAAGGTCGGCGACCTCCTGACTGGCCCGGTCGAGCCGCTCGCCGGCGTCCGACGCTGCGGCGTCGGCCTGCTGCACGTCGGCCCTGGCCTGCTGCAGCGCCTGGGTCGCCCGCTCGAGGGCGGCCTCGGCCTGTCGGCGAGCCTCCCGCGCCGGGTCGGACGAGGCGTCCGGATCGTCTGCGGTGACCGCCTTGTCCTCGGTGGCGGGTGCGGGCGCCGGAGCCGCGCCGGCCGTCAACGGGAACCCGAAACCCGAGTAGCTCAGCGGTTTCACGGTTCGTCCGGTCAGCACCTCGGCGAGTGCCCCGGCGTCGGCCACCGCTGCCGCGATGGTGCCGGCCACCTCCGCGCGGACCGCCTCGGTCGCCTGGTACCCGCGTTGCGCACCGGCCGCGAGGGCATCGGCCGTCAGCGCGCTGACCAACTGCTGGCGTTCGGTGCCCAAGGTGCGCAACGCCTGGACGTCGAGGCCCTGATGCGCCGCCGCCATCTGCGCCGCCAGGTCGCTCAGCCGGCCCAACCGGTCGGACGCGTCGCGGGCCAGCAGGTTCACCAGCCAGGCCGACCGGGTCGGCTTCTTCAGCCCGGCCACCGCCGTGGCGAGCGGACGGTCCTTGTCGGCACGCGCGTGCGCCACCAGCCGCGTCCGGGCCGCCATGAAGTCGTCCAGATCGGTGCCGTAGAGCTCGGCGGCCACCTCGTCCAGGTCCATCCCCTCAGCCTGCCGGTCGAGCCGCGGGCGTGCCACCCGCGTGGGGATGAGCCCAGCCTTCGAGGCGGCCCGGGCAACCGGCCTCCGGTCTGGGCGGGACGGTCCGCTGAACCGGAAAGGGACGGTTCCCTGAAACGAAACGGAACCGTCCCCCGAACCGGAAAGGAACCGTCCCCCGAACCCTGAACCGAAACGGAACCGTCCCCCGAACCGAAACGGAACCGTCCCCGCGATTCAGGTGCGGACGCGGTGCGGGTGCGCGTACAGGTTGAGCGAAGAACCGCGGACGAAGGCGGCGACGGTCAACCCGAGGTGGCGGGCGGTGTCGACCGCCAGGGAGCTGGGCGCCGAGACAGCGGAGACGATCGGGATGCCGGCCAGGTAGGCCTTCTGCACCAGCTCGAAGGACAACCGCCCGCTGACCTGCAGCACCGTGCCGCGCAGCGGCAGCCGTCCGTTCAGCAGCGCCCAGCCGACCACCTTGTCGACGGCGTTGTGGCGGCCCACGTCCTCGCGGACGACCAACGCCCGGCCATCGAGGTCGAACAGCCCGGCGGCGTGCACCCCGCCGGTCGAGTCGAAGGTCGGCTGCAACGGGCGCAGCCGTTCCGGCAGCGACAGCAGCAGCGCGGCGGAGACCCGCGCATCGTCGTCGCCGAGGTTCCAGCGGCCCTGCCGGGACAGTGCCTCGATCGAGTCGGTGCCGCACACCCCGCAGGCGCTGGAGGTGAAGCTGCCGCGGACTGCGGGCGGCGCGACCCCTGCGGCCAGCACCAGGTCGAGCACGTTGTAGGTGTTGACCCCGGTGCCGGTCTCCTCGTCGGTCACCGACCCGGCGCAGTACTGGGCCCGCAGCACGCCGGCGGCGTCGGCGATCACCCCTTCGGCGTGCAGCCAGCCGTGCGCCAGTTCGATGTCGTGCCCGGGGGTGCGCATGGTGACCGCGTGCGGCGTTCCGGCCACCCGCAGCTCGAGCGGTTCCTCGACCGCCAGCCGCTCCTCGCGCCGCCGGGCACCGTCGGCGTCGACCCGGACGGCCCGCACCCGCTGGGTGACCCGACCCATCACCGCCACCCGACCGGTCCGTCGCCGGCCGGCTCCACGCGGATCACGATCGACTTCGAGGTGGGCGTCCCCGACTCGTCGGCGACCGAGTCCAGCGGCACCAGCACGTTGGTCTCCGGGAAGTACGCGGCGACGCAGCCTCGGGCGGTCGGATAGTCGATCAGCCGGAAGGCGTGCGCGCGGCGCTCCTCGGTGCCCCCCTGCCCCGGCCAGACCGAGATCAGGTCGACCACGGCGCCCTCAGGCAAGCCCAGGTCGGCTCGATCGCCGGGATGGATGAACAGCACCCGGCGTCCGGCCCGCACCCCGCGGTACACGTCGTCCATGCCGTAGATGGTGGTGTTGAACTGGTCGTGGCTGCGGACCGTCTGCAGCAGCAGATGCCCCGGCGGCACCTCGATCACGGTCAGCTCGTTGACGGTGAACCGGGCCTTGCCGGTCGCGGTGTTGAAGGTGCGCGAGTCCCGCGGACCGTTCGGCAGCGCGAAGCCCAGCGGGGTGTTCACCCGCTGTTCGTAGCGTTCGAACCCGGGGATGCAGGCCTCGATGTGGCCGCGGACGGTGGCGTAGTCGGCGCGCATCGCCGCCCAGTCGACGCGCGCGGAGCCGACCGTGCGTTCCGCGATCGAGCAGACGATGTCGACCTCGGAGCGCAGCCGGTCGGTGGCCGGCGCCAGCCGTCCCCGGGAGGCGTGCACCATCCCCATCGAGTCCTCGACGGTGACGAACTGGTCCCGCCCGCCGGTGCGGTCGCGCTCGGTTCGACCCAGGGTGGGCAGGATCAGCGCCCGCCGTCCGGTGACCGCGTGCGAACCGTTCAGCTTGGTCGAGACCTGGACGCTGAGGCCGACGTTGCGCATCGCGGCCTCGGTGACCTTCGAGTCGGGGGTGGCCCGGACGAAGTTGCCGCCGACGGCCAGGAACACGCCACAGCGGCCGTCGCGCATGGCCCGGATCGCGCCGACGACGTCGTGGCCGTGCTTGCGCGGCGAGGCGATGCCGAAGTGCCGGTCGAGGGAGTCGAGGAAGGCCGCCGGCGGGCGCTCGTTGATGCCCACCGTGCGGTCACCCTGGACGTTGGAGTGGCCGCGCACCGGGCAGGCGCCGGCTCCGGGGCGTCCGACGTTGCCGCGCAGCAACAGGAAGTTGACGATCTCGCGGATGGTGGGCACCGAGTTCTTGTGCTGGGTGAGACCCATCGCCCAGCAGACGATGATCGACCCGGCCGCCCGCACCTGCTCGGCGACCCGTTCCAGGTCGGCCCGCCGCAGGCCCGCGGCCCGTTCGACGTCGGCCCAGTCCAGCGCGTCGAGATGTGCCCGGGCCTCGTCGAACCCGCTGGTGTGCGCGGCGATGAAGGCATGGTCGAGCGCGTCGGCCTCCAGCAGCAGCTTGTTCAGGCCCTGGAAGAAGGCCAGGTCGCCGTTCAGCCGGATCTGCTGGTAGTCGTCGGCGATGTCGACCCCGCCGCGCAGCACGCCGCGGATGGTCTGCGGGTTGCGGAACGCCTTCAAACCGGCCTCGATCAGCGGATTCACGGCGATGATCCGGCCGCCGTTCGCCTTCGTCCGCTCCAGCGCGGACAGCATCCTGGGGTGGTTCGTGCCCGGGTTCTGACCGGCGATGATGACCAGCTCGGCGTTGTGGATGTCGTCCAGCGTGACGGTGCCCTTGCCGATGCCGAGGGTCTGCCCGAGCGCCGAGCCGCTGGACTCGTGACACATGTTCGAGCAGTCGGGCAGGTTGTTGGTGCCGAACGCCCGGACGAACAGCTGATAGGCGAACGCCGCCTCGTTGGAGGTCCGTCCCGAGGTGTAGAAGATCGCCTCGTCGGGGTCGTCCAGGCCACCCAGTTCGTCGGCGATCAGATCGAACGCCTCGTCCCAGCCGATCGGTTCGTAGTGGGTCTGGCCCTCGCGCAGCACCATCGGCTCGGTGAGCCGCCCCTGCTGACCGAGCCAGTGGTCGGAACGCGTGGCCAGCTCGGCGACCGAATGGGTGGCGAAGAACTCGCGCGTCACCCGGCGGACGGTCGCCTCCTCCGCGACCGCCTTGGCACCGTTCTCGCAGAATTCGGCGGCGTGCCGGTGATCGGGATCGGGCCAGGCGCACCCCGGGCAGTCGAAACCGTCCTTCTGGTTGACCGTGGCCAGCGTGAGCACCGACCGGACGACTCCCATCTGCCTGCCGGCCGTGCCCAGCGCGCGCAGCACACCCGGCACGCCGGCGCCGTAGCTCTTCGGCGATCCCAGGGACATCCGGGCGTCGCCGGCGTCCTCGATCGGCGCCTTGGTTGCCATCGGCCCCTCCTGTGGTGCAACGCTGCGTCCGCCCAGTATCGGCCGCGGTTCGGCCGCGGGCCAACCGGACGGGCCGGCGCCCGCTACTCGCCCTCGCCCAGCAGGGTGCGCTGGAACAGGTTGCGCTGCGACCTGGTGAGGCGTTCCTCGGCCACCGTGACGTCGACCGACAGCGCCTCGCAGGCCACCCGATAGCAGAACCCGTCCCGCACCGGGTGCCCGCCGGCGACGTCCACCAGCGCGTTCGAGCTCAGCAGCGAGTTCCACTTCCTGGCGTCGGAGCGCGGCAACGCGTCCAGGGAGGTCCGGCGCTCGCGGGCTACACCGGTGATGCCGCCGGTGCGGCGAAGCAGCAGCTGGGCGTCCGCGGGCGCGCCGGGCGCCGTCCCGGGCTCGACCGAGGCGGGCCGGTCGAGGCCGACCTGGCGCCAGCCGTCGGCGATCGCGGTGTGCTCGGGGCTGCCGTCGCCGAAACGGGCCACCGCGGCCTCGACGGTGAGGGTGGCGAAGCCGGCGAAATCCGCGCGATCGCCGAGGGCGCCTCCGGTGAGAACGTCGTACCAGACCTGCCCGGCCGCCCTCCACGCCTCGCCGCCGATCGCTCGTGCGGCCAGCGCGAAGGCGCGGTTCGGGATGCCCGAGTTGATGTGCACGCCACCGTTGTCGTCGGTGGTGGTGACGAACCGGTCCATGTGGTCGGGCTGCGGGTCCTTGCCCAGCCGCGGATCGTCGTAGGCGGTGCCGGGGGCGATCATGCTGCGGATCGCCACCCCGGCGACGCCGGGCAGCAGCAGGTCGGCACCGATCAGCCAGTCTGCCGCTGCGGCGTCCTGGCCGAGGCGGCGCTGCTTGACCAGGCTGCCGAAGACGTCGGAGATGTGCTCGTTGAGGGCGCCCGGCTGCCCCGAATAGACCAGGCCGGCGGTGCGCTCGGTGACGCCGTGGGTCAGCTCGTGACCGATCACCTCGAGGCTGGCGGTGAAGCGTCCGAAGATCTGGCCGTCACCGTCGCCGAACACCATCCGGGAGCCGTCCCAGAAGGCGTTGTCATACCCCTCGCCGTAGTGCACCGTGCCCGGAAGCAGCATGCCGGCGCCGTCGATCGAGTCGCGGCCGTAGGCGTCGTGGAAGAGCTCCCAGGTGGCCCCGAACCCGTCGTAGGCCTCGTCGGCGGCGACATCGCCGGTCGCCGGATCGCCCTCCTGCCGCACGGGCGTGCCCGGCAGCGTCTCGGTGTTGTTCGCGGTGCTGATCTCGCGTCGCGGGCCGGCCTCGACCACGACGGCCGACGAGCGGGCGGGCGTGGCAGCGACGGCGCCGCGCCCCTGCCACAGCGAGCGGTTCGTCGACAGCGTCCGCTGGGCGACGTCGGCGACCCTCGGCTCTGCGCTCTCGGCGAGTCGCCGCAGCAGATAGGGAGGGACGATCGAGTGCCTGTTCTGTGCCATGCCTCCAGGATGCCGCGGGCCACCGACACTTCCGGGGTATCAGCGGACCCCGCAGGGTCTCTTTCCTGCATCAAGCCGCGGACGGGGTGCTGGCGGTAGGGGTGGTCGTGAGAGGCACATCGCCCCCAACCTGCCGGCCCGGTCCGTGAGTTTCCGGGAGATCGCTCGTCGGATCGTCCGCATCCCGGCGGGGCGTGGCCGAGCGACCCTCCCCGGACGGCTGGCGCGACGTCCGCCGCGTTCGAGTTCCTGCACCGACGACCACGGGCGGTCGCGGAATCCTCGCGCACGCAGTCGTGAGACGATCGTCTCAACGACGAGAGGACGAACGCCGTGATCACCAAACTCACCCTGGCCACCGGTGGCTTGCTCACCCTCACCGGAGTGATCGCCTATCTGGCCACCGGCGGGGCCAGCCTGACCGCCCTGATCCCCAGCGCGGCGGGCGTGCTGCTGCTGGTCGCCGGCTGGCTGGCCCGGAACCCGAACCTGCATCGGCACGCGATCCACGGCGCTCTGGCGGTGGCCCTGCTGGGTGCCCTCGGATCGGTGATGAACGTGGCCAAGGTGGGTCAGCTGGTCGCCGGCACCGCCGAGCGTCCCGGCGCCATCTGGGCCAGCCTGGTGATGTTCGTCCTGCTGGTCGGGTATCTCGCCGTCGGCGTCCGCTCGTTCATCGAGGCCCGGCGGACGCGTCAGGCCTGAGCCGCCTGCTCACGCCAAACGCTCGCCGAACTACTTACCGCTCGCCGAATTCGGCGAGCGGCACATAGTTCGGCGAGCGGTAGAGGGTTGGGGTGAGGGCCGGACGGAGGAGTCAGACGTCCTCGGGGTGCACCAGCGGACGCCCGGGCAGCGCCAGCGTCGGACGCCGGGCAGCGCGGCGTCCGAGATGGACGTCGCCGGCGGACGCCGCGGTGAAGACCCGGGACGCCCGCGGCTCGGTCTGCAGCGCGGCCACCAGCTCGGCCACCTTGGCCAACTGGCCGCGCAGGGCGTCCAGCTCGTCCTCCAGCGCCAGGATGCGCCGGATCCCCTCCAGGTTGATGCCCTCGTGCTGCGACAGGTGCTGGATGTGCCGCAGCTTGGCGATGTCGCGCAGCGAGTAGCGGCGGCCGCGGCCGCGGGCGCGGCGCGGCACCACCAGGCCGACCCGGTCGTAGCCGCGCAGCGTCTGCGGGTGCATCTCGGCGAGCTGGGCGGCCACCGAGATGACGAAGATCGGGGCGTCGGAGTCGATCCGCTGCGGCAGGAAGCCGGACGAGCTGGTCATCTCAGCCTCCGTACAGGGAGGCCCGCGGGTCGGAGTCGTCGCCCATCGCCGCGGCGAAGCTGGCCAGCGCCTCCTTGGCGGTGTCGTTGAGGGCGTTCGGCACCTGCACCTCGACCGTCACCAACAGGTCGCCGGTACTGCCGTCGGCCTTGTGCACGCCCTTGCCACGGACCCGGAAGGTGCGCCCGTTGGGCGTGCCCGGACCGATTTTGAGGGTGACCCGCTGGCCGGACAGCGTCGGCACCGAGATGTCGGCGCCGAGCGCCGCCTCGGTGAAGGTCACCGGCACGGTCAGGGTGAGGTTGTCGCCCTTGCGGCCGAACAGCTTGTGCGGCCGGACGTGCACCAGCACGTACAGGTCTCCGGGCGCGCCGCCGTTCTCGCCGGCACCACCCTTGCCCTTGATCCGGATCTTCTGCCCGTCGGTCACGCCGGCCGGGATCCGCACCTGCATCGACTTGGTCGACCGTCCCCGTCCGGAGCCGCCGCAGACCGGGCACGGCTCCTCGACGATCAGGCCGCGTCCGCGGCAGTCGTGGCACGGCTCGCTGACCGCGAACACGCCGCCCGAGGTCGAGGTCTGCATGCCGCTGCCCTGACAGGTCTGGCAGACCTTCGGCAGCGTGCCCGACTTCGCGCCGGTGCCCGAGCAGGCCGCGCAGGCCTCGTCGGACACGGTCTGCATGGTGACGGTCACCCCGGCCACCGCGTCGGTGAAGTCGATGGTCGCCTCACCCTCGATGTCCTGGCCCCGCCGCGGCCCGCGGCCGGTCGTGGTCCGCCGGGTCGACGTGCCGCCGAACAGGTTGCCGAACAGGTCGGAGATGTTGCCGCCGGCCGCTCCCCCGCCCGCGTTGCGGAACAGGTCCTCCATCGAGGGCCCCTGGCCGCCACCCGGGAACCGGAAGCCGCCGCCGCTGAACAGGCTGCGGGCCTCGTCGTACTCCTTGCGCTTCTTCGGGTCGGACAGCACCGAGTTGGCCTCGGAGATGTCCTTGAAGCGCTGCTCAGCGGTGGGGTTGTTGTGGTTCTGGTCGGGATGGTTCTCCCGGGCCAGCTTCCGGAACGCCTTCTTGATGTCGTCCGGCTTGGCGTCGGAGGAGACGCCGAGGACCTTGTAGTAGTCCTTCTCGAGCCAGTCCTTGGTGCTCATGTCCTGACGCCTCCTTTCGTGTGTCCATCGTGCGTGGTCTCGACAAGCTCGACCAGCGGTTCCTGCTTCAGCCGGTCTGGCCGAGCGCGGCCGGCGGCCCGTCTCGACCGGGGTTTCACTCCGGCTCGGCGACGCCCACCCGCGCCGGCCTGAGCACCCGCTCGTTCAGCCGGACGCCCTTCTGCATCAGCGCGGACACGGTGGTGACCTCGACTCCCTCCATCGGCACCTGCATCAGGGCCTCGTGGATGTTGGGGTCGAACTCGTCCCCCACCTCGCCGTAGACGGTCAGCCCGTACTTGGCGGTCAGCCGCTCGAGCTCCTCGGCGACCAGCTTGAAGCCGCCGGTGAGCTCGTCGTGCTCGCGGGCCGCCTCGATGCTGTCCAGCACCGGGAGCAGGTCCAGCACGACCGCCTCGACGCCGCCCTGGCGGGCCAGCGCGCGGTCGCGGTCGACCCGCTTCTTGTAGTTGGCGTACTCGGCCTGGAGCCGCTGCAGGTCGTGGGTTCGTTCGGCGGCCAGTTCCTCCAGCTCGGCGATCTTGGCGGCCGCGACGGGCTCACCGGACGCCGCGGCGGGCTGGCCGGGCGCCTCGGCCACGTCGTCCGCCGACTCCTCGGCGACGATCGGCTCGGACGCCCCGGGGGCGTCCGCGGGCGAGGTCGGGGTCGGCTCAGCTGCGGGCTGCTGCTCGTGCTTGCTCACTGATTCTCCTTTGCGCGGCCGGCCCGCGGGTGGCGTGCACCCACGGACCGGCCGACGGCCTCACTTCTTGTCGTTGTCCTCATCATCGACGATCTCGGCGTCCACGACGTCGTCATCGGCACCGGACGACGGCGCGTCCTGGCCCTCGGACGTCGGGGCCTGCGCCTCGTCGGCCTGCTTGGCCTGGGCCGCGGCGTACATCGCCTGACCCATCGCGGACGCCTTGGTGTTCAGGTCGTCCATGGCGCTCTTCACCGCGTCGTTGTCGTCGCCGGCCAGGGCCTCCTTCAGCTTGGCCAGCGACTCCTCGACGGGTGCCTTGACGTCGTCGGTGATCGAGTCGGCGTTCTCGGCGATCAGCTTCTCGGTGCGGAACGCCAGGGCGTCCGCCTCGTTGCGCATCTCGACGGCCTCGCGACGCTTGCGGTCCTCCTCGGCGTGGCTCTCGGCGTCCTTGACCATCCGGTCGATGTCGTCCTTGCCCAGCGCGGAACCGCCGGTCACCGTCATGGACTGCTCCTTGCCGGTGGCCAGGTCCTTGGCGTGGACGTGCACGATGCCGTTGGCGTCGATGTCGAAGGTGACCTCGATCTGCGGCACGTTGCGCGGCGCCGGCATCAGCCCGGTGAGCTCGAAGTTGCCCAGCGACTTGTTGTCGCGGGCGAAGTCACGCTCGCCCTGGTAGACCTGGATCATCACCGACGGCTGGTTGTCCTCGGCGGTGGTGAACACCTCGGACCGCTTGGTCGGAATGGTGGTGTTGCGCTCGATGATCTTGGTCATCACGCCGCCCTTGGTCTCGATGCCGAGGCTCAGCGGGGTGACGTCGAGCAGCAGCACGTCCTTCACCTCGCCCTTCAGCACGCCGGCCTGCAGCGCGGCGCCCAGCGCGACGACCTCGTCCGGGTTGACGCTCTTGTTGGGCTCCTTGCCGCCGGTCAGCTCCTTGACCAGGTCGACCACGGCCGGCATCCGGGTGGAGCCGCCGACCAGGATGACGTGGTCGATCTTGCCGACCGAGGTGTTGGCGTCGGAGATCACCGCGTTGAACGGCGAGCGGCAGCGGTCCAGCAGGTCCTGCGTCATCCGCTGGAACTCGGCCCGGGTGAGCTTCTCGTCCAGGTGCAGCGGACCCTCGGCGCCGGCGGTGATGTAGGGCAGGTTGATCGAGGTCTCCTGAGTGGACGACAGCTCGATCTTGGCGCGCTCGGCGGCCTCCTGCAGCCGCTGCCGGGCCATCTTGTCCTTGCTCAGGTCGATGCCGTTGGCGTTCTTGAACTGCTTGACCAGCCAGTCGACGATGCGCTGATCCCAGTCGTCGCCGCCGAGCCGGTTGTCGCCCTTGGTGGCCTTCACCTCGAAGACGCCGTCGGCGATCTCGAGCAAGGACACGTCGAAGGTACCGCCGCCGAGGTCGAAGACCAGCACGGTCTGCTCGACGTGACCCTTGTCCAGGCCGTAGGCCAGGGCGGCCGCCGTCGGCTCGTTGATGATCCGGTCGACGGTCAGGCCCGCGATCTCACCGGCCTCCTTGGTGGCCTGCCGCTCGGCGTCGGAGAAGTAGGCGGGCACGGTGATCACCGCGTGGGTGACCGGCTCGCCCAGGTACGCCTCGGCGTCCCGCTTCAGCTTCTGCAGGACGCGGGCGCTGATCTCCTGCGCGGTGTACTTCTTCCCGTCGATGTCCACGCTCCAGGTGGTGCCCATGTGGCGCTTCACCGAGCGGATGGTGCGGTCGACGTTGGTGACGGCCTGACGCTTGGCGACCTCGCCGACCAGCACCTCGCCGTTCTTGGTGAAAGCCACCACCGACGGCGTCGTGCGGGCGCCCTCGGCGTTGGGGATGACGGTGGGCTCGCCGCCCTCAAGGACGGCGATGACCGAGTTGGTGGTGCCGAGGTCGATGCCTACTGCACGAGCCATTGCGTGTTCCTCCAGTGTGTGATGTTCTTCATGCCGGCTTCCACACCGGCCACGTTGTTGAGCCTAACACGCTCAATCGCAAGGTTGAGCGCACCTGACTCAACTATGAGCGTGGCGCAGGTATTCCCCGCCCGCGGTTCGAGACCGAGGAAGCTGCGGGAAGTTCTTAGCCGATCGCGGACGGGGTCGGTCCCGGACGCCTGGCAAGGGAGAACGAGCCGGCGCCCGGTTCGGACGCGGCACCCCCCGGGCGGGAGTCTGCGCCGCGGAGCCGGCCCGGCATGTCAGATTGGACGTCGGCAGGATTCGAGACGAAGGAGACAACCGCGTGCCAACCGACCGTCCCGACGACCCCGGCGAGGAGACCAACCTGTGGGGCGAGGACACCGAGGCCGACGGCAGCTGGTTCTTCCACTCCGACGGTGACGCGGACGCCGGCCTCAGCTATCGCGGCGAGCTCCCTCGGAGTGCGGCACGGGGATCGCGGACCACCCCGCCGTCAGACGGCGAGCCGTCCACGGAAGGCTCGCCCGCGACCCCGGCCGGTTCCGCCGGCTCACCCTCGGAGGCAACTTCCTTCGACGGCTCGCCCGCGGCACCGGCCTTCTCTGCTGGGTCACCCACGGCGCCGAGGGGCTCTGCAGGCTCGCCACCGGCACCGGAATCCTCCGGCGGTTCGCCGGCGACCCCGGCTTCCTCGGCCGCACCGACCGGGCCGGCGGCTCGGCCGCCGGCGACCGGGCTCGGGACCTCCGGACCCGGCGCAGCGAGCGGCCCGACCGTGTCTACGACGGGACCCCGCGCGGCCTCCCCCGCAGCACCGGCCGGGACGTCGTCCGCCCCCACCGGAACCCGGTCCACGCAGCCCGGAGGCCCCGTCACCCGCGGCGGAAGCCGTCCCGCCCACACCGGGACCCCGTCCGCGGCCGGGCCGCCGCGGGGCGCAGCGGCGACCGGGTCGTCCCCGGCAGCCGGCTCGCCGCCCAGCGGTCGGCCGCCCACCGGCACCGCCCCGGCGGCGCGCGGCGGAGCGCCACGGCGTCCCGAGGGTGACGGCGCCGTCGGACGGGCGCTCGCGCTCGGCACCATGGCCGGGATCGTCGCGCTGTTCCTGGCCTGGTTCTTCCTGGTCCGCGGACCGGGCGACCCGACCAGGGCCGTCCCGGCGCCCAGCACCGCCCGGGTCGTGACACCGACTCCCACCCCGACGCCCACGCCCACCGCCACCTCGGCCAGCCCGCGACCCACCCGCACCCGGACCACGACGCCGACACCGACCCCGACGCCGACGCCCACGCCCACGCCGACCCCGTCGCCGACCAGCGGCCTCAACGACGCCACCAACCGGCTGGGCTGGACGTTCATCATCGACGGGCTGGGTCCGGTGAAACTCGGCCTGGACTGGGCGGACGCGGTCGAGCTCGGCGTGCTGCAGCAGGTGCCGACCGCGTGCAGCTCGCAGTCGCCCACCGATCTGCTCGGCGATGTCCGGGTCTACTCCTCCGGTGGCCGGGTGAGTGCCATCGACATCCGCAGCCCGGCGTTCCCCAGCGGCCGCGGCGTCGGCGTCGGAACGCCGCTGTCCACCCTGCGGACCCTGTACGGCGACACCCTGAAGCAGACGGTGATGACGGACGCCGGAATGTCGGTGAACCAGTGGGCCATCACCAGCCCCAACCAGTACATCGCCTATCTGGTCGACGGCACCGGTACCGTGACCAGGATCGCCATCGGCTACCGGGGCGCGGACGACTCGATCACGCTGCCGCCGCCCTGCTGAACGGTGCCGCCCAGCAGCGGCACGAGCGCGTCCAGCACCGGGAACGAATGCCACAGCGGGTGGCCGAGCCCGGCCACCTCGACGCTCACGCCGTTGCCCGGGGCGGCCTCGTGCAACGCCCGGAACGACGCCCGCTGGCACAGGTCGCTGCGTGCGCCACGGACCAGGTTGACCACCAGCGAACCGTCCAGCGGCAGGTCGCCGGGCAGGTGGGGCCGGCCCAGCACCTGGGCGATCGCCACCAGGTCGACGGGGCCGTAGCGCACCCACGGCTCGCGCAGTTGCCGCCGCCTGGCCCGCATCACCCAGTCGTGGGCGTGGTTCGTGGCATAGCTGGCGGGCTGGCGCAGGACGTCGGCCAGGTTGTGCAGCTCCAGCGTCAGCAGGTTGCGGGAGAGAGTCGACACCGGTTCGACCATGGTCACCGAGCGGACCTCGGCCGCCTCCTGCCAGCGTCGCAGGGCGGCGACCGCGAGCGAGCACCCGGTGGAGTAGCCGATCAGGTCGACACTCTCCGGCACCCGGTGGCCGGCCGCCTGCAGGGCGGCGAGCTGGTAGTCGACCATCAGCTCGGCCCAGGCGTCGAGGTCGCCGCGCAGCATCTGTTTCCGGACGCCGGCCGGCAGCGGGTCGCCGAACCTGCTCATCCCCGGGATCTCGGTCACCAGCACCGGCTCGCCGAAGCCCTCCGCCAGCATCCGGCACTTGGCGGTCTCCCAGGGCCCGAGCGGGGTGTTGAAACCCGGCAAGTAGACCAGCAGTCGCGGCGCCGGCCGGGGCGCCACCAGCAGGGCCTCCAGCGGCGGCTGCCGGTCGCCGAGTCGCGCCACGAACTGCAGCGCCGGCCCCGCCGGCTCGGCCAGTTCGCGGGTGGTGTCCACGGTGAGGGTCACCAGGTCGCGCATGTCCCGATGCTAGTGGTACCGCGATGACACCGGTCGAGGACCACCGCCGGGGGGCCCGGGACAAGGCTGTCCACGGACGGCGAGTCGTCTCCCGGGCTTGCGACACAGGCGCCACACTGGGGCCGTGCATCATCAGCGAGCCCTCGTCCGACGCCCCTCCCCCCGGCTGGCGGAGGGTTTGCTCACCCACATCACCCGCCAGCCGGTGGACGCCGCGCGCGCCCTGCAGCAGTGGGAGGGCTATCGCGCCACGCTCCACGCGAACGGCTGGGAGACCATCGAGGCGCCGCCGGTGGACGACTGCCCCGACGGTGTGTTCATCGAGGACACCATGGTCACCTATGCCGACGTTGCCGTGATCGCGCACCCGGGGGCGTCCGAGCGGCGGGCCGAGATTCCCAGCGCCGAACTGGCGGTGCGCAGCCTGGGCTACCGGATCGCCCGGATCAGCTCCCCCGGCACGCTGGACGGCGGCGACGTCCTGAAGCACGACCGCAACGTCTGGGTCGGCATCGGCGACCGCACCAACTCCGAGGGCGCCCGGCAGCTGGCCGCGGCGCTGGAGCCGCTGGGCGCCCAGGTCATCGAGGTGCCGATCACCAAGGTGCTGCACCTGAAGTCGGCGGTCACCTCGCTGCCGGACGGCACCGTGCTGGGGCATCCCTCGTTCGTCGACGACCCCGACTTCTTCCCCAAGTACCTGGAGGTGCCGGAGCCGGACGGCGCGCACGTCGTCCTGCTCAACGAGGGCCGGCTGCTGATCTCGGCATCCGCACCCCGGACGGCCGACCTGCTGGCCGAGCGCGGCTACACGCCGGTGCCCGTCGACATCAGCGAGTTCGAGAAGCTCGAGGGCTGCGTGACCTGCCTCTCGGTGCGTCTGCGCGGGCTCTCCTGACCCGGCGGCGGACACGGCGCGGCAAGGAGCGGGCCCGGTGACCCAGGCGGTGATCTTCGATCTGGACGGCACCCTCACCGACACCGAGCGGGTCTGGGACGAGGTGCGCCGCGAGCTGGCCGCCGAGGACGGCCTGGAATGGCCCGAGTCGGCCAGCCGGGCGATGATGGGCATGAGCACCCCGGAATGGTCGGCCTACATGTCCGACGTGGTCGGCATCGGCGGCACCGCCGAGGCCGCCGCCCGGCGCACCATCGACGCCCTGCTGGCGCGCTACCACCACGACCTGCCGGTGCTGCCCGGTGCCCGGGAGGCGGTCCGCCGGCTCGCCGCCCACTGGCCGCTCGGGGTTGCGTCGTCATCGCCGCGGATCCTGATCGAGCACGCGCTGGAGGCACTAGGGGTGCGCCGGTTGATCAGCGTGGTCCGCTCCACCGAGGAGGGGACGGCCCGCGGCAAGCCCGCCCCGGACGCCTTCCACTGGGTCGCCGAGCAGCTGGGCGCCGAACCGTCCCGCACCGTCGTGGTGGAGGACTCCGGCAACGGCATCCTGGCCGGCCTGAACGCGGGGATGCCGGTGGTGGCGGTGCCGCGTCCGTTCCTCACGCCCCCGGACGACGTGCTGGCCAGGGCGTCCGCCGTCCTGCACGATCTGGACCAGCTCACCGTCGAGCTGGTGCGCGGCCTGGGCGCCGCTCCGGCCGGCCGGTCCTGAGCCCGGGACGACCCGGTCCGGCAGCGGATCCGCTCGTCTACAGTGTCCGCGTGATCACGGCCTTCTGGGACATCGACGGCACCCTGGTGCAGAGCCCCAAGGGCCGCGCCGACCTGTTCAGCGATGCCGTGGCGGCGCTCGGGGTGACGCCGGTCACCCCGACCGGGCCGCGCGACGGGTTCACCGACCGGCGGCTGGCCGAGGTGCACCTGGCGGCCGCGGGCCTGGCGGCGTCCCGGGTCGACGAGTACCTGGAGGCCCTCGACCGGTTGTCCACCGAGTTCTACGGGCACACCCCGCGGGTCCCGGTGCCGGGCGCCCGCGAGGCGCTCCGGCTGACCAGGCGGTTGGGCTGGCGCAACGGACTGCTGACCGGCAACACCCCGTTGCGGGCCCGGACGAAGCTGCGCACCTCCGGCTTCGACCTCGACGCCATCGACTGGGACTGCTTCGCCTCCGGCGGCTACGTCAGCGATCGCGCCGAGCTCGGACGCCAGGCCCGGGTGCTGGCCGGCGACGGGCCGCTGGTGGTGCTCGGGGACACCGCTCAGGACGCCCTGGCGGCCGAGGCGGCCCAGGCGTCCTTCGTGGCGGTCAACACCGATCCGCTGGTGCTGGCCACCGTCGCCGACCGCGCCGTGCTCGCGGTGAGTTCGCTGGCGTCCCAGGAGTTCCTCGACTTCGTGCACGCGCTGCACGGCTGACGCGGGTAGGCCCCCGCTCGGCGCACGTCGGCGGCGGTGGCCCCCGGCGGCGGGCCGCGTGGCCGGAGGTTGGCCGCGACCGCGCCACGGGAGGCGAGCGTCCACTAGGGTCTGGTGGCGTGACCCCAGCGGGTCCACCGATCGGCCGTCGAGTGCACCGAGGAGGCCCGAATGCTCAAGACAGTGCTGCTGAGCATGTCCCGGGCGCCCCTGGTGAAGCGCGCGCTGGTCGGGCTGCCGTTCACCCGGCGGGTGGTCGACCGGTTCGTCGCCGGGGAGACCATCGACGAGTGCCTGCGGGTGACCCGGCGACTGTTGGCCAGCAACCTGCTGGTGACCATCGACTTCCTGGGCGAGGACACGGTCACGGTCGCCCAGGCCGACCGGGTGACCGACACCTACGCCGACCTGCTCGGCCGGCTCGCCGCCGAAGGCCTGGCCGACCGGGTCGAGGTGTCGATCAAGCTCTCCGCGCTCGGCTCGCGGCTGAAGGACGGCTACGAGGTGGCTCTCGACAACGCCCGGGTGATCTGCTCGGCCGCCGAGCGGGCCGGCACCACCGTCACCGTCGACATGGAGGACCACACCTCGACCGACGCGACCCTGCGCACGGTGCGCACCCTGCGCGCGGAACACCCGTGGGTCGGCGCCGTCCTGCAGGCGATGCTCTTCCGCACCAGCAGCGACTGCGCCGACCACACCGGGCGCGGTCAGCGGGTGCGGTTGTGCAAGGGCGCGTACGCCGAGCCGAGGGAGGTCGCGCACCGGACCAGGAGCGCCGTCGATCGCAACTACAAGCGGTGCGCCACGATCCTACTCGAGGGCGCGGGGCGTCCGTTGTTCGCCACCCACGACAGCGCGCTGATCGCGCATGTGGCGTCCGAGGCGAACCGGGTCGATCGTGCGCCGTCCTCCTACGAACTGCAGATGCTGTTCGGCATCCGGGCCGACGAGCAGCGCCGGCTGGCGGCGCTCGGGCATCAGGTGCGGGTGTACGTGCCGTTCGGCACCGACTGGTACGCCTACTTCATGCGCCGGCTGGCCGAGCGGCCCGCCAACGTGATGTTCCTGCTCCGGGCGCTGGTCGAGCGGCCGGCCCGCAAGCAGGTGCCGTCCGGGTTCTGAGCCGCGTGGACCGCGGCCTTGCCGAACCAGGGGCGACGTCGTCCGGTGCGGGCGTGGCTGGGGGCGGGTCAGTCCCGGGTGCGCGCCACCCGGTCGAGCGCCGCGGACAGGTCGGCGAGCAGGTCGTCGATCTGCTCGATGCCGATGCTCAGCCGGATCATCCCCGGGGTGATGCCGGCGGCCCGCTGCACCTCCGGCGGCATGGACGCGTGGGTCATCGTCCCCGGATGCGACACCAGCGACTCGGTGCCGCCGAGCGATTCGGCCGGACAGAACAGCGCCAGGCCCTCCATGAACGTCTTCGCGGCGTCCAGTCCGCCGTGCAGTTCGAAGGTGACGATGCCGCCGAACAGCTGCTGCTGGGCGGACGCCAGCGCATGCCCGGGGTGCCCGGGTCGGCTCGGGTGGTGCACGGCGGCGACCGCGGGATGCCCGGCCAGCAACTCGACCACCGCGGCACCGTTGCTCTCGTGCAACGCCATCCGGGCGTGCAGGGTGCGCAGCCCGCGCATCAGCAGGTAGGAGTCGAAGGCGCCGCCGGTGACCCCGAGGCAGTTGGCCCACCAGGCCAGCTCCTGCACCTGCTCGTCGTCGGTGCCGACGATGGCGCCGGCCACCACGTCGGAGTGCCCGGCGAGGTATTTGGTGGCCGAGTGCACGACCAGATCGGCTCCGAGCTGCAGCGGACGCTGCCCCAGCGGCGTGCAGAAGGTGTTGTCGACCACCACCGTCGCCCCGACCTGATGACCGAGGCCGGCGAGCGCCGCGACGTCGCTGATCCGCAGCAGCGGGTTGGACGGGGTCTCCACCCACAGCAGCGTTGGCCGGCGCGTCCGGACGGTCTCCTCAGCCGCGGCCGGGTCGGTCAGGTCGGTCAGCACCAGTTCGAAGTTGCCCTTGCGGGCGAGCGCGTCGAACAGCCGCCACGATCCCCCGTAGCAGTCGTGCGGCGCGACCAATACGTCGCCGGGCCGCAGCAGTGCCGTGATCACCGCAGTGGTCGCGCCCATGCCGCTGGCGGTCACCACGGCGCCGGCGCCACCCTCAAGGCCGGCGATGGCGTCCGCCACCGCGCTGCGGGTGGGGTTGCCCCGGCGCGCGTAGTCGAACGGACGGGGCACGCCGAACTCGGCGAAGGTGTAGGTGGTGCTCAGGTAGATCGGCGGCACCACCGCGCCGTGGCTCAGGTCGCTGTCGATTCCGGCGCGCACCGCGCGGGTGACCGGGGACGGTTCCGTCATGACCTTCCTCTCCGCAGGCGGGGCACCGTAGCCACCGGCCCCTCACCCGCGCTCGCCTGACTATTGAGGGCTCGCCGAGTTCGGCGAGCCCTCAATAGTTAGGCGAGCGCACGGGCCGGTGGATCGGCAGCGCCGACAATACTGGGTGCCGCCGGACGCCCCCCGCGACGGCGTCCAGCACGTGGGAGCCCGCCGTCCGGACGCCGCTCCCGACCGACTGCGGGGCCGGGCGGACCGGCGTGACCGGTCGCGACGTAACCGGCCTCAGTTGCGCGATTGGCTTTGCTGCCCCCTACCCGGAAGGTAACGTCCCGGTATGAGGATCGAAGACATCATCCGAGGCAAGGGCGCCGGGGTCGTCACGGTCGGACCAACGGCGTCGGTGGAGGAACTCGTGGCGCTGCTGGGCGAACACCGCATCGGTGCGGTGGTCGTCTCCTCCGACGGCAGGCACATCGACGGAATCGTGAGCGAACGCGACGTGGTGCGCAAGCTCGGCACGCTCGGCGCCGACGTGCTGGGCCTGCGGGTCAGCGAGATCATGACGCCCACCGTGCTCACCTGCGGCCCGGCCGACACCCTGGAGGAAACCGCGCACACGATGACCTACCAGCGCATCCGGCACCTGCCGGTGGTGGTCGACGGCGAGCTGCACGGCGTGATCTCCATCGGTGACGTGGTCAAGCACCGCATCGACCAGCTGCTCGACGAGCGCAATCACCTGCTCGGCTACCTGCACGCCTGATCATGCCGCCGGAGGATCCCGCGGCGGAGGCTGATCCGCCCGCGGCGGCTGCGGCTCGCGCCCTCGGCCTGGACGTCCGGGTGACCCGGCACGGCCGGGTGAGCTCGCTGGCGGAGGCCGCCGCCGCGCGCGGCGTCCAGCCCCGGGACATCGTGAAGACGATGGTGGTCCGGCGCGGCCCGGACGACTTCCTGTTCGTGCTGGTCCCCGGCGACGGCGAGATCGCCTGGCCGAAGCTGCGCGCGCTGCTCGGCGTCTCCCGGCTGTCGATGCCGGACGCCGAGACGGCCCGCGCGGTCACCGGTTACGGACGCGGCACGATCACCCCGTTCGGTGCCCGGACGCCCTGGCCGGTGGTCGCGGACGCCTCGATCACCGGACGCCGGGTGTCGCTCGGCAGCGGCGTCCACGGTCTCGCACTCGGTGTGGACGCCGACGCGATGCTCGCCGCCCTGGACGCCACGGTCGCCGACATCGTCTGACCCGCGGCCCCGGATCGCCTGGGTAGGCGTCCCACCCCAAGGGGTGATTGGGCGCCTCCTGAGGCCGACCTAGTCTGGCGACGCGGTGTAACCCGCACCACGACGGCGTCGGTGCAACCGCACGACGAAGGAGGAAGCACATGGGTATCGGCGACAAGATCCAGAACAAGGCCCAAGAGGTCGGCGGCAAGGTCAAGGAAGCCGTGGGCGATGCCACCGACAACGAGCGACTCCAGGCCGAGGGTGCTGCCGACCAGGCGGGCGCCAAGGCGAAGCAGGCCGGCGAGGCCGTCAAGGACGGCGTGAAGGATGCCGCCGAGGAAGCCGGCTGGGGCAGGGCCCAGAACTGAGGCCGCTCCGCTCGGGGCGCTGAGGCGTCCGGGCTCACACATCTCGGCTGACGGCGCCGCCATCCCCCCGGCGGCGCCGTCGCCACTGCACACGGGGCCCTCCCTAACTATCTGGGCCCTCCCACCGGTGGGAGGGCCCAGATAGTTGGGGAGGGCTTTACCGCGGTGGGCGAGAAGGTCGGTGGAGGGACGGACGCCGGACCGACCGAACCGATCCCGCCGACACGATGGGCAGCGGCGTGGCTGCCCGGTTAGGGTTTCGCACATGGAACGCGCTGTGATCAGGGTGGACGGCTACGTGCAGGGCGTCGGGTTCCGGTGGTGGACGATGGACCTGGCCCGCGAGCTCCAGCTGGTCGGCTACGCGAAGAACCTGCTCGACGGGCGGGTCGAGGTGAGCGCGCAGGGCAGCACCGAGGCGCTCGGCAGCCTGATCCGCGCACTGATCGAACAGCCCACCCGGCGCGGACGTCCCGGACGGGTCACCGAGCACACCGTCGACTGGGTCGAGCCCGACCCCGGTCTGCGCGGATTCTCGGCCGGCTGAGGCCGGCTCCGCCGCCCAGCCGTGACACCGGCCCCGAGAGACGGCAGTGACCACCAGCCCCGGCCGATTCGCCGCTCTCGTCCTGACGCCGCCCGCGTCCGGCGGCTCCGACACCCGGTGCGGACGCCCGCGTCGTAGGGTCGTCGCATGCGCAAGGTCCTGGTCACCGGCGGCGTCCGTTCGGGCAAGTCGGTGTACGCCGAGAGCCTGCTGGCCGACGCCGAGCGGGTGACCTACCTGACCCCCGGCTACCCCGCCGATCCGGCGGCGGACCCCGAATGGGCGGCCCGCGTGTACAGCCACCAGAAGCGCCGCCCGACCCACTGGCACACGGTGGAGACCGTCGACCTCGCCGCCGCCCTGGCCGCGGCCGACTCGCCGGTGCTGATCGACTGTCTCGGCACCTGGCTCACCCGCTCGATCGACGCCTGGGAGGGCTGGCAGCGGCCGTTCGACGACTGGCGCCACCTCTTCGACGACGCGCTGCTGGAGCTGTCGGACGCCTTGCGCCGCCACCCGCGCACCCTGGTGGCGGTCACCAACGAGGTGGGCTGGGGGCTGGTCTCGGAATATCCCTCCGGACGCCTGTTCGCCGACCTGCTGGGACGCACCAACCAGCGGCTCGCGGCCGGATGCGACGACGTGGTGCTGATGGTCGCCGGACGCCCGCTGCGGCTGTGACGTTCCTCACCCGGCGGCCAGCACCACCAGGATGCCGGTGGTGGCGAGTTCCACGGCCGCCCCCAGCACGTCGCCGGTGATGCCGCCGAGGCGGCGCGTCGCGGTCCGCACCAGGTACCCGGCGAGCCCGGCGCCGGCCGCGGCCGCCAGCAACCCCAGCCACCAGGGCCCGCCGGCCAGCCACAGGCCGGCCGCCAACGCCGCGGCCAGCACCAACCACAGGCCGCCGGCGACCAGCACCGGCACGCTGGAGGCGAAGACCGCACCGAGGCCGTCCCGTCGTGCGGCCGGGACGCCGCGGCGTCCGGCGACCACCAGCGCCCCGCGCCCGGCGGACAGCGCCAGTGCCACCGCCAGCCATCCCCACGGACGCCCCACCAGCACCGCCACGGACGCCACCTGCAGGCCGAGCACGACGATCAGGGCGACCACGCCCATCGGCCCGATGTCGCCGCGGCGCATGATCTCCAGCGCCCGAGCGGCCGGCCGGCCGGAGCCGAGTCCGTCCGCGGTATCGGCCAGCCCGTCCAGATGGATCGCCCGGGTCAGCAACGCCACCACGCCCACCACCAGCAGCGCGGCCACCGGCGCGGGCAGCACCAGCGACGACGCCAAGCCGGCCAGGCCGGCCAGCAGCGCGACCGGCGCGAACGCCAGTGGCGCCACCACGGCGGCCAGTCCGGCGACATTCCGGTCGACCGCCCGCGGCGGCGGCACCCGGACGACCGTCAGCGTGCCGGCTGCAAGCCGCCAGCCATCCACGACCCGGTTACCCATCCGTCCATCATTCCAGCGGCCGCCGGCCGCACCGGTCGACTCTCACAGCAAACCCACAGCCGGGACCTAGCCCGGGCCCACAGGTGCCTGACAGATTGAACACATGACGACCAGCACCCGCGGTGGCAACGAAGCGTTGACCAGGCCGGACGGCACGCCGATCAAGATCCTGACGGTGGACGACGAGTCCAGCCTCACCGAACTGCTCAGCATGGCGATGCGCTACGAGGGCTGGGAGGTCGCCACCGCCGGCTCCGGCCTGGACGCGGTCAAGATGGCCCGCGAGGTCCGTCCGGACGCCATCGTGCTCGACATGATGCTGCCCGACTTCGACGGCCTCGAGGTGATGCGCCGGATCCGCACCGAGCAGCCCGACGTCCCCGTCATCTTCCTCACCGCCAAGGACGCCGTAGAGGACCGGATCGGCGGCCTCACCGCCGGCGGCGACGACTACGTCACCAAACCGTTCTCCCTGGAGGAACTGATCGCCCGGCTGCGTGGCCTGCTGCGCCGCTCGGGCGCCACCACCGTCCGGCCCGGCTCGCAGCTGGTGGTCGGCGACCTGGTGCTCGACGAGGACTCCCACGAGGTCACCCGGGGCGGCGAGGAGATCCAGCTGACCGCCACCGAGTTCGAGCTGCTGCGCTACCTGATGCGCAACCCGCGGCGGGTGCTGAGCAAGCCGCAGATCCTCGACCGGGTGTGGAACTACGACTTCGGCGGCCAGGCCAACGTGGTCGAGCTGTACATCTCCTACCTGCGCAAGAAGATCGACGCCAACCGGGCGCCGATGATCCACACCCTGCGCGGGTCCGGCTACGTGCTCAAACCGGCAGCGGAATGAGCACTTCCCGATCGGCGCACCTCCTCCCACAGGCGCCGTCGCCGCCGGCCGCCGTCCGACCGCTCGCCAAGGGCACCCTCGGACGGCGGCTGGTGGTGCGTGTCGCCGCGCTGGTCGCGATCGTCGCCGTCGGGCTCTGCGCGGTGGTCGCGCTGGCCGCGTACAACATCCAGATCGGCCAGGTGGACACCCGGCTGGACCGCGCCGCGGTGCGGGCGACCGGCGGTCCGGGGGGACCCACCCCCGGCGACGGACCGGGCGGCCAGGAGATCGGCACGATCATCGCCGAGCAGAGCGCCGTGACCATCGAGGGCAAGATCCTGGTGGACCGCGTCGGAAGCTACGGCGTCCGCTACACCACGCTCTCGGTGGAGGCCATGCAACAACTGGCCGCCCTCACCCTGGACTCGGGGGCGAAGGCCACGGTCCAGCTGGCCGACTACGGCGTCTACCGGGTGACCACCCGCGCCGCCGGTGACACCCGGGTGCTCGTCGGCATTCCGCTCAGCCAGCTGACCAGCGCGATGACGTCGCTGGTGGTGTTCGAGGCGCTGCTCACCGGCGTGGTGATCGCGGCGGCCGTGGTGGCGGCCCGCGGCGTCGTGGTCGGCAGCCTGGCGCCGCTCAACCGGCTGGCCGCGACCGCCACTGCCGTGTCCAACCTGCCGCTGGAGAGCGGCGAGGTGGAGGGCATCGTCCGGGTCAATCCCGCCGACACCGACCCGGTCAGTGAGGTCGGGCGCGTCGGGCTCGCCTTCAACCACATGCTCGACAACGTCGAGGGCGCGCTCGCCGCCCGGCACGCCTCGGAGGTGAAGCTGCGTCAGTTCGTGGCGGACGCCTCGCACGAGCTGCGCAATCCGCTGGCGGCGATCCGCGGCTACGCCGAGCTGACCCGCCGGGAGCGGGCCGACATGTCGCCGGCGATGGCGCACGCGATGGGCCGGATCGAATCCGAGTCGGACCGGATGAGCAGCCTGGTCGAGGACCTGCTGCTGCTCGCCCGGCTGGATTCCGGACCGGCGCTCGACCTGGCGCCCACCGACGTCACCGAGATCGTGCTCAACGCGACCAGCGACGCCCGGGCCGCCGGACCCGACCATCACTGGGTGCTGGCGCTGCCCGGCGAACCGGTGATGGCGCTCGCCGACCGGTACCGGCTGCACCAGGTGCTGGCCAACCTGCTGGCCAACGCCCGCACCCACACCCCCGCGGGGACACGGGTCGAGACGGCCGTCACCGTGTCGGAGGGCATGGCGGTGATCACCGTGACCGACGACGGGCCGGGCGTGCCCGACGACCTGCAGGCGTCCGTCTTCGAGCGGTTCACCCGCGCCGAGGTCAGCCGGGTGCGCAAGCAGGGCGGGTCGTCCACCGGGCTCGGACTTGCAATCGTCGCCGCCGTCGTCACCGCACACCGCGGGACGGCGACCGTCGACTCCCGGCCGGGACGGACCACCTTCACCATCCGCATCCCGGCGGCGGGGTAGCCGGCCCTTCCGGGTGGGGCGCCGTCCGCACCCGAGCTCACCGCCGCCCTGTGGGTCCCGTCGTCCGGCCTCCCGGAGATCCGGGCCGGCTCGACCAGCATCAGCCGGCACTTGAGGGTTGAGGCTGGAGAAACCCCTAGCCAAAGGTTCTTTCCTAGGTCAGCCGTCGAGCCTGAGTCGAGACTTCAGGTAGCTCACGGCAGGCTCTCAGGGTTTCAATCCTGCCCATGACCCACCCGTCCGTCCGGCTCCGGGCCGCGTTCCTCGCCATCGCCATCACCGCCGCAGGCCTCGCCGCGACCACGGTCGGTGCCAGCGACAGCGAGGCAGCGGTCGACTACGACGCCTACATCGCCAGGGCCGCGGAGGCCGCGAAGGCGTCCAAGAAGAAGTACGGCGTCCCCCGGGCGGTGACGATCGCGCAGTCGATCCTCGAATCGGGATGGGGTCTTTCCGGACTGACCACCACGTACAACAACTACTTCGGCATCAAATGCGGAGCCACCGTCAGCCCCTATCAGAAGGGCTGTGTCTCGCTCGCCTCCTACGAATACGTCAAGGGCAAGAAGAAGAAGTACGTGAGCCGTTTCCGCGTCTACTCCTCGATGGAGAAGTCGTTCCTCGACCACGGACGCCTGCTCGACTACGCCGACCGCTACAACCCCGCATTCAAATACCCCAACGACCCGGACAAGTTCATCCGCGCGGTGCACAAGGCCGGCTACGCGACCGATCCAAACTACTCGACGTCGGTGATCAACCTGATGAAGCGGTGGAACCTGTACCGCTTCGACGCGCCGAGCAAGCCCAAGGCGAAGGCCGACCCGAACAAGGCCCTGATCGCCTCGCTCGCGGCGCCGGCGCAGCGCAGCGAGGCGGCCACCGGCGTGCCGTCGTCGGTGACGATCGCCCAGGCGCTGTACCACTCCAACTCGGGGAAGAGCACTGTCACGAAGAAGGCCAGGAACTACTTCGCCCTGCATTGCGGCGGGGTCGCCAGCAAGCTGGCCACCGGCTGCCTGAAGGTCGGCGGGACCAAATACCGGAAGTACAAGTCGCTGGCCGCCTCGGTGGCCGATCAGGGCGTGGTGCTGTCGAAGGCGTCGCGCTACAAGGCCGCGATGAAGGCGTCCGGCAACTCGAAGAAGTTCCTGACCGCCATCGCGAAGGCCGGCTGGTCGAAGAACAAGTCGTACGCCACCAAGGTGTACGCCCTGATCACCAAGTACGGACTGACCAAGTACGACCTGTTGATCTCCACGACGCTCAAGCAGGGCAAGCGCGGCGCCAAGGTGGCCGCGCTGCAGCAGCTGCTGACCCGGGCCGGTCACAAGGTCAGCGCCACGGGCTACTACGGCACCAGCACCGCCGCCGCGGTGAAGGCCTACCAGAAGAAGCGCAAGCTCTCGGTCACCGGCAAGGCCGACCCGCTCACCCTGACCAGGCTCAGCCCCGACGTCCGCAAGGGCGCAAAGGGTGCCCAGGTCGCCGCCCTGCACGCGCTGCTGAAGTCCCGTGGCTACCAGGTGAATGCAGGAAGCAGCTTCGGCGCCAAGACGCTGAAGGCGGTCAAGTCGCTGCAGAAGAAGAGCAAGCTGCCGCAGACCGGGATCGTGTCGGTGAAGACCTGGGGCAAGCTGTTCGGCTGAGCACTCCCCCACCAGCCCGGCGTCATCCCGGCACACGCCGGCATCTCCCCGCCGGGCCCGCCGGTCACTTCAGCGGGTGCGCCTTCAGCCACTCCGTGACGGCGGCGGCGACACCGTTGCCGGCGGCACGCTTCCGAATGCCGACGATCGCCTCGTTGTCCAGCACGGCATGCAGCTGCTGGACGACGTCGAGCACGGTGTCGTCCTCGGCCAGCTCCAGGCGCAGCAGCGCGAGCTGAGGATCGGAGGCGATCATGCTCTTGGGGTCGTCGACCGGCTTCACCGCGTCGTCCGTCGCCTGCGGTTCGGTGCCGTCGAACACCCCGACCGCGCCCGCCTTCACCCGGGCCAGACGCTGGGCGGGGTCGTCCGCGACCACCACGGCGGGTTTGGCGCCATAGATCGCCGCCAAGCCGGAGGCGCCATCGGCGGCGGCCCGCCATCTCGCGGGCGCCACGATCGTGGACCTGGCCGTCAGATCGAGCAGCGAGACCCCGGTGCGGGCGGAGACGTAGCGCCAGGCCCGGTCGACCTTGGACGGCTGCAGGACGGCCACCTCGCCGTCCAGGGCCGCGGCCAGCTCGGAAGCCAGGTTCTGCGGGTCGGTGGCGTCCACCTGCAGGGCCTGGGCGGCGCTCCAGGCGAAGGCGGGCACGACGTCCAGCTCGCCGGCCATCAGCCGGCTGACCTGGGTGTTGACGTCGTCACCGACCTCGGCGACTCGCGCCTGACGTCCCTTGGCGGCCAGCGCCTGGACGTACAGCTCGGCCAG
>JBGALC010000041.1:0-30143 GCA_044224095.1 Micropruina sp. | reverse complement strand
GAGCAGCACGCCCACGATCCAGGCCATCACCCGGTAGCGCAGCAGGGCGGAACGAACGGCAGGGACGTCTTCGGCGGTGATCACGTCGCCGAGGCTACCCTCGAACCCGGACACCGACCGCCCCGTCCCGAGCCCATCCTCGGTGAATCGCGCGACCTGATATTTATCGACAAATAGAGAAGCCGATAAATCTCTACGGAACACTGGGGCGCCGGCTCAGGAGAGCAGATCGACGAGGCGTCCGAGGTCGTCGTCATTGGCGAAGTCGATCACGATCCGGCCCCGACCCCTGGCGCCCATCACCACGTTCACCCGGGTGTCCAGGCGCTCGACCAGCCGCTCGGCGAGACCGGACGCCCGCTCGCTCGGCTCACGCATGGTCCGCTGTCGAGGTGCCTTGGCCTCACGTCCCTCGCCGAGCGCGACGATCTCCTCCACCGCGCGCACCGACAGGTTCTCCGCGACCACGCGCTGGGCCAACCGCTCCATCGCCAGGGGGTCGCCCAGGCCGAGGATGGCCCGGGCATGGCCGGCGCTCAGCACCCCGGCGGCGACGCGGCGTTGGACCGGCGCCGGCAGCTGCAGCAGCCGGATCGTGTTGCTGATGTGCGGACGGCTGCGCTTGATCCGGGTGGACAGCTCCTCCTGCGTGCAGTCGAAGTCGGTGAGCAACTGCTGATAGGCGGCCGCTTCCTCCAGCGGGTTCAGTTGCGCACGATGCAGGTTCTCCAGCAACGCGTCTCGGAGCAGATCGTGCTCCGCGGTCGGGCGGACGATGGCCGGAATGGTCGCCAGGCCGGCCGCCTGGCTGGCCCGCAGGCGACGCTCCCCCATCACCAGCTCGTAGCCGTCCCCACCCAGCGGACGCGCGACGATCGGCTGCAGCAGACCGACCTCGCGGATCGACTCGACCAGCTCGTCGAGCGCGTCCTCCTCGAACACCTGACGCGGCTGCCGGGGGTTCGGCCGGATGCTGTCCACCGGCAACTCCGCGTAGTAGGAGCCTTCCGGCGGCTCGACCGCCAACGGCTCGCTGCGCTGCGGCTCCAGGTCCGGGTCGGTCCGGTGAATCAGGTCGCCGAGCCCGCGACCGAGGCCCGAGCGGGGCTTCGCGAGAGTCATCGTCGTCCTTTCCCGGTGGCGCCACGCTGGGCGAGTTCCTCGGCCGCGGCGAGGTACGCCTGGGCGCCGGCGGAGGCGCGATGGTAGGTGATCACCGTCTGCCCGTAGCTCGGTGCTTCGGACACCCGCACCGAGCGGGGGATCGCCGTGGTCAGCGTCTCGGTGGGGAAGTGGGTGCGGACCTCGTTCGCCACCTGCGCGGAGAGCCGGGTACGCGCGTCGAACATGGTCAGCACGATCGTCGACAGCTGCAACCGGTCGTTCATCGTGCCCTTGACGAGGTCGATGGTGCGGAGCAGCTGGGAGACACCCTCCAGCGCGTAGTACTCGCACTGGATGGGCACCAGCAGTTCATTCGCGGCCACCAGCGCGTTCAGCGTCAGCAGGCCCAGGGACGGGGGACAGTCGATGAAGACGTAGTCGATCCGGTGGCGGGTGATCAGCCGGTCGATCGACCGCAGCAGCCGGCTCTCCCGGCCCGGGACGTCCACCAGGGCTATCTCGGCTCCCGCCAGGTCGATGGTGGCGGGGAGCACCCACAGCCCCTCCGCCTCGGGTGACGGCTGCACATGGCGCTCGATGGGCTCGCCGTCGATCAGCACCTCGTAGGTGCCCGGGACGCCGGCCTGGTGGTCCACCCCCAGGGCGGTGGAGGCGTTGCCCTGCGGGTCGAGGTCGATCACCAGGACGTTCAGACCACCGGCGGCGAGCCCGGCGGCCAGGTTCACCGCGGTGGTGGTCTTGCCGACGCCGCCCTTCTGGTTCGCGATCACGATGACGCGCGGGGCGTCCGGAACGGGTAGCATAGGCGTTTCACGTGGAACGGTGTCGTCGGGCAGCTCGGCCGTCGTCGGCTCGAACTCGTCGGTGTCATAGGCGACGCGGCGCGGAGCAACGGACTGCGTCACCCGAGGAATCCCTCCGCGAGGGGGAGTGTTCCACGTGAAACGGTCGCCATCGTGAGTACCTACTGCCTGTCGTCGGGATCATGCTCGCTCGGATTCAGAGCCTACCGTCGAGGTTAGGGACGGCTCGGCTCCTCGGCGGGCGCGCCGTGCGGGATCCGGAAACTCTGCGGCCCGGGCGTGCACAGGGCCTTGCAGTCGCTGCGCAGCGCGGATCCCGCCTCAGCGAACCCGGACGACCCAGGTCGGTTCGCCGGTGCCGGGCGCGGGGACGGTGAGCACGTCACCGATCAGCCGCCGCTTGCGCAGCATCTTCCGCACCGCGAGCAGCTCATCCTCGGCACTCTCGCCCTTGAGTGCGAGAACCTGGCCGCGGGTGTCGACCAGGTCCAGGCACCAGGTCAGCAGCTTCGGAAGCGCCGCCACCGCGCGTGCGGTCACCACGTGGTAGCGCTCGCGGTGCTCCTCGGCCCGCCCACGCACCACCGTGACCCGTTCGGACAGGCCGAGCTCGGCGACCGCCTCGGTAAGGAACTTCGCCCGCCGGAGCAGGGGCTCCAGCAACGTGATGCTCAGATCCGGCCGATGGATGGCCAGCGGGATCCCCGGCAGTCCGGCCCCCGACCCCACGTCGACGACCCGGCTGCCCGCGGCGATCAGGGAGCTGACCGCCAGCGAGTTGAACACGTGGCGGGGCCACAGCCGATCGACCTCACGCGGTCCGATCAATCCCCAGTCGACACCTCGACTTGCCAATATGTCGACATACCGGCCGGCCACCGGGTAGTTGTCACCGAACACCTCGCGCGCGATCTCCACACCTCATGTCTACATGGACCCCTGCCTGGCCGCGAGCTTCGCCGCCGCCTTGGCGCGGTCGCGGGCGGCGCGCAGCCGTCCCTCCCGCTTCTCCAGTTCACCCGCCCGGCGCTGCGTCGCCCTGCGGAGTGCCTCCGTGGCCGCCAGTTCGGCCTCGGCGACGGCGAGTTCCTGCCACGGCGTCCGCTCGGGCGTGGCCTCCTGGCCGGGCATGGCGGCGAGCGCGCCCTCGATGCCGGGCAGCAGCAGGGCGAGCGCGATCCCGAAGTCGTCCTCACCGGCCCCGTCGTCGCCGAAGTACCCGCCGCTCGCCACCAGCGGCTCGAGGTCGGGCAGCCGGCCGTCGGTCGCGACCTCTCGCACCAGCTTCATCGTCGCCGCACTGATCGCCCGACCGGGCCTCGAGATGTCGCGCGTCATCAGTGCGAATCCGCGGACCTGTACCGACAGCATCATCAGCACCGCGAGCTTCCCCTCCAGCGGACCGGGCAGCGTGCGCATCGCACGGAGGCCGGCATCGACCGCCCGCATCTGCCCCGGCATCAGCAGTGCCTCCATCGACAACGGCAGATCGAGGACCCACGGATGCCGGGTATAGGTGGCGCCGATCGCGCGAGCCCATTGCTCGAGCCCGACGCGCCAATCGTCGGGGTCGACCGCCCATGCCTCGTCCGCCACCGACGCGTCCAGCATCAGCTGGTACAGCTCGTCCTTGGAGGAGACGTAGCGGTACATCGCCATCGTGGTGAAGCCGAAGCCCTGGGCGATCCGCTGCATCGTCACCGCCTGCAGCCCCTCGGCGTCGGCGAGCGCCATCGCCGCGTCGACGATGCGCTCGTGGCTGAGCTCCCGCTTCGGACCACGTTGCGGGGAAGCCGCCACGCCCCACGCCAGCGCGACCAGCCGGGAGACCTCGTCGTCCATCATCCGCACCCGCCTTCCGCGGCCAGTATGCCGTAACTGTGTTGCCAACACACAGTTTCAAAGCTACTGTGTGTCTTACATACAGTGTGTGTTGCATACAGAAAGGCTTGCCATGGCCGCCGCCATCGAGATCGCGGGACTCGTGAAGTCCTATCGGGCACCCGTGCTCGACGGACTCGACCTCACCATCGACGGCGGCGTGTTCGCCCTGCTCGGGCCCAACGGCGCCGGCAAGACGACGCTCGTCTCGATCCTCACCACGCTGGTCCGGCCGAGCGCCGGCACCGCGCGCATCCTCGGTGTCGACGTGGTTGGCGAACCGCGGGCGATCCGGCAGCTGATCGCGGCCACCGGGCAGGAGACCACGCTCGACGAGTACCTCACCGGACGCGAGAACCTGGTGATGTTCGGACGCCTGCACGGACTCGGACGCCGGTCCGGGCGGCGTGCCGACGAGCTGCTCGCGCAGTTCGGACTGGAGGCGGACGGCAGGCGGATGGTCAGCACCTACTCGGGTGGCATGCGCCGCCGACTCGACCTCGCCGCATCCCTCGTCACCCGACCCTCCGTGCTGTTCCTGGACGAGCCGACCACCGGACTCGACCCGGTCGGCCGGCGCCGGGTGTGGGACGACGTCCGGCGCCTCGCCGACGAGGGCACCACCGTCTTCCTGACGACCCAGACGCTGGACGAGGCCGAGGCGCTCGCCGACCGGATCGCCGTGCTGCGAGCCGGCCGGATCGTCGCCGACGGCACCGCCGCCGAGCTCGCCGCGACGGTCGGCGGGCAACGACTCGTCCTGCTCGACCACGACGGCGCCGAGGTGCGCTCCATCGACACCGACGGCACCGCCGCATCGCTCGACGCCGCGCTCGGATCCCTGACCGACGCCGAGCGCGGACTCCGAGCGGCGCTCCGTTCGCCCACCCTCGACGACGCCTTCGTCGCCCTGACCCAGCCGCCGTCCAGCCACCGGGAGGTAGCGGCATGACCACGGCCACCACCAGGTCCACGCCGTCGGTGGCCACCGAGCGCGGCGTCGGACCGTACCGTTCCGCCGCCATCTTCATCGAGCGCAGCCTCAGGCACAGCCTGCGCGACGGCGAGGGCATGATCATGGCGATCGCGCTGCCGGTGATGCTGATGCTGATGTTCACCTTCATCTTCGGTGGCGCCATCCAGTCCGAGGGGTACGTCGACTTCGTCGTGCCCGGGGTGATCCTGATCTGTGCAGGGTTCGGCGCGTCGAGCGTCGCCGTGTCGGTGAACCGGGACGTCACGGTCGGGGCGATGCGCCGGTTCCGGACGTTGCCGATCCGTTCGGCCACCGTGCTCGCCGGGCACGTGGTCGCCAGCCTGCTGCGCAACCTCGTCGCGACCGCCATCGTCATCGCCGTGGCCGTCGCGATCGGGTTCCGGCCCACCGCCTCCGCTGCCGGATGGCTGGTCGCGCTCACCCTGGTGGCGTTGTGGATTCTCGCCATCACCGCGCTCTTCGCCTTCATCGGGCTGATCAGCTCGAGTCCCGAGGCGGCCAACGGGTACGGCTTCGCGCTGCTGTTCCTGCCCTACCTCTCCAGCGCGTTCGTTCCGATCGCGACCATGCCCGAGTGGATGCGGCCCATCGCGACCCACCAGCCGCTGAACCCGCTCGTCGAATCGATCCGGGCGCTGCTGGTCGGCCAGGGCGAGGCGCAGATCGGCCTTTCGCTCGCCTGGTGCCTCGGCATCGCGGTCCTCGCCGCGGTGCTCATCGGGTGGAGCGTCCGCCGGTCCCTCGACCGCTGAGCCCCGGGCGTCGGCCGCAACGGAAACGGCCGGGGGAGTGGTTCCCCCGGCCGTTGCTGCTGCGTGCTCCTCAGTCCTTGGGCAGCACCACGACGCGACGCCGCGGCTCCTCGCCCTCGGACTCGCTGACCAGGCCGGCCGCCGCCACCACGTCATGGACGATCTTGCGCTCGAACGGATTCATCGGAGCCAGCCGGACGGACTCACCGGTCTCGACGACCTCGGCGATGGCGTCCTTGGCCAGCACCTCCAGCTCCTTGCGGCGCCTGTCCCGATGACCGGCGACGTCGAGCATCAGCCGGGAGCGATGACCGGTCTCGGTCATCACCGCGAGGCGGGCCAGCTCCTGCAGCGCCTCGAGCACCTCGCCGTTGCGGCCGACCAGCACGCCGGCGTCGGTGACGATCGACACGTGGGCCCGTCCGCCCTCGTTGAAGGTGTCGATGTCGCCGTCGAGGTCGGCGATGTCCAGCAGCTCCTCGAGGTAGTCGGCGGCGATCTCACCCTCGTTCACCAGGGACTGCTCGCGCTTGGACCGGGTCGGCTCGTCGGCCGCGTCCGGGGTGGTCTCGACAGCGTCGATCTCGGTTTCCACGTCACTCATCGTTTCTTCGATCTCTCCTGTGGGCCTTGGCTCAGGCCTGGCCGGGGTTGGTCTTGGGCTTGGGCGGGCCCTGCTTGCGCGCCGCACGGCTGGACCGCTGCGGCTGCTGCCGCTGGACCTGCTGGCGCTGCACCCGGTCGGTCGACTCGGCGTCCGCGGGCGGTGCCTTGGCGGACGGCGACCCGCCGCCCTGCCTGGCGACCTTGCTGGTGTCGGTGGCGGTCGCCGGCGGGGCCGGACGGCGTCCCTTGCCCGCCCGCTTCCGGGCCAGTTCCTCGGGGTCCTTGCCCTTGGCCCGCATCCGCTCCTCCCAGTCCAGGTAGGCGGGAGTGTTCGGGGCCGGGTTGTTGTGGATCAGGATGTACTGCTGGGCCATCGTCCAGACGTTCGAGACCAGCCAGTAGAGCAGCACGCCGACCGGGATGTTCACGCCCATGAACAGGTACATGAACGGGAAGACGTACAGCATGATCTTCTGCTGCTGGGCGAACTGCCCGGTGAGCGCCTCCGGCGGCATGTTCTTGCGCATCAGCTGCAGCTGGGTGACGAAGAGCACGGCGGTCATGCTGATCACCAGCACCGCGCAGAGGATCTGGGTGGCGCCGAAGCCGTCGGTCAGCGGCCAGAAGATGCCGGACAGCTTGGCCCCGAAAATGGTGGCGTTGCGCAGCGACTCGGACAGCTCCACGGTCAGCACGCCGATCGCGTGGCCCTGGGACGCCTGCCAGAGCACCTGGTACAGGGCGATGAAGATCGGCATCTGCAGCACCAGCGGCAGACAGGACGCCATCGGGTTGACGCCCTCCTCCTTGTACAGCTTCATCGTCTCCTGGCCGAGACGCTCACGGTCGTGGCCGTACTTCTCCTGCAACGCCTTCAGCTGCGGGCCGAGCAGCTGCATGTTGCGCGACGAGCGGATCTGGCGGACGAACAGCGGGATCAGCAGGGTACGGATCACCACCGTCAGCGAGATGATCGCCAGTGCCCAGGACCAGCCGTTCTCGCTGCCGAGCACGGCGGCGTAGAGGGTGTGGAAGCTGGACATGATCCACGACACCGCCAGGTACAGCGGCTGCATCATGGTGTTCAGGGCACCGAGGAAGTCACCCCACAGGTCCATCGGCACGATCTGCGGAATCGGTGGGATCACATTGCTCCTCGGATAGCGGATTGGGAGGGAAAAGCGGGTGGGCCGGCCTGCGCCTGCTCAGCTGCCCAGACTCGTGCGGCCTCGGTACCCGGCACCGGGTCGTAGCCTCCGGCGGACCAGGGATGGCAGTGCCCCAGTCGGCGCAGCGCGAGGCCGGTGCCGCGCCAGGCGCCGTGCACGGTGACCGCCTCCAGCGCATAGGCCGAGCAGGACGGGTGGTACTTGCAGACCTGGCCGTAGAGCGGGCTGATCAACGCCCGGTAGGCGCGCAGCAGGCCGATCACCACGCTCTTCACGACGCACCCAGGCGGCTGGTCGCCGACGTCCAGGCGGAATCGAGGTCGTCGGCGAGCCGGTCCCGGCGGGGCAGCGCCCGCACCACGACGTCCAGGTCGAACGGGGCGTGCCGGAGCCGGTCGGCGACCAGGTGGCGCAGCTGACGCTTCACCCGGTTCCTCGCCACGGCGTTGCCGATCGCTTTGGACACGACAAAACCCGCCCTCGACGGCGGGTTGTCTGTCCGCACCATGTGCAGCACGAGAGACGGACGCCCACAACGGACGCCCCGGCGCACGGTGGCACGAAAGTCCGCGGCGGTGCGAAGCCGCGCGGCCCTGGCCAGCACCTGACGGCTCGTCGGGGGTTGCTCAGCCGGCGAGGCGAGCGCGGCCGCGGCTGCGGCGGGAGGAGATGATGGCGCGTCCGGCGCGGGTGCGCATGCGGAGGCGGAAGCCATGGGTGCGGCTGCGACGCCGGTTGCTCGGCTGGAAAGTGCGCTTGCTCACGGAAGTGCTCCCCGTTCAGTTTCGCTGTCTTGCTGGAACCGATGCGCCCACTCCGGGCACACGCGATGGGTCGCGCGAGGCGACCTACCAAGGCTACGCGGCGGTGGCGACCTGGGGCAAACCGGGGCCTTCCGGACGCCGTCGAGCCGACACGCCGGAAGGGGTGGAAATTCGGATCATCAGTTTGCGGATGACCCGGGGGCGGGCTAGCGTTTCGGTCCGTTGACCCTGTTGCTCGGCGTCGTTCCGCGGGCCGTCCTCTTGTTCACACCCTGTGGAAAACTTGTGTGGACGGCGTGGTCGACCCGGCAGGACCTCCAGGGAAGGGAGCGCAGGTGCCCGACCACCAGGCCACGACTCCCACCGGCCCCGTCGATCTCGAGGACGCCTGGCGGTTCGTCTGGTCCGAGGCGGACCCGCCCTCCCGCGCCTGGCTGCGCAGCACCCGTGCCGCCACCATGCACGACAGCACCTTCATCATCAGCGTGCCCAACGAGTTCACCCGCGGGCGCGTCGAATCCCGGCTGCGCAGCTGGGTCGAAGACCAGCTGACAACGTATTTCGGACGTCCGATCGGGATCGCCACGGTGATCCTTCCCGGTGCCGGCGAGGCCGAGGCGGACGAGTTCCCGGTCGTCCCTGACGAACCCAGCACCGCCGAACCGGCCGAGCGGGTGCAGACCGACGACCGCCTCACCGGCCGGCTGAACCCCAAGTACACCTTCGAGTCGTTCGTCATCGGCAGCTCGAACCGGTTCGCGCACGCCGCGGCGGTGGCCGTCGCCGAAGCCCCGGGCAAGGCGTACAACCCGCTGATGATCTACGGCGAGTCCGGCCTCGGCAAGACCCACCTGCTGCACGCCCTGGGCCACTACGTGCGCAGCTACCACTCCAACCGGCGGGTCAAGTACGTCTCCACCGAGGAACTGACCAACGACTTCATCAACGCCATCAGCGACAACCGGACGGCGGACTTCCGGCGCACCTACCGCGACGTGGACGTGCTGCTGATCGACGACATCCAGTTCCTGGAGTCGAAGATCCAGACCCAGGAGGAGTTCTTCCACACCTTCAACACGCTGCACACGGCGCAGAAGCAGATCGTGATCACCTCCGATCGCCCGCCGAAGTCGCTGGAGGCGCTGGAGCCGCGGCTGCGCAGCCGGTTCGAGTGGGGGCTGATGACCGACATCCAGCCGCCCGACCTGGAGACCCGGATCGCCATCCTCCGCAAGAAGGCGGCCGCCGAACGGCTCACCGCCGGACCCGACGTGCTGGAGTTCATCGCCAGCAAGATCCCCACCAACATCCGCGAGCTCGAGGGCGCGCTGATCCGGGTGACGGCGTTCGCCAGCCTGAACCGGCAGGAGGTCGACCTGCCGCTGGCCGAGGTGGTGCTGCGCGACCTGATCCCGCACGGCGACGACACCCCGATCACCGCGAACCTGATCCAGTCCGAGACGGCCGCCTACTTCTCGATCAGCACCGACGACCTGTGCGGCACCAGCCGCGTCCAGGGCGTGGTGATCGCCCGGCAGATGGCGATGTACCTGTGCCGCGAGCTGACCGACCTGTCGCTGCCCAAGATCGGCCAGTCGTTCGGCGGCCGCGACCACACCACCGTGATGCACGCCAACAAGAAGATCCGGCACCTGATGGGGGAGGACCGGAAGGTCTTCAACCAGGTCGCCGAGCTGACCAACCGGATCAAGCAGCGCGCCGCCCGCCGCTGACCCGTCCGCCGGCCACGGATTCCTTCCGCTCGACATCCCGCCACGAGCCGGGGTCACCTGGCCGGGCCCGTCGTGAGCGGTACGGAGGTTCGAATCACCCCACGAACGTGTCGTCCGGCTGCGTGGACAACTCCTGTGGATGAGGCCGTGGGCTGTGGACAGCGCTCCGGGCGTCCGCGGCGTCCGCAACTACTACCCGTGTGATTTCCGGTTGTGCACAACCGCCAGCAGCGGCGAAACGCCGTCCGGCAAGGTGTGTCAAGTGTTGTCCACAGCTTCCACAGCAGTGATGACTACCAGTGTTGGATAACCGTCGAATGACACTCAAAGTAGGCCGGTCCCCATAGTGTGGAAGAGCCTGACGGCGGCACGGATATGATCATCGTCCGGAGTATTGAGCAAGGGAGCCCCGTGAAGATCCGCCTCGATCGTGATGTTCTCGCCGAAGCCGTCGCCTGGACCGCGCGCAGCCTGCCCACCAGGCCGAGCGTGCCGATCCTCGCCGGACTCCTGGTCAAGGCCACCGGCGGCCAGGTGATCATGTCGAGCTTCGACTACGAGACCTCCGCACAGATCAGCGTGAAGGCAGAGGTGACCGACGACGGCGTTGCGCTGGTCTCCGGCCGGCTGCTCGCCGACATCGCCCGGTCGCTGCCGAACAAGCCGGTCGACATCACCGCCGACGCCACCCGGATGGAACTGGTCTGCGGCAGCGCCCGGTTCACCCTGCAGACGCTGCCGGTCGACGACTACCCGTCGCTGCCGACCATGCCCGAGGCGACCGGCACGGCGAACAGCGACGACTTCTCCCGAGCCGTCGCCCAGGTCGTCGTCGCGGCCGGACGCGACGAGCTGCTGCCGGTGTTCACCGGCGTCCGGATGGAGATCGAGGGCGACACGCTGTCGCTGCTCGCCACCGACCGGTACCGGATGGCGCTGAAGGAGCTGACCTGGAATCCCAGCGGCGCGCAGCGCGACGGGGCGGCCCTGGTCCCGGCCCGGGTGCTCGGTGAGACCGCCAAGTCGATGACCTCCGGCGAGGTGGTCACCCTCAGCCTGGCCGGCGCGAGCGCCGGGGACGGCCTGATCGGCTTCGAGGGCGACGGCGCGGCCGGCGTCCGCGAGATCACCACCCGGCTGCTCGACGGCGAGTTTCCCAAGGTGCGGCACCTGATGAACGTGCAGGCCACGGTGACCGTGCGGGCCAACACCGCCGAGGTGATCGCCGCCGTCAAGCGGGTCGCGCTGGTGGCCGAGCGCAACACCTCGCTGCGGATGCTGATCGGCGATCAGGCGATCACCCTGGAGGCGGCGACCGGCGACCAGGCGCAGGCCGTCGAGGCACTCGAGGCGGTGGTCGGCGACGAGACCGGCAACGGGCTGGCGATGACTGCGGCCGGGTTCAACCCGCACTACCTGGCCGATGCCCTGACCGCCCTCGATGCGCCGTACGTGCACTTCTCCTTCACCGCCCCCGGCAAGCCCTGCCTGCTCACCGCGCTGACCGAACTGGACGGCGAGCCGCAGACCGACTACCGGCACGTGATCATGCTGATGCGCCTCCCCGCCTGAGGGGTGCAAGCGTCTCGACAAGACCGGCCGGCCGCGACATCCTGACGACGGATCGCGATACCGCGCCCGCTACGCCCCCGGAGGGAACGTCATGGAACTCGGTCTGGTCGGCCTCGGCAAGATGGGCAACAACATGCGCGAGCGGTTGCGCCGCGCCGGCCACACCGTGGTCGGCTACGACCGCAACCCCGAGCTGAGCGACGCCGCCTCGCTGGCCGACCTGGTCGGCCGGCTGAGCGGGCCCCGGGTGGTCTGGGTGATGCTGCCGATCCAGGTGGTGGACGCCACCGTCAACGAGCTCAAGGGCCTGCTGGAGGCGGGCGACCTGGTCATCGACGGCGGAAACTCCAAGTGGACCGCGGACGCCCGGCACGCCGAGAATCTGGGCGAGAAGGGCATCCGCTTTCTCGACTGCGGTGTCTCCGGAGGCGTCTGGGGGCTGCAGAACGGGTATGCGCTGATGGTCGGCGGTGCCGACGAGGACGTGGCGCTGGCCCAGCCGATCTTCGACGCGTTGAAGCCGGCCGGCGAGTACGGTTTCGTGCACGCGGGCAGGGTCGGCGCCGGTCATTTCGCGAAGATGGTGCACAACGGCATCGAGTACGGCCTGATGCAGGCCTATGCGGAGGGCTGGGAGCTGCTGGAGGCGGCCGGCGAGGTGACCAACGTGCCCGCGGTGTTCAACTCGTGGCGCGAGGGCACCGGGACCCGCTCCTGGCTGCTCGACCTGATGGTGCTGGCATTGGACGCGGACCCGCACCTGGACGGCATCGAGGGCTATGCCGCCGACTCGGGGGAGGGCCGGTGGACGGTGAACGCGGCCGTCGAGCTGGGCGTCCCCGTGCCGACGATGGCGGCCGCCCTGTTCGCCCGGTTCACCTCCCAGCAGGAGGACTCGCCGTCGATGAAGATGGTCGCCGCGATGCGCAACCAGTTCGGGGGGCACGCGGTCAAGGCCGAGGGCGAGCGCTGAGTCCGCCCGCGATCGGCGTCCGGTCCGCCCTGCTGCCGTAAGGTGACGGCGTGTTCGTCACCCACCTCTCGCTCGCGGATTTCCGCTCCTACCCGAGCGTCGAGCTGGGCCTGGAGCCGGGCGTCACCACCTTCACCGGGGCCAACGGGCAGGGCAAGACGAACCTGGTCGAGGCGGTCGACTACCTGGCCACGCTCGGTTCGCACCGGGTGGCCTCCGAGGTGCCGCTGATCCGGCACACCGCCGAGCGGGCGATCGTCCGGGCCCGGGTGCAGGCCGGGCTGGACGACCCGCGGCAGCTGCTGCTGGAGATCGAGCTGCTGCCCGGACGGCAGAACCGGGCCAGCCTCAACCGGGCGCCGCTGCGGCGTCCGCGGGAGCTGCTCGGCGCCCTGCGCACCGTGGTGTTCTCGCCCGAGGACCTGGCGCTGGTCAAGGGCGATCCGAGCGAGCGGCGCCGCTTCATCGACGAGCTGATCACCACCCGCTGGCCGCGGCTGGCCGGCGTCCGGGCCGATTACGACCGGGTGCTGCGGCAGCGCTCGACGCTGCTGAAGTCGCTGTCCGGCCGCTCCCGGGCCGTTCCGGACGGCGCGGCCGCGACCCTGGAGGTGTGGGACGAGTCGCTGGCCGGCTTCGGCGCCGAGCTGGTGCATGCCCGGGTCCGGACGCTGACCGACCTGGTGCCGCACGTGCGGCGCGCCTACGCGGCGATCGCGCCGGCCAACAACGACGCCCGGCTGGAGTACCGCAGCAGCATCACCCCGGCGTCCGACACCTCGGTCGAGGAACTGCAGGCCCGGCTGGTGCTGGCCATGTCGGAACGCCGCTCCGACGAGATCGCCCGCGGGGTGTGCCTGGTCGGCCCGCACCGCGACGACATCGTGCTCAGCCTGGGCGACCTGCCGGCCAGGGGCTACGCCTCGCACGGCGAATCCTGGTCGTTCGCGCTGTCGCTGAAGCTGGCGTCCTTCGACCTGCTGCGCGCCGACGGGGTCGAGCCGGTGCTGATCCTCGACGACGTGTTCGCCGAACTCGACGAGCTTCGCCGGGAGCGGCTCGCCGGGATGATCGCGGACGCCGAACAGGTGCTGATCACCGCGGCCGTCGGCGACGACGTCCCGGCCCAGCTGGGCGGGCGGCGGTTCCGGGTCGGCGGCGGCGAGGTGAGCGAGGTGGAACATGCCCGACCATGATCCCTCCGGCGTCGACCTGGCCCGGCTGATCGCCCGCAACGCCCAGGGCATGCCGGCACCGGCGCCGTCGGCGAAGAAGCGCGCAAAACCGAAACCGGCCGGGTCCCCCCGCAACGCGGGCGACCCGCAACCGCTCGGCGAGGCGCTCGACGAGCTGATCGCCAGCCGCGGCTGGTCCACCGAGGTAAACCTGCAGCACCTCCTGGGCCGCTGGGCCGACCTGGTCGGGCCGGCCAACGCCGAGCACTCCAGACCCGAGGGCTTCGCGAACAAGGTGCTGACGGTCCGCACCGACTCGACCGCGTGGGCGACGAACCTGCGGCTGCTGGCCCCGGCGGTCGTGGCCCGGCTGAACGAACAGCTCGGCGACGGCACGGTCACCCGGATCCTGGTCAAGGGCCCGGACGCGCCCAGCTGGAAGCACGGCAAGCGCAGCGTCCGGGACGGCCGCGGCCCGCGCGACACCTACGGCTGAGGGACACCGCAGCGATTAGGATCACCCGCGATGGAGGCCGTCCGCTCCCTGTCGGGATCCCTGAACCACCTGCTCACCGTCACCGCGACGGTGTGGTGGCGCACCCTGCCGCGGCTGCTGGCCACCGCCGCCCTCGGCTGGTGCGGCTACCGGATCTTCGCCCAGCTGGCCGCCCTGGTGGTCGACGTCAGCGCCTGGCTGTCGCTGCTGATGTTGTCGCTCGGGTTCGTGGTCAACCTGTCGGCGATCATCATCGGCCTGCGCATCGCCGGCGAGGAGCTGCGGGTGCGGCAGGCGCTGCCGCTGCCGGACACCGATCCGCGGGACTCCTCGATGACCCATCTGCTGTCCGTCACCCTGCTGCCCTTCCTGGGCATCTACGCGGTCTTCGACGTGGTCACCGACGCCGCCAACGACATCCAGGTCAACTACTACGTGTTCAGCGGCCTGACCTTCGAGCGTCCGGTGCTGGCCCAGCTCAACCCGCAGGGCGACGGCAACAGCGTCTGGGCGATCGTGGCGCTGATCGTCGGGCTGTACGTCCTCCGGCGGCTGATCGAATGGTGGTTCGAGCGCACCGGATTGCGCCCGCTCGGCCTGCTGATGGCGCTGGTCGAGGGCTTCTTCCTGCTGATCGTGGTGATGAGCGGACGGCAGCTGCTGGTCAGCGTCCGGCACTGGGTGGACGACCGGGTGTTCCGGGTCTGGCTGGACTACCCGGGCTGGGGCCTGCAGCAGGTGTCCGCGGCGCTCGGTGTCGACATCTCCCAACTGCTCGACGCGGTCGGCACGTGGTGGTGGGAGGCGGTCTGGCCGGGGGTCACGGCGATGGTGATCGAGCCGATGCTGTGGCTGGCGCTGGCGGCCCTGGTCTTCGGCACCCGGGTCGTCTCGGCCGCCGACCTGTGGCGGCGCGGCCAGCCGGTCACCCTCGGCGCCCGCCGGACCCACCTGGAGGTGGGTGATCGCGAGCGCCGGCTGGCGCTGGCCGCCCAGGAGGCGTTCTTCGGTGACCTCAACGACAAGTACCTGCCCACCTGGCAGTCGTTGCGCCTGGTGACCCGGGTGGGGGCCACCTTCTTCGCCGCCTTCGTGGTCTGCTACGGCGTCCTGGTGACCGGCGAGGAGTGGCTGCGGCGGGGCATGCACTGGGCCCTTGGCGGCCACCCGGCGACCTTCTGGTCGGTTGCCGGGCCACCGATCGACCTGGTCGTCACCGTGGTGGGCGAGCCGCTGCGCTGGGCTCTGCTGGCCACCGCGTTCCACGCCTGCCTGGCTCACTTCGCCGCTCGGGCCGGTGCCGCGGCGCCGGAGCCGGAACCATGAGCCGCCGCTGGGCCAACGGCCTGGTCGCCGTGCTCGCCTGCCTGGCGATGATCGGCCTGCACGCCTACACCGGCGAGACGCCCGACGCCCACACCACCCGGGTGGCGCTCGGCAAGCCGGGACGCCTGTACGACTCGACGGCGACGGTGAACTCGTGGTCGATCGGCCAGTCGCTCTACCACGACGGTGTCTTCGCCGGACGCACCGGGGCGATCTTCCTGGCGGTGAACCTCACCGTCGTCAACCGTGGCGCACAACGCAGCACCGGCTGGCAGCTGGGCGGCACGGCCAACGGGCGCACGTTCGCCGCCGGCGACCCGCTCACCATGCCCGAGCCCGGCTTCCGGATCACCCACGACGTGGTGTTCGAGCTGAGTCCCGACGACCTGGCCGGGTTCACGCTGACCATCCTCGACCGCGCGCCGATCTACGCCTACGACCCGCGTCTCGAGATCGATCTCGGCATCTCGGCGTCCGTCGCCGCCGAGCGGCTGGAGCGCGACCGGTATGCCACGGTGGAGACCACCCGGGGGCGGACGGAGGTGGACCGGTGACGCCGCGGCGCCGGCAGTGGCTGCGGGCCGCCGCGGCGCTGGTCGCCGTCCTCGCGCTGACCGTGGCCTGGGTGGGCTACCTGCACGCCCGCAGCACGCCGCAGTGGCGGCAGACCGCGCCCGGCGAATGGGCCGACCCGCTGCCCGAGGCGGGCATGCCGATGCGGTTGGCGACGCTGACCGCCACCCCGATGCTGGTCACCGACCGCGGCGAACAGCCGGCCCCGGCCGGAGCGGTCTGGGTGGTCGCCGTGATCGAGTACCGGCCGCCGCCCGAGGGCAGCCACTGCGGACTGGTCCTGCTCGCCGTCGACGGCCGGCGCTGGAACGCCGTGAGTTCGCTCGACTTCGACGGACGCCGGGCGCTGGACGCCGGCTGCACCGCCGGGCCCGGCGGCGGCACACCCCGGGGGGAGCAGATCTACCTGATCCCCGCGGACGCCGCCGGCTCGCTGGCCGGCCTGGCCGGGGTGGTCACCGCCCACCGCGGCACGACCGCCTACCCGGTGCTCACCCCTCCGGCTGGGTGACGACCGGCACCTCGAAGCGGTACGCGGTGCGGGCAGCCGACCAGACCAGCTGGCCCTCACCGGTGGGGCTGGCGTCGATCCACTCCAGCACCGAGGCGCCGACCGAGACGAAGTCGGTGGCCGGGAAGGCCTCGGGGTCGAAGACCAGGGTGCACGGCACCATCGGCATCCCGGGGTTCAGCACGGTGGCGTTGCCGATGGTCTCGCCGGGCCCGAAGAACAGGGTGGCGTCCGCGGTCACCCGGCGGTCGGCCGGGTGCTGCATCGAGAAGCCGTTGCGGACCAGCCGGTCGCGGCTGGAGTCCAGTGGCTCGTCGGTGTTGTTGCGGCACCGCGCGAACACGTACACCGACCAGGAACCGGGCGAGTTCTCCCGGGCCAGGGCGCGGTCCACCGCGATCGACATCGGGCCGAGATCGACCTCGGTGCCCACCGGAAGCCGGGCCAGCCGATCGGAGGCCCGCTCGAAGCCGCCGGCCAGCCAGGTGGCCGCCAGGACCACCACCGCCGCCACCGCGGCGATCCAGCGGGCCGGGACCGAGCGACCCCGGGCCTCCGGCCCACCACGGTGCGGGGCGCCGGTCGGCGGCGGGAACCCGGACCGCTCGCCGGCGCCGGGGAGGTCCGTCGCGCCGGTCCTCGGTTCCGCCTGGTCGGTCACGGCAGGCAGTCTAGGACCGGCCGGGGGCCGACTCCAGCTGACCGCAGCTCTGCACCCCGCGACCTGCGGGAGAGTATGGGGGGCCACGAACGGGGGGAAATCGGCTCAGAGGGCCGTTCTCTGCCCTCCTGTCCACAGATCGTCGCCGAAACGGGCATGGAGATTGGGGTCAGCGCCCCTCGCGCGGTAGACTGGGCGAGTTCCGACGCCGCCACGTCCCCCGCTCGACCCATCGGGTCGATCAGCACTCGGGTCGCGGGCGGTGTTCGTGTGAATGACACCCGAAACAGCAAGGGGTACCCGAGTGAGTGAACCGACGACCGGTGGCCGGACGGTCGGTTCGGCGGCGCATGCCGTCGAGGCCGGCAACTACGACGCCAGCGCCATCACCGTCCTGGAGGGACTGGAGGCGGTTCGCAAGCGCCCCGGCATGTACATCGGCTCGACCGGTGAGCGCGGCCTGCACCACCTGGTGCAGGAGATCGTCGACAACTCCGTCGACGAGGCGCTGGCCGGCTACTGCGACACCATCATCGTCCGGCTGCTCGACAACGGCGGCGTCCAGGTGATCGACAACGGCCGCGGGTTCCCCGTCGACCTGCACCCCAAGGAGAAGATCCCGGCGGTGACGGTGGCGCTCACCGTGCTGCACGCCGGCGGCAAGTTCGGCGCCGGCGGGTACAAGGTCTCCGGCGGCCTGCACGGCGTGGGCGCATCGGTGGTCAACGCGCTCTCCAGCGAGCTCACCGTCGACGTCCGCCGCGACGGCTACCACTGGCAGCAGAGCTTCACCCTCGGTGACCCCAACGGGCCGCTGGAGCGGCTGGAGCCGGCCCAGGACACCGGCACCACCGTCACCTTCTACGCCAGCCCGGAGATCTTCGAGACCACCACCTACTCCTACGAGACGCTGGCCACCCGGTTCCGCGAGATGGCGTTCCTGAACAAGGGCCTGTCGATCCAGCTGATCGACGAGCGCTCCGACCGGCGCACCGAGGATGACGAGGAGCCGCCCAGCGACACCTTCCGGTTCGACGACGGGCTGATCGACTTCGTCAAATTCCTCACCGGCAGCAAGGAGACCATCCATCCCTCGGTGATCGCGATCGACGCCACCAGTGACGCGTCCCGGCTCAGCCTCGAGGTGGCGATGCAGTGGAACTCGTCGTTCAACGAGAGCGTGCACACCTTCGCCAACACCATCAACACCCACGAGGGCGGCACCCACGAGGAGGGCTTCCGGGCCGCGCTGACCAACACCGTCAACCGCTGGGGCGAGACCTGGGGGCTGATCAAGAAGCGCGAGGACCGGGTCTCCGGCGACGACATCCGCGAGGGCCTCACCGCGATCGTCAGCATCAAGCTGGGCGAGCCGCAGTTCGAGGGCCAGACCAAGACCAAGCTGGGCAACACCGAGGCCCGCTCGTTCGTCCAGCGGGTCACCAACGACCTGCTCGGGGACTGGTTCGAGAAGAACCCGGCCGAGGGCCGCGACATCGTCCGCAAGGCGCAGGCGGCGGCGTCCGCCCGGATCGCCGCCCGCAAGGCCCGCGACATCGCCCGTAGCCGCAAGGGCCTGCTGAAGACCGGGCAGTACGGCAAGCTGTCCGACTGCCAGTCGACCGAGCCGTCCGAGTGTGAGGTGTTCATCGTCGAGGGCGACTCCGCCGGCGGCTCGGCCAAGGGCGGACGCGACCCGCGGATCCAGGCGATCCTGCCGATCCGCGGCAAGATCCTGAACGTCGAGAAGGCCCGGATCGACAAGATCCTGCAGAACAAGGAGGTCGAGGCGATCATCAACGTGCTCGGCACCGGCGTCCAGGACGACTTCGACGTGAACAAGCTGCGCTACCACAAGATCGTGCTGATGGCCGACGCCGACGTCGACGGCGCACACATCCGCACCCTGCTGCTGACCCTGCTGTTCCGGTTCATGAAGCCGCTGATCGACCACGGCTACGTGTACCTGGCGCAGCCGCCGCTGTACCGGCTGCGCTGGAGCAACGCCCCGCACGAGCTGGCCTATTCGGACGCCGAACGCGACGCGCTGCGCGACGCCGGTTTCGAGGCGGGCAAGAAGCTGCCGGCGCCGAACAACAACCCGATCCAGCGGTACAAGGGCCTGGGCGAGATGAACGCCGACGACCTGTGGGACACCACCATGGACCCGGGCAAGCGCTCGCTGCTGCAGGTCACCCTCGAGGACGCCGCGACGGCCGACAACATGTTCTCGATCCTGATGGGCGAGGAGGTGGAGCCGCGGCGGCACTTCATCCAGCGCAACGCCAAGGACGTCCGCTTCCTCGACATCTGACAACTCCCACGAATGGAGACTGACCGATGACTGACGGTCCCATCGACGACGATCCCACCGCCGGCGTCCCCGGCGAGCCGGCGGACGACACCGGCACCGAGCCCACCCAGGCCCGCACCGACGAGATCGACCTGAACGTCGAGATCCAGCGCTCCTACCTCGACTACGCGATGAGCGTGATCGTCGGCCGGGCGCTGCCCGACGTCCGCGACGGGCTGAAGCCGGTGCACCGGCGGGTGCTGTACGCGATGTACGACGGCGGCTACCGGCCCGACCGGGGCTGGAACAAGTGCTCCCGGGTCGTCGGCGAGGTGATGGGCCTGTACCACCCGCACGGCGACTCGGCGATCTACGACACCCTGGTCCGGCTGGCCCAGCCCTGGGTGATGCGGGCGCCGCTGGTGGCCGGTCAGGGCAACTTCGGCTCGCCCGGCAACGACCCGGCCGCGGCGATGCGGTACACCGAGTGCCGGATGGCGCCGCTGGCCATGGAGATGGTCCGCGACATCACCGAGGACACCGTCGACTTCCGGCCGAACTACGACAACCGCGACACCGAGCCGACGGTGCTGCCGGCCCGGTTCCCGAACCTGCTGGTCAACGGCTCCACCGGAATCGCGGTGGGCATGGCCACCAACATCCCCACCCACAACCTGCGCGAGGTGGCGGACGCCGTCCAGTGGTCGCTGGAGAACCCGGAGGCCACCAAGGAGGACCTGCTCGAGGCGGCCATCGAGCGGATCAAGGGCCCCGACTTCCCGCTCGGCGCGCTGATCGTCGGCCGCAAGGGCATCGAGGACGCCTACCGCACCGGCCGCGGCTCGGTGATCATGCGGGCCGTCATCGACATCGAGGAGGACAAGGCGGGCCGCACCCTGCTGGTGGTCACCGAGTTGCCGTACATGTGCAACCCGGACAACCTGGCCACCAAGATCGCCGAACTGGTCAACGCCGGCAAGCTGACCGGGATCGCCGACATCCGCGACGACTCCTCGGCCCGCACCGGCCAGCGGCTGGTGATCGTGCTCAAGCGCGACGCCCAGCCGCGGGTGGTGATGAACAACCTGTACAAGCACACCCAGCTGCAGGACACCTTCGGCTGCAACATGCTGGCCCTGGTCGACGAGGTGCCGCGGACGCTGCGGCTCGACCAGTTCATCTCGCACTGGATCAAGCACCAGATCCAGGTCATCCAGCGGCGCACCGCGTTCCGGCTGGCCGAGGCCGAGAAGATGGCGCACATCTACCGCGGCCTGGTCAAGGCGCTGGACGCCCTCGACGAGGTGATCGCGCTGATCCGGGCCAGCTCGGACGCCGAGAGCGCGCGCACTGGACTGATGGAGCTGCTGGAGATCGACGAGGCCCAGGCCAACGCGATCCTGGAGATGCAGCTGCGCCGGCTGGCGGCGCTGGAGCGGCAGAAGATCATCGACCGGCTGGCCGAGCTGGAGCGGCTGATCGCCGACCTGCAGGACATTCTGGACAAGCCGGAGCGGCAGCGGCGGATCATCAGCGAGGAGCTCGCCGAGATCGTCGAGAAGTACGGCACCGACCGGCGCACCCGGATCATCTCCGCCGACGGCGACCTGTCCAACGAGGACCTGATCCCCGACGAGGACATGATCGTCACGATCACCCACGGCGGCTACGCCAAGCGCACCCGGACCGACGCCTACCGCGCCCAGAAGCGAGGTGGCAAGGGAGTCCGGGGGGCGACGCTGCGCGCCGACGACGAGGTCGAGCATCTGTTCGCCACCACCGCGCACCATTGGATCCTGTTCTTCACCAACCTCGGCCGGGTCTATCGGGCCAAGGTCTGGCAGCTGCCGGAGGCCGGCCGGGACGCCAAGGGCGGCCACGTCGCGGGGCTGCTGTCGTTCCTGCCCGAGGAGCGGATCGCCCAGGTGCTGACCCTGCGCAGCTACACCGACGCGCCGTACCTGCTGCTGGCCACCCGCCGCGGCCTGGTGAAGAAGACCTCGCTGACCGCCTACGACTCGCCCCGGCAGGCCGGGGTGATCGCGATCAACTTCCGCGACGACGACGATGAGCTGATCGGCGCCGAGCTGTGCTCGTGGGCCGACGACGTGCTGCTGATCTCACGCAAGGGGCAGGCCATCCGGTTCGCCGCCAGCGACGAGCAGCTGCGGCCGATGGGCCGGGCCACCTCGGGGGTGACCGGGATGAAGTTCCGGGACGGCGATGCGCTGCTGTCGATGGCCGTGATCGACGCCGACATGCCCGAGGACGACCGGTTCGTGTTCACCGTCACCGACGGCGGCTTCGCCAAGCGGACGGCGGTGTCGGAGTACCGGCAGCAGGGCCGCGGCGGTCTGGGCATCAAGGCGATGAAGCTGAACGACGACCGCGGGTCGCTGGTGGGCGGCCTGGTCGTCCAGGCGAACGACGAGATCATGGCGATCAAGACGTCCGGTCAGATCATCCGGTCGTCGGTGAGCGAGGTGCCGCCGAAGGGCCGCGACACGATGGGCGTCAAGTTCGTCCACGTCCAGGGTGACGACTCGGTCTCGGTGATCGCGCTGTACCCGGAAAACGGCGCGGATGGGGAAGAATCGACCCAGGTGGCTGTGTCGGATACCGTGCCAGGGTCGGATACCGTTGGCCCGGATGCCGTTGGGTCGGATGGCGGCGATCCGCAGAACCCCGCCGACTGACGAGGGGTCGAGGAGGACTATGAGCGACCAGCAGGGCAAGGCCCGCACGTCCGTGGCCGGGAACGTGTGGAGCCCGGGACCCGCGGCCGAGCGGGGCGATGGGCTGTACCGTTCCGATGCCGGCGGGCCGTCTCTGCCCCCGCCACCGGACACCGACGCCACCCGGGTGCAGCCGGCGGCCACCGACCAGGCGGCGTCCCCCGCCCAGCCGGCCCGCCCGTCCGTTGTCAGCGCCGGGCCGCGGTCGCTGTCGCGGCGCACCCGCAAGGCACGGCTGCGGCTGTCCCGGATCGACCCCTGGTCGGTGATGAAGACCTCGTTCCTGTTCTCCATCGCGTTCGGCATCATGTTCTGGTTCGCCACCTACGTGGTGTGGTCGGTGATCGGGGCGTCCGGCCTTTTCGACGCGGTCAACGGCATTCTGCAGAACCTGCTGTCGAACCCGAACGACCAGACCCAGATCCGGATCGAGGACTTCGTCAACACCAACAAGGTGCTCGGCATCGCCGCCCTGATCGCGGTCATCAACGTGGTGCTGCTGACCGCGATCGGCACGCTCACGGCGTTCCTGTACAACCTCTCGGCCAACATCCTCGGCGGCCTGGAGCTCACCCTCGCCGAGGACTGACCCCTGCGGCTCAAGACCGCCCCGTCCGACCGGCGTTCGCTGCTCGGGATGGGGGCGTTCATCCTGCTGCTGCACCTGCTCGGCTGGGGGGTGCTGATCGGGCTGGTGGCGCCTCAGCAGCTGCACCTGGGCAACCAGGTGTTCGGGGTCGGCCTGGGCCTGACCGCCTACACCCTGGGCATGCGGCACGCCTTCGACGCCGACCACATCGCGGCCATCGACAACACCACCCGCAAGCAGCTCGCCGAGGGATCGCGGCCGCTGTCGGTCGGCTTCTGGTTCTCGCTCGGGCATTCGACGATCGTGTTCGTGCTGGTGCTGCTGCTGGCCGCCGGCGTGAGCGCACTGGCCGGTCCGCTGGCCGACGAGGGCTCGGCGTTGCAGCAGGTCACCGGCCTGTTCGGCACGCTGATCTCCGGGGTGTTCCTGGTGCTGATCGGGCTGCTCAACCTGGTGGTGCTGGTCGGTCTGGTGCGAGTGTTCGCCCGCCGTCATCGTGGCGGCGGCCTGGACGAGTCGGCGCTGGAGGCGCACCTGGAGCGTCGCGGGGTGATCGGACGCCTCGCCGGCCGGGCCACCGCCATGGTCACCAAGCCCTGGCACATGTACCCCGTCGGGCTGCTGTTCGGGCTGGGCTTCGACACCGCCACCGAGGTAGGGCTGCTGGTGCTGGCCGGCGGTGCCGCCGCCCTGAGCCTGCCCTGGTACGCCGTGCTCACCCTGCCGGTGTTGTTCGCGGCGGGCATGAGCCTGCTGGACACCGCCGACGGCGTCGTGATGTTCCATGCCTATGGCTGGGCGCAGGCCCGTCCGGTGCGCAAGCTGTACTACAACGTCGCCGTCACCGGCCTGTCGGTGGCGGTGGCGTTGCTGATCGGCGGCATCGAGCTGATCGGCGTCCTGGTGCAGAGGCTGGGGATCACCTCCGGGCCGCTCGCCGCCATCGCCGCCATCGACCTGGGTGACCTCGGCTACCTGGTGGTCGGACTGTTCGTGCTGATCTGGCTGCTGGCGGTCGCGGTCTGGCGCCTCGGCCGGGTCGAGGAGCGCTGGGGTGACCCCCAGGACGCCTAGCATGTACGGGTCCCCGATCCTGACCAGAGGCATGTGGCATGACTGATCCCAACCGTCCCAACGAATCCGGACAACCTCCCCAGTTCCCCTCCGCGGGCAGCCCCTACGGCCCGCCGGGCGGCCAGCCCGGCTACGGTCAGCCCGGCTACGGTCAGCCGGGCGCCGCGCCGGCAGGATTCGGTCAGCCCGGTCCCGGCCAGCCCGGCTACGGCCAGGGTGGCTACGGTCAGCCCCCGGCGCAGGGCTTCGGTCAGCCGGGGTATCCGCCGCAGGGACCGCCCGGCGGCGGCGTCCCGGGCCCCGGCACGCCCGCGCCGGGGTGGGCGGCTGCGCCGCCGCCTCCCGGGCAGCCCGGGAAGAAGGGCAGCAAGGTGCCGCTGATCATCGGTGGAGCCGTGGTCGTGGTGATCGCCCTGGTGGTCGGCCTGATGCAGCTGGGCAGGGGCAATCAGGGCACCCAGGGCACCCCCGGTACGGCGTCCCCGAGCGCGGGTGTGCCAACCGGGGTCGGCGCCGGTTCGGCGACCGAGACCGTCCAGAAGTACTTCGACGCGCTGGCGGCGAGCGATCCCGACGCCATCTTCGGACTGGTCCGCGATGAACTCCCCGACCGCACCTTCCTGACCAAGGAGGTGATGACGGCCGCGGTGCAGGCGAACCCGATCACCAACCTGAAGCTCACCGAGCTGGAGTCGTCCAAGTACAGCGCCCGGGTGGAGGCCGAGTACAGCATCAACGGCCGGACGAAGACCGAGAAGATCAGCGTGACCTCCCGCGACGGCCGCTGGTACCTGAGCACCATCGCCGCCCGGCTGTACGTGAAGTCGCTCAGCCCGGCCGACACCGGACTGACCGTCAACGGCGTCCAGGTCGGTGACGTGGAGCAGATCTCGGTGTTCCCCGGCGGCTACACGCTGGGCAGCACCAGCGACACCTTCAGCTTCAGCAAGACCACGCTCGTGGTGGAGGGGCTCACCTCGTCGACGAACGTCTACGACATCAAGGTGCAACTCTCGGACGCCGCCCTGAAGGACTTCCGGGCAGCCACCAAGAAGCTGGTCAACTCGTGCAAGAAGCCGGGCGCGCTGAAGAACGCCAACTGCGGCATCAACTTCCGTCAGCCCTCCGGGGTGACGATCAAGGCGAGCACCATCGCCTGCACGCCGTCCGGCACCAACTCGATCGACCGGATGAAGCCGACCCTGGACGCCTCCGACCTGACCGTGCGCGGCTCGATCAGCGTGAGCTACCGCTGCACGATGAAGTCCACGAAGGGCGCCAGCTACCGCGGCTTCGGCGGCCTGTACGCCGTCTACGGCCAGAAGAGCGAGACCGGCTGGAAGGTCACCGGCCAGCGTCCGTGACGGCGTCCGGCTCGGACCGTTCCACGTGAAGCGGTCCGAGCCGGCGGCGATTTGAGCGGGCGGCATCGGAGTCGGTAGTGTTGGCTCTCGGTGTTCCCGCTCAGCGGGCCTATAGCTCAGACGGTTAGAGCGCCGCCCTGATAAGGCGGAGGTCACTGGTTCAAGTCCAGTTAGGCCCACCTCGACTTCCACGGCTGTGAGCAGCCGAACGACACCCTCCCCAGCCGACCCCCGCGTCGCGTCCTCGGACGGGCGATGGGCTACCGACCCGCGATCGGCGAACTCGGGCGGCGCCCGCGCGCGTGGCGTAGCGTGCAAGCAAGGGTGCGACCGGGCCAGCACGGCCGAGAGGAGCCGGAATGAACCATTCGATCGTGATCAACCGTGAGTTCGGGAGCGGCGGCCGCGAGATCGGCCGGCTGATCGCCGAGCGCACGGGCATGGTGCTGTACGACACGCGCGTCCTGCAGGAGGCGGCCGCCACCCGCGGCCTGGCTCCCGACCTGCTGGCCGACTTCGACGAGCGGGTGGTCGCCGGGCCCTACTTCGACCCGCTGTTCGCCAACGTCAACGCCGAGCTCTACTCGCTGCCGTACCGGATGTACGGCGCCATCTCGGACGTCATCACCGAGGCGGCGCGGGCGGCGCCGGCGGTGTTCATCGGACGCTGCGCCGACCACATCCTGCGGCAGGCGGGACTGCAGTTCCGCAGCGTCTTCGTCTACAGCACCGACCTCGAGGGCAAGATCGCTCGCGCGGTCGAACTGGACGGGGTGGACCGGAAGGACGCCGAACGGTACATCGCGCGGATGGACAAGGCGCGCAGGCGCTACCAGCAGTTCTTCACCAACACGAAGTTCGGCGACCACCGCGAGTACGACCTGTGCCTGAACAGCGGACGGCTCGGCTACGACAGCTGTGTCGACATCATCCTGGCGGCCACCGGGGCCGACCCGGACCCGGGCACTGAGCGCGACGTCTGCGCGAGCCTGGGCCGACTGGCCGGATCGGGAGCCACTGCCCGCCTGCATGGCGGCAGTGACTCCCGAAGGTGTCACTCGGGTAGCGGTGGCCAGGTTCAGGTGACCTTCAGCGACACCGTCTTGCTGGTCTTGCCCGACACGTCGGCGTTGCCGGCGTAGACCACCTTCAGCTTGTGGGTGCCCTTCTTGGTGATCTTCGGCAGGGTCACCTTCAACGCACCCTTGTGGCTGGACTTCAGGGTGTAGCTGGCGATCCGCTTGCTGCCGTCGTAGACCCGGACGGTGCCGGTCGCGTACAGCGAACCGGGGGCTCCCGAGATGGACGCCCTGATGGTGGCCTTGGCCCGCTTCGACTTCTTCACCTTGGAGCCGGCCAGCTTGATCGATGCCGATGAGGACGCCTTGCGGACCTCGAAGGTCCGGCTGCCGGTCGCCTCGGCCGTCCGATCGTCGCCGGCGAAGTCCGCGCGCACGGTGTGCGACCCGACCCCCGCGTCCCGCGGCAGCGCCACGGAGGTGCCGGACGCCTTCACCGCGACCGTCTTCGACCAGGAGCCCTGGCGGAGGACGACGTTGCCGGCGGCGGCCGCCCCGTCGACGCTGAGCCGGACGGTGGTGGTGCGGGCCGCGCCGTAGGTCAGCTGGGTCGGCGCCGACAGGGTCAGCGCGGCCGGCCGCTTGCTGCTGAGCGTCACCGAGGTGGCGGCCACCGCGTCGCCCTGGGTGGCCAGCACCCGGTAGCTGCCGGCGGCGGAAGGCGCGGTGACGCCTCCGCTGATCCGGCCCTCGGCGTCCGCGGTCAGCCGGCTGCTGGCGGCACCGCCGATCTTCACCTCGACGGCGCCGCCGGCGGTGAAGCCGGAGCCGGTCACGGTGACCGGGCCGCCCGCGGCCGGGTTGCCCGAGACGGCGATCTCGGGGGCGTCCGCGCGTACGGTGAGGGTGTGGGGGCTGCTGGAGATCGGCTGGTCGTTCACCACGCCGGCCGGTGGCAGCACGCAGGACAGGCCGACGTTGAACCGGACCAGGATCGACCCGCTGATCGAGCTCGGCAGCTTCACCACGCCCGCGGCGGTGCCGTCGGCGTCTGCCTCGATGCAGGCCAACACCTGTTCGGCGAGCACCACGGCGATCTTCTGCGGCTTGCCGGTCACGCCGACGAAGCCGGCTCGGCGTCGGCCGAGAAGCCGCGGCCGGCGAGGCTGACCTGCGCCCCGGGGCGGAAGTGGCTGCCGGCCTGGAAGACGTTGGTCGGGCTGGTCAGCCCGGTGGTCACCCGGTCGGCGACGGTGAGCGGCACCTTGAAGGTGATCGGGTCGGTGAGCCGGTCGCCGGTGGTGGTGAAGAAGGCGCCGGACAGGATCCGCAGCCAGTGGTCGCCGGTGCCGAGCGGACCCGCCTTGGTCAGGGTGGCCGGCGCCTGGATCCAGCCCTTGAACGAGCCGTTGTCGGTGTGGTCGGTGATGAACCAGTGCCTCGCCTCACTGGCCGGCGGCACGTTCGGGTCGGCGGGCAGGTAGGCGTCCTCGCCGCCGATCGTCCAGGCCGGTCCGGAGTCGAGGTCGTAGGGCCGGACGGCCACCAGCACCTCACCGGTCGAGCCCTGCTTGGCGACGAAACCCTTGCCGGTGACCTCGATCCGCTCGCCGGCGGCGATCTCTGCGGAGCTGAGGGTGATGCTGGCACCCGAGACCGGGTCGGTGACGGTGACCGGCGCCGCGTGGGCGCGGGGTGCGAGAAGCGCCCCCAGCAGGGACAGCGCGAGAGTGAGCGTGGCTGTGACGAGGGTGCGCAGGCCGGTGGTGGCACTCTTCATGACTGATGGTTCCTGTTCTGCCGCGGGAGTCGGTGGGAACGGCGGGTCGTCGTCCGAGGCGCATCGGAGGACGACCCGCCCCGGCCGCTCGCTACTTGGTGACGGTGAGGGTGGCCTTGGCCGACGACTTGGAGACGTTGGCGTCGCCGGCGTAGTTGACCTTGATGGTGTGCTTCTTCACCGACAGCTTCGGCAGGGTCACCGTCGCGACTCCCTTGCTGGATGCGGTCAGCTTGGCGGTGGCGATCTTCTTCGAGCCGTCATAGACGGTGATCGTGCCGGTCGGGTAGCTGTCCGAGGGGACGCCGGCGGCCTTCACGGTGATGGTGGCGGTGGCCTTCTTGGTCTTCTTGATCGTGGTCTTGGACAGCTTGACCGTGGTCTTCGACGTCGTCCTGCTGACCGTCAGGGTGGCCGAGGCCGTCGATCCGGCGATGCCCGGCGCCTTGGCGAAGGTGGCGGTGAGCGTGTGGCTGCCGGCGCTCAGGGTGCGGGGCAGAGCGACGGTGGCGGTGCCGGAGGCGCCGACCTCGACGGTGCTCAGCTTCCTGCCGTCGATCGCCAGGTCGACCGAGCCGGTGGCCGGAGCCCCGGCGACGGTCAGGTCGATGGACGCGCTGGCCTCGGCGCCGAACGGCACCGACGCGTCCGACAGGTGCAGGCCGAGGGCCGACGTGGCCGGGGACAGATCGACGGTGACCAGCTTGGCGTCGCCGTCGCCGACCCCGGCGGCCACCACCCGGTAGCCGTCGCCGATCGAGGCGACGCCCCACAGGTGGTCGTCGCTGCCGCCGAGGTCGACGGTGGCGGTCTCTCCGCTGCTGCCGTCCGGAGCGGTCACGGTCAGGATCGCGTTGCCGCTGCCCTGGGTGGCGCCGACGCCCACGATCCGGCCGTCGGGCAGCACCAGGTCACCGCCGCCACCGGCAGCTATGTCGGCCGGCTGCTCGGCACCGCGTCCGGCCGGATCGGGCTGCCGCTGATGAACCGGTTGCTGCCCGGGGTGGGGCAGCTGGTCGCAGCCCGCACCGTGTGCACCGCGATGAACGTGCTGCCGGCCTCGATCCCGGCGTCCGGCACCGTGGCCGGCGCGCTGGCCGCGACCCGCGACGAGCAGGCCCAGTTGCGGCTGCACCCGTTCGAACGCCAGGAGTGGCTGACCCGCAGGCTGAGCCGCCGCGGCGGCCCGGAGCTGTTCGGCATGCAGGTGAACGTGCTGCCGTTCGAGCTGGAGCTGAGCCTCGGCGGCGTCCCCGGCACCGTCCGCAACCTGACCGCCGGGCCGGTGGAGGATCTCACCCTCACCCTGCGCGGCGTTCCGGGCCGCGGACGCCGGGTGCGGCTCGAGCTGGACGCCCACCCCGACCTGTACGACGCCGCCGACCTGGACCGGCACCTGGCCCGGCTGCGGCACTGGCTCGGCGTCTGGGCGAGCGCCGAGCCGGACGCCGAGGTGACCCGGCTGCCGATCCTGCCGGCGGAGGAATATGACCTCGTCACCGCCGGATTCAACGCCACCGGGCGGGACCGGGACACCGCCACGCTGGGCCGCCGCTTCGTCGCCCGGGCCCGCCGCACCCCGGACGCCACCGCGCTGGTCTTCGAGGGCGAGCACCGCAGCTACGCCCAGCTGCTGGAGCGGGCCCGGCGGATCGCCGGCGGCCTGGCCCGGGCCGGCGTCCGGGCCGGTGATGTGGTCGGCGTCCGGCTGCGGCGCGGCTTCGGGCTGTACGAGACCATTCACGCGCTCGCGCTGATCGGGGCGGTGTACTGCCCGATCGATCCCGAGCTGCCGCCGGCCCGGATCGAGGCGATGCTGACCGATGCCGGCGCCGTCGGGGTGGTCGACGATCCGGACGCCCTGGCCGGCGGCGAGCCGTACCTCGGCGAGCCGCCCGACGAGCCGGACGCCCCCGCCTACCTGCTGTTCACCTCCGGCTCGACCGGACGCCCCAAGGGGGTGGCGATCGGCCACCGGGCCATCGACAACCGGCTGGCCTGGATGCAGCACCACCTGCGGCTGCAACCCGGTGAACGGGTGCTGCACAAGACGCCGATCTCGTTCGACGTGTCGATCTGGGAGCTGTACTGGCCGCTGCAGGTCGGCGCGACCGTGGTGATCGCCCCGCCCGGCGCGCACCGTGACCCGCGGGCGCTGGCCGAGCTGATCGT
>JBGALC010000040.1:0-31690 GCA_044224095.1 Micropruina sp. | reverse complement strand
GCGCAGACGGTACGACTGATCCGGTCGAAGGGGGTCGGCATCTTCTTCGTCACCCAGACCCCCAAGGACGTCCCCGAGGAGGTGCTGGCCCAGCTCGGCTCGCGGGTCCAGCACCAGCTGCGGGCGCACACGCCCAACGACGCCAAGGCGCTCAAGGCGACCGTGGCCACCTACCCGAACTCGGGCTACGACCTGGCCGAGGTGCTGCAGAGCCTGGGCATCGGTGAGGCCGTCGTCACCGTGCTGAACCCGAGCGGCGCGCCCACCCCGGTGGCCTGGACGCGGATGCGGGCGCCCGAGGCGTCCATGGATCCGATGGAGGCGCAGATGATGGCCGGCGGCGTCGCCCAGTCGGGGATGATGCGCAAGTACGGCCAGGCGATCAACCGGGATTCCGCCTACGAGATGCTCACCCGCAAGCTGGAGGACGGCCGCGCCGCCGCGGCCGCCGAGGCGGAGCGGGTCGCCCAGGAGAAGGCGGCGGCCGCCGAGGCGAAGCAGCGTGAGCGGCAGACGACCCCACAGACCCGGACGCAGTCGCGGACGACGTCCAGCCGGCCGGCGCCGAAGAGCGGGGTGGAGAAGGTGCTCAGTTCGCCGACCTTCTGGAACAAGGTGATCACCGTCGGCGGCCAGATCGCCCGCGGGATGATGGGCACCGCACGGAAGCGGTGACGCGCGGGCGTCCTCGCCCCAGGTGTTCACCACGGCCGAGTCGTGTCAGGCGGCAGGCGTCGTGAGATTACGTCCGATTCGAAGGGCGTTCCGCCTCGGCTGCCTCATCGGCGGTCCAGATCGGACGTAAATCTCACGTACGACTTGGGGTGCGAGCGGCCCGAAAGGCTCCTCCCGCCTTTCGGGCCGCGTCGTCGATCACGCGGCACGGGTCACGTCTGGGCTCAGGGAGCGCGATGTTCGGAGGGAGAGACCCCTCCCCGTCAAGTTAGGTAAGCCTTACCATAGTTTGTGTCGCGGACCTCGCGGCACCAAACGAGCGAGTCCTCCACCGTCGCAGTGTCTCGCCGGCGTAGCCGGGATGACCAGACAGGAGGTGCGATGGGTGAACGCGTGGGGCTCTATCAGCCCGCGGCCGAGCACAGCGCGTGCGGGGTCGGCTTCATCACCCGCAAGGACGGCGCCCAGACCCACGAGGTGATCGCGCTGGGCGAGCAGGCGCTGTGCGCCATCCCGCACCGGGGTGGCATGTCCGCCGAGGGTGTCGGCGACGGTGCCGGCATCAGCATCGACCTCTCGGTCGACTTCTTCGGCGCACTGGTCGGCCAGCGGCTGGAGCGCGGCCGGTTCGGCGTCGGCAACTTCTTCATGCCCGACGACCGCACGCAGTGGGGCCGGGCTCGCGGGTTGATCGACTCCGCGCTGGCCGAGGCCGGGCTGGCCACGCTGGTCCTTCGGGACGTGCCGGTCGACGACTCGGTGCTCCGGCCGCGTGCGCTGCAGTACCAGCTGCCGGTCGTGCAATGGGTGTTCCGGCTCGCCGACACCGGCGGCGACGGCGATCAGCGGGACCGGATCGACCGGGCCGCGAACGCGGCACTGCTGGCGATCGAGGCGGAGGCGTACACCGACCCGGCGCTGGCGGGCCTCTATCCGCTGTCGCTCAGCGCCCGCATCCAGGTACTCAAGGGACGCCTCGACGCGGGCGAGGTGATCGCCTACTTCACCGACCTCCGCGACCCCGCCCAGGCGGTGCGGTCGCTGTACTTCCACACCCGCTTCTCCACCAACACCGAGCCGCACCCCACGATGGCCCAGCCGTTCCGGCTGATGGCGCACAACGGCGAGCTGAACACCGACCGGAAGAACCGGATCTCCGACGAGACCCTGGCGATCACCCGGCACCGCCGAATCGTCCGGCCGCCCGGCCAGTCCGACTCGGGCCGGCTCGACCAGACCCTCCAGAGTCGGGTCTTCGACGACGGCCTCGACCTGGTCGAGGCGGTGGTGTCGCTGATGCCGCCGGCGTGGGAGAACGACACCACGATCAGCCCCGACGTCCGGGCCATGTTCGAGTTCTTCTCGCTGTACGAGGAGAAGAACGACGGCCCCGCGGCGCTGATCTTCAGCGACGGCGACGTGATCGGCGCCAGGCTCGACCGGCTGGGCCTGCGGCCGCTGCGCACCGTGGAGACCGACGACTACCTGGTGGTGTCGTCCGAGGCCGGCCAGGTGCGGTTCGCCGACGACGCGGTGATCCACCGCGGCCGGATCGAGGCCGGCGGCATGCTCTACCACGACCACCGGCTGGGCCGGGCGTTCCGCACCCGGGAGGCGCTCGACCTGCTCGCCGCGCGCCGCGACTACGCAGCGCTGCTCGACGACGCCCGGGTCGACGTCGCCGCGCTGCCGGCGCCCGACTTCGACCGCGGCACGACGACGCTCGGCTACGCCGGTGACCTCAGCCTGGCCGGGCGCTACGTGGCCTACTCCCTGAACCAGGAGAGCTTCCGGTTCATGATGGACCCGATGCTCGCCGACGGTTCCGAGCGGATCAGCGCGATGGGCTACGGCAACGCCATCAACGCCCTCTCCGATCAGGAGGGCGGCGTGGCGAAGTACTTCTCGCAACGCTTCGCTCAGGTCACCAACCCGCCGCTCGACTCGCTGCGCGAGGCGGACGGGACGAGCATGCGGGTCGCCCTCGGCGCCAAGCCGGACGGCGGCCAGCAGCACCGCAAGCAGCTGGTGCTGGGCTCGCCGATCCTCGGGCATCTCGACATGGTGCAGCTGCGGGAGCAGCGGCTCACCCCGCTGCGCCGCTTCGATCTGCTCTTCGAGCCGCACCCGTCGGACGCCGAGCGGAACGCGGCGTCCGTGGTCGCCGCGCTCGACGAGCTGTGCGACGCGGTCGCGGCGTTCGCCCGCGACGAGGGTGGCATCGCGGTGCTCACCGACCGGTCGATCTCGACCACCCGGGCGCCGCTGCCGCTGCTGCTGGCGATCGCGGCCGTCAACCAGCGGCTCATCGACGACGGCCTGCGGCTACGGGTTTCGCTGGTCGCCGAGAGCGGGCAGCTGCCGTCCTCGCACCACATCGCCGCCGCGCTGGGCTTCGGGGCGTCCGCGGTGTACAGCCTCAGCGCCCGGCTGCGCGCCGAGGAGAAGTACCCCGCGGCGCCCGCGCCGGCCGGCGAGCAGACCGAGACCGACCGCGCCTTCGCCCGGTTCCGCAAGGCCGCCGAGAAGGCGCTCGGCAAGACGATGGGCCGGGTCGGGCTGTGCACCGTCGAGAGCTACATCGGCGGCGAGTTCTTCGAACCGAACTACCTCGACACCTCCGACCCCGTGCTGGCCCGCTGCTTCCCCCACATGGCGGCCCCGGTCGGCGGCGTCGGCTTCATCCGGATCGCGCACGCGGCAGCCCAGTGGCACGCCCGCGGCTGCGCGGTCGGGACGGAGTCGCAGGTGCCCCTGCTCGGCCTGTTCAAGGAACGCTCCGAGGGAGCCGGCCACTCGTTCGGCACCACCGCCGTTCGCGGCTTCGCCGGCATGACCGAGGAGCCGCGGCGGTTCGAGGACGGCGACGCCGGCGACGCGACCCTCGCCCGGCTGACCCTCGACCAGCTGGAGGGCGCGTTCGGGATCAGCGATGAGGCCTACGTCAACAACGGCCTCGCCGCGCTCACCGAGGAACAGGTCGACACCTTCCGGATCACCCCGGGTGACCGCGAGTTCCTCGCCGCGACGCGGGCCGAGCGGGCCCGCCGGCCCTCGGCGCTGCGCGACGTGCTGGCCCTGCCGGCCGACGTCGCCGGGCTGCGGACGGCGGTCGATCTCGAGCACGAACTGGCCCGGTTCTCGATCGACGGCAACGCGAGCATCCTCGTCCGCGGGCTGGTCACCGAGTCGCTGGGCGGGGATCGCTACCTGGTCCGGTTCACCGACGTCACCGGTGGCGACCCGGAGCGGTACGCGGCGTTCGCCGCGTTCCTGGCCGGCCACGACCCGGGCGGCGTGCTCGACTCCCGGGCGGGTGCCGACGGGCTGGAGGTCCAGGTCCGCGGCCGGACCGCCGCCTTTCTCGCCCTGCTCGCCCCCGCGCCGGCGAGCATTCCGCCGGAGGCGGTGCAGCCGGCGCACGAGATCACCCGCGCGCTGGCCTCCGGCGCGATGAGCCACGGCGCGCTGGTCGCCACCGCCCACGAGGCGGTCGCACACGGCACCAACATGGTGGGCGGGATTTCGAACTGCGGCGAGGGCGGCGAGCACCTGTCCCGGTACGGCACCATCCGGGCTCCCGGATCAAGCAGTTCGCGTCCGGCCGGTTCGGCATCTGGGCCGGCTACCTGGCCGACCCGATGCTGGAGGAGCTGGAGATCAAGATCGGCCAGGGGGCCAAGCCGGGCGAGGGCGGGCAGCTGCCGGCCGCCAAGGTGACCGTCGAGATCGCCGCGGCCCGGGGCGGGACGCCGGGCGTCGAGCTGGTCTCGCCGCCGCCGCACCACGACACCTACTCGATCGAGGACCTGGCCCAGCTGATCCACGACTGCAAGGCGGCCCGCGTCCGGGTGATCGTCAAGCTGGTGTCGTCCGAAGGCATCGGCACCATCGCCGTGGGTGTCGCCAAGGCGGGCGCCGACGTGATCAACGTCGCCGGGAACACCGGCGGCACCGGCGCGGCGGCGGTGACCAGCCTCAAGTACGCCGGCCGGTCCGCCGAGATCGGCGTCGCCGAGGTGCATCAGGCGCTGGTCGCCAACGGGCTGCGGGACAAGATCGTGCTGCGCTGCTCGGGCGCGCACCAGACCGGTGGCGACGTGGTGATGTCGGCGCTGCTGGGCGGCGACAGCTTCGAGTTCGGCACCACCGCTTTGATGATGCTGAAGTGCGTGATGGCGAAGAACTGCAACATCAAGTGCCCCGCCGGGCTGACCACCAACCCCGAGGTCTTCGACGGTGACCCGCGGGCGCTGGCCCAGTACCTGCTCAACGTCGCGCACGACGTCCGGGAGATCCTGGCCAGGCTCGGCCTGCGGTCGCTGCGCGAGGCCCGCGGACGCTCCGACCTGGCCCAGCTGCTCGACCACCCGGCCAGCGTCGGACGCCTCGACGTGCGGGCCATGCTGGCCCGGGTGCCGGAGCGCCGGGTCGACGACCCGGTCTACCTGGAGAAGAGCTACGCGGTCGACGACGCGCTGATTGACCTAGTCAGGGCCGCATTGATCGAACGCGCCGAGCCGGGTGTCGAACTGGACGCCGGCAGGCTGCACAACAGCGACAAGTCGGTCGGCGGGCAGCTCTCGGTCGACATCGAGAGGATGCTCAACCACGAACTGGACGCCGGCGTGCTGGCCGGGCTGCCGGCGGTGTTCACCGACGAGCGCGGCCGCAGCTACCTCGACGAGGGCGCGGTGCGCGTCCGCACCCGGGGATCGGCGGGGCAGTCGTTCGGGGCGTTCTGCAACGACGGCATCGAGCTGGTGCACACCGGCACCGCCAACGACGGGGTCGGCAAGAGCCAGTGCGGGGGCCGGATCGTGGTGCGCACGCCCGGCGGCGGCAGCGCCGAGCCGGGCGGCAACGTGCTGATCGGCAACTTCGCGCTGTTCGGCGCCACCGGAGGCCGCACCTTCGTCCAGGGCGAGGCCGGCGACCGGTTCGCCGTCCGCAACTCGGGCGCCACCGCCGTGGTGGAGGGCATCGGCGACTTCGGCTGCGAATACATGACCAACGGCGCGGTGCTCAACCTGGGGTCGGCCGGCAAGGGTCTCGGCAACGGGATGAGCGGCGGCTTCCTCTACCAGTACGACCCGGACGGCACGGTGCGCAGCCGGGTCAGCGAGGACTCGCTGCTGGTCTTCGGCATCACCGACCACGAGCACGGCAGCTTCCACTCCGAAGCGGCGCGGCTGCTGCTCGGCTGGCATCGCGACGCCACCGACTCGCCGCTCGCCGCCAGGCTGCTGGCGGACTGGGAGGACACCCGGCGGCACATCTTCTGCGGCATGCCGCGGGCACTGCTGCTCACCCAGGACGCCGACGCCATCCTGGCCGCATCGTCGCGCAAGCAGCTGCTGGACGAACTGGCCACCTCGGTGGCGACCGAGCAGGTGCGGTCCTTCAAGCGGCACGTCCGCGACGGGCGTCCGGTGCTGAACGGACGCGTCCCGGGCGGCGAGGCAGACGACATGTTCGGCCTGCTGTCGTCGTACACGGTGTTCTCGATCGCCCACCAGATCGCCCAGCAGCGGGGCCACGCCGCGGCCCGCACGCTGATCCTCACCGAGGACTTCTCCGTGATGCAGAAGGTGATGAAGTACCTGCGCGACCGGCTCGACCCGCTCACCGACGCCGAGCTGGCCACGCTGATCTCGGCGCGCCGGCTGACCGACTACACCCGCTCGCTGGAACTGCGGAACGTGCGCGGCATGGACGCCCCCGGCACCTACGGCTGGATCCTGCACCAGAGGGCCCGGAACGAGGACCGCACCGACCGGGCCCGGTTCGACCGGCTGCTGGCCGAGGCGGCGCTGGACGACCTGGCCGCGGACGCCGTCCGGACCCTGGATCGGACCGCATGATGGCGCAGCTCACCATCGACGCCGACGCACCGTTCAGCCCCGGTCAGCGGGCCTGGCTGGACGGCTTCTTCGCCGGCCTGGCAGCGGCGAAACGCGACGAGGGCGGGACGGCCGCCGCCGCCACGCTCACCTTCGACGTGCTCTACGGCAGCCAGACCGGCTGCAGCGAACTGCTCGCCGAAGACCTGGTGACGGCCGCCCGGGCCCGCGGGATGGCCCCCACCCTGCGGGCGCTGGACGACGTCTCGCTCGACGACCTGACCCGGCTGGAGCGGGTGCTGGTGATCACCTCCACCTACGGCGACGGCGAGATGCCCGACAACGCCGCCCTGTTCTGGGACGACTTCTCGGCCGAGACCGCGCCGCGGCTGGAGGACGTCCGGTTCGCGGTGCTGGCGCTCGGCGACACCGCCTACGACGACTTCTGCCAGGCCGGCAAGCTGATCGACCTGCGCTTCGAGCAGCTCGGCGCCACCCGGCTGCTGCCGCGGGTGGACTGCGACACCGACTACGACGAGCCCGCGGCGGCCTGGATGGAGCAGGCCCTCGACCTGCTGGCGGCCGAGGCGCCGGCGGCCGGGGCGGCACCCGCCGCGGCGGCGGCGCCCCCCAGGCCCGCCCGCGAGCGTTCCCGGTGGAACCGTAAGACGCCCTACCCCTCCCGGCTGGTCGCGAACCGGCTGCTGTCGGGCCCCGGCAGCGCCAAGGAGATCCGGCACTTCGAGATCGCGCTGGCCGACAGCGGCATCGACTACCAGGCCGGCGACGCGCTGGCCGTCGTCCCGCTCAACGACACCGCCCTGGTCGAGCTGCTGCTGGAGCGGCTCGGGCACGACCCGGACACCTCCGTCGGAGAGTCGACGCTGCGCGCCCAGCTGGAGCGCGGCTGGGAGATCGCCACGCCGTCGAAGGACCTGCTGGCGCTGCTGGCCGAGCGCGCGCCGCGCAGCGAGCTGGGCGAGCTGGTGGTCCGGGCCGAACGCGAGGCGCTGGATTCGTGGCTGTGGGGCAGGGACACCCTCGACCTGCTGCAGGCGCTGCCCGAGCTGACGCTGGGCCTCGACGATCTGGCTCGGGTGTTCCGGCCGCTGCAGCATCGCGCCTACTCGATCTCGTCGAGTCCGCTGCACAGCCCGGACCGCATCCACCTGACCGTGGCCGCCGTCCGGCACGGCAGGACGCGGGTGCACCACGGGGTGTGCTCCACCTTCCTCGCCGACCGGGCCGACGACGCCGAGTTCGGCATCTTCCCGCAGCCCAACGCGGCGTTCCGGCTGCCGGCCGACGACGCCGCAGCGGTCATCATGATCGGCCCGGGGACCGGCATCGCACCGTTCCGGGCGTTCCTGCAGGAGCGGGCCGCGCGCGGGGCGTCCGGGAGGAACTGGCTGTTCTTCGGCGACCAGCACCGGGCCAGCGACTTCATCTACGCCGACGAGATCGAGGACTATCGCGCCCGCGGCGTGCTGACCAGGCTCGACCTGGCCTTCTCCCGCGACCAGGCGCAGAAGATCTACGTGCAGACCCGGATGCGCGAGCAGGCGTCCGAGTTCTATGCGTGGCTGGAGGAGGGCGGCCACGTGTACGTCTGCGGCGACGCCACCCGGATGGCACGGGACGTGGACCGTGCACTGATCGAACTGATCGCCGGGCAACGCGGCCGCGGCGACGACGACGCGGCGGAGTATGTCGCGTCGCTGAAGCGAGACAAGCGCTACCTGAGGGACGTGTACTGAGATGACCGCCGACGCAGTTTCCCCCGACCCCGATCGCCACCGCTGCGCCGCGGGACGATGCGAGGGCGGCGGCTGCTCGATCCGCCGGCTACCGGCGTCGGTGGGCGACGTGCTGCGCGCGCTGGCGCTGCTCGACCACCCGGCCGCGATCACCGAGAACCGGGTGGCCCGGCTCACCCAGGTGGCCGCGTACGGCGAGGCGACCGTACCCGACGGACCGTTCCGCGTCCAGCGAGGGCAGATCTCCTTGCGGCTGCATCCGGACGAGCTGACCGGGGCGATGCTCGTCGTGCCCCCGGAGGCGGCGCCGGGCGAGGACCCGGTTCCGGAACTCAGGCTCTGCGGCGCGGAGGGCCGTCCGGTGCACCGCTGTCATCCGCTGCTGCCGGAGGATCGGCTGGTGCTGGAGGGGCTGACCCAGCTCGACGACCGGCTGCCCGGGCCGGAGCTCGTCGCCTACGCCGCGGTACCGAGCCCCCCCGACGTCCTGCCCGACCAGTTGCAGCGGATCGACGACCTGCTCACCTGGACGATGGCGCGCACCCCGTTCCTGCCGCATCGGCACATCGAGCCGAGCGTGCTGGCGTCCGTGATCGAGCATGCCTGCACGGTCGGGTTGCCGCTCGGCATGGCGGTGTTCTCGGACGCCGCCATGCACGCGGTGCAGGACACGGTGCAGTCCGTGGCCCATGCCGCCGGAGTGATGGCGGTCGGCACCGAGGAGGCGATCCTCGAGCTGCGGCCGGCGGCGGTGCAGCACTGCCTGCTGCTGCGGCTGCACGGCCCGCACGGGCCCACCTCGTCCCTGGAGCTCTACGACTCCGCGGACCGCAGGGTCGCGTTGATCTCCCAGTTCGGCATCGTCGAGCAGGACGCGCACGACGCCTGGGAGCAGTTGGCTGGCTCGCTGCCGGAGCTGACCTGAGACCGCGGACGGCGGACGGCGGCGGCGGCCGGCGGCAGGATCTTCCGCCGGGGTGCTGCGAGCTGTCTCGGCGCCGCCCGATCAGCGGTTGAGTGCCGACAGCTCCCCGATCGGCAGTTGCCGAGACGCGATACGGGTGACCGGCACGATTCCCGACATTCCTGCCACCGACCACGCGACATCCCAATGGGCCGTTGCGGTCACCGGGTAGCTGCCCTTCGGCAAGGACGGCCGCCAGTAGACGTGGCCGCAATCGGGTGAGGGCGCGCCCGCCTTCACAGCGTCGCTGTAGCGGCTCATGGAGGTGCAGGTGACGGAACGGCCGTCGCCCATCGAGAACGTGGTGCTGCGCAATCGCGCCGTCAGAGTGAAGGTGAGTCCCTCGGCGCTTGCCGTGTCGGTGAGGGTACGGGCGCCGTCGGTCCACAGCCAGACCGGGAACCCGACGGCCAGCATCTTCCACTCGTTGACGCTCGGATCGGGACCGAAGCTGGGCCGCGGGACTGGTAGCCGAAGCTGGGTGGCGAGCCTGACCGCGATCGGCTGGAGCGCTCGCTGGGTGCCCACTCTCCAGATACCGGTCTGGTTGCAGTTCGTCCCTCTGTCGTCCTCACATCGGCGGATCAGCTCGGCGAGTTGTTCGGTGGTCACCCACTGCCCCCGATAGAAGAACTGTCCCTTGCGGGTGATCTTCTTCTTGATCGATCCGTCACGGAGCGAGAAGAAGAAGCCGTCGATCTTCTTCCCGTCATCCTTGACCGGATCGGCGAGGGCCTGGGCGGGGCACCCTACGGCCAATACAGCCGCTGCCACGAGTGCAGCCAGCGTCCTCAACACTTCGATACCTTCTCAGACTCGACTTGGAAGATCCTCAGGGCATCGTCGAGCATGCGGAAGTACAAATCCTCCGACACAGTCGCGTTCCGGGTAATCGTCTTGCCGCCTAGCCGGTACTTGACATTCCTGGTCCGCCAGCACACGGTTAGCGACATCACCGACCCGTCCCTGGTGCGGGTCGGCTGGGGCGCGAGTGACACGATGTCGAAACTGCCGCCCTCGGCCTTGGTCTTGTTCGCCTTCAGGTCGCGATACACCTCCAACGAGGACCTCAACGCCTCGCCGATGAGGGTGTCGATCAGGGGTTGGGTCGCACTCTGTGTGCCACCGACCCGATACAGGCGGACGTTCTCGCTCCAGTACTTCCGGTAGACCTGCTCGGCCTGTGCGATCAGCTCGTTCTGCTCCCGATTCTCGGCGTACTCTTCGGGCGTGCAGGGGCGGGGTGCCGAATCGTAGGGGCTGCAGGTCGGAGACGGCGCCGGCGTTGCCACGGTGGACGACGATGTGGGCGTGACAGCGGGCTGCTGGGGCGTGCATCCGACCAGTACCACGGTGAGCGCCGCCCCGCAGGCCATTCTGAGGAGCGACATGGCGAACCTCCTGGGGGTGTGTTCGCGGTCAGTGTGTCACGCCGTGGCTGCATGGCAGCCAAGTCTCTTCGAAGCTGTGGACAACTCATCCGACCTGGGAGCCGGCATCCCTCTCGTCAGACTGCGACCGATTCGGTGGCCGTCCCGCCTCGGACGCCTCAGATGGACCGCGAATCGGTCGCCGTTTGACCGGGGTTGGCCGGTGGTGGGGTAGGACTGGGCCATGGAGACGACCCGGCTGTGGAGGTCGAAGGCGCTGCGCGAGGTCGGGCTATGACGCGGAGAGCCGGACGCTGCGGGTCGACTTCATCAACGGCGGAAGCTACGAGTACCTGGACGTCGACCCGGAGGTGTACGAGGGCCTGATCAGTTCCGGTCACCCGTGGACCGAATGGCGTGAGCAGATCCGGCGGCACGACTACCGCCGGCTGGCCTGACTGCCGCACACGTGCTCGCCCCGCCCGAGGTCGGGCGGGGCGAGGCGGGGTGGGAACTACTGGTCCGTGACCGGATCAGTTGTAGAACGACCGGACGGCGGACGTGTGCCAGCCGGTCCAGGCGGAGACCACACCGTTGTCGCTGACCACGTAGAAGCGGATCTTCTGGTAGACCTCCTCCTGGCCGATCTCGCCGTCCACCAGGGTGCGGTAGTTGTTCAGCGTGGTGGTGCCACGGGCGCTGAACGTGCTGGTGCCGAGGTGGTCGTCGCCGTTGGGCCAGTCGATGGTTCCGGCGGCGATCCGGCGGGCGTTCTTGGTGAGGGTCATGGCGACTCCTTTCGTCGAGCGGCTGATGCCTGACTTTCCCCCTGGGGTGGTTTCCCCGTGGCTCAAGATTCCCGTGCTGGCCAGGGGTGATGCGCCTGCCGGTGGAGTGATATCGGCGGGTATGTCTGCAGGCATACGCCAGCGGGCCGCCCGGTCGGGCGGCCCGCTGGTCGGCTCGAGGGCCGGTGACGCGACTCAGTGCTCGGAGTGCTCCTTGGCTCGGGTGCCCTCGATGGTGATGTCGGGCTCGTAGGAGTCCGGGCCCAGGGTGCCGCCGCTTTCCAGGACGTCGGTCTCGGTCTCCTGGACCTGCAGGGGCGGCGCGGCGGCCAGATCCGACGGCTCCTCGGGGGTGCCCGGCAGCAGCACGTTGAAGAACAGGTTCAGGGCGACGGCCATGATCGCGGAGGCGCTGATGCCGGAGTGGAAGATGGTCACGAACCACTCCGGGAAGCTGTGCCAGAAGTCCGACGAGACGACCGGGATCAGCCCGAACGCGATCGAGGCGGCCACGATCACCAGGTTGTTGTTGCCCTGGTAGCTCACCTTCGACAGGGTCCGGACGCCGGACGCGGCCACCGTGCCGAACAGCACGATGCCGGCGCCGCCCAGCACCGGGCCGGGGATGATGCTGAACAGCGCCGCGGCCATCGGCGACAGGCCGAGGACGACCAGCAGGGCGCCGCCGGCGGCCACCGCGAACCGGCTCTTGATCCCGGACAGGGCGACCAGGCCGACGTTCTGGGCGAACGCGGTGGCCGGGAACGAGTTGAAGACCGGGGCGATCATCGACGACGCCATGTCGGCGCGCAGGCCGTCGCCGATGCGGCGGGCGTCCACCTTGGTGCCGACGACCTCGCCGACCGCCAGCAGGTCGGCGGTGGTCTCGACCATGATCACCAGGATCACGATCAGCGTCGAGATGATCGCGCCGGCCTCGAAGATCGGCATGCCGAAGGCGAACGGCTGCGGCAGGGCGATCGGAGCGGCGGTGGCCACCGGAGCGAGGCTGGTCTGCCCGGTGAACAGGGCGACCACGGTCCCGATCGCCAGGCCGAGCAGCACCGCCATCCGGGACAGCACCTCGATCTTGCTGAGCACGATCACCACCGCGAAGGTGAACAGCGCCAGGCCCACGCTGGGCAGCGAGGCGAAGTTGGAGTTGGCGACCCGGGCGCCGTTGACCACGATGGTGGCCTGACCGGTGATCCAGCCGGCCGCGACCGGCATCAGCGACAACCCGATCACGGTGATGATCGAGCCGGTGACCACCGCCGGGAAGAACCGGACGATGCGGGCGAAGAACGGCGTGATCAGCAGGCCGATCGCGGCGGCGACGATGACGGCGCCGTAGGCGGACTGCAGGCCCACCCCGGCGCGGTCGCCGATGATCGCCAGCATGGTGGAGACGGCGGCGAACGAGGTGCCCTGGACCAGCGGCAGCTGCGAGCCGAACCAGCGGACGCCGAGCGTCTGCAGCAGCGTCGAGGCGCCGCTGACGAACAGGCCGCAGGCGACCAGCAGCGCCTTCTCGGCGGTGTCCAGGCCGGCGGCTCCGCCCACGATCAGTGGGACGGCGATGACGCCGCCGAACATCGCGAGGATGTGCTGGACGCCGTAGCCGATGGTGGGGCCGATGCCCAGCTTCTCGTCCTCGGGACGGCTGCCGACGGGCAGGTCGGGCAGTTCTACTTCGGTTGTCGTGGATTCGTTGGTGTCGATCATGGCCTGTGGCCTCTCTGGGTGAGTCCGAGAGTCCGGCGGAGCGCCGGGGCCGGTATGCATCGTCTAGACGAAGCTCGGGACGTCGGTCCAGGCGTCCGGCTCGGCGGGGACGCCGTCGCGGGCGATGGTCCCCTCGATCAGGCCGTAGGGGCGGTCGGCGGCATAGAACACCTCGTTGGGGTTCTCCAGGCCGAACGGGGAGAGGTCGACGACGAAGTGGTGCTTGTTCGGCATCGCGAACCTCACCTCGGCGATCTCCGGGAAGGCCTCGATCGCGGCCTTGCCCATCTCCCACAGGGTCTGCTGCAGGGCCAGCGAGTGCACCGTGGCGAAGGTGGCCAGGAACACCTCGCTGACCCCGGCGTAGACCGCGTTGTAGTCGATGCCGGCCTCCACCGCCTCGGGCAGGTAGCGCCAGCGGCCGGTGACCGAGGTGGCCATGATCCGGTCGTTGGTCTCGACCAGCGTGGTGTACCGGTCCCGCGGGAAGCCGGCGAACTCGCTGCCGGTGGACTTCAGCACGGTGAGGTCCTTCAGGCCGGCCAGCACGTGGGTCTTGCCGTCGATCTTCTGCACGGCGGCCAGGCGGGTGGCCTGGCCCTTGCGGACGAAGGAGTGGTCGTGCTCCGCGCCGTCCACGAGGATGCGCTCCCACTCGTACTGCTCGGCCTGCCACAGGCCGCCCTCGATCCACTCGAAGGACGACACGAAGTGCTCGCCCAGCTTCAGCAGGAACTCCTCGGGCGAGCCGACGCCGTGCTCCTTGGCGAACGCGTAGACGGTGTTCTTCTGGGTGTCGGTCGCGACCACCAGGGCGTTGTCGCCGACCAGGTAGGAGTCGAGCAGCTGGGCGCCCCGCAATTGGCTGGTGACGTTGAGATCCTCGATCTCGTGGCGGGCCGTGTCCCGGGTGATCCTGACGACCCGGTTCTCGGCCTTGCCGTATTTGTTGGCGCCAAGGCTGACGGTGACGGACATGTACTTCAACTCCCTCGATAGGTGGAATAGGCGAAAGGCGAAAGCAGCAGCGGCACGTGGTAATGGGCCGCGCCGGAATCGATGGCGACGGTGATGGTCACCGACGGATAGAAGGTCGGGACGCCGAGCTCGGCGAAGTAGTCGCCGGTGCCGAAGCTCACGTGATAGGTACCGCTGGGCAGGCTGTCGGGGCCGAAGGCGGGCACCCGGCCGTCGGCGTCGGTGACCCCCTCGGCCACCAGGACGTGCTCGGCGTCGGTCATCCGGACGGTCACGCCGGCGGCCGGGACGCCCCGGGCGCCGTCCAGAACATGGGTGGTGACGAAGCTCATGCCGCCACCGCCTGTTCCAGCCGCAGCAGCGCGATCTCGCGCAGCTCGCCGGCCACGACCGCGCTCTCGGCGTCGTCGTCGTTGGCCAGCCGGGCGGTCAGCGCGGTCAGGATCTGCTCCGGCGATCGACCGGCCGCGCGAATCAGGAAGACCCTGCCAAAACGCTCCTCATAAGCGGTGTTGCCCTCGGCGATGGCCTGCCGGACGTCGCCGCCCGCAGTGCTCATGGCGGCCTGCTCGGTGGCCGAGTGAGCGGCGTTGGCGGCTCCGATCGTGCTGGCCTTCGGTCGCTCGCCGATCCGCGGATGACGGGCCAGGGCGGCGTCCACCTCGTCCGGCGTCCAGCCCTCGGCGGCGGCGGAGGCACTGGTCAGCAGCGCCGCGCGGGAGTCGTACGGCCGGCGCGCCAGCACCGCCGTCACCCAGCTCTCGACCTCGGCGCAGGCGGTCAGCAGGCTCGCCGCCGTCCCCGGGTCCAGCCGGTTGAACTCCTCGATCGTCATCGGCGCTCCTCGTCGCAGTTGGTCTGACCACTTGAACGAGAAGGACGCTAGTGGGGCAATGAGAAAGACCTGTATCGCTGACGTGACAGTTGCGTAACGCAGCTTCCGGACGTCCGGAATGCGACTAGTGCGAAGGGGAGAGCGTTCTCCAGAATGTTCGTGGAAAACGAGCGGACGCCGGAGCCGGCGCCGGGATCAGTGCGCGGAGGAGCCGCGCATCTGGTCGATGACCGCGCGGATCTCCCGTAGGTGCTCGCCCATCGCCTCGGCCACCGCGTCGGCGTCGCCCGCCTCCAGGGCGGTCAGCACCCGGACGTGCCCGGCGTGCGAGATCCGCCGTCCGTCGCCACCCAGGTGGGAGTACACCCGCGCCTCCACCGTCCAGGTGGCGGCCAGCTCGCCCAGCGACGCGAGCAACGGGTTGCGGGAGGCCCGGGCCACCGTGGTGTGGAAGGAGACGTCCAGCCGCAGCGACTCGTCGGGGTCGACGTCGCCGGCCGAGGCCTCCAGCAGGGCGCGGAGCTCGGCGAGTTCGTCCGCCGTGATCCGCCGGGCGGCCAGCCGGGCCAGCTGCGGCTCGATCAGCTCGCGGAACTCGGCCGAGTGCTCGAAGTCGTCGCTGGCCCGCTCCAGCCGGGCCGCCAGCGACGCGCTCAGCGGCACCTCACGGGTGACCCGGGTGCCGCTGCCATGACGCCGGACGACCAGTCCGGACGCCTCCAGCCGGCTGAGCGCCTCGCGCAGCGCGGCCCTGGAGACCGCGAGCTCGGCCGCCAGCGCCCGTTCCGCGGGCAGCCGGTCCCCGGGCGCGTAGACGCCGGTGACGATCTGCCGCTCGATGTGCCGGACGATCTCCTCGGCAACCGTCGCCCGGGACCGGGGCAGTCCGCTCGCGCTACCGTCGTCCGATGCCATCTGCGGGTCCGTCCGCCTTCCGGTGACCGATGGGGGCGACGGCGGGTCGCCGTCGCCCCCATCTTGTCATCTCGGGGCCGTCAGGCGGACTGGAGTGCGGGCTCCGGGACGCTCTCGACCTCGGCGTCCGACGGGGAGGCGAACGTCGCCCGCATCTGGTCGTAGTCGAGCTTGTTCTCCCAGCGCGACACGATGAAGGTCGCGACGCAGTTGCCGAGCAGGTTGACCGAGACCCGCATGGAGTCCATCAGCCGGTCGGCACCGAGCAGCAGGGCCACCCCGGCGACCGGGAAGATGCCGAGCGCGGTGGCGGTCGCCGACAGGGCCAGGAACGACGAGCCCGGCACCCCTGCCATCCCCTTCGAGGTGAGCAGCAGGACGCCCAGCGCGGCCAGCTGCTGACCCATCGACAGCTCGATGCCGAAGGCCTGGGCCAGGAACAGCAGCGAGATCGACAGGTAGATGGCGGCGCCGTCCAGGTTGAACGAGCACCCGGTGGGCACCACCAGGCCGGCGATCGAGCGCGGGTTGCCGGCCCTGGTCAGCTTGGTGATGATCCGCGGCAGGACCGCCTCGGTGGACGCCGTGCCCAGCGCCAGCAGGAACTCGGAGCGGGCGAACCTGATGAAGTCCCACAGCGGCACCCGGGCGAATCCCCAGGCGACCAGGAACAGCAGGCCGATGAACACCACGGCCGCGCCGTAGCAGGCGGCGATCAGCATGGCGTAGGTGCCGAGCGTGGCCAGGCCGTACTGGCCGATGATGAACGCCATCGCGCCGAAGGCGCCGAGCGGGGCGACCCGCATGATCCAGCCCATGATCGTGAACACGATGTCGAGGGTGGTGTTCAGCACGTCCATCACCGGCTTGGTCTTCTCGGGTCCGAGCACCACCATCGCCGCGCCGAAGAAGACCGCGAAGAAGAGCACCTGGAGCAGGCTGTTCTCGGCGAAGGCGCCGATCACGCTCTCGGGGATAACGTGCAGCAGGAAGGTGGCGGCGTCCGGAATCGCGCCGCCGCCGGTCTTGGCGTCGACGGCGGCGCCGTCGAGGGTGGCCGGATCGATCTGCAGCCCGGCACCCGGCCGGACCACGTTGCCGACCAGCATTCCGAAGGCCAGCGCGAAGGTGGACGCGGCCAGGAAGTAGCCCAGCGCCTTGACGCCGACCCGGCCGACCGACTTGACGTCGCCGACGTGGGCGATGCCGGTGACGATGACCAGGAAGATGATCGGCGCGATGACCATCTTGATCAGCCGGATGAAGCCGTCGCCGATCGGCTTGAGCTGCGCGCCGATGGTCGGCCACAGCGCGCCGATGGTCACGCCCAGGACGATGGCGACGCCGATCTGGAAGAACAGCGACTTCCAGATCGGCTGCTTGACCTTGAGCTTCTGGTCGGGCACTACCTCGTAGAGCCCTTCCACCGTCTTCGACTTCGCCATGATGGCCTCCTCGGGGGGTTTCGATCCGTGCACCGATACCTCACTCCCGCGGGATTACGACGAGCAGCGCCGGAGGCAACCGACGAGTTACGGTCTGACCACTTTGGTCAGGCCACTCGGGGGAGCGGCCCGACGGGGGCCCTATCCGGTGTTGCGCAGGCCGGCCGCGACGCCGTTGACGGCCAGCAGCAGGGCCCGTTCCAGCTGCGGATCCCGGTCGCCGGCCCGCAGCCGGGCCAGCATCGCGACCTGCAGGTAGCTGACCGGGTCGAGATAGGCGTCCCGGACGCTCAGCGTGCGCTTCAGGATCGGCTGGCTGTCCAGCAGTTCGTCCTCGCCGGTGATCGCCAGCACCGCGGCGACCGTCCGGTCGTACTCCTCGGAGATGCGGTCGAAGATGTGATGCAGCTTCGGATCGACCAGGGACGCCACGTAGTGCCGGGCGACGTCGAGCCGGGTCTTGGTCAGCATCATCTCCACGTTGGAGACGAAGGTCCGGAAGAAGTGCCATTCGGCGTACATCGCGGACAGCTGCTCGCCGTGGCCGGCCGCCACCGCGGCGTCCAGGCCGCTGCCGACGCCGAACCAGCCGGGCACGATCTGCCGGGACTGGGTCCAGCCGAACACCCAGGGGATGGCCCGCAGGCCACCCAGCCCGGCGCCGCTGTCCGGGCGCTTGGACGGCCGGGAGCCCAGCTTCAGCGCACCGAGCTGGTCCACCGGGGTGGACTCCCAGAAGTAGGCCGGCAGATCCGGGTCCTCCACCAGCCGCCGGTAGGCGACGAAGGCGGCGTCCGAGACGCTCTGCATGGTGGCGTCCCACTCGGCCAGCTGCTCGGCGCTCTGCCGCGAGGTGACGTGCAGCGTGGTCGCCTCGAGCACGGCGGCCAGGGTCAGCTCGAGGTTCTCCCGGGCCAGCGCCGGCAGGGTGTACTTGTCCGAGATCACCTCGCCCTGCTCGGTGACCTTGATCTGGCCGCTCAGCGAGCCGTACGGCTGGGCCAGGATCGCCTCGTGGGTGGGGCCGCCGCCGCGACCCACGGTGCCGCCCCGGCCGTGGAACAGCCGCAGCTGGATGCCGTGCCTGGCGGCCACGTCGCGCAGCACCCGCTGGGCGCGGTGGATCTCCCACTGGCTGGTGGCGATGCCGGCGTCCTTGTTCGAGTCGGAGTAGCCGAGCATGACCTCCTGCACGTTGCCGCGCAGGGTGACCAGCTTGCGGTACGACGGGTCGGCCAGCAGCTGCTCCACGATCTCGCCGGCGGTGCGCAGCTCGGTGACGGTCTCCAGCAGCGGCACGAACCCGATCGTCGCGAGGTTCTCGGTGACGTCGACCAGGCGCGCCTGCCGGGCCAGCAGGACGGCCGCCAGCAGGTCGTCCGCGCCCCGGGTCATCGAGACGATGTAGCTCTCGATGCAGGTCGGCCCGAACCGGTCGTGAGCGGTGCGGATCGCTTCGAAGGTGGCGTAGGTGCGCGCGCCGTCGGCGTCCAGCGACGGCGGCGACGGCGCCAGCGGACGGCGCTGGCCGAGTTCCTCGCAGAGCAGGGCGTACCGCTCGTGAGGGGCGAGGGTGGCGTACGGCACGTCGAGTTCGCCCAGCCGGTCGATCAGCTGGCCGACGGCGTGGTGGTGCTTGTCCGAGTGCTCGCGGACGTCCATCGTGGCCACGCCCAGGCCGAAGGCGCTGACCGTGCGGATCAGCCGGGACAGGCGTCCGTCGGCGAGCAGGCCGGCACGATTGGCGATCAGCGAGTCCCGCACCAGTTCCAGGTCGGCCAGCAGCCGGGTGCTGCCGCGGTAGTCGTGGCCGGGACGATGGGGCAGCCCCTCGGTGATCTGCCGGCGGGTGTTCACCAGCTTCTGCCGGACGCAGTGCAGCTTCAGCCGGTACGGCTCCTCGACATGGATCCGCTGGACGTGCTGGTCGAGCTCGGGCAGCGCCGCCAGGTCGGCCTGCAGGCTGGCCTGCAGCTCGGGGCTGGTGCGCCGCAGTCGGCTGGAGGTGGACACCTCGGCGATCACGGCGTCCAGTTCGGTGAGCAGCACGCCGATGCCGACCAGGTGCTGGCGTTCCAGCACCTGCAGGGTGGTGTCCGGCGTCACGTTGGGGTTGCCGTCCCGGTCGCCGCCGATCCAGTTGCCCAGCGCCAGCGGGGCGGCGGTCAGCGGCAGGTAGCCGCCCTGCTGCGCCACCTCGTCGGCCAGGTCGTCGAGCAACCGCGGCACCGTGCCCGCCATCAGGGCGGCGGCGTAGAACAGCACGTTGCGGGCCTCGTCCTCGACGGTGGGCTGGTCGACCCGCAGCTCGTCGGTCTGCCAGAGGGTCTCGATGACCTTCTTCAGCTCCCGGTCGCGGAGGCGTTCGGTGCGCGGGGTCGGCTCGCTCGGCGCGGCCAGCAGCGCGTCCCCGATCTGGCGCAGCTGGATCAGGGTGGTCCGACGGCTCGCCTCGGTGGGGTGGGCGGTGAACACCGGCCGCACCTGAAGCTTGGCCAGCGCCGTCGTCAGCGCCGGGGCGCCCAGCTCGTCGGCGACCTGCTCGACCGCCCGGGCCAGCCAGCCGCTGCCCTCGGGCCGGTCGCCGAAGGTGCGGATCCGGGCCACCTGCTCGGCGATGTTGGCCAGGTGGAAGTAGGTCCGGAAGGCCCGGATCAGGTTGACCGCGGTCGGCAGGTCGGCGGCGCTCAGCCGCTTGGTCAGCGTCTGCTGCGCCTTCCGGTCACCGGCCAGGGCCTCCCGGGAGAGCCGTCTGATGTCCTCGATCTGATCGACCAGCTGCGGGGATTCCTGGCGGGCGAGGGTCTCGCCGAGCAACTCGCCGAGCCGACGGATGTCGCGGCGCAGGCCGGCGTCGTCGGGTTCGTCGAGAAAGCCGGGCGCGGCGGCGACGTCGGTCACGGGCCCCTCCTGGTGCGGTCGGCGGGTGACGGCGTTGTCCGGACGCCGCACAGGCTAGCGCACTACGACCAGCCCCGAGGTGAACGCCAGCGCGGTGGCCTGAGCGCGGTCGCGGCAGCCGGTCTTGAACAGGATCCGGGAGATGTGGGTCTTGATGGTGCCCTCGCCGACGAACAGCCGCCGGGCCAGCTCGGCGTTGCTCAGCCCGTCGGCGAGCAGGGCCAGCACCTCGCGCTCGCGGGGGGTCAGCGCGGCCACCGCGCCGCGCGGCGTCCCGGGAGTCGGCACCGCCGCCAGCGCGGCGAGGACGTGGCCGGCGACGGCCGGGTCGAGCCACACCTCGCCGGCGGCCAGCCGGCGGATGGCCGGCGCCAGGTCGTCCAGATTCCGCTTCACCACGTAGCCGGACGCGCCGGCGCGGAGCGCGCTGAGCACATCGGGATCGCCGTCGAAGGTGGTCAGCATCAGCACCGGCGGCGCCGCCTCGGTGGCGCAGACCGCCCGGGTGGCGGCGACACCGTCCAGCCGTCGCATCCGGATGTCCATCACCAGCACATCGGGACGGCAGCCGTCCACCAGGGCGACCGCCTCGTCCCCGTCGGCGGCCTGCCCGACCACCTGCAGGTCGGGCTGGGCGTCCAGCACCGCGGCGACGCCGGCACGGATCAGCGGATCGTCCTCGACGATCGCCACCCGGGTCATCGGACGCCCACCGGCACCCGCGCGGCGAGCCGGTAGCCGTGCTCGTGGGCCCCCGATTCGAGTTCGCCGCCGATGGTGCGCAGCCGGTCCTGCAGGCCCTCCAGCCCCCGCCCGCCGGTCGCCGGCAGCCGTGGCGGTGCTCCCGCGACGCCTGCGGCCGAGTCGACGATGTCGATCCGCAGCTCGCTGGCGCGCCAGGTCAGGGTGATCCGGCAGCGGGTGCCCGTCGGGGCGTACTTGAGGGTGTTGGTGATGCCCTCCTGGATCGCCCGGTAGGCGGCGGTCTGGGCGACCGGCGGCAGCGTCCGCCGTGACCCGAGCTCGGCGAAGCTGACCTCCAGGCCGGCTTCGGTCGCCAGTGCCAGCAGCGCGGGCAGGTCCTCCAGCAGCGGCGCCGGCGCGGCCATCCGGTGGCGCGGCATCAGCCGCAGGGTGGCCTGGATCTCCTCCATGGCGCGGCGCGCGGAGGCCTCGATGCCGCGCAGGGCGGCCGGGTCGTCGCCGGCGGTGGCCCGGGCCGCCGCGGCCTGCACCAGCACCGCGGTGATGGTGTTCGCGACGCCGTCGTGCAGTTCCCGGGCCAGCGCCACCCGCTCGTTGTGGGTGGCCTCGACCCGCAGTCGTTCCTGGTCGGCCTGCCAGGCCCGCAACCGCTCGCGCCGGGCGTGGCCGCGACGTCCGGCGACCCACACGGCCGCGCCGGCGGCCAGGTAGAGGGCGGCCGCCTGCACCAGCGCGACCGGCTCGTTCTCCGCCGAGTCGGCGAGCACCAGCGCGTGCACCAGCAACGGCACGGACGCCAGCCAGCCCCAGCGGGCGGCCGCGGCGGGCAGGTTGGCCGCGACCGCGAACGTCGCGATCAGCAGGCCGGCGACCGGCTGCCAGAGCGGCACCAGGAGGCTCACCAGCGCGAACACGGCCTGGGCGGCGAACACCGGCAGCGGATGGGTCCGGCGCCACGCCAGCGTCACATGGACGGCGGCGGTGAGCAGCACCGGCAGCCACCAGTTCAGCTGGCGACCGCCGGCGAGTTCGGTCTCGCCGTCCCAGAACAGCAGGTCGGCCGCGATCGCCGCGCCGACCACCAGCAGGCTGCGGACGCCGGCGGTCATCTCAGTTCTTCCGCTGGCACATCGTCAGCCAGGGGAACAGGACACACCAGCCGCTGGCCGGCACCGATCCCGGCGGGGGCCCGGGCGGGGTGGGTGCGGTGGTCGGCTCGGCGAGTTCGACGGCCCACATATCCTGGCCCGACGGATCGTCGGTCTCGCGGTGGCCGAAGCTCCGCACGGTTCGGGCCTGGGTCCGGTTCTGACGGCCGGCGACCCAGGCGAAGCCCACCATGGTCGGGGTGGCGCCCTGCTTCAGCTCGGCCACCGTGTCGAGGTCGGCGAGCAGCACGTCGGGGCGGATCAGCGCCGCCTTGCCCAGCACCTGGGTCTGCGAGCTTCCGGCGGGGTTGCCGAACACGGCGACGAACACCGCCGAGGCGGACTCGGGGCGACCCGGGTCGCGGACCAGCACCGGATGGCCGACGACGGCCTCCAGGTCACGAACGATCGCGTGGAATTGGGTCGGCTGCTTCGCCATGGGAGGACTCCTGTCGGATGGGTTGTCCGAGATGCGTTGACCGAAAGGAGTCGGCCGGGGAGGCTGTGATACCCGCTCAGGAGATCCGGATGCCGTACAGCTTCTTGGCGTAGGTGCCGACCACCAGCATGTTGCCGTAGACGGCCGGCGTCGCCTCGATGTTCTTCTCCAGCTGCAGGGTCGTGTAGTCCTCGCCGGTGTTCGGGTTGAACAGGTGCAGCAGGCCGCTGGAGTCGCCCTGAATGCCGTAGACATGGCCGTCGGTGCCCTGGATCAGCACCGGCGAGCTCCACGAGAAGGCGCCCATGGTGCGCTGCCAGACCACCTGCCCGGTCTTCTTGTCGAGTGCCACCAGGTCGCCCTGCTTGTCGGACGCCGTCCGCGCCATGGTGACGAAGATCAGGTCGGAGACCTCACCGAAGCCGAGCGCCGGGGTGGCCATCAGGCCGCCGTTGACGGCGTTGTACTGGGCGGTGATCTCCCACTTCCAGACCTCCTTGCCGGTCAGCGCGTCGATCTTGCGGAAGGTGACCGGCCCCGACTTGGCGCCGGCGTCGCCCTCGCCGCGCTTGTCGAACTCGTTGCCGGTGTAGATGAACGGGCCGTCCGGGGTGTCCTCGAGCACGATCGTGGAGTCGGTGTCGTCGCCGGTGGGGAACACCCAGACCACCTGCATGGTGGTGGCGTCCCAGCAGATGATGTTGCCGTCGTTGTCGGGGGCGTACATCAGGTTGCGGTAGGCGGCGGCGGAGCCCTCGATGCCGTGCCGGGCGTTCGGGTCGCCGGTGTCGTAGCGAAGCTTGGTGAACTCCGGCTTCACGCTGACCGTCTTGGCGGCCGGGTCGAATGTCGTGTTCAGCTTCACCTTGTAGATCAGGCCGTTCTCGGCCGGCTCCATCAGGGTGTCGGACGCCGCGTTGACCAGCGCCGAGGAGTCGAAGGCACCCCAGTCGCGCGGGGCCGAGGGGTCGGTGCCGTTCCAGCCGTCGACCTCCTTGTTCTGGATCAGGTCGAAGATCCGGTACCGCCATTCGCCCTTGTTGTCGCCGTTCTCGTTCAGCCCCATGCCCGAGTAGAGCAGCGGGTAGCCGCGCGGGTCGATCGAGCCGGTGCCCTTGAACGCGAAGCCGGTGTCGATCGGGGGCTTGGTGTCCGTGCCGGTGGCCAGATCCATCCGGTAGACCTTGCCGTCGACCACCGGGTAGATCACCTCGACGAAGTTCTTGTCCTGCACCTGCGCCGGGTCGAGGCCCATCGCGGCCTTGGTCTGCTGCGGCCAGTTGACCATCAGCGGCTGGCCGGTCCAGCCGGCGCCGGCCCAGTAGGACCCCTCGGCCTTGACGTCGCCGGTCTCGTGGGTCCAGGCGATCTCCAGCTTCTTGTTGCTGACGTCGGCGGTGCCGTAGGCGGGCGCGTTGCGGTAGTTGTTGCCGCGGAAGGTCAGCACGCCGGGGATGGTGGTGTAGGTGGACGGGTCGCCGAAGGCCACCGGCCCGGCCGGGGTGTAGTTCGCGATCGGCTGGTCGTCGCCGCCGAACAGCTGCCAGGTCACCTTGCCGTTGGGCTGGAACGGCCGGGCGAACTGTCCGTTGCCGAGCGCGATCGGCGCCGTCCAGCCCGGCAGCGATTCGAGCGGCAGCTGAAGCTTCGCCGGGTCGGTCTGCGGGTTCGCCGACGCCGAGGCGGACGCCGTCGGCGAGTTGGGGCGCGGTGACTGCACCAGGACGTCCGGCGCGGTGCAGGCGGTCAGCGCGAGTGCGCCGCAGGCGGCGACGGCGGCGAGCCCGATCAGGGGACGGCGGGGGCGGCGGGAGGTAGCGGACACGCTGGCGAGTGTAGGCGCCGCGCGGCGGGCGACAGGCGAGCCGCGCGGCGGGCGCACGCTCACAGCACGGGGTTGGTGCCCCAGATCCGCTTGATGTAGTCCTTCATCGACCGGTCGGAGGAGAAGAAGCCGCTGCGGGCGACGTTGAGGATCGCCGAACGGGTCCAGGCGTCCGGATCGGCGTAGAGCGCGTCCACCCGCTGCTGCGCCTCCAGGTACGAGGCGAAGTCGGCCAGCGCCATGAACCGGTCGTGGTGCACCAGGTTCGACACCACGGGCTCGAAGGTCATCGGGTCGCCGCCGGAGAAGTGCCCGGACGCGATCAGGTCCAGGGTCGCCTTCAGCTGCGGGTTCGACGCGTAGTACTCGCCGGGGTGATAGCCCTTGGCGCCCAGCGCGGCGACCTGCGGCTCGTCCATGCCGAACAGGAAGAAGTTGTCGTCGCCGACCAGTTCGCGGATCTCGACGTTCGCGCCGTCGTCGGTGCCGATGGTGATCGCGCCGTTGAGGGCGAACTTCATGTTGCCGGTACCGGACGCCTCCATGCCGGCCAGCGAGATCTGCTCGCTCAGGTCGGCGGCCGGAATCAGCCGCTCGGCCAGCGTCACGTTGTAGTTGGCCGGGAAGAAGACGTTCAGCCGGCCCTCCACCAGGGGCTCGTTGTTGACGATGGCGCCGACCGCGTTGATCAGGTGGATGATCTGCTTCGCCATCCGGTAGCCCGGGGCCGCCTTGGCGCCGAAGACGAAGGTCCGCGGCGTGACGTCGGCGGCCTTCACCTTGCCCGAGAGGATCTGCTCGTACAGCGACACGATGTGCAGCAGCTTCAGGGTCTGCCGCTTGTACTCGTGCAGCCGCTTGACCATCACGTCGAGCATCTGGTCGGTGGGCAGCTCGATGCCGTCCCGGACCCGCAGCCGGTCGCGCAGCTTGATCTTGTTGGCGTGCTTGGCCTGGGCGAAGGCAGCCCGGAAGTCGGGGTCCTCGGCCAGCGGGGCCAGTTCCTGCAGCCGCTCCAGGTCGGTGACCCAGCCCGAGCCGATGGCGTCGGTGATCAGGTTCGACAGGTCCGGGTTGGCCAGCTTCATGAACCGGCGCGGCGTCACGCCGTTGGTGACGTTGGTGAACTTGTCCGGCCACAGTTCGGCGAAGTCGTTCAGCACCTTGTCGCGCAGCAGTTGCGAGTGCAGCGCGGCGACGCCGTTCACCTTGGTGCCGGCGACGGTGGCCAGGAAGGCCATCCGGATGCCGCGCTCGGGGTACTCGGCGATGATCGACATTCGGCCCAGCCGCAGGTAGTCGTCGGGCCAGGTCTCGCGGACCACGTCGAGGAACTCCTCGTTGATCCGGTAGATGATCTCCAGGTGGCGCGGCAGCAGCCGTCCGAGCAGCTCGACCGACCAGACCTCGAGCGCCTCCGGCAGCAGGGTGTGGCAGGTGTAGGCGAAGCACTTGGTGGTGACCGCCCAGGCCTCGTCCCAGTCCAGGCCGCGCTCGTCGAGCAGGATCCGCATCAGCTCGGGCACGGCGATCACCGGATGGGTGTCGTTGAGCTGGAAGATCACCCGCTCGGGCAGGTCGCGCAGGTCGAAGTCGGGCCCCTGGCCGTCGATGAAGTCGCGCAGCGAACAGGCCACGAAGAAGTACTGCTGCTGCAGCCGCAGCTCCTTGCCCTGCGGGGTGGAGTCCTCGGGGTAGAGCACCTTGGAGATGTTCTCGGCGAAGGTCTGGGCACGCACCGCCTGGGCGTAGTCGCCGGCGTTGAAGATGCTCAGGTCGAAGGCCTGGGTGGCCTGCGCGCTCCACAGCCGCAGCGTGTTGACCCGGCCGTTGAGGTAGCCGGGAACCATGTAGTTGTAGGGGACGCCGAGCACGTTCCAGGCCGGGACCCAGCGGCTGCGCTCCACGCCGTCGTCGTCGTAGGTCTCGGTGTGGCCGCCGAAGTTCACCTCGACGGACGCCTCGGGGTGCGGGATCTCCCACGGGTTGCCCAGGGTAAGCCAGGAATCCGGCTGCTCGACCTGCTCGCCGTCGACGAAGGTCTGCCGGAAGATGCCGTACTCGTAGCGGATGCCGTAGCCGATACAGGGCACGTTCATGGTGGCGAGCGAGTCGATGAAACAGGCCGCCAGCCGGCCCAGGCCACCGTTGCCGAGACCCGGCTCGACCTCCTGGGCGCGCAGCGTGTCGAGGCTCAGGCCGCAGGCGTGCAGCGCCTTTCTGGCCACCTCGGCCAGGTCGGCGGCCAACAGGTTGTTGCCCAGCTGCCGGCCCAGCAGGTACTCCGCCGACAGGTAGGCCACCGACTTGGGGTAGCCCTCACGCTGCTTGCGGCCGGTCTCCAGCCAGCGGGCGGTCAGGTAGTTGCGGACGGTGTGGGCCAGCGCCGTGTACTGGTCGTTGATCGACGACCGGGACAGCGCCACGCCGAGGTCGGTGTTGAGTTCGTGCAGGAACTCCTTCACGAACCCGTCGACGGTGTGCGGCGGCGGGGTCACCGGTGCCAGCGCCAGCGGGTGGGTCTGCGGGAACTCGACCCCTCGGCGGTGCGGCCCGATGGCGGGCGTCTCGTCGGCCGGTGTGAGCGGCGATGGGGCTGACTCGGGCGCGCGTGACTCGGACATGGGGGATACCGTAGCCAACCAACGTTACGACGAGCACATCCGCTCACCGCCCGACCGCGGGCTGAACCGGGCGGGCGGCTGCGGTGCGGGTCAGCAGAGGTTGCGCGAGCGCCGCGCGATGGCCTCGATCCAGGTCGGGGCGACCCGCTCGCCGATCACCCGGGACGCGGTTCCGAGGTCGCGCAGCTGCTCGGCGGTGAGCACGTCGATCACCAGCCGCCGGACCTCGCGAACATGCCCGGGCGCCGCCTCGACCAGCTTGCGCCGGCCGGCGGGGGTGATCCGGGCGTTGACGCAGCGAGCCGCTCCGCTGCGCCGCTCGATCCAGCCCGCGCGTTCCAGTCGGGCGACCGCGTGGGACAGCCGGGACGGCGAGCCCTGGGTGTGGGCGGCCAGCTCGCTCATCCCGAGCTCGCCGCCGGGGCGATCGGCCAGGCCGGCCAGCACGTGGTACTCGAAGCTGTTCAGGCCCGAGTCACGTTTGAGCTGCGCGTCCAGCGCGGGAGGCAGGGTCATCAGCAGCGCCACCACCGACTGCCAGTCCCGCAGCTGCTCATCGGTGAGCCAGGGCGGCTCCTGCGGCGTCTGCTCGGACATGCCGCCAGGGTACTCACTTGAACATTCAAACAAGATCCGCTAGCGTGACTTGAACATTCAACTTTGCCTCTGGGAGCACCGCAATGACTCTTCTCCGCATCGACGCCAGCATTCAGGGACCGCGCTCGGCCAGCAGCGCGCTGGCCGACCTGGTGGCCGCCGAGTACACGGCGAGCCACGGCCAGGGGGCCGTCCGGGCCCGGCACATCGGGTCGGACCCGCTGCCGTCCGACCTGTGGGCGAGGGCGGTCCACGCCAGCCACACCCCGCCCGCCGAGCGCACCCCCGAACAGGCCGCGGCGCTGTCGCAGGCCAAGGAGCTCACCGACGAACTGACCTCGGCGGATGCCGTGCTGCTGGCGCTGCCGCTGTACAACTGGGGCGTCTCCCAGCACGTGAAGACCTGGATCGACCTGGCGATCGTCGGCGCCGCGCCCGGCGCGCGGCTGCTCGAGGGGGCCCCGACGGTGCTGGTGACCACCCGCGGCGGGGGGTACGGCCCGGGTAGCCCGAAGGAGGGCTGGGACCACAGCATCGGCTACCTCCGCCGGATCGTGGGCGAGGTCTGGGGTGCCGACCTGACGGTGATCGAGCGGGAACTGACCCTCGCCCGGGTCAACCCGGCGATGGCCGGCCTGGTCGAGCTGGCGGATGCGGTCAAGGACGAGGCCGAACGGGCCGCGGTGGACGCCGGACGGGCGCTCGCCGCCGGCGTCCGTGGGCGGGCCGACGCCGCCTGAGCCCTACGCCCGCCGGGCGTCCGGGGCCGTCGGGTAGCGTCGGGGAATGGCAGTCCTTCGCGGCATCGCCGCCCTGGCCGTGGCCCTGACCGTCGCCGGGTGCGGCGCCGCGCAGCCGACCCCGCCGCCCGCGGCGTCGAGCCCGGCGGTCCCGACGTCCCCCTCGCCCTCGCCCTCGCCGAGCCCACCCACCGAGGACCTGGCCGGCACGCCGTTCGCGGTGCAGGAGCTGGGCAGCTTCGACGAGCCGTGGGCGATGACCTTCCTGCCGGGCGGCTCGGACGCCCTGATCACCCTGCGCGGCGGACGCCTGGTGCTGCGGCAGGCCGACGGCAGCAGGCTCGATGTGGCCGGCGTCCCGGAGGTGGTGCATCAGGGCCAGGGCGGGCTCGGCGACGTGATCGTGGGCCCCGGCTTCGCCACCGACCGCACCGTGTACCTGAGCTGGGCGGCCCGTGGCGACGGCGGATCCGGCGCCGAGGTGGCCCGCGCCAGCCTGGTCGTCGAGGCCGGGGCGGCCCGGCTGGACGACCTCACCGTGATCTGGCGGCAGCAGCCGAAGACCAGCGGCAGCGGCCACTACGGCCACCGGCTGGCGTTCTCACCCGACGGGGCCCACCTGTTCATCACCTCGGGCGAGCGGCAGAAGATGACCCCGGCGCAGGATCGCAGCAACACCCTGGGCACCATCGTCCGGACCGACCCGGACGGCTCGAACGCCCGGATCTGGACCTACGGCCACCGCAACCCGCTGGGCATCGCGTTCGACGCCGACGGCAACCTGTGGAGCTCGGAGATGGGCCCGCAGGGCGGCGACGAGTTGAACCTGATCGTCGAGGACCGCAACTACGGCTGGCCGCGGGTCTCCAACGGCTCCCACTACGGCGGCGGCGCGATCCCCGACCATGCCGCCGGCGATGGGTTCGAGGCGCCCAAGGTGTGGTGGAACCCGAGCGTGTCGCCGGGCAGCCTGATGATCTACTCGGGCAGCCAGTTCCCGCAGTGGGCGGGCGACGCGTTCATCGGCGCGCTCTCCGGCCAGGCGCTGATCCGGGTCGACCTGGACGGCACGAAGGCCGGCAAGGGCGACGAGTGGGACTTCGGCGTCCGCGTCCGCGAGGTCGAGCAGGCGCCGGACGGGTCCATCTGGGTGCTCACCGACGGCGACGGCGGGCGGCTGCTGCGGCTCACTCCGCGCCAGTAGCCCTGAGGCTGCCGCAGCGATCCGCATCCGGCGATTCACACCACCGAACCCGCCGGGCCAACTACGAGCTCGACGGCGAGATGGCCGAGACCCAGAGGAGCCTCTACCCCGCGCTGCGGAGGTCGACGAGGAGATCCACGCCTCCATGGGTCAGCCGCGCCCGCGACTTGTGGCGCGTGCCGGACCTGCCGGGCTTCTGCTGCTGGCGTCTACCGAGGGGCTCGACCCCCTTTGTGGTGGTTATGGCAGGGACTGTCGGCGCGGTCCAGCACGTAAGCCGGATTGTGGTTGAAATGGCCGCGTTTGCTGACGGCTCTTTTCAATCACAAGGTGGTTTGAGGGTGAACTCGTTCTCTCCACGCCGCCCATATCCACCAGGAAGCGGTTTGAGCTCGGCCCTCGACGAGACTCATGACGGTGTAGGAGTCCGTTCATAGGGACCGGGGCTCTCGTGCCTTGATTGATGGCGCGATCGACCACTGGTGCCGGGATCGACGACTGCTTTCGTGCTATTTCCCGAAGGTGATGGACGTTCCTGTCAGTTGTTGCGGATCGCGCGATCGGGCTGCCGGCGACGACCCAGCGCAGTGCAGAGATCCCGGCGATCGGCGGGACGACGGCAGACCGGCGAACTCAGATGGCCCGGGCGATCCAGGGGAAGCGGCGGTCGACCTGCGGGTCGTAGAGCGGGACGCCGAGCGCGTCCAGGGTCTGGATCGCGGCGTCCATCACGGTGAGGTCCTTGACGTTGTGGAAGGTCAGCACGACGAAGCTGCCGCCGGCGATCCAGACGTCGAAGGCGCCGTGCGTCGGATGCGAGAAGTGGTAGGTGTCGGTGCGCCGCCAGGTCCCGTAGACGACCGCCAGCTCGTTGAGCACCCGGTCGGTGTCGAGCGGGGCGACGTCCCTGACCCGGCGACCCTTGATCAGCTTCAGGTAGGTGCGCCGATCGGCCACGCGGTTGCTGCGCCGACCGTCCGAATAGGCCCAGAAGGCCAGTTGGTAGCTCATCTCACTCCAAGGGTGCCGACTTCTAGGCGAAATGTAGCGAGTGGGTCATGACCGCCGCCGGAGCGACGCGGTGCTTTCAGGGAAATCTCGGACGCCCCGGCACGCCTCAGTCCAGCGGCTGCCGGCCCAGGGCCCCGACCAGCGCGGCGCGGTAGTCGGCGCTGGAGAAACGGTCCAGCTCGGCGCGAGCCGCCGCGACCCGGCTGGCGACGTCCAGGCGTTCGCAGGCCTCGGCGTTCTCGGGGTGGCCCGCGAAGCCCTCCAGCCGGTCCACCACCGCCTGCGCGCGCCGCGTCGCCCACTGCTGCTTGGAATCCAGCCGCTCCGCGTACCAGTCGGACGCCAGCACGGCCCCGCGATCGAACAGGCCGCGCAGTTCCGGCGAATCCAGCCCGTGACCGTCGGCGGTGGCCCCGAACGCCATGATCTCCAGCAGCGCCCGCAACGGCGGGATGGCCAGCTCGATGGTGCCGTCGTCGAAATACGCCTGGGCGACCCGGCGATGGGTCTCGACGATGACGTCCAGGCTCTGGGCGTAGACGTCCAGGTCCTGCAGTTCGGGGCGCAGCATCTCGGGGGTGAACACGACGTGCGGGTGCAGGAAGATCCGGCCGAAGTACTTGCTGGCGAAACGCTGCGTCATCCGGTAGCCGAGCCGGCTGGCCCGCACCAGGTGGCCGTTGTGCTCGAAGTCCTCGACCCGCTCCAGATGACCCTCGGCGATCAGGTTGTGCGCCGAACGCTCCTCGTCGGTCATCCGGGAGAACAGCTCGGGCACCAGCATCGAGATGTCGTGATCGACCCGGACGTTCGGTCCGACGTAGCCGGCACAGGAGACCCAGCCGTCGTAGCCGGTCAGCACATAGGACAGCAGCGCCGCGTTCAGGTCGATGATCGCCGGCATCGCGTTGAAGGGGCCCTTGGTCAGCGCCCCCTCCGAGCCGGCGCCGGTGGTGGACGGCGACTTGCCGGTCATCGAACTGATGTACTCCATGAACAGCTCGGGCAGCTCCAGGTAGTGCAGCGGGTTGAACGAGCACAGCGGCGGCACCGGGCCGTCCGGCGGGTTGTTGCGGCGTCCGGCGGCCACCACGTCGACCGGGATCGGCAGCGGGGCGTCGGCGGGCAGCTTCGCCGCCAGGTGCATGGCCAGGTCGGCCGCGGCGGTCGCGGCGGCGTTCACCACGTCCGGACGCCGCTG
>JBGALC010000039.1:0-31433 GCA_044224095.1 Micropruina sp. | reverse complement strand
GCCACCACCAGCGCCGTCCCGATCACCTTGGCCGGCCAGGTGTCCCAGCCGAGCGAACGGATCGGCGCCCACCACGGGCTGTTCTGCGGCAGGTAGGCGGGGGTCAGCGAACCTATGAACAGCAGGAAGGTGGCCAGCAGACCGCGCTTGACGGCCGGGACGCGCCACGCGGTGGTCAGATCCGACCAGTAGCCGGCGATGGTTTCGCGAGTGGGCCAACGCAGCCGTGGCACGGCCGCTACCTGGTCCACCTCACCCACGCGCACAACCCCTCGTCCCGCGATCTCTTCCGGGTCAGCCTAGTGGCCGTGCCCGCCGAGCCGACCAGGCCAGGAGTTGGTCGGTCAATCACCAGCCGACCTCCTGCCCAACCTGTGTGGACAGAACAGCTAGCGCGCCAAGTCGATTCTGAAGTCGCTTGCTGCCTGCATCTCCTTTGGGCACTCGTGTGCACGGCGTACCACTCCGCCAGCGCAATGCCGACGACGATCCGTACCGACCCTGACCAGATGCGGTACCGGACACGAGGGCGCCCACGGGCGTCATCGGTCAGGAAGTCGACTGCCAGTAACCCCGGGCGGAAGCCCGTGAAGGCGATCATGCAGACGATGAGGATGGCTGACGAACCCGCCATCACATCGGCGTGCTGTCCCCCGCTCGATCACCAGTTGCATGGAGACGAACATGAGGGTCGGCGTGAGGATGCCCAGCAGAGTCGCCCAGCCACGACTCTCGAAGGCAGGCTCCACCACCATCAATACGGCGAGCGCGACCAGCGAGAGCGGATACAGCCATCCCGGCAACACGCCCGCTCACCCCGTACGCCCAGACGGTATAGGGTAGGCCGGCAAGGACCCAACCCCCACCCCACGTGCTATTACGTACTACCTTTGACAGCATGTGGCGCCCTCGATGCGGCCGCACGGCGTCCGACTGTGTAGTTTCACGGCATGCTTCGCACCCTTCCGCTCGTGATCAGGCGTCACCTCGACGCGCAGCGCGTGCTGGGTAGCGCGATGTGTTGCGCCTGAGCTGTTCTGCCACGACCCAGACGCCGCCAGTACGGGTCCCCAACGATCAGGAGTTTCCATGACCACAACCGCGCCCGCCCGCGTCCGGCCCCCTCGCGAGGGCCGCAGCAACGGGCAGTGGCTGGTCGACGGCACCGCGCCGCTCAACCACAACGAAGAGTTCAAGGCTGAGGACAACCCGCTCAACGTCCGAGCGCGCATCGAACAGGTCTACGCCAAGGAAGGCTTCGAGTCGATCCCGGTTGACGACCTGCACGGCCGGTTCCGCTGGATGGGCCTCTACACCCAGCGCCGCCAGGACATCTCCGGCAGCCGCACGGCCTCCCTCGGCCCCGACGAGCTCTCCGACAAGTACTTCATGCTGCGGGTGCGGATCGACGGCGGCGCCGTGACCACCGAGCAGCTGCGCACCATCGGACAGATCAGCGTCGACTTCGCCCGCGACACCGCCGACATCTCCGACCGGCAGAACATCCAGCTGCACTGGATCCGGATCGAGGACATGCCCGAGATCTGGCGCCGGCTGGAATCGGTCGGCCTGATCACCACCGAGGCCTGCGGCGACTGCCCTCGGGTGGTGCTGGGCTCCCCCGTCGCCGGGATCGCGGCCGACGAGATCATCGACCCGACCCCGGTGATCGAGCAGATCGTGGAGCGGTTCATCGGCGACCCCGAGATCTCGAACCTGCCCCGCAAGTTCAAGTCGGCGGTCACGGGCCATCCGAGCCTCGACGTGGTGCACGAGATCAACGACATCTCGCTGGTCGGCGTGGTGCATCCCGAGCTCGGCCCCGGCTACGACCTGTGGGTCGGCGGCGGGCTGAGCGTGGCGCCCCGGCTGGCCGAGCGGCTGGGCACCTTCGTGACCGCCGAGCAGGCGCCCGAGGTGTGGCACGGCGTGGTCCGCATCTTCCGCGACTACGGCTACCGCCGGCTGCGCAACAAGGCCCGGCTGAAGTTCCTGCTGGCCGAATGGGGGCCGGAGAAGTTCCGCCAGGTGCTGCAGGACGAGTACCTCGGCTACGCGCTGCCGGACGGCCCGGCGCCCGCGCCGGCGCCGTCGGCTGGCGACCACGTCGGCGTCCACGCCCAGAAGGACGGACGCTGCTACGTCGGCTTCGCCCCCACCGTCGGACGGGTTTCCGGCACCATCCTGAACCGGGTGGCGGACGCCGCCGAGCGGATCGGCTCGCAGCGCGTCCGGTTCACCCCGCACCAGAAGCTGCTGGTGCTCGACGTGCCCGCCGACGAGGTCGCGGGCCTGGTCGAGGACCTGAAGGGACTCGGACTGCACGCCGACCCGAGCCCGTTCCGCCGGCACACCATGGCGTGCACCGGCATCCAGTTCTGCAAGCTGGCCTTCGTCGACACCAAGGACACCGCCACCGCGACGGTGGCCGAGCTGGAGCACCGGCTGAGCGACGTGAAGCTGGAGCTGCCGATCACCCTGAACCTGAACGGCTGCCCGAACTCGTGCGCCCGTATCCAGACCGCCGACATCGGCCTGAAGGGCCAGATCCTCACCGGTGCGGACGGCGAACCCGAGTTCGGCTTCCAGGTCCATCTCGGCGGCGGCCTGGCCTCCGCCGACCGTGAGGACGCCGGCCTGGGCCGCACCGTCCGCGGGTTGAAGGTGAGCGCCGACGAGCTGCCCAGCTACGTGGAGCGGGTGGTGCGCCGGTTCGCCGACGACGCCGCCGACGGCGAGACCTTCTCGGCGTGGGTGAAGCGCAGCGACGAGGAGGCCCTTCGGTGACGGCCGAGGTGGCCGTGACCCGGCGCAGCGTCGCCGAACTCCGGGCGTTGGTCGCCGACGCGCAGGCCCGGTCGGCCGACTGGACGGCCGACGACGTCGCCGCCTGGACGGCCGAGAACTTCGCCGGACGGGTGGCCGTGGCCTGCTCGATGGCCGGCGACACCGTGGTGCCGCATCTGATCTCCCAGCACCTGCCGGGCGTCGACGTGCTGTTCCTGGAGACCGGGTACCACTTTCCCGAGACCATCGCCACCCGGGACGCCCTCGCCGCAGCGGCCCCGCTGCACATCGTGGACGTGCTGCCGAAGCTGACCGTCGTCGAGCAGGACGCCGCCCACGGCGCCCGGCTGCACGACCGCGACGCCGCCCTGTGCTGCCAGATGCGCAAGGTCGAGCCGATCAACGCCTCGCTCGCCGGCTACGAGGCCTGGGTGACCGGGGTGCGCCGCGAGGACAACGTGCTGCGGGCCAACACCGCGTTCGTTGAGTGGGACGAGGGCCACCAGATGGTGAAGATCAACCCGATCGCCGCCTGGAGCTTCGACGAACTGCTCGACTACGCCAGCACCCATCGGGTGCCGACGAACCCGCTGCTCACCCAGGGCTACCCGTCGATCGGCTGCGCGCCCTGCACCCGTCCGGTCGCCCCCGGCGAGGACCCTCGCGCCGGCCGCTGGGCCGGGCTGAACAAGACCGAATGCGGGCTGCACGTGCAGCCGTCCGAGACCGCCGAAACCGTGGAGGCCCCTTTCGTGACCGCACTGCAGAGCCTGAACCTGACCCCGGCGGTTGAGCGTGTCGACACCGCGCACGCGACGGGCGCCGCCTCCTCACCGGTGGAGTTCGTCGACGCCGCGTCCGAGGTCTCCACCGGCGGAGCGCGGCGGCTGAGCCAGCTGCGCGAGCTGGAGTCCGAGGCGATCCACATCATCCGCGAGACGGTGAGCGAGCTGGAGCGTCCGGTGCTGCTGTTCTCGGGCGGCAAGGACTCGGTGGTGATGCTGCACCTGGCCGCCAAGGCGTTCTGGCCGGCACCGCTGCCCTTTCCGCTGCTGCACGTCGACACCGGGCACAACTTCGCCGAGGTGCTGGAGTTCCGCGACTCGGTCGCCGAGTCGCTCGGCGCCCGGCTGATCGTGGCCAAGGTGCAGGACTACATCGACGACGGACGCCTGATCGAACGTCCCGACGGCACCCGCAACCCGCTGCAGACGCAGCCGCTGCTGGACGCCATCGCCGAGGGCCGCTTCGATGCCGTCTTCGGTGGCGGACGCCGCGACGAGGAGAAGGCCCGGGCCAAGGAGCGGGTGGTCAGCCTGCGCGACGAGTTCGGGCAGTGGGATCCGCGCAACCAGCGGCCCGAGCTGTGGAACCTGTACAACCCGCGGCACCGGCCGGGCGAGCACGTCCGGGTGTTCCCGCTGAGCAACTGGACCGAGCTCGACGTGTGGCGCTACATCGAGGCCGAGGGCATCGAGCTCCCCGCCCTCTACTACGCGCACGAGCGCGAGGTGTTCAACCGCGACGGCATGTGGCTCGCCGTCGGCGAGTACTCCCAGCCGAGGGCGTCCGAGCAGGTGGTGACCAAGACCGTCCGCTACCGCACGGTCGGCGACATGTCCTGTACCGGCGCCGTCGAGTCGGACGCCGCCGACGTGGCCGACGTGCTGGCCGAGGTGGCCGCCACCCGGATCACCGAACGGGGCGCCACCCGCGCCGACGACCGGCTCACCGAGGCCGCCATGGAGGACCGCAAGAAGGAGGGCTACTTCTGATGAGCAGCACCATTCTCACCAGCATCGGCCAGGCGACCACCACCGGCACCCTGCTGCGGATGGCCACGGCCGGCAGCGTCGACGACGGCAAGTCCACCCTGGTCGGACGCCTGCTGCACGACTCCAAGTCGGTGCTGACCGACCAGCTGGCCGCCGTGGAGCGGGTCAGCAAGGAGAAGGGCCTCGGCATCGTCGACCTGGCGCTGCTCACCGACGGCCTGCGGGCCGAGCGCGAGCAGGGCATCACCATCGACGTCGCCTACCGCTACTTCGCCACCGCCAGGCGCACCTTCGTGCTGGCCGACTGCCCCGGCCACGTCCAGTACACCCGCAACACGGTCACCGGATCGTCCACCGCGGACGTGCTGGTGCTGCTGGTCGACGTCCGCAAGGGGGTGCTGGAGCAGACCCGCCGGCATCTCGCGGTGGCCGCGCTGCTGCGGGTGCCGCACCTGGTGTTCGCGGTGAACAAGATCGACCTGGTCGACTTCGACGCCGACCGCTTCGCCGCGGTCGCCGCCGAGATCGGTGTGGTCGCCGCCGGGCTCGGCATCGACGACGTCCGCTGCGTGCCGGTCTCGGCGCTGCTCGGCGACAACATCGTCGAGCGCTCCGAGCACACCCCCTGGTACGACGGGCCCAGCCTGCTCGAACTGCTCGAGGAACTGCCGTCCGGCACCCCGGTCGAGGCGGAACCGTTCCGCTTCCCGGTGCAGCTGACCATCCGCCCGCAGGCCGCCGCCCGCGACCCGCGGCACGTCGAGTACCGCGGCTACGCCGGCCAGATCGCCTCCGGGGTCGTCCGGGTCGGCGACCGGGTCAGCGTGCTGCCGCTGGGCCGGACCACCACGGTGGTCGGCATCGACGCCGCCGGCGAGGAACTGGACGAGGCGTTCGCCCCGATGTCGGTGACCCTGCGGCTGGCCGACGAGTTGGACATCACCCGCGGCGAGCTGATCGCCTCGGCCGCCGACGCCCCGACCCCCACCCAGGACGTCGACGGGCTGGTCTGCTGGCTCTCCGACCGCGCCCTGCGGCCCGGCTCGAAGGTGCTGCTCAAGCACACCACCCGCACCGTGCAGGGCATCGTCAAGGAGATCAAGGGCCGGCTCGACCTGGACACCCTGGCGCCGGTCGAGGCCGAGGCGCTGACGCTGAACGACATCGGCCGGGTGAGCATCCGGCTGGCCGCCCCGATCGTCGCCGAGGACTACTCGGCGTCGCGGCGCACCGGCGCGTTCCTGCTGGTCGATGCACAGATGGGCAGCACCCTGGCCGCGGGCATGATCCGCTCCCACGCCGGTGGCGACCCGCTCAGTGCCGACGAGTTCGAGGCCGCGACCCTGAACTGGTCGATCTGATGCAACGGCTACTGCTGCTCGGCCTGGTCGGCCTCGCCGCCCAGATCGTCGACGGCGCCCTGGGCATGGGCTACGGCGTCACCTCGACGTCGCTGCTGCTGCTGGCCGGGCTCTCACCGGCGCTGGCCAGCGCGTCGGTGCACCTGGCCGAGATGGGCACCAACATCGCCTCGGGGCTGTCCCACTGGCGGCTCGGCAACGTCGACTGGAAGCTGGTCTGGAAGCTCGGCGTGCCGGGTGCCGTCGGCGCGTTCGCCGGTGCCACCTTCCTGTCCCAGCTGAGCACCGACTGGGCGAAGCCGGCGATGGCGGCGATCCTGGCCCTGCTCGGCCTCTACATCCTGCTCCGGTTCGCGTTCCGCGCTCCGCGCGTCGCGCACGCCCGGACCTCCCCGCACCGGGCCCGCTTCCTGGTGCCGCTCGGCCTGGCCGGCGGTTTCGTGGACGCCACCGGCGGCGGTGGCTGGGGTCCGGTGTCGACGACGTCCCTGCTCAGCGCCGGGAAGACGGCCCCGCGGACGGTGATCGGCTCGGTCGACACCTCGGAGTTCATGGTGTCCACGGCCGCCTCGATCGGCTTCCTGGTCGGGCTGGGCACCGCGGGCATCGACTTCGGCATCGTCGCGGCGCTGCTGGTCGGCGGCGTCATCGCCGCCCCGATCGCGGCGTGGCTGGTCAGCCGGATCCCGGCGCAGATCATGGGGGTCGCGGTCGGTGGACTGATCGTGCTGACCAACACCAACACGATCTTCTCCGTGAGCAGCGTCAGCGGTCCCGCGGCCACGGCCGGACTGCTCGCCGTGCTGGCGCTCTGGGTCACCCTGGTGGTCCGGACCGTCCGCCGGCACCGGGCCCGGAGGGTGCTCGCCGACACCGGCACCGAGGAGGCCGCGCTGTCGGTCGTCGACGGGCCGGACGCCGTGAAGGAGGCGGTGTGATGACCCGGCCGCCGCTCGTCCTGGCCGTGCACGGCACCCGCTCCGCGCTCGGCACCCGCACCTCGATGGAGTTGGCCGAGGCGGTCGCCGAGGCCAGCGGCGCGGACGTCCGCCTGGGCTGGGTGGACATCCACACCCCGACCCTGACCGACACCCTGCGCGAACTCGGTGAGGCGGTCATCGTGCCCGCCTTCCTGACCGGCGGCTACCACGTCACCTCCGACATCCCGGCGGCGATCACCGCCGCCGGCGGACGGGCCACCGCCACCCCGCTGATCGGCGCCGACGTGCTGCCCGCCGTCCTGGACCGGCTGGACGCGGTCGGCGACTTCGACGCGGTGGTGCTGGCCGGCGCCGGCTCGCTGCGCCCCCGGGCGGTCGCCGAGGTGCGTGCGGTGGCCCGGCAGCTGTCCGCGGCCGTGCACCGCCCGGCCCTCGCCGGCTTCGTCACCGCCTCCTCCCCCACCGTCCCGCAGGCCGTGGCACGGCTGCGCGCCGCCGGCCACCGCCGGGTCGCGATCGCCTCCTACCTGCTCGCCCCCGGCCGGTTCAGCGAACAACTCACCGAAGCCGGCGCCGATGCGGTCAGCGAGCCGATCGGCGTCCATCCCCTGCTGGTGGAGGCGATCGCCGACCGCTGGCGGGCCGCCCTGACCGAACCTCTGACCGCTGCTCACCCGAAAGCTGTGAATGACTGACCTGCTCGACAAGCCAGTAAGCTGGCTCGGATTGCCACAACAAGAGGAGGGCGCAACTCGCATGAGCGAGGTTCGCAGCGTCGATCGGGTCGTGATCCGTTTCGCCGGCGACTCCGGGGACGGCATGCAGTTGACCGGCGACCGGTTCACCTCCGACACAGCCCAGCTCGGCAACGACTTCTCCACCCTGCCCAACTTCCCGGCCGAGATCAGGGCGCCTGCCGGCACGGTGGCGGGGGTCTCCAGCTTCCAGATCCACTTCGCCGACTTCGACATCAGGACGCCGGGCGACCGCCCGGACGTGCTGGTGACGATGAACCCGGCGGCGCTGAAGGCCAACCTGCACGACCTTCCGCGGGGGGCCGTGATCCTGGCCGACACCGCCGACTTCACCAACCGCAACCTGGCCAAGGTCGGCTACACCGACAACCCGCTCACCGACGGCACCCTGGACGGCTACGAGGTGCACGCCCTCGACCTGACCGGGCTGGCGGTGGGCGCCGTGGCCCCGTTCGGACTCGGCCGCAAGGACGCCGCGCGCACCAAGAACATGTTCGCGCTGGGCCTGCTGAGCTGGCTGTACAGCCGCCCCGAGCAGGGCACCCTCGACTTCCTGGCCCGCAAGTTCGCCAGCAAGCCCGAGATCCGCGACGCCAACGTCGCCGCCTTCAAGGCCGGCCACGCCTACGGCGAGACCACCGAGGTGTTCACGGTCCGCTACCAGGTGGCGGCGGCGCCCACCCCGGCCGGCACCTACCGGCAGATCACCGGCAACACCGCGCTCGCCTACGGGCTGATGGCCGGTGCCGCCAAGGCCGGGCTGCAGCTGTTCCTCGGCGCCTACCCGATCACGCCGGCCTCCGACGTGCTGCATCTGCTGTCCCGGGCGAAGGACCACGGGGTGATCACCTTCCAGGCAGAGGACGAGATCGCCGCCGTCGGTGCCGCGCTCGGCGCCTCCTACGCCGGTGCGCTCGGGGTGACCAGCACGTCCGGGCCGGGCATGGCGCTGAAGATGGAGACCATCTCGCTGGCGGTGATGCTGGAGCTGCCGCTGGTGATCTGCGACGTGCAGCGCGCCGGGCCCGCGACCGGTCTGCCGACCAAGACCGAGCAGGCCGACCTGTTCCAGGCGATCTACGGACGCCACGGCGAGGCCCCGCTGCCGGTGATCGCCGCGGCGTCCCCCGGCGACTGCTTCGACGCCGCGGTGGAGGCGACCCGGATCGCGCTCACCTACCGCACGCCGGTGATTCTGCTCTCGGACGGCTACCTGGGCAACGGCGCCGAGCCGTGGGCGGTGCCGAACCTGGCCGACCTGCCGGCGATCGATCCGGCGTTCGCCACCGAGCCGCCGGCCGACGGCCCGTACCTGCCCTACTCGCGCGACGACAAGCTGGCCCGGCCGCTGGCCATCCCGGGCACGCCCGGGCTGGAGCACCGGGTCGGTGGACTGGAGAAGGCGCACGGCACCGGCAACGTCTCCTACGACCCGGACAACCACGAGTTCATGGTCCGGCTGCGGCAGGCGAAGGTGGACGGCATCGCCGCCGACCTGGCCCCGCTGGAGGTCGAGGACCCGAGTGGCGAGGCGAAGGTGCTGGTGGTCGGCTGGGGCTCCAGCTACGGCCCGATCTCGGCGGCCGCCCGCCGCGTCCGGCTCAGCGGCCGGAACGTCGCGACCGTGCACCTGCGGCACCTGAACCCGCTGCCCTCCGACCTGGGCGACATCCTGCGCTCCTACGACCGGGTGATCGTGCCCGAGATGAACCTGGGCCAACTGGCGTTCATCCTGCGCGGCAAGTACCTGGTCGACTGCGAGAGCTACTCACGCGTCCGCGGCCTGCCGATCTCGCTGTCGGAGCTGGCCGAGGACCTGATCGCGATCATCGACGGGAAGGACGGACGATGACCACCACCGCCTCCGGGCTGGCCGGGGTGCCGCTCGCACTGACGCCGCTGAACCGCAAGGACTTCACCTCCGACCAGGAGGTCCGCTGGTGCCCCGGCTGCGGCGACTACGCCGTGCTGGCCGCCTTCCAGGGGCTGATGCCGCAGCTGGGCATCCGCCGCGAGAACACAGTCATCGTGTCGGGCATCGGCTGCTCGTCGCGGTTCCCGTACTACGTGGACTCCTACGGCATGCACTCGATCCACGGCCGGGCGCCGGCCATCGCCACCGGCGTGGCGGTGTCGCGTCCGGATCTGGCGGTGTGGGTGATCACCGGCGACGGCGACGCGCTGAGCATCGGCGGCAACCACCTGATCCACGCGCTGCGGCGCAACGTGAACATCACCATCATGTTGTTCAACAACCGCATCTACGGGCTCACCAAGGGCCAGTACTCACCGACGTCCGAACTGGGCAAGGTGACCAAGTCGACCCCGGCCGGTTCGGTGGACTACCCGTTCAACCCGATCTCGCTGGCGCTGGGCGCCGAGGCCGGCTTCGTGGCCCGCACCATCGACTCGGACCGGGCCCACCTGACCGAGGTGCTGACGGCCGCGATCGGCTACCGCGGCGCGTCCCTGGTGGAGATCTACCAGAACTGCCCGATCTTCAACGACGACGCCTTCCTGGAACTGAAGGGGCCGAAGGCGCCGGGCGTGATCCGGCTGGTGCACGGCCAGCCGGTGACCTTCGGGCCGGACGGCGCGCAGTCGGTGGTCCGGCGTCCGGACGGCTCGGTCGCGGTGGTCGACACCGCGGACGCCGACCCGGCCCGGGTGGTCGTCCACGACGCCCATGCCGAGGACCCGACGGCCGCGTTCGCGCTGTCCCGGCTGACCGACACCGGTGTGCTGCAGCAGGCGCCGATCGGCATCTTCCGGCAGGTGGAGCGGCACTCGTTCGACGACGGTGCCCGGGAGCAGGTGCGGATGCCCGAGGCGTCCGAGCGGCTCACCGCGCTGCAGGGACTGATCAACGGCTCAGACACCTGGACCGTTAGCTGACCGATCCGCGCGAAGCCTGAGTTCGCCGAGATCGGGCTCGGCCCGGAGCCGGAAACGAATCGGGCCCGCCGAGTCTCCCCGACGGGCCCGATCGTTCAGCGACTCAGGGCTTCTCGCGTCCGCCGTCGTCCTCCGGGCCGGCGGTGTCGGCCAGGTCCGCCGGGTCGGTGGTGCCCTGGGGATCGTCCTCGACGGTCAGATTGCCGTACTCCTGCTCGGACGCGCCGGCCTCCTCGACATCGGTGTCGCGGTCGCGTGGCTGCTCGGTCATGATGGACCACCTTTCGAATCGGGTCTACCGGCAAGAGTCCCCCGCGCGCCCGGCGCACACCACGCCCCAACGGGTAGTTCCGTGGCGCGGCCACACCGGCCGCACCGCACCGCGGGCCGTAGGATCGCTCGGGTGACCGCATTCGATCTCGACCCCGGCGTCCGCCCGCAGGACGACCTGTTCCGCCACGTCAACGGGCGCTGGCTGGCCACCACCCCGATCCCCGACGACAAGCCCTCCTACGGCGCCGCCCAGGTGCTCCGGGACGCCGCAGACGAGGCGGTGCAGGAGATCATCACCGGGCTCGCCGGGGCGACGCCTGGCACCGAGGCGGCGCAGGTGCAGGACCTGTACGCGTCCTTCATGAACACCGACGAGGTCGAGCGCCGCGGGTTGAGCGGCCTGCAGCCGCTGTTCGCCGAGATCGACGCCGTCGACAGCCTGGAGGAGCTGCTGGACTACTTCGGCCGCAGCGCCCGACGGCTGACCGGTACCCCGCTCGACCTCGACGTCGAGGCCGATCCGGGCGACCCGACCCGCTACACGCTCTTCGTCAGCCAGTCGGGCCTGGGCCTGCCCGACGAGGAGTACTACCGCGACGAACGCTTCGCCGACATCCTCGAGGCCTACCGCGGCTACGTCGCCGAGACCCTCAGGCTGGCCGCGCTGGAGGCGTCCGACGCCGATGCCATCGTCGACCTGGAGACCGAGATCGCCGCCCGGCACTGGGACAAGGTGCGCACCCGCGACATCCGGCAGATGTACAACCCGACCCGTCCGGAGCCGTTCGCCGAGCGGATCGACTGGCTGCGGATGCTGCGGACGGCCGGGGTCGGCGAGCTGGAGCAGCTGATCGACGCGCAGCCGTCCTACGTCACCGGGCTGGCCGACCTGCTCGGCACCGAGCGGCTGCCGGCCTGGCGGGCCTGGGCCCGCTTCCACCTGCTGGCGGCGCTCTCGCCGTATCTGCCGGAGGCCTTCGTCCAGGCCAGGTTCGGCTTCTACGGCACCACCCTGAACGGCATTCCGGCCAACCGGGAGCGCTGGAAGCGCGGCATCGCGCTGGTCGAACGCTGCCTGGGCGAGGCCCTCGGCAAGCTGTACGTCGAACGGCACTTCTCGCCGGCGGCCAAACAGCGGATGGACGAGCTGGTGGCGAACCTGGTGGAGGCCTACCGGCGCTCCATCGGCGCCCTGGACTGGATGACCGAGGCGACCCGCACCCAGGCCCTCGACAAGCTCGGCAAGTTCATCCCCAAGATCGGCTATCCGGACGAGTGGCGCGACTACTCCGGGCTGGTCGTGGAGGCGGACGACCTGCTCGGCAACGTGCTGCGCTCGGCGGCGTTCGAGCGCGAGTACGAATGGGCGAAGCTGGGTGGCCCGGTGAACCGGCACGAGTGGCTGATGACGCCGCAGACGGTGAACGCCTACTACCACCCGTGGCGCAACGAGATCGTCTTCCCGGCCGCGATCCTGCAGCCGCCGTTCTTCGACGAGGCCGCCGACGAGGCGGTCAACTACGGAGCGATCGGCGCGGTGATCGGGCACGAGATCGGCCACGGCTTCGACGACCAGGGCTCCACCTGCGACGGCGACGGGAGGCTGCGCGACTGGTGGACGCCGCAGGACCGCGAGGCGTTCGAGGAGCGCACCCGGGCGCTGATCGAGCAGTACGACGCGCTCAGCCCCGCAGCGACCCCGGGTCACCACGTCAACGGGTCGCTGACCATCGGCGAGAACATCGGCGACCTGGGCGGGCTGTCGATCGCCTACCAGGCCTGGCGGCTGGCGGTCGGCGACGACGAGCCGGAGCCGGTCGACGGCCTGACCGGGCCGCAGCGGCTGTTCCTGTCCTGGGCGCGCGCCTGGCAGCACCAGGCCCGTCCCGAGGCGCTGATCACCCAGCTGACCAACGACCCGCACTCCCCCGACGAGTTCCGCTGCAACCAGGTGGTGCGCAACATCCCCGAGTTCTACGACGCCTTCGGGGTGTCCGGCGACGATGCGCTGTGGCTGGCGCCGGAGTTGCGGGTCAAGATCTGGTAGCGACCGGACGCCGAACGGCCCGCGCCGCCGCTGTGCCCGGCCGCGCGGACGTGCCCGCGACTACGCATAATTGCCCGCCCGACACCGGCCGCGGGGGCGTGTGACGATGGCACATGGTGCGGATCCCCGGCAGCCCGGACCCTCGCGCCGCGGCGCGGCGTCAGGCCCTTCGCCGGCTCGCGTCCGTGCTCGTGCTCGCGCCGGCACTGACCCTGCTCGCGCCAGCGGCTCCGGCGGCCCGGGCCACGCCCCCGTCGTCGTTCGAGTGGGGGCCGTGCGCCGTCCCGGTGCCCGCGCACGCCGTCGACCGGGTGCGCTGCGGCGTCCTGACCGTGCCGGAGAGCCGGGCCGCGGGCAGCGCCTCGCAGCGGGTCGTCCGGCTTCCGGTCGCCGTCATCGCCAGCCGTTCCGGCGCCCCGCAACCCGATCCGGTGGTCTACCCGACCAGCGGCGGTCCGGGCGGCGGTTCACTGGCGCAGCTGGCCACGCTGATCGACTGGTCGGACTGGGCCGCCGCCGAGCGGGCGGTGATCCTCGTCGAGCAGCGCGGCGACAAGCTCTCCGAACCGACCCTGAACTGCCCCGAGCTCGACCTCGCCGAGCAGATCGTGGACGGCCGGCTGGTCACCGAGCGCGACCCGGGCAAGGTGCGCCGGTGCCGCGACCGGCTGGCCGCCGCGGGCGTCGACCTGGCGGCCTACACCAGCACCGACAGTGCCGCCGACCTGGCCGATCTGCGGCGGGCGATGGGGTTCGACCGGTGGAACCTGTACGGCACCTCCTACGGTGCCCGGCTGGCACTGACCACCATGCGCGACCACCCCGAGGGCCTGCGGGCGGTCGTTCTGGACGGCGTCTACCCGCCGAACGTCAACCTGCTGGAGGACGTCCCGGCCGGCTACCGGGGTGCCGTGCAGCGGCTGATCGGCAGCTGCGCGTCCGACGAACGCTGCCGGGCCGGCTTCCCCGACCTCGAACGCAGCCTGCACCGGCTGCTCGAGGCGACGGCGTCCGCACCGATCGAGGTCACCGTGCAGGGTCCCGGCCGCAGCGCGCTGACGGTGAGCGTCGACGACCGGGCTATCTCCGAAGGACTGTTCCAGGCGCTCTACGACAGCAGCCTGGCACCGATGCTGCCCTGGGTCATCGACCAGCTGGCCCGCGGCAACAGGGCGGTTGCGCTGCCCCTGGCGCAGCAGCAGATCGACTACCGGGACTGGTTCGCCGAGGGGCTGGCGCTGTCGGTCAACTGCCGGGAGGAGACCCCGTTCAACGAGGTGTCGAGGGTGCGCGCCTCCTACGCGGCGACGCCGCTGACCTCGCATCTCGAGGTGCCCGACGGGGCGTTCGACGAGTGCGGCATCTGGGGCGTCCCGGCGCTCGAGGCGGTCGAGAACGAGGCGGTGCGCAGCGGCATCCCGACCCTGCTCGCCTCGGGCGGCTACGACCCGATCACCCCGCCGTCGTGGGCGGACGCGGGCGCGCGGGGGCTGTCGCACGCCTACCTGTTCGAGTTCCCCGCGGCGGGCCACGGCGCGGTCTGGCAGAACTGGCACGACCCGTGCCCGGCCGCGGTCGCCGGCCGGTTCCTGCGCGACCCGGCCCGCGCGCCGGACGCCTCGTGCATCGCCGCGACGCCGGCCGTGTCCTTCCTCACCCCGGACCAGATCATCCCGACGCCGGCGGTGTACCTGCTCGACCGGGACGTCATCCGCCCGGCCGAGCCGGTGCAGCTGACCCTGCTGGGCGGGCTCGCGTCGGTGTTCCTGCTGACGGTGGCGTTCGGCTGCTACGCGCTGATCCGAAGGCGGGCCGGCTCGGTGCCGGCCACCGTCGCCGCGGTGCTGGCGAGCGCACTCCAGCTGGCGTTCATCGGCGGCTTCTACTGGACGCTCACCCGCACCGACCCGCTGATCCTGGGCTTCGGGCTGCCGACCGCGGCGCGCGCCCTCGGGGTGGTGGCGATGGTCGCCGCGGGGGTGACCGTGGTCAGCGGCTGGCTGCTGCTGCGGCCCTGGCTTCGGCGCGCGGGCCGGACCCGGCCGTCGTGGCCCCTGGTCGCGGCCTGGGTGGCGTCCGTCACGTTCCTGGGCTGGCTGCTCGCACGCGGTCTCGTGGTGCTCTAGCCGGGCCCCAGCCGGCGTCCGCCTCGAGCGCCGCAGCGACCCCGAGCAGGGTGGTCTCGGCGCCGAACCGGCCGCCGAGCATCACCCCGATCGGCAGCTCCGGGGAGTCGGGGCCGTCCACCCGCGCGGTGTGCAGCGGCAGGCTGATCGCCGGGCGTCCGGTCAGGTTGTAGACCGACGTCCACGGCGTGAACCGGGTCTGGGCGGCGAAATCGGCCGCCGGATCGGCATCGTCGCGCAGGCTGCCGAGCGGGGCCGGCGGCTGGGCCAGCGTGGGGGTGAGGATGAGGTCGAAGCCGTCCCAGGCCGCGGCCACCTGCTGGGTGAGCAGCTGGATCGCGGCCAGCGCCTGGGCGTACTCCAGGGCGGTGGACGACCGGCCCGCCTGGCGCAGCCAGCGGGTCAACGGCGTCAGCGCACCCTCCGCGTCGGCGGCCAGGGGGATGCCCAGCGCACCGACCGCCCAGACCGACGCGAACGCCTGCCACTGCGACGCCGGGAACGGCACGGGCGCCTCGGCGATGTCATGGCCCAGCCCCTCCAGCAGCCGGGCGGCGGCCGCGACGGCGTCCAGGCAGGCGGGGTGCACCTCGGCGTCGTCGGCGATCACCGGACGGGTCAGTACGCCGACCCGCAGCCGCTCCGGCGGACGGTCGCAGGCGGTGAGGTAGCCGCCGGGCGCCACCGGCGCCCAGTAGGTGTCCCCCGGCCGCGGCCCGGCCAGCACGTCCATGGCGAGCGCGGTGTCCCGGACCGTGCGGGTCAGGACGCCGTCGCTGCCCAGGCCCGGGCCGGGCGGCCGGTTGCCCGGCGAGATCAGCCCGCGGCTCACCTTCAGCCCGACCAGTCCGCAGGCGGACGCCGGGATGCGGATCGAGCCGCCGCCGTCGGAGGCGTGGGCGATCGGCACGATGCCCGCCGCGACCGCAGCGGCCGCCCCGCCGCTGGAGCCGCCCGCGGAGCGGCTCGGGTCCCAGGGCGTCACGGCGGCCGGCCCGGTGTCCGGTTCGGTGTAGCAGGGCAGGCCGAACTCGGGCACCGTGGTCTTCCCGATCATGCTGGTGCCGGCGTCCGCCAGCCAGCCGACGATCGGGTCGTCCGCCTCGGCCCGGTTGCCCCGCAGGGTGGCGCTGCCGGCCTCCCAGGGCAGGCCGGCGACCTGGTTCAGGTCCTTGATCGGGCAGGGCACGCCGGCCAGCGGCAGCCGCTCCCCGGCGGCGATCCGGGCGTCGGTGCGCCGGGCGTCCGCGATCGCTCGGTCGGGCGCCAGACAGGTGAAGGCGCCGTAGCGCGGGCCGCGCTGCTCGGCCAGCTCCAGGGCCGCCGCCGCGACCTCGACCGCGGACAGCTGCCCCGCGTTCACCTCGCGGGCGATCTCCAGCCCCGACAACGCGGAATAGGTGGCGGCGTCCAGCATGGCCGTCATCCTGTCACGGCCCCCGGGCGGGCGCATACACCCGCGCAGGGGCCCCCGCCGGCGCCGTGAACACGGGCCTCTCAGCGGGGTTAGGCTGACCCATGCCGATCGAACGCTGGGCCGCCTTCACCACCGATCCGCACGGCGGCAACCCGGCGGGGGTCGTCCGGGACGCCGCCGGCCTGGACGACGCCGCGATGCAGCGGATCGCCGCCGAGCTGGGTTACAGCGAGACCGCCTTCGTCACCGGACGCGGGCCGGACGGCGCGCGCCGCGTCCGCTACTTCACCCCGCTGGCCGAGATACCGTTCTGCGGCCATGCGACGATCGCGACGGCCCTGGCCATCGCCACCGCCGGGCGGCCCGGCGCGATCGACTTCGACACCCCGGTCGGACGGGTGTCGATCGAGACCCGCGAGGACGAGCACGGACTGCTGGCGTCGTTCACCAGCGTCGAGCCGGCGACCGCGCAGCTGACCGAGCAGATGCTCGCCGACACGCTCGACCTGATCGGTGTGGCCGCGGATGCCCTCGACCCGCGGTTCCCGCCGCTGCAGGCCTACGCCGGCAACTGGCATCCGGTGCTGGTGCTGGCCGAACGGGACGTCTTCGACGGGTTCGGCTTCGATCCGGCGCGGGCCCGGGCGGTTCTCGACCGGTACGGCTGGCCGGCCACCATCACGGTGCTGCACAGCGGAACCGCCGAGCGGTGGCACGCCCGCAACCTGTTCCCGGTGGGCGGCATCACCGAGGACCCGGCGACCGGTGCCGCCGCGGCAGCCGTCGGCGGCTACCTGCGGGCGCTGGGTGCCGCGCCGGCGTCCGGACGGATCGTGATCGCCCAGGGCGGCCATGTCGGACGCCCCAGCGAACTCACCGTCGACATCCCGCCGGCCGGCGGCATCGTGGTCAGCGGCCGCGGCGTCCCCGACCCGATCTGAGCATGGACGCCTGAACGGGAATGGAACCGTCCCCTGAACCGGAAAGGAACCGTCCCCTGAACCGACGGCGGCTAGTGCTCGATCTTCTTCGGGTCGAGGATGCCGCTGATGGTGGGCTCGAAGGCCGGGCCGAGCTGCTTGACCGCGAGCCGGCCGACCAGCTGCTGCTCGGTGGTGACCCGCTCGGAACGTCCGCTGCCGAGGAAGGTGATCGTCCAGTGCAGCAGGGTGGTGATCCGGTTCTTGAAGCCGACCACGTAGATCAGGTGCAGGCCCAGCCAGGCCAACCAGGCCATGAAACCGCTCCACTGCACCTTGTCGTTGATCTTGGCGACCGCGCCGAACCGGCTGATCACCGCCATCGAGCCCTTGTCGAAGTAGCTGAACTTCTCGGTGACCGGGCTGCCGGTCAGCTCGCCGATGATCTTCTTGGCCGCATACTTGCCGCCCTGAATGGCCACCTGGGCGACGCCGGGCAGCCGGTCCAGGCTCATCATGTCGCCCACCACGAAGACCTCGGGGTGGCCCGGCAGGGTCAGGTCGGGCTGCACCGGCACCCGGCCGGCGCGGTCCACCTCGACGCCGGACTGCGCCGCCAGGGTCTTGCCGAGCGGGCTGGCCTGCACACCGGCGGCCCAGACCTTGCAGATCGCGTCGACCCGCTCGGTGGTGCCGTCCTGGTACTTCACGTCGAGGCCGGTGGCATCCAGGTTGGTCACCATGCCGCCGAGCTTGATCTCGACGCCGATCCGCTCCAGTTCCTTCTTGGCGGCCGCCGACAGCTTCTCGCCGAACGGCGGCAGCACCACCGGGGCGGCGTCGAGCAGCAGCACCCGGCACTGCCGGGTGTCGATGTTGCGGAACGACTCGACCAGCGTCTTGTGGCACAGCTCGACGATCTGGCCGGCCAGCTCCACACCGGTCGGGCCGGCGCCGACCACCACGAAGGTCATCAGCGAGCGGCGCTCGGCGGCGTCCTGGCTGAGCTCGGCCATCTCCAGCGCGCCGAAGATCCGGGCCCGCAGCTCCAGCGCGTCGTCGATGGTCTTCATGCCCGGCGCGAAGGTGGCGAAGTGGTCGTTGCCGAAGTACGACTGGCCGGCGCCGGCGGCGACGATCAGGTAGTCGTAGCGCAGGATGATCTGCTTGGAGAGCTTCTCACCGATCACGATCCGCGAGTCGAGGTTGATCTTGTTCACCTCGCCCAGCAGCACCCGGGCGTTCTTCTGCTTGCGCAGGATGTCGCGGGTCGCCGGCGCGATCTCGCCGCTGGAGAGGATGCCGGTCGCCACCTGGTAGAGCAACGGCTGGAACAGATGCGCGGTGGTCTTGCTGATCAGCGTGATATCGACATCGGCCTTCGCCAGGGCTTGGGCCGAGAACAACCCACCGAACCCGGAACCGATGATGACGACGTGAGGACGAGGCATGGGCGCTCCAAGCAGGGAATCTCGGTGTAGCTATCGGGTCGAGTCTGCCGTCCGGCGCAACGACTGGCAAGCGTGGCGGCACCGGGTGGACCGATCAGGTCGACCGGGACACGATCTGGTCGCACAGCTCGAACAACGCCTCCCGGGCGGCACCCTCGGGCAGCTCGGTGAGCAACTCCTTGGCGAACTGGGCCCTGCGGTCGACCTCTGCCCGGGCCCGCGCCATGGCCGGGTGGGCCCGCATCAGCGCGAGCGCCTCGGCCAGTTCGTCGGCGTCGTCGATGCGGCGTCCGATCAGTTCGCGCAACCGGGCGTCCGCCGGGTCGTCCGCCGCCTTCACCAGCAGCGTCGGCAGGGTCCAGACACCCTCGCGCAGATCGGTGCCCGGGGTCTTGCCGGTGCTGTCGCTGGCGATGTCGATGATGTCGTCGGAGAGCTGGAAGACCACCCCGATCTCCTCGCCGAACGCGGCCAGCGCCCGCAGCACCGGTTCGGACGCCCCGCACACCATGCCGCCGAACCGCGCCGAGGTGGCGATCAGCGAGCCGGTCTTGTCGGCCACCACCTGCAGGTAGTGGGCCACCGGGTCGTCACCCTCGCCAGGCCCGCGGGTCTCGGCGATCTGGCCCTGGACCAGCCGGGAGAAGGTGTCGGCCTGCAGCGCCACATAGTCGACGCCCAGCGTGGCCACGATCGAGGACGCCCGGGCGAACAGGAAGTCGCCGACCATAATCGCCACCGAGTTGTTCCAACGGTGGTTGGCGCTCTCGGCGCCCCGGCGCAGGTCGGCCTCGTCCATCACGTCGTCGTGGTAAAGGCTGGCGACGTGGGTGAGCTCGACCACCATCGCCGCCCGCTCGACCGCGTCGCCGTCCGAGCCGTCGTGCAGCTGGGACGCCAGCACCACCAGCAGCGGCCGGAACCGTTTGCCACCGGCGTTGATGATGTGGGTGGCGGCCTCGGTGACGAACGGCGTGTCACCGAAGGCGGCGGCGGCAAGACGATCCTCGATGGACTGCAACCGGTCGGCGACCGACTGCGCGAACGTGGAGTCGACGCCGATCTCGAGAGTCACACTTCTCCTTGCTCAGACATTGGGCAGGCGAGAACCAAGTTTAGGGCATGCCCGCCGGCCACCCGCCGGGGCGGCAACCCCCGGGACCGGGCCCAGGGCTCCGGCGTCCGGCGTGACCGGGCGCACGGCCGCCTCGTCCCCGCGACTGCCGGGATCTCCCGGGTGGTCAGCGCAGGAAGGTGCCCGCGGCGGTCGCCAGGTCGAGCACGGGGCCGGGGAACACCCCCAGCACGGCGATGCCCACCGCCGACACCGCGATCGGCAGCCAGGTGAACGCGCTGGCCCGGCCGACCATGACGCCCTCGGCCGGTTCGCCGAAGAACATCACCACGATGATCCGAAGGTAGAACACCGCGGCGACCAGGCTGAGCACCACCGCCACGATGACCAGCCAGTCGAAGCCGCCCCGCCAGGCGGCGGCGAACACGGCCCACTTGCCGATGAAGCCGCCGGTCAGCGGGATGCCGGTGAAGCTGAGCATGAACAGCGCGAAGATGCCGGCCACCAGCGGGCTCTTCCGTCCCAGGCCCGACCAGCTCTCGATCGCGTTGGCCTCGCCGGACGGGTTGCGCACCATGGTGATGACGGCGAACGCGCCGATGCTGGCCAGCCCGTAGACCACCAGGTAGAACATCGCCGAGGCGACGCTGTCCAGGGGGCTGGTCGGCGAGCCGGTGGAGGCGCCGACCACGGCGGTCATGATGAAGCCGGCGTGCGCGATCGAGCTGTAGGCGAGGGTCCGCTTGATGTCGGTCTGGGTCAGGCCCCACACCGCGCCGACCACCATGGTGGCCACGATCGCCACCGCCAGCAGCGGCTGCCAGGACCAGCGCTCACCGGACAGCGCCACGTAGAACACCCGCAGCGTCGCGCCCACGGCGGCCAGCTTGGTGCAGATCGCCATGAAGCCGGTGACCGGGGTGGGGGCGCCCATGTAGACGTCGGGCGTCCAGTTGTGGAACGGCACCACGCCGATCTTGAACAGCAGGCCCACGCCGAGCATCGCCATGCCGGCGATCAGGATGCCGCGGCCCATGGTGGGGTTCTGGACGGCGTCCGCGATCGCCTTCAGGTCGAACGAGCCGGCGAAGCCGTACAGCAGCGCCACCCCGAACAGGAAGAACGCGGAGCTGAACGCGCCGAGCAGGAAGTACTTCAGCGCCGCCTCCTGGGACAGCAGCCTCCGCCGGCGGGCCATGCCGCACATCAGGTAGAGCGGCAGCGACAGCACCTCGAGCGCCACGAACATGGTGATCAGGTCGGACGCCGCCGGGAACACCATCATGCCGCCGAGGGCGAACAGGGCCAGCGGGAAGACCTCGGTGTGCTCGAGCTTGGCGGCGGACGCCTCGGCCTCGGCCCGGCTGCCCGGCACGGTGGCCACGGACGCCGCGAAGGTGCTCACCCCGCCGTTGAGCTGGCGTTCGGCGAAGACCAGGATCGCCGCCAGCCCCATCACCAGCAGCGAACCCCAGATGAAGTAGGTGGGGCCGTCCAGCATCATCGAGCCCATCGCCACCGGGCCGCCCAGACCGGCGCGCCAGTTGGCGACCAGGAAGGCGCCGGCGACCACGGTGCTGGCGACGGTGAGGAACACCTGGGCGAAGAACCGGTGGGCCTTGGGCACGACCGCCTCGATCAGGATGCCCAGGATCGCCGCGACCAGCACCAGCAGCACCGGGGCGAGTGCCCGCCACTCGATCACGGCAGTCATCACTTCTCTCCCTTCGCCGGCGCGACCGGGTCGGTCAGCTGCATCCGTTCCATGGCGGCCTTCGCGGTCGGCTCGACCAGGCTGACCACCGGGCCGGGCAGGACGCCGAAGACCAGGATGATGGTCACGATCGGGATCAGCACGCCGCGCTCGCCGCCGGAGAGGTCCTTGGTGAAATGCCTGGCGGTCGCCTCGGTGACCGGGCCGGTCATCGTCCGCTGGTACATCAGCAGGGCGTAGGTGGCGGCCAGGATGATGCCGGTCGCGGCCACCGCCGCGATCCACGGGGTGCGCGACCAGGTGCCGGCGATGACCAGGAACTCGCTGACGAAGGTGGACATGCCGGGCAGCGACAGCGCCGAAAGGGCGGCCAGCAGGAACGCGCCGGCCAGCACCGGGGCCACCTTCTCGACCCCGCCGAAGTCGGCGACGTCGGCCGAGCCGCGCCGCTTGATCAGGTACCCGACGGTGAGGAACAGCGCCGCCGTCGAGAAGCCGTGGTTGAGCATGAAGAAGATCGAGCCGTTGATCGACTGGGTGGTGAACACGTAGATGCCCAGCACCATGAAGCCGAAGTGGCTGACCGAGGTGTAGGAGACCAGCCGGAGCAGGTTCTTGCTGGCGATCGCCGCCGCCGCCCCGTAGATGATCGAGATCAGCGACAGCGCGATCATCACCGGCGCGACCCAGGCGCTGGCTTCGGGGAAGATCCCGATGCAGAACTTGATCATCGCGAAGGTGCCGATCTTGTCCAGGATGCCGACCATCAGCGTGGACGAGCCGGGAGTGGCCTGCTCGGCGGCGAACGGCAGCCAGGTGTGCAGCGGCACCATCGGCGCCTTGATCACGAAGGCGACCAGGAAGCCCACCATCAGCAGCCGCGCGGTGTCGGTCGGGATCGACAGCCCGGCCAGGTCGGCCAGCAGGTAGCTCGGCGTCCCGCCCAGCGAGGCGGACGTCGCGAACAGCCCGATCACCGCCGCCAGCAGGATGAACCCGCCGACCAGGTTGAACATCAGGAACTTCAGCGCCGCGGCCCGCCGGTGCTCGCCGCCGAAGCCGCCGATCAGGAAGTACATCGGGATCAGGGTGGCCTCGAAGAAGACGTAGAACAGCAGCACGTCGTCGGCCAGGAAGGTGAACAGCGCGGTCCCCTCAAGGGCCAGCACCATCGCGGCGTAGCCCTGGGCGTTCCAGCGTCCGTGGCCGACCACGTTCCACTCGGCGAGCAGCACCAGTGGGGTCAGCACCACGGTCAGCAGCACCATGGCCAGGCCCATGCCGTCCAGGCCGAGCGCCCAGAACGCCCCGAACGCGGCGATCCAGGGCTGCCGCACGCTGAGCTCGGCACCGCCCACGAACTGCACCGTCACCATCACCGCGACCACCAGGGTCGCCAGCGAGAAGCCGAGGCCGATCGTCCGGGACGCCCGGCCCACCGGCAGCGCGAGCAGCAGCGCCCCGAGCAGCGGGATCAGTCCCAGCAGGGTAAGCAGACTCATCTCAGCTCCTCCCTCAGCCCGCCAGGCCGAGGATCAACACGACACCGACGGCCAGGACGCCGAGCACCATGGTCAGCGCGTAGCTGCGGACGTAGCCGTTCTGCGCCCGGCGTCCGCCCACGCTCAGCCCGCCGATCGCGGTGCTGACGGTGTGCACGAGTCCGTCGATGCCCTTGGCGTCGGTGGCCACCACGGCCCGGGACAGGCCCAGCACCGGCTGCACCACGAGGGCGTCGTTGAGCGCGTCGCCGAACAGGTCGTTGCGGCCGGCGACGGTGATCGGGTTGCCGTCCGGCGCCACCGCCGGGATCGGACGCCGCCCGAAGAGCAGCCAGGCCACCGCGACGCCGCCGGCCACCACCAGCATGGTGGCCCAGCCGACCGCGGTCGGCAGCAGCGCCACCTCGTGCGGATGCCCGCCGGTGGCCGGCTCCAGCCATTCCTGGATCCACCAGTTCATCCCGGCGCCGGCGACCACGCTGAGCGCGGCCAGCACGATCAGCGGCACGGTCATCACCGCCGGCGATTCGTGCGGGTGGACGCCGTCCAGCCAGCGCTTGCGGCCGGCGAAGGTCATCAGCATCAGCCGGGTCATGTAGAAGGCGGTGACCCCGGCGCCGAGCAGGGCCAGCGCGCCGACCAGCGGGCTGCGGCCGAAGGCCGCCTCGATGATGTGGTCCTTGGAGAAGTAGCCGGCGGTCAGCGGGAAGCCGATGATCGCCAGGTAGCCCATCGCGAAGGTCCAGAAGGTGACCGGCAGGTACTTGGCCAGCGCCCCGTAGTGCCGCATGTCGACGTCGTCGTTCATCCCGTGCATCACCGACCCGGCACCGAGGAACATGTTCGCCTTGAACGCTCCGTGGGTGAGCAGGTGGAAGATCGCGAAGGCGTAGCCGGCCGGGCCGATGCCGGCGGCCAGCATCATGTAGCCGATCTGGCTCATCGTCGAACCGGCCAGCACCTTCTTGATGTCGTCCTTGGAGGTGCCGATCCAGGCGCCGGCCAGCAGCGTCACGGTGCCGACGATCACCACGGCCGCCTGGGCGTCCGGGCTGAGGTCGAAGACGGCGTGGCTGCGAACCACCAGGTAGACGCCGGCGGTGACCATGGTGGCGGCGTGGATCAGCGCCGACACCGGGGTCGGGCCCTCCATGGCGTCCAGCAGCCAGGCCTGCAGCGGCACCTGGGCCGACTTGCCGCAGGCGCCGAGCAGCAGCAGCAGCCCGATCACGGTGGCCCACGGGCTCTCCAGCTGGGCGGCGCCGTGGTTGACGTCGATGAAGGCGGACGAGCCGAACATCGCCAGCATCGTCGAGATCGCCAGGATCATGCCGAGGTCGCCGACCCGGTTCATCACGAACGCCTTCTTGGCGGCCGCCGCGGCGGACGGCTTGTGCTGCCAGAACCCGATCAGCAGGTAGGACGCCAGGCCGACGCCCTCCCAGCCGACGAACAGCACCAGGTAGTTGTCGGCGAGCACCAGGGTGAGCATGGCGGCGACGAACAGGTTCAGGTAGCCGAAGAAGCGGCGTTTGCGCTCGTCATGGGCCATGTAGCCGAGCGAATAGACGTGGATCAGGCCGCCGACGCCGGTGATCAGCAGCGCGAACAGGATGGACAGCTGGTCGATCAGCAGGCCAACCTCCACCTGCCAGGAGCCGGTGGCGAACCAGGTGTACAGCGGCACCGAGACCGCGCGGTGGTCGGCGGCGGCGCCGAGCTGCTGCAGGAACAGCGCCACCGCGACCGCGAACGAGCCGGTGATCATGGCGACCGCCAGGTACGGCCCGGCCTTGCCGACCCAGCGGCCGAAGGCGAGCAGCAGCAGGGCGCCGAGCGCCGGCAGCGCGATCATCAGCCAGGCGTAGCCGAACAGGCCGGTGGCCGCGACCGGGTCGACGATCTCCATCCCGATCATCGGGCCACCCCGCTCCCGCGGGTCGGCCGGACGCGGAGCGTGTCGGCGGGACGGGGCACGCCGGGGGTGCCAATCGTGCAGAGCATGCGGTCCCTCACTGGTTCAGCAGGTTCGCGTTGTCGACCGAAGTCGAGCGTCGGGTCTTGTAGATGCTGACGATGATGCCCAGGCCGACGACCACCTCGGCGGCCGCGACGACCATCACGAAGAAGCTCGCCACCTGGCCGTCGAAGCTGCCGTGCTGGTAGGCGAACGCGACCAGCGCCAGGTTGGCCGCGTTCAGCATCAGCTCGACCGACATGAAGGCCACCAGCGCGTTGCGCCGGATCATCACGCCGATGGCGCCGATGACGAACAGGATCACCGACAGGTAGAGGTACTCCTCGATCACAGCTCCTCGTCCTCCTCGTCGGCGACGCGCTCGGCCGCGGCGAAGGCGTCCGCGGTGATCTGCTTGAAGCGGGTGCTGTCCAGTTGGACGCCGCGCTCGGTCAGCGTGCGGCTGACCGAATCCTCGGCGATGCTGCCGTCGGGCAGCAGGGCCGGGGTGGCGATCGAGTTGCTGGTCGCGAACACGCCCGAGTTGGGCAGCGAGCCGGGGTGGGCGCCGCTGCTGGCGTAGGCCTTCATCCGTTCCTCGGCCTGCTCCCGCTGCCCCAGCTTCGGCCTGGTGCGCTGGGCGTGGGCGAAGATCATCGCGCCGACGGCGGCGGTGATCAGCAGCGCCGAGGTGAGCTCGAACACCCACACGTAGCGGCCGAACAGCAGCTGGGCGACCCCTTCCACGTTGCCGCCCGCGGCCGCCGTGGCCTCGGTCATGGTGGTGGCCGGGGCGGTCACCGCGCCACCGACGGAGAACACCATCAACCCGAGCAGTCCCAGCGCACCGAGCGCCGAGAGCAGCCGCTGGCCCTTGATCGTCTCGACGATCGAGTCCGGGGTGTCGACGCCGACCAGCATCAGCACGAACAGGAACATCATCAGCACCGCGCCGGTGTAGACGATGATCTGGATGGCGAACAGGAACGGCGCGTCCAGGGACGCGTACAGCACCGCCAGGCCGACCATGGTCAGCGCCATCGACAAGGCCGAATGCACCGCCTTGCGGAACAGGATCAGGCCGAGCCCGCCGAGCACCATCAGCGGCGCGCAGATCCAGAAGACGATGCTCATCGCGCCTCCTGCACCGACGGCGTCCGGGTGTCGGGGGTGCCGGTCTTCGGCAGGCCCAGGAAGTAGGTCTGCTCGTCGGGACCCAGCCGGCGCGGGTGCGGCGGCGCCTCCATGCCGGGCAGCAGCGGGGCCAGCAGCCGCTCCTTGGTGTAGATCATCTTCTCGCGGGTGGTGTCGCCGAGCTTGAACTCGTTGGTCATGGTCAGCGCCCGGGTCGGGCAGGCCTCGATGCACAACCCGCACAGGATGCAGCGCAGGTAGTTGATCTGGTACACCGAGCCGTACCGCTCACCGGGGCTGAACCGGGCATCCTCGGTGTTGTCGGCACCCTCGACGTAGATCGCGTCGGCCGGGCAGGCCCAGGCGCACAGCTCGCAGCCGACGCACTTCTCCAGGCCGTCCGGCCAGCGGTTGAGCTGGTGCCGGCCGTGGAAGCGCGGTGCGGTGACCTTGACCTTGCCCTTCTCCGGGTAGCCCTGGGTGAAGGTCTTGCGGAACATCGTCCGGAAGGTGACCCCGAAGCCGGCCCACTGTTCGGCGAACGTAGCCATCAGGCGTCCATCCTCTCGCTCTCGGCAGGCACCACGTCGGCCTGTTCGGGCAGCCGCTGGCCGGGCATCGGCGGCACCGGGTAGCCGCCGGCGAACGGGTCGAACGGGCCGGTGTCGACCAGCTCGGGTTCGGGTTCCCGGTCGAGCCACCACCACAACGCGAACAACCCGAGCAGCACCACCACGCCGCCGCCGATCACGAACGGGTTGGCCAGCCAGTTCTGCACCCGGGCCACCCGGACCGTGGAGATCAGCATCACCCAGACCAGCGAAATCGGGATCAGCCACTTCCAGCCCAGCGTCATGAACTGGTCGTAGCGGAACCGCGGCAGGGTGCCGCGCAGCCAGACGAACACCGAGATCAGCAGCTGCACCTTGAGGAAGAACCACAGCGGTCCCCACCAGCCGGCGTCCATCGCCGGGATCAGCGCGTTGATCGGCCAGGGGGCGTGGAAGCCGCCCAGGAACAGCGTGGTGGCCACCGCCGACACCGTCGCCATGTTGATGTACTCGGCCAGGAAGTAGGTGGCGTACCGGAAGCCGGAGTACTCGGTCAGGTAGCCCGAGACCAGCTCGGACTCGCACTCGGGCAGGTCGAACGGCGCCCGGTTGGTCTCGCCCACCATGGAGATCACGTAGATCGCGAACGACGGGAAGAGCTGCAGGAAGAACCAGTTCTGCAGCCCCCAGTCCTGGCCGAAGAAGGTGAAGGCCTGGCCCTGCACGTCGACGATCTCGGCGGTCGACATCGAGCTGGCGTGCAGGAAGACCGCGACCAGGGCCAGGCCCATGCTGAGCTCGTAGGAGATCATCTGGGCCGAGCTGCGCAGCGCGCCGAGCAGCGAGTACGGCGAGTTGGACGACCAGCCGGCCAGCACGAAGCCGTAGATGCCGACCGACGCGACGGCCAGGATGACCAGCACCGAGATCGGCAGGTCGGTCAGCTGCAGTCGGGTCCGGACGCCGAAGATCTCCACCTCGCCGCCGAACGGGATCACCGCCCAGGCGGTGAAGGCGGCGGTGCCGGCGATCAGCGGGGCCAGGGTGAACAGCACCCGGTCGGCCGACTTCGGCCGGAAGTCCTCCTTCATGATCAGCTTGCTGCCGTCGGCGACCGCCTGCAGCAGGCCGAACGGGCCGTTCATGATCGGGCCGATGCGGTGCTGCATCTTGGCCACCAGCCGGCGCTCGTACCAGACGTTGAAGATGGTCCAGACCAGCAGCACCACGAACAGCACCACCACCTTGATCAGCACCAGCCACCACGGGTCGGTGCCGAACAGGGCAAGGTCGAGCGGGATCATGCCGCACCTCCTTCGCTGAGCGCGTCGTCCGGGCGGGTCACCACGACGCCGGCGCCGTGCACCAGCCCGAGCTCCGAGAGCGGGGTTCCGGGTGCGTGGGTGGGAACCCACACGGTGTCCGGCGCCATGTCGGGGACCAGCTCCAGCGGCAGGGTGAGCCACCCGTCGCCGCCGGCGATGGTGATCGACCCGGCCAGCCCGTGGGCGGCGGCCACCTCCGGCGAGGTGCGGGCGAGCACCGGACGGGCGGTGGCCTGCAGGGCGTCCTCGTTGTCGTTGGAGCGGGAGCCGTCGATCAGCTCGCGCCAGGTGGCCAGCGCCAGCTCGCCCTCGGCGGGGCCGGCGACCGCGCGGGTGCGCGCCAGCGGCGCCCGCTCGCCCTCCCAGCCACCCAGCTCGTCGAGCTCGGCCAGCGCCTGCCGGGCGGTCCGGACGCCCAGCGGACGCCCGAGCGCGTCCGCCAGCGCTGCCAGCACCCGCAGGTCGGTCATCGGCTGGTTGGGTTGCTTGATCACGGTGTTCACCCGGCCGCGGCGATGCTCCCAGTTCAGGAAGTGGCCCGGGCGCTCCTCGATCAGCGCGATCGGGAAGACCACGTCGGCCCGCTCGGTGACCTCGCTGAGCCGCTGCTCCAGGCTGATCACGAAGGCCGCCTCGTCGAGGCCCTGGCGGACCTCCTCGGCGTGGGCGAAGTCGGACGGCTCGATGCCGCCGACCAGCAGGGCCAGCCCGGCGCGGGCGGCGCTGAGCTGGGCGTCGGCGTCCAGCCCGGGCGTGCCGGGCAGCGCCTGCACTCCCCAGGCGGCCTGGACGTCGACCCGGGCGCGGGCGTCGGCGACCGGACGCCCGCCCGGCAGCAGGTTCGGCAGGCAGCCGGCCTCGACCGCGCCCCGGTCACCGGCCCGGCGCGGGATCCAGCCCAGCCGGGCCCCGGTGCGGTCGGCGAGCTCGGCGGCGGCGGTGAGCAGCCCCGGCACGGTCGCGGCCCGGTCCCCCACCAGCACGATGGTGTCGGCGTCCGCCTCCAGGCCGGCCAGCACCTCGGGCTCGGAGCCGGGAACGGTCGGGATCACCTCGGCGTTCAGCTTCGCCGAGCCGCGGGAGGTGTAGGGGGCCAGGGTGACCACCGTGGTGCCGTGTTTGCGGACCGCCTTCCGCAGCCGCAGGAAGACCATCGCGGCCTCGTCCTCGGGCTCGAAGGCGACCAGCACCACCCGCTTGGCGTCCTGCAGCGCGGTGTAGCTGAGCCGTTCCGAATCCAGCGGCCGGCCGGCGACCCGGTTGGCCAGGAAGGCTGCCTCCTCGGCGCTGTGCGGCCGCGACCGAAAGTCGATGTTGTTGGTGCCCAGCACGACGCGGGCGAATTTGGCGTAGCCGTAGGCGTCCTCGACGGTGAGCCGGCCGCCGGTCAGCACACCCACCCGGTTGCCGGCCCGGCGCAGCCCGGCGACGGCGGCGTCGATCGCCTCCGGCCAGGACGCCACCCGCAGCGCGCCGCCCTCGCGGATCAACGGGCGGGTCAGCCGGTCGCCGCCGCGAGCCGACCGGAAGGCGAACCGGCCCCGGTCGCAGTTCCATTCCTCGTTGACCTCCGGGGCGTCGCCGGCCAGCCGGCGCTTCACCTGGAAGTGCCGGTGGTCGGTGCGCAGCTGGCAGCCGCCCGCGCAGTGCTCGCAGGTGGTCGGCGTGCTGACCAGGTCGAACGGCCGGCTCTGGAAGCGGTAGGACGCGCTGGTCAGGGCACCGACCGGGCAGATCTGGATGACGTTGCCGGAGAAGTAGGAGTCGTAGGGGTGGTCCTCGTAGAAGCCGACCTGCTGCAGCGCCCCACGCTCGACCAGGGTGATGAACGGGTCGCCGGAGATCTGCTCGGAGAACCGGGTGCAGCGGGCACACAGCACGCAACGCTCCCGGTCGAGCAGGATCTGCGCCGAGATGCTGACCGGCTTGGGGAAGGTCCGCTTGACCCCCTCGTACCGCGACTCGCCGCGTCCGGTGCTCATCGCCTGGTTCTGCAGCGGGCACTCGCCGCCCTTGTCGCAGATCGGGCAGTCCAGCGGGTGGTTGATCAGCAGGAACTCGATCATCCCCTTCTGGGCCTTCGCCGCCACCGGCGAGGTCTCCTGGGTGAGGATCTTCATGCCCGGGGCGCACTCCAGCGTGCAGGACGCCTGCGGCTTCGGCATGCCGCGCCCGTTGCCCATGTCGGGCACCTCGACCAGGCACTGCCGGCAGGCGCCGACCGGGTCGAGCAGCGGGTGGTCGCAGAACCGCGGGATGGCCACGCCGATCATCTCGGCGGCCCGGATGGCCAGGGTGCCCTTCGGCACCTGCACCTCGGTGCCGTCGATGAAGACCGTGATCAGGTCGCTGGCGACGACCTCGCCCGGCTTCGCGGTGACCGTCATGCCCGGACTCCTTCCTGGCCGACCCCCGCCGTGGCGGCATCCGAACTGAAGAGCGCGCTGCGCTGGTACGGGAACAGCTCCCAGGCCGGCGTCTTCATGCCCTGCTCGAACTCGTCGCGGAAATGCTTGATCGCGCTGGTCAGGCAGGCCACCGCGCCGTCGGCCAGCGCGCAGAACGACCGGCCGCCGATGTCCTCGGCGATGTCCAGCAGCTTCTCGATGTCGCCGGGCTGGGCCTTCCCCGCCTCGAAGTTCTTCAGGGTCTGCACCAGCCACCAGGTGCCCTCGCGGCACGGCGTGCACTTGCCGCAGGACTCGTGCTTGTAGAACTCGATCCAGCGCAGCGTGGTGCGCACCACCGAGGTGGTCTCGTCGAAACACTGCAGCGCCTTGGTGCCCAGCATGGTGCCGGCAGCACCCATCGACTCGTAGTCGAGCGGCAGGTCGAGGTGTTCCGGGGTGAGGATCGGGGTCGAGCTGCCGCCGGGCGTCCAGAACTTCAGCTGATGACCCTCGCGGATGCCGCCGGAGAGCTCCAGCAGCTGTCGCAGCGTCACCCCCAGCGGCGCCTCGAACTGCCCGGGTCGCTGCACATGGCCGGACAGCGAGTAGATGGTCATCCCCTTGGACTTCTCGGTGCCCATCGAGCTGAACCAGGCGGACCCGCGGTCGATGATCGCCGGTACGGAGGCGATCGACTCCACGTTGTTCACCACCGTCGGGGAGGCGTACAGCCCGGCCACCGCCGGGAACGGCGGACGCAGCCGGGGCTGCCCCCGGCGTCCCTCGAGCGAGTCGAGCAGCGCGGTCTCCTCGCCGCAGATGTAGGCGCCGGCACCGGCGTGCACGACCACCTCCAGGTGGTAGCCGCTGCCCAGGATGTTCTTGCCCGCGTAGCCGGCCGAATACGCCTCGCGGACGGCCTGCTGCAGCCGCCGGATGACGTGCAGCACCTCGCCGCGGCAGTAGATGAAGGCGTAGGAGCAGCCGATCGCGTAGGCGGCGATGATCACGCCCTCGACCAGCGTGTGCGGACTGGC
>JBGALC010000038.1:0-33359 GCA_044224095.1 Micropruina sp. | reverse complement strand
GAACGGGTGCTGCACAAGACGCCGATCTCGTTCGACGTGTCGATCTGGGAGCTGTACTGGCCGCTGCAGGTCGGCGCGACCGTGGTGATCGCCCCGCCCGGCGCGCACCGTGACCCGCGGGCGCTGGCCGAGCTGATCGTCGTCGAGGACGTCGCGGTGCTGCACTTCGTGCCGTCCATGCTGCGCGCCTTCCTGGCCGACCGGCCGGCCCGGGAGCGGGTCGCCGCCGCCCGGCTGCGGCAGCTGGTGGCCAGCGGCGAGGCGCTCACCCCCGAGCTGGTGGCGGGCAGCCCGAAGTGGTTCGGGGTCGCGCCGACCAACCTGTACGGCCCGACCGAGGCCGCCGTCGACGTCACCGTCTGGGACTGCACCGCCGCGGACGCGGCCGAGGGGCACAGCGTGCCGATCGGCCGTCCGATCTGGAACACCAGCTGCTTCGTCCTGGATGCCGCGCTGCGGCCGGTGGGCGTCGGGGTGACCGGTGAGCTGTGGCTGGGCGGCGTCCAGCTGGCCGACGGCTACCGGGGACGCCCCGAGCTGACCGCCGAACGCTTCGTCGAGACCGCATGGGGACGGCTGTACCGCACCGGCGACCTGGCCGCCTGGCGCCCGGACGGCGCCCTGCGCTACCTGGGTCGCACCGACGACCAGGTGAAGGTCCGCGGTCAGCGGATCGAGCTCGGCGAGGTCGAGGCGGCGCTCTCCGGCCCCGGCATCGAGCTGGCCGCAGGCGTCCTGGAGTCCGGCGCCCACTCGTCGTCCCGGCGCACGCCGGGATCCTCCGACACCGCCCTCGCGGTCTGGTTCGTCGCCTCCCCGGAGGACGCGGACGAGGCCCGGGAGGCGCTCCGGGCCGCCGCCGCCGAGGCGCTGCCGCCCTCGCTGGTGCCGACCCGGTGGATCGCCGTCGACGCCATCCCGCTGACGCCCAGCGGCAAGACCGACCGCCGCGCCCTGGTCGAGCTGGCCGCCCGGCAGCCGGCGCCCGCGGCGTCCGCGGTCGCGGGCGAGGCGCCCCGCGACCTGTTGCAGCAGCGGGTGGCGGCGGTGATCGCCGAGGTGCTCGGGCTGGCCGCGGTCCCGGTCGACGCCGACTTCTTCGCCCTGGGCGGGGACTCGCTGTCGGTGCTGCGGCTGCTCGGCCGGCTGGCCGACCACCTGGGCGCCGACATCGGGCTGGCCGAGGCGTTCGCCCATCCCACCGCGGCCGGGCTGGCCGGGTTGGTCGCCGGAACCGGGCGGGACCGCTTGGACGACTTCGCCGAGGTGCTGACCCTGCGGCCCGGCGGGGACCGGCCGCCGCTGTTCCTGTTGCCGCCGGCCGGTGGGCTGGGCTGGTGCTACACCGGCCTGCTCGCCGACCTGCCGTCCGACCTCGGCGTGCACACCGTTCAGGCGCCCGGCACCGGCACCGGGGCGCCCGAGCCGGTGGCCGACCTGACCGCGCTCGCCCGCCGCCAGCTGGCCGCCATCCGCACCGTGGTGGGCGGCGGCCCGTTCCACCTGGCCGGCTGGTCGCTGGGCGGGATGGCGGCGCACGCGGTGGCCGCGCTGGCCCGGGCCGAGGGCCAGGATGTCGGCGCCGTCACCCTGCTGGACGCCTACCCGGCCGAGCAGTGGCACCACCTCGCCCAGCCCACCGAGGCCGAGGCGCTGGTCGGCATCCTCCGGCTGGCCGGCCTGGACGCACCCGCCGACGAGACCGGGCCGCTCACCCGGGAACGGGTGGCCACCCTGCTGCGCGACTCGGGCAGCGCCCTCGCCGCGCTGCCGGCGGCGCTGCTGGACGGCTGCATCGCCAGCGTCATCGAGGCCGCCCGGCTGGTCCGCACCCCTCCGCCCGCGGCGATGGACGGAAACCTGACGGTGGTGGTGGCCGGCGCGCCGCGTCCCGAGACGCATCTGGACGCCGGCGGCTGGCGAGCGCATACCGTCGGTGACGTGCGCATCGTCGAACTGCCCGCCAGCCACGCCGAACTGGTCCGCCGCCCGGTCAGTGCCCGGGTCGCGGCGGTGCTCATCGAGGCGATCGAGGCGGCATGATCGTCGCCCGGTTCGCCCGGGTCGGCGAGGTGTCGGTGGACGCCGGCCTGACCGAGGCCGAGCGCGCCCGGCACGACCGGTTCCGGTTCGCCGCCGACCGGGACGCCTACCGCGCCGCCCACCTGCTGGTCCGGGCCTGCGCGGGCGAGTTGCTCGGCATCGCGCCCGGGCGGGTGCTCCTGGAGCAGCACTGCCCGCACTGCGGCAGGGCGGGACACGGGCGTCCGTCGGTCGCCGGGGAGCCGGCGGTGCGGGTCAGCCTGAGTCACACCCGCGGTTTCGTCGCCGCGGTCGCGGCGACGGTGACCTGCGGCATCGACGTGGAGACCATCCCCGGCTCGATCCCGCGCACCGCGGTGACCGCACGCGAACGCGCCTGGCTCGACCGGGCGGCCGACCCCTCCGTCGCGTTCACCCGGCTGTGGGTGCGCAAGGAGGCGCTGGTCAAGGCCGGCGTCGCCGCCGAACCGGGCCCGATCGAGGTGCTGGGCACGTCCGGCCCCGCCGATCGGGTCGGCACGTTCGCGTTCACGGACTGGGCGGCCGGCGACGGATCGGGACGCCCCGCCGCCGTCGGCTGCCTGGCCGCGACCGGCTAGCCGGTCGCCCCGCCGCGGGCCAGCTGCTCGTCCATGATCCGGCGGCTGGCCACGGTCAGCTCGGACCACCGCGGATCGATGCCACCGGCGTCCACCTGATCGAGGAAGTCGACCAGTTCGTGCCGCATGGTGTCGGCCGGCGCCACCGGCGGACCTTCCAGCAGCACGGTGGTCGCGCCACCCCGCTCGTGCAGCTCGATCCGGGACAGCTCGCCGGGATCGTCCAGCACCAGCGAGGCGTCCTCGCCGTTGATCACGCTCGGGCCGATGCCGGCGGCGATCTTGGAGTAGACCACGTCGGCCACCAGGGTGCCGTAGTCGAGCTGCAGGCTGCCGCCGCCCTCGAAGCCGTTGGCCAGCCAGACACTGGCACCGGAGGTGCGGGGCGGCACCCCGAACAGATCCAGCGCGGGCTGCAGCGGGTACACCCCGATGTCGGCCAGCGCCGAGTTGCCCAGGGTCGGGTCGAACGCGTTCAGGTGTTCGCCGGCCCGGAACCGGTCGTAGCGCGACGAGTACTGCAGCTTCTCCAGCCGGGCGTGCCGCAGCGTGCCGAGCCGGGGCAGCGTGTTCCGCACCAGCTGGTGAGCGGGTGTGTGCACGTTGCGGACGGCCTCCATGGCGATCACGCCCGCGGCCCGGGCGGCACCGAGGATCTCCTCGACCTGGGCGGTCGAGGTGCCCATCACCTTCTCCACCAGGGCATGCCGGCCGGCCGCGATGGCCTGCATCGCCTGCGGATGGTGGGCGGCGTTCGGGCTGGCCACGTAGACCGCGTCGACGGCGTCGAGCAGGGCGTCCAGGTCGTCGAACGCGTCCGCCACGCCCTGGGCTCCGGCGAAGCCGCGGCCACGCTCCAGGTTGCGGGAGTAGACGGCCGCGGGCGTGGCCCGGCCGGCGGTGGTTCGGCAGGCGGCGATGAACCACTCGCTGATGAAGTTGGTGCCGATGATCCCGAAGCGCAGCATGGCGTCCCTTCCGTCGTTCGAGCGGGACGGACGACCCGGCCCGCTCCGACGTTAGTGGGTCGCACCCGGCCTGTCGTGGTGACCGCCGGGCTGCGACCACTCGGCCGCACTCAGCCGGCCCGGCGGGCGGTCACCAACAGGTACTCCCACTCCATCGCGCCGCCGACCAGGTGGGCGTCGGCGAGTGCGGCCAGCGCGGCGTCCAGTTCGGACCTGCGCGCCGTGTCGTCGCCGACGTTGCGGTAGGCGCCGAGGGTGGGGCCGTAGTTCACGCGGAAGAAGTCCCGGAACTCGGTCCCGGTCGCGAACCGGTCCACCCGCAGCAGCCGCCGCTCGCAGCGCAGGCCGGTCACGCCGGCGCCGAACAGGGCCGCGACGTGATCGGGGTCGCCCCACAGCGGGGCCGGCCGGACGCCGGGCGGCGGGGTGGGCACGAACGGCCGGACGGTGGCGAACAGCTGGCCGATGAAGCCGGACGGCGTCCAGCTGATCAGCCCGATCGTCCCGCCGGGCCGGCAGACCCGGAGCAGTTCGGAGGCCGCGGCGGCGTGGTGCGGCGCGAACATCACCCCGACGCAGGACATCACCACATCGAACTCGCCCGCCGGGTAGGGCAGCGCCTCGGCGTCGCCCGGCTCCCAGTCGATGCGCAACCCGGCCGCCTCAGCGAGCCGGGCGCCCTCGTCGAGCAGCTCGGGGGTGAGGTCGCTGGCCACCACCCTCGCCCCCCACCGGGCGGCCGGGATCGCTGCGTTGCCGGTGCCGGCGGCCACGTCGAGGACCCGGTCACCGGGCCGGATGCCGCAGGCCTCCACCAGCGTGCCGCCGAGCGTCGGGATCACCTCGCCGGCCACCGCTGCGTAGTTCCCCGACGCCCACATGGCACGGTGGCGCTGCTTGAGCGCCCGGTCCGCCTCGGTGGCCGGAATCATCGTTTCTGTCATCACTTTCCTCCCCGGGTCGCTCCCTGCGATCCGGTACCAGGGTCGGTCGGCGGCGGGTCCGTCCTCCAGTGCCGGTTCTGTACCGCCCGCGGTTCACTTTCTGAACTGGTCAGGGCGCGTGTGCGGGCGTGTACTTGTGCAGGGGAGAAAGGGGTCGAGATGAGTGGCTACGGACAGTTCTGCCCGGTCGCGAAGGCGATGGAGGTGCTCGACGAGCGTTGGACGATCCTGGTGCTGCGGGAACTGCTCAAGGGCAGCACGCGGTTCAACGAGCTGCGCCGCGGGGTGCCCAAGATGTCGCCGGCGTTGCTGGTCAAGCGACTGCGCAGCCTGGAACGGTACGGTGTGGTGGAGCGGGTCGGCCAGGGCACTCACACCAGCTACCGGCTGACCGCCGCCGGACTCGAGCTGGAGCCGGTCGTGCACGGCCTGGCCGCCTGGGGCATCCGATGGATCGGGGAGCTGGGCGAGGACGACCTGGATCCGCATCTGCTGATGTGGGACATCCGGCGCACGGTGCCGATCGACTCCTGGCCGCGGACCCGGACGGTGATCGCCTTCGAGTTGCGTGATGCGCCCGCGTCGGGCTCGAGGTGGTGGCTGGTGGTCGCCGAGGGTGAGACGGATCTGTGCGACTACGACCCGGGCTACGCGGTGAACGCCATGGTCAGCGCGACCTTGCGGGACCTGATCCGGGTGTGGCGCGGCGACCTCGGCTGGCCCGAGGCGTTGCGCACCGGCCGGGTGACGATCGCCGGGCCGGCACTCATCCGCAGGCAGGTGCCGACCTGGATCGGTCAGGGCGAGACGGCGTCCGTGCCGCGGGTGATCAGCGGCTGATCAGCACACCACGGTCGACCACGGCCGTCAGGCGGTCGGCCCGGCCGGCGGCAAGGTCGGCGGCGGGATCACCTGACCCGGGATCGGCTCGACCCGCTTGACCTCGCGGCGCACCAGGAAGCCGACGGCGAGCAGCACGATGCCCCAGACGATGGCCAGCACACCCAGCCACAGGGCGATCGCCAGCGCCGCGACCTCGGGCGAGCCGACGATCAGCCAGCCCGCGATCAGCCAGAACACGCCGCCCAGCACCAGCAGCCAGCGCGGTGCGGACTGCTGCTGGGTGAACGCCGACACGATCTCGACCACACCGCGCAGCATCAGCCAGACGCCGAGCACCCAGGCCAGCGCGAAGCCGGCGGTCACCGGGGAGAGCACCGCGACCAGGCCGGCCAGGACGCCGACCACGGCGGTGAAGATCAGGAAGCCGCGGGACTGGTCGGGACGCGGACGGAAGGCCATCGCGGCCGCGGTGATGCCGTCCAGCAGGGCGTAGACGCCCCACAGCACCACCAGGGTGATCGCGGTCGCGATCGGGAAGAAGGCTGCCACCAGGCCGAACAGCAAGGCCACGGCGCCGGAGACGAACAGGTAGGTCGATGACCGCTTCATCAGATCGATCATGATGAGGTTCCTCTGTCAGGGGTGAAGCCGCCCGGCGAGGTGAACGCCGCGCGATGCCTCCCAGTCTTCCACGCGGCACCTGCCCGCGTGGGACGCGCTCCGCGTCCGATGGCCGACAGCGATCTCCCGATTCGCGGTCACCGGGGTACCGCCGCCCGATGCCCGGGAATCCGCCGGTGAGGATCGGCGGCCCCCGTCGCGCGGCCCCCGGACAGCCGGGGACGCCGCCCCCTAGACTGACTCTCCAGCGCCGGGACCACCGGTGATCCCCACGACAGGAGCCTCCACGGTGCCCGTGCTCGATGTGATCGGCTGGATCCTCCAGACGATCATGGTGATCGGCGCCGTCTACGGGCTCTATCACGTGCTGATCGGCCTGAACGCGTTCGGCGAGCTGAAGCTGCCCGAGCCGCAGCCGGGTGAGAAGCAGCATCGCTTCGCCGTCCTGGTCTGCGCCAAGAACGAGTCCGCGGTGATCGACCAGCTGCTGGTCACCCTGGAGAACCAGGACTACCCGCGCGAGCTGTACGACGTCTTCGTGGTCGCCGACAACTGCACCGACGACACCGCCGAGATCTGCCGCCGGGCCGGCGCCTTCGTCTACGAACGCACCGACACCGAACGCAAGGGCAAGGGCTTCGCGATGGCGTGGTTCTTCGAGCGGTTCAACGTCGACCATGCCGGCCGCTACGACGCCTGCGTGGTCTTCGACGCTGACAACGTCGTCGAGGTCGGCTTCCTGGACGCGCTCAACACCCGGTTCAACCACGGCGAGACCGTGGTGGTCGGTTATCGCACCGGCAAGAACCCGTCCTCGTCGTGGGTGGCCGGCTGCAGCACCCTGTACTGGCTGCTGCAGACCCGCTTCTTCCACCTGCCCCGCAACCGGTTCGGCTGGTCGCTGTTCTCGGTCAGCGGCACCGGCTTCGGCTTCCTGCTCTCGGTGCTCGACGGCAAGGGCTGGGACACCAAGACCCAGTGCGAGGACATCGAGTTCACCCTGAACGCCGTCGCCGAGGGCCATCGCGCCGTCCTGGAGCCGCGGGCGGTGTTCTTCGACGAGCAGCCGCAGGGGCTCTGGACGTCGATCAAGCAGCGCTACCGCTGGGCGCTGGGCGGCGTCCAGATCGTGCCGATCTGCACCCCCCGGCTGTGGCGCCGGGTGCGCTCCGGCGACCGCCGGGCCATCGACGGCCTGATCTACAGCGTCGGCCTGCTGGTGTCGGCGATCGCCGGCTGGAGCGGCATGGCGTTCGGGCTGATGACCGCCTTCCGGACCGGCAACTGGAGCATCCTGGTGCTCGTCACCCTCGCCTACGGGCTGTTCGCCTACGTCTTCACCGGCATCTTCGCCTGGATCACCGTCATCCTCGAGGACGCCCGCTGGCCGGGCATGTGGAAGTCGATCGTGCTGTTCCCGATCCACCTCGGCATCTGGTGGGTGCTGATGCTGGTGGCGCTGTTCTACCGGGACTCCACCTGGCACGACATCCCGCACACCGTCCGGCTGAGCCTGTCCGAGATCGAGGCCGAGCACCACACCGGACGGCTGCCGCTGCGGCGTCCGTCGGCCCCCGAGGGCGACGCCTGACCGCTGTCTTCAGGCGGCCGGCTGCTTCCACTCCCAGACCGTGCCGGGGCGTCCGCGGCCGAGCACCATCCGCTTGTTGCTCACCGCGAGCCCGCGCAGCGAGGCCAGCCGGCGGTTCAGGTTGCCGCGGTCGGGGGCGATACCGCTGAGGGTATGGGTGATCCCGACGGCCGCCGACACCGGGAACTCGGCACCGGTCAGCGCCTGGGTGAACTCCAGGTCGCGCCACAGCATGTCGACCAGCAGCGGACGGCACTCGAAGAGCATCACGTTGTGGTCGAAGGCGAGCTTGGGGACGTCGTCGAAGCCGTACCAGTCGGCGTCCCCGTCGCCCACCGCCCACATCGCCACCGACAGCGAATAGCCCCGCGGATCGCGGTTCGGCTGGTCGAACACGGTCAGCTGGCCGAGCGCGGAGACGTCGAATCCGACCTTGTCGATGACGGCGCGATGGGCGGCGGCCGCCAGCCGCTCACCCTCGCGGAGCAGGACGCCGGGCAGGGCCGGCACGCCGAGGTAGGGCTCGGTCGTCCGGGGCTTGGTGGCCAGTTCCACCCGCCGCAGGTCGGTGTTGTACCGCAGCGCGATGACGTCCACCGAGACCAGGGAGCCGACGTTCATCATTGGTCGCCCCCTTGTCAGCGTCGCTTCACCAACTCTTCATTGGTCAACCTGACTATAACGGAGCCGACGAGGCTTGTCAGGACCCGGTTGCGCGGGACGGGGTGGGGAACCGACGGTCGCTGACACAATGGCCGGGTGCTGCTCACCCTGACCCTGACCGGACCGGACGCCCCGGTGCTGGGTCATCTGCTGCACAAGCACCCCGATCGGGTGCAGACCTTCACCCTTCCGGTGGGCGCGGCGACGGTGTTCTATCCGGAGTCGACGGCGGAGCGGGTGACTGTCGCACTGCTGCTCGAGATCGACCCGATCGCCATGGTCAAACGGCGGCTCAGGTCGCGCGAGGGGGTGTCGTTGACCGACTACGTCACCGACCGGCCCTATGCGGCGTCCTCGATGCTGGCGGTCGCGCTCGGCCGGGTGTTCAACACCGCGCTGAACGGACGCAGCGACTCCCACCCCGAGCAGGCCGCGGCCGCGCTGCCGCTGGAGATCCGCGTCCCGGCCGTGCCGGCGCGGGCGGCCCGGCGGGCGGGCTCCGGGCCGGAACTGGTCCGGCGCCTGTTCGATCCGCTGGGCTGGGCGGTCGACGCGACCGAGCGCGATTTCGGCCCGGACGGCAGCTGGGGCGCCGCGCCCTACCTGGACGTCACGCTCACCGGGCGGGTGCGGCTGGCCGACGCCCTGTCGCACCTGTACGTGCTGCTGCCGGTCCTGGACAACGCCAAGCACTACTGGGTCGGTTCGGACGAGGTGGCCAAGCTGGTCCGCCGCGGCGAGGGCTGGCTGGCGTCCCACCCCGAACGGGAGCTGATCGTCAGGCGCTACCTGGCCTCGCGGCGGGACTACGTCGAGGACGCCACCGCCCGGCTGAAGGCGCTGGAGGACGCCGTCGACGACTCCGAGCCGGAACCGGACGCCGACGGCGAAGCGGCGGCACCGCTGAAGCTGCAGCGGCTGCAGGCAGTGCTGGACGCGGTGCACGAGGTGGGCGCGCGGCGGGTGGCGCCGGCTCGGCCTGGAGCGGCTCCCGGACCAGCAGCGGGCGAAGCTGTCGCTGTGGCAGTCGTCGGCGACCTATCGCGACGACCGGCTGGCCGGGTTCGACGCGATCCTGCTGGTCGAGGTGATCGAGCACCTCGACCGGGACCGGGTCGGCGCACTGGAGGCGAGCGTCTTCGGCGCGGCCCGTCCGGCGCATGTCGTGCTGACCACCCCGAACCGCGATCACAACGCGGTGTTCGGGTTGCCGGCGGGTCAATGGCGGCATCCGGATCACCGCTTCGAATGGACCCGGGCCGAGTTCGCCGGCTGGGCCTACGGGGTCGCGGCGCGGTACGGCTACCGGGTGGAGCTGCGCGGCGTCGGTGAGCCGGACGCCGTGGCCGGCCCGCCGACGCAGCTCGCCCTGTTCAGCCGTGATGAGTCAGGCCGGAGCGAGGTCCTCCGATGACAGACCTGGCCGTGCCCGCCCTCAGCCTGGTGGTGCTGGTGTCAGCGGCGACGAGAACGACCTGTCGGCCAGCGCGGACGCCTTCGACGTGCTGCACCACATCGCGGGCAAGCGCCTCGACCGGGGCCTGCTCACGGTCGTGGACGCCACCAACGTGTCCCGCGAGGCGCGGGCGTCCCTGGTGCAGCTGGCCCGCGACCATGACGTGCTGCCGGTGGCGATCGTCCTCGACGTGCCCACGCAGGTCGCGATCCAGCGCAACGCCAGCCGCGCCGACCGGACCTTCGGCGACGGGCCGATCAAGCGTCAGGCGTCCCAGCTGCGCCGGTCGATCAAGGGGCTGGCCCGGGAGGGGTTCCGGAAGGTGCACGTGCTCGGCTCGGTCGAGGAGGTGGAGCGGGCGCGGATCGTCCGGGAGCGGCTGCTGAACGACTACCGCGACCAGCACGGGCCCTTCGACGTGATCGGCGACGTGCACGGCTGCCTCGACGAGCTGCTGATGCTGCTCGACCGGCTCGGCTATCAGGTGACTCGCGACGAAGCGGGCAGAGCGGTGGACGCCGCGCATCCCGCGGGCCGCCGCGTGCTGTTCGTCGGCGACCTGGTCGACCGCGGGCCGTCCTCGGTGGGCGTGCTGAGGCTGGCCATGGGCATGACCGCCGCGGCTCACGCGATGGCGGTTCCCGGCAACCATGAGGCGAAGCTGATCCGGGCACTGGACGGCCGCAACGTCCAGGTGGGTCACGGCCTGGAACGGACGCTCGCCGAACTCGCCGAGGAGACCGACGAGTTCCGGGTCGAGGTGCGGGAGTGGTGCCGTGGCCTGGTCTCGCACCTGGTCCTCGACGACGGGAACCTGGTGGTCGCCCACGCCGGCCTCAAGGAGGCCTACCACGGGCGGGCGTCCGGCCGGGTGCGCTCGTTCGCCCTCTACGGCGACACCACCGGCGAGACCGACGAGTACGGGCTGCCGGTGCGCTACCCGTGGGCCAACGAGTACCGGGGCCGCGCGCTGGTCGCCTACGGCCACACCCCCACCCCGACGCTGGAATGGGTCAACAACACCGTGTGCCTGGACACCGGCTGTGTCTTCGGCGGCAGGCTCTCCGCGCTGCGCTACCCCGAGCGGGAGACGGTCTCGGTGGAGGCGCTCGCCGTCCACTACGAGCCGGTGAAGCCGCTGCCGCCGGAGGCGGAACTGCGGGACGCCGACGAGCTGCGGCTCACCGACGTGGCCGGACGCCGCTCGATCGAGACCGCCACGATGGGCCGGGTGACGATCACCGCCGAGGACGCCGCGGGCGCGCTCGAGGTGATGAGCCGGTTCGCGCTGCACCCCCGGCTGGTGCCCTATCTGCCGCCGACCATGTCGCCGGTCGCCACGGCGAAGCGGGAGGGCTACCTGGAGCATCCCGATGAGGCGTTCGCGACCTATGCGGAGTGGGGCGTCGACCGGGTGATCTGCCAGGAGAAGCACATGGGCTCGCGGGCGGTGGTGTACCTGCGGCCCGGCGACGGCGCGGTCTACACCCGGACCGGCCGCTCGTTCTTCGGCCCGGACCTGACCGCGGAGCTGCTCGGACGGGTGCGCGCGGCGTTCCGGAGGGCGGGTCTCGATCAGGAGTTGGGGTCCGGCTGGCTGCTGCTGGACGCCGAACTGCTGCCCTGGTCGGCCAAGGCGGGTCAGCTGCTGCGGGAGCAGTACGCGCCGGTCGGGGCGGCGGCGCTGATGGCGTTGCCGGCGGCGGTCTCCGCGCTGCGATCGGCCTCTGCTCGCGGACTCGACGTCGGTGCGCTGCTGGAGCGGACCGGGTCCCGGCTCGCGAACGCGCGGGCCTACGACGCGGCCTGGCAGTGCTACGTCTGGCCGACGTCCGGCCTGGACGGGGTGCAGCTCGCGGTCTTCCAGGTGCTGGCCGCCGAGGGCTCGTCGTTCGCGGAACGTGACCACGAGTGGCACCTGGGCATCGCCGACCGGCTGGTCGCCGCCGATCCGGGCCTGTTCCGGACGACGCGGCGGCTGGTGGTCGACGTGGGCGACCCGGAGAGCGTGGCCGCCGGCGTCCGGTGGTGGGCGGAGCTGACCGAGTCGGGTGGCGAGGGCATGGTGGTGAAACCCCTTGTCAACCAGGTGCCGGTGACCAAGGGACGTCGTCCGCAGCCCGGGCTCAAGGTGCGCGGACGCGAGTACCTGCGGATCATCTACGGCCCCGACTACACCGAGCCCGCCAACCTCGACCGGCTGCGCAGCCGCAACCTGAGCCGCAAGCGTTCGCTGGCGCTGCGCGAGTACGCGCTGGGTCTGGAGGCGGTGGAGCGGCTGGTCGCCGGCCAGCCGCTGTGGCGCGTCCACGAAGCGGTGTTCGGCGTCCTGGCCCTGGAATCGGAGCCCGTCGACCCACGGTTGTGATGGCGAGATCGGCACAACCCGGCGACGTCGGTCAGGACCCGCGCCACCGTCCCCGGCCGGGCGGACCGGCCGGCTATGCCGGGGTGATCCGAAGGGTCTGCACCTGGAAGGGGCGGAGGTTCAGCTCGACAGAGATCCGGCCATCGTCGGTCACCGAGGAGGGAAGCGGATCCCCCGGGCGCTCCAGCAGATCCGCCGACCGCACCGACGCCACGGGCAGGTCGACGATGACCTCGGTGGATGCCCGGCCGCCGGCCGACTCGTAGAGCCGGACGATCAGGTCACCCGAGCGGTCGCCGGCCAGCTTGACCGCGCTGATCAGCACCCGCGGATCGCTGGAGGCCACCAGCGCCGCCGACCCGGCGCCCCGGGCCGGCCGGGCCGGGGTGTTGACCGCCCAGCCCAGCTCGGTGGCCCGGGCCTCGTCGGCGCCGAAGGCGAGCGCGAACCGCATCCGCTGCACGCCCAGGTCGGCCCGCGGGTCGGGGAACCGGGGCGCCCGCAGCATCGAGAACCGGACGTCGGAGACCACCGCGCCCCCGCGCCGCGGTCTTCCAGGTGCTGGCCGCCGAGGGCTCGTCGTTCGCGGAACGTGACCACGAGTGGCACCTGGGCATCGCCGACCGGCTGGTCGCCGCCGATCCGGGCCTGTTCCGGACGACGCGGCGGCTGGTGGTCGACGTGGGCGACCCGGAGAGCGTGGCCGCCGGCGTCCGGTGGTGGGCGGAGCTGACCGAGTCGGGTGGCGAGGGCATGGTGGTGAAACCCCTTGTCAACCAGGTGCCGGTGACCAAGGGACGCCGTCCGCAGCCCGGGCTCAAGGTGCGCGGACGCGAGTACCTGCGGATCATCTACGGCCCCGACTACACCGAGCCCGCCAACCTCGACCGGCTGCGCAGCCGCAACCTGAGCCGCAAGCGTTCGCTGGCGCTGCGCGAGTACGCGCTGGGTCTGGAGGCGGTGGAGCGGCTGGTCGCCGGCCAGCCGCTGTGGCGCGTCCACGAAGCGGTGTTCGGCGTCCTGGCCCTGGAATCGGAGCCCGTCGACCCACGGTTGTGATGGCGAGATCGGCACAACCCGGCGACGTCGGTCAGGACCCGCGCCACCGTCCCCGGCCGGGCGGACCGGCCGGCTATGCCGGGGTGATCCGAAGGGTCTGCACCTGGAAGGGGCGGAGGTTCAGCTCGACAGAGATCCGGCCATCGTCGGTCACCGAGGAGGGAAGCGGATCCCCCGGGCGCTCCAGCAGATCCGCCGACCGCACCGACGCCACGGGCAGGTCGACGATGACCTCGGTGGATGCCCGGCCGCCGGCCGACTCGTAGAGCCGGACGATCAGGTCACCCGAGCGGTCGCCGGCCAGCTTGACCGCGCTGATCAGCACCCGCGGATCGCTGGAGGCCACCAGCGCCGCCGACCCGGCGCCCCGGGCCGGCCGGGCCGGGGTGTTGACCGCCCAGCCCAGCTCGGTGGCCCGGGCCTCGTCGGCGCCGAAGGCGAGCGCGAACCGCATCCGCTGCACGCCCAGGTCGGCCCGCGGGTCGGGGAACCGGGGCGCCCGCAGCATCGAGAACCGGACGTCGGAGACCACCGCGCCCCCGCGCCGCGACCGCACCACGTCGAAGCCGTAGCTGGAGTCGTTGGCGAACGCGACGCCGAACCCGGGCTCGCGGATCAGGAACCAGCGCTGCGCGTGGGTCTCGAACCGGGCGTTCTCCCACGAGGTGTTGTCATGGGTGGTGCGGGAGTGGAAGCCGAACTGGGTCTCGGCGACCGCGGTGTCGGCGAACACGTCGACCGGGAAGGCCAGCTTGAGGAACTTCTCGGTCTCCTGCCAGTCGACGGTGTTCTCGATCAGCAGCGCTCGGCCGTCCGCGGACAGCGACAGCCGCTGCTCGATGGACGACGCCCCGAAGGTCCGCCGCACCACGATCGCGTCGCCGTCCAGCCGCACCTCGTCGGCGGTGTCCAGGTCGCGGCGCATCTGCCGGTAGCTGTTGTCGACGTCCCAGGCGTCCCACAGGTTGGGGAAGTCCTGGTGCAGCTGCAGCAGGTTGCCGCGCTCGCCGGCCGGGATCGCCTCCCGTCCGGACGCCAGGTCGACCGCGCTGACCAGGTGACCGGCGGCGTCCAGCTCGATCCGGACGGCGTCGCTGGCCAGCACGAACCCGTCGCCGGAGGCGGTGGCCGCGTTCGACGAAGCGGGGGCGGCAACGCCGACAGCGCCGGCGCCGACCCCGGACTGGGCGATCGGTGCGGCATTGACCAGCACCGGCGATGCGTCGGAGGGCGAGTCTCCCAGCTCGACCCCCAGGGCGGCCAGCGAGCCGGCGACCACCCCCTGCAGGATCTCGCTCACCCGGGCGTGCCGTTCGGCGGCCTCGCGGTGCACCCAGGCGATCGAGGTGCCGGGCAGGATGTCGTGGAACTGGAGCAGCAGCACCTCGCGCCAGGCCTCGTCCAGCACCTCGTACGGGTACGCGGCCCCGGCCCGGACGGCCGCCACGCTCGCCCACAGCTCGGCCTCGCCGAGCAGCTGCTCGTTGCGCCGGTTTCCCTGCTTCATCTTGTGCTGGGTGGTGTAGGTGGCGCGGTGCCGCTCCAGGTACAGCTCGCCACGCCACACCGCCGGGTCGGGCAGCTCAGCCCTGGCTCGGGCGAAGAAGGCGTCCGGGCTCTCCCAGGCCACCCGGGCGCTGCCCTCCAGGTCGGCCAGCCGCTTCGCCCGGGCGATCATCTCGCGGGTGGTGCCGCCGCCGCCGTCACCCCAGCCGGTCGGCGCCAGCGAGGACGAACCCACCGACTTCTCCTTGAAGTTGCGGTCGGCGCGGGAAACCTCGGCGCCGGAGAGCTGGGAGTTGTAGGTGTCCATCGACGGGAAGTGGGTGAAGATCCGGGAGCCGTCGATGCCCTCCCACTCGAAGGAACTGTGCGGGAAGCGGTTGCGCTCGTTCCAGGAGATCTTCTGGGTCAGGAACCAGTCGAATCCCGAGCCGACCAGCAGCTGCGGCAGGGCGCCGGAATAGCCGAAGCTGTCCGGCAGCCAGGCGCCCCGGCATTCGATGCCGAACTCGTCGCGAAAGAACCGTGGCCCGTAGAGGAACTGCCGGATCATCGCCTCGCCGCCGGGCAGCACCGCGTCCGCCTCGACCCACATGCCGCCGACCGGGACGAAGCGGCCGTCGGCCACCGCCTGCTTGACCCGGGCGTACACCTCGGGCCGGTGCTCCTTGATCCACGCGTACTGCTGGGCGCTCGACATCGCATAGACGAAGTCGTCATGCTCGTCGAGCAGGGTGGTCATCGAGCTGGTGGTCCGGGCCACCTTGCGCACCGTCTCGCGCAGCGGCCACAGCCAGGCCGAGTCGATGTGCGCGTGACCGACGGCGGTGATCCGATGCGCGGACGGCGCGGCCGGGCTGGCCAGCAGCTCGGCCAGCGGGACGCGTCCCGCGGCCGCGGTGCCGGCGACGTCCTGCAGGTCGACGGCGTCCAGGGCCCGGTCGAGGGCGAACAGGATCTTCGCCCGGCGCGCGGACGTGGCGTCCAGCTGCTCGGCGAGCTGCAGCAGCACCTCGACGTCGTGGACCAGCTCGAACACCTCGGTCTCGAAGACCACCACGTCGGCGCGGCGGATCCGGTAGAGCAGCTCCTCGCCCGCGGTCTCCCATTCGCCGGACTCGGTGGGCTGGAACGGGACGTAGTCGAGCAGCACCGGGTTGGACGCCGCCTCGACGTAGAACTCGATCGGCTCGCCCCCGGCCGCCTCCCGGACCACCGGGATCCATTGCGCGCGCGGGTGCAGCGAACGCACCGGGGAACCGTCCGCGCGGTAGGCCAGGCCCTCGGCCTGGAAGCCGGTCATGCTGATGTCGAAGCCGAGATCGAGCAGCACCTCGACCCGCAGCCCGGCGAACTCGGCGGGCACCGCGCCGGTGACCCGGAACCAGGTGGTGTCCCAGGCCCGGCCCCAGGGGCTGCCCACCGGGCAGGGCGAATAGTCGGCGGCCAGGCCGTCGGCGACCGGGACCGGCTCGCCGCCCACCCGGTACGCCTCCAGACTCAACGGGTGCGGACTCGAATGGATCGCCGGCCGGAGCCGCTCCGCCAGCACCCGGGTGGCCCGGGCCAGCGTCAGATCCTGGTTGTCGTGCATCAGGCCTCCACGGTCGCGGCGAGGGTGACCCGAGGATGGCGGCCCTCGGGGGCAAGGTCCTGTAACGCTCCCAGAACGCGCCGCCGGGCGCCAGGTCGCAGCGACTGACCGCGGTCGGGGGGTCGAGCTTCAGACCGAACCTGACCGCGGGTATGAGCGAGGGCCGTCCTCGATGGCACTTTAGCGATTGAGTATGGCCTGGAGTGGTCCGGTCGACGGACGCGCTGCGGCCTTCTGGCGGCCGTCCCGGTTGCGCTGCCGCCGAGCCGCCGGCGGCACGGGCCGTTCCAGTTGGTTCCAGCGACCGCGGCGGCTGCGCAACCAGGCCGGTTCGGACCTCGCCGGCTACGTTAAGGTTGGCCAGGACAGCCGTGACCAGGAGGCGAGCGATGGCGGCCAGAGAAGCAGGCCTTCCGCGGTCCGGGCGCGTCACGATTTCGGACATCGCCCGCCGCGCCGGTGTGACCAGCGGTGCCGTCTCACTCGCGATCAACGGAAAGCCCGGCGTCTCCGATATCACCCGCGCGCGCATTCTGAAGATTGCCGACGAGATGCGGTGGCGTCCGAATCACGCCGCGAAAACCCTGCGCGGCCAGAGCCCGCATTCCATCGGTCTGGTGCTCACCCGGCCCGAGGAGGTCGTCGGGGAAGAGGTGTTCTTCACCAAATTCCTGGTCGGCGTCCAGTCGGTGCTGAGCCAGCGCGGCTATTCGCTGCAGCTGCAGATGGCGACCGACCTGGCGTCCGAGACCGCCATCCACGCCGACTGGATCGCCGACGGCCGGGTCGACGGCATTCTGGTGCTCGACCCTCGCCTGGACGACCCGCGCGTCGCGGCCCTGCTCGAACTGGGCCTGCCGGCCGTGGTCGTCGGCGGCGACCTCGACGCCGCCGCCCTGACCAGCGTCCGCACCGAGGACGGGCGCTTCATGCGCGCCGTGTTCGACCACCTGATCGCATTGGGCCATCAGCGCATCGGCTATGTCACCGGCGACCAGAGTTTCGCGCATATCCGTCGCCGTATGGACGCCTTCACCGATTACGCCCTCGAGGCCGGAATCTGGGGCATTACATTGGCCGGCGATTTCGTGCCGCAGCGGGCGAAGGACGCCACCCGCAGACTCATGGCCTCACCCAAGGGGCCGACGGCGCTGATCTTCGACAGCGAGGTGATGGCGATCGCCGGAATGGCGACACTCGCCGAACTGGGATTGGCCGTTCCGGGTGACATATCGGTGCTTTCCTGGGAGGATTCGGCCACCTGCCAGGTGCTGCGTCCGACCCTCACGGCGCTCAATCGGGACGCCGCCGCGCTGGGCCGGCAAGCGGCGACAGACATGCTTCACCTGCTCGACCGGGAGCCGGTGGAGGAGCCGCCCGTGGTGGCGAGTGTGGTGCCGCGGGAGTCGACCGCGCCCCCGGCATCGTGACCTCACCGTGCCGCGATCCCGACCTGTCCGAGCTTTCGCTTTCGCCCACGCGTCGGCGATGGCGTCCCGTTGGGAACCGATTTGCGTCTCACTCAATCGTTCGAGCTGCTCGACCGGGCTGCGGAACCGTCCGGCATCGCTGCGGCCACCCAGTGGGCACGTTGCCTGCGCACAGGCACATTGCCCGTGTTGCAGCGCAGGCGATGTGGATGGACGGGCGACGACGGATCGCGGTGCTAGACCAACAGATCCGAGCGGTGCACCAGGGCGGCGGCGCCGATCAGGGGGGAGTCGCCGGCCAGCGCGGCCCGCTCGATGCGAACGGCCCGGGCGAACGCGTTGACCGCGCGAGCCTGCACTGCGGCACGGATGTGGTCGACGTAGTCGTCGGCAACCAGCGAGAACCCGCCGCCGACCACGGCGAGTTCCAGGTCGAGCAGGGTGGCGGCGTTCACCACGCCGGTGCCGACCGCGGTCGCGGAGCGCACCACGGCGGCCACCGCGAGCTCATCGCCGGCCGCGTAGGCGGCCGCCAACTCCTCGCCGCCGCTGCCCGCCCAGCCCTGCGAGCGGGCCCACGCCACCGTGTGCGGACCGGACGACAGCTCCTCGACCGTCGCCGCGGCCGCCGAACCCTCGACCCGATCGACGATGACCTGGCCGAGGTGTCCGGCGTTCCCGGTGGCCCCGGCGATCACCCGACCGTCGGAGATGATGCCGCCGCCCACACCGGTGGAGACGACGAAGACCATGGCGTTGCGGACGCCGCGCGCAGCCCCGAGCCAGAGTTCGGCGAGCGCGATGCAGGTGCCGTCGAGCCGCAGCCTGACGTCGGTCAACCCGGTCGCCTCGCGGACCACGTCCACGATCGGGAAGTCGCGCAGCGCGCTCAGGTTGATCGGCGAGATCGCGCCGAGCGGCAGGTTCAGCGGGCCCGCCGAGCCGATGCCGCCGGCCGCCACCTGCGCCCACTGCGGGGAGTCCAACGCGGGCCGCAGTGCGGTGGCGATGCTGGCTGCCGCAGCGTCCGGGCTGGACGCGCCGGTGTCGCCCATCGCGGCGCGGCCGCGGGTGCCCTCGATAATGGTGCCATCGGTGCCGATGAGCGCCGCTTCGACCTTGGTTCCGCCGAGGTCGATCGCCAGTGCAGCCGTCATGGAGACACGCTATCCTAAATCGATTGAGGAGGGTAGGACTTCGTTGTTCATCAAGCTCACCAACACGCCGCGCGACTACGCGTGGGGCTCCTATGACGGGATCGCGGCATTCACCGGGCGTCCGGCGAGCGGCGAACCCGAGGCCGAGCTGTGGTTCGGCACCCACCCCGGCTCGCCGAGCCTGACCCCGGGCACCGTCCCGCCCACCGAGCGCGGGTACGCGACGCTGCGGGACTGGGTGGCCGCAGAGCCGGAACCGTTGCTGGGCTCACCGGACGCCACCGAGTTGCCGATCCTGCTCAAGGTGCTGGCCGCCCGGACGCCGCTGTCGCTGCAGGTGCATCCCAGCCCCGAGCAGGCCGACCAGGGCTTCGCCGAGGAGGTGGCCCGCGGCATCGCGGTCGACGCCTTCGGCCGCAACTACAAGGACCCCTACCCCAAGCCCGAGATCATCGTCGCGGTCACCGAGTTCGAGGGGCTGTGCGGCTTCCGGCCCAGCGCGGAGGTGGCCGCCTTCGCCGCCGATCTCGCCGGGCTGGTGCCGCAGCCGAGCCGGCCGCTGACCCGGCTGCTCGAGCTGCTGGCCACCCCGACGGCGATGGAGCCGGTGGTGGACTGGCTGCTCTCGGGCGAGCCGGAGGCGTCCGCGTGCGTGGCGGAGGTGGTGGCGCTGGCCGGCTCCGCGGAGGCCGCGGCGACGGCGAGCGCCGAGAGCTTCCGCACCATCGCCGAACTGGCCGCGCACTACCCGGGCGACGCCGGCGTGGTGATCGCCGCCCTGCTCAACCGGGTCACGCTGCAGCCGGGGGAGTGCCTGTTCGCCGCCGCCGGCGTCCTGCACGCCTACCTGCGCGGCGTCGGCATCGAGCTGATGACCGCCAGCGACAACGTGCTGCGCGGCGGACTCACCCCCAAGCACGTCGACACCGGGGAGCTGCTGCGGGTGCTGTCCTTCGATCAGGGCGGTCCGGCGGTGCTGACCCCCGGCCGTCCGGCCGACGGGGTGGCCGTCTACGCGCCGCCGGCGCCGTTCGCGCTGACCGCGGTCGACCTGACCGGCCAGGCCCACCCGCTCGGTGCCGGTCCGGCCATCCTGCTGGTCGAGCGCGGGCCGGTCACGCTCACCGGCGCCGAGGCGTCGGTCATCCTCGCTCAGGGCGAGGCGGTGTTCATCCCCGCCGCCGAGCGCGAGGTCGGTGTGGACGGCACCGGCCGGGTCTGGCTGGCCAGCGCCGGCTGACCACCGGAGCCCGCCGACGAGGTCTATAGTCCGGTGGTGCGCAACGCCCTGGCCCGGATCGACCCCGTCTGGCTGGTGCTGTTCGGCATCGCCTCGGTGCAACTGGGCGCTGCGTTCGCCAAGGACCTGTTCGCGCTCAGCACGCCGACGGCGACCGTCTGGCTGCGGCTCTGCTTCGCCAGCCTGATCTTCCTCACCTTCGCCCGCCCCCGGCTGCGCGGACGCCGTCCGCGCGAATGGGTGATCGTCGGCGGCTACGGGCTGGCGCTCGCCGGAATGAACTGGGCGATCTACGCCAGCTTCGCGCGGATCCCGATCGGGGTCGCCGTCACTGTCGAGTTCCTCGGGCCGCTGGCGGTCGCGGTGGCCGGCTCCCGGCGTCCCCGCGACCTGGTCTGGGTCGGCCTGGCCGGCCTGGGCGTGGCGCTGCTCGGGCTGCAGCCGATCGAGGCCGACTGGCTCGGGCTGGGCCTGGCGCTGCTCGCCGGAGCGCTGTGGGCCGGCTACATCCTGCTGGCCGGGCCGACCGGACGCCATTTCGAGGGGGTCTCCGGGGTGACCGTGGCCAGCGTGATCGGGGCGGTGCTGCTGGCCCCCGCGGCGCTGGCGTTCGGTGACCCGGTCTTCAGCCCGCACGTCCTCGGCGTCGCGCTCGCGGTCGGACTGCTGTCGTCGGTGATCCCCTACGGACTGGAGATGGTGGCGTTGCGGCGGATGCGGCCGGGCCTGTTCGGCGTCCTGATGAGTCTCGAACCGGCCGCCGCCGCGCTGTTCGCCCTGGTCGTGCTGGGCGAGCGGCTCAGTGTCGTCGAATGTGTGGCGATGGGCTGTGTCGTCGTCGCCAGCGTCGGCGCGACCCGGTCGGCGGGCGGCTCGGGGCACCCGCCCCGCGACTGACCCCGCGCAACCCTCTCCGCTACAGCGTCGGAGGGCTCGGCAGCAGCCGCGGCCCCTTGACCCCGGCGTCCTTGAGCGCCTGCAGCCCACGATCGAGGATCGCCCGCTCCACGCCGCCCTGCTGGTTGGGCTGGGTCTTGGCCACCACCCGGATCGTCATCCGTCCGGCCTCCACCGCCTGAACCCCGACCACCTCGGGGGCGTCCAGCAGCACCGTCGCCCACTCGGGGTTGGCGTGGATCTCGGCCACCACCTCGTTGAGGATCTCGATCACCCGCGTCGAGCTTTCGGTGGTGTCGACCGGCAGGTCGACGGTGGCGGTCGACCAGCCCTGGCTCTGATTGCCGACCCGGGTGATCTCGCCGTTGCGGATGTACCAGATCTGGCCGTTGCCGTCGCGCAGCCGGGTGACCCGCAGCCCGACGTCCTCGACGGTGCCCGAGGCCTCCCCGAGGTCGACCTGGTCGCCGACCCCGTACTGGTCTTCGATGATCATGAAGATGCCGGCGAGATAGTCGCGGACCAGGCTCTGGGCACCGATGCCGAGCGCGACGCCGCCGACACCGGCCGAGGCCAGCACCGGTGTGAGCGGCACCCCCAGCGTGGCCAGGATGGTCAGCACGGCGAGCACCGCGATCACCACATTGGTGAGGCTGCGCAGCAACGATCCCATGGTGGCGGCCCGGGCGGCGTAGCGCGCCAGGTACAGCGGCTCACTCTGGCTGCCCTGCTCCTTGCGCCGCCGGCTGGCCCGCTCGATCGCCAGGTCGGACGCGCGGCGGATCGCCCGCACCAGCAGCCAGCGGCCGACCAGGGCGACCACCAGGATGACCAGGATGGTCAGGGGTGTCTCCGGCCAGTTCCACTCGATCGCGTACGGCAGCATGGCGTCCATTCTTCCGGGCGGACGCCTCCGCCACCAAAGCGCGGGCCGGTAGCGTGCTGCCGTGTCCTCCTCCCGTGTCGCCCTGGTCACCGGTGCCTCGCGCGGCCTCGGCGCCGCCATCGCGCGCCGGCTGGCCGTCGACGGCTGGTCGGTGGCGGTCAACTACCGCTCCGATTCCGAGCGCGCCCGGGCGGTCGTGGACGACGTCCGTCGGGCCGGCGGCGCCGCCGCCTGCTATGCCGCCGACGTCACCGACGAGGCGGCGGTCGCCGGGCTGGTCGAGCGGGTCGGCGCCGAGCTGGGACCGGTGCTCGCCGTGGTCGCCAACGCGACCGGGCCGCAGCCCAACGCGATGCTGGAGGAGCTCACCTGGCAGGCGTACCAGGATCAGCTGCGGTTCTTCGTGAAGAGTCCCACCCTGCTGGCCCAGGCGGTGCTGCCGGCGATGAAGGTGCACCGCTTCGGCCGGCTGATCCTGATCGGTTCCGACATGGTCGACCGGGCCAAGCCCGGGTCGTCCGCCTACGCCGCGGCCAAGGCCGCCGAGGCCGAGCTGGTGAAGATCTGGGCCCGCGAGCTCGGGCCGCACGGCGCCACCGTCAACCTGGTCGCCCCCGGCTGGATCCCGGTCGAGCGCCACGTCGGCGCCGACACCTCCGGCTACCTGCGCGACGTCCCGCTGGGCCGGATGGGCACCCCCGACGACATCGCCGGAATGGTCGGCTACCTGGCCTCGGACGCCGCCGGCTTCGTCACCGCCCAGCGGATCAGCGTCAACGGCGGCCACACCATCGCCTGAACGACGGGGACGGTTCCATTCCGGTTCAGGGGACGGTTCCATTCCGGTTCAAGGGACGGTTCCGTGAACGGAAAAGGAACCGTCCCCTTTACCGTTCAGTCCTCGCCGAGGTAGGCGCGCTTCACCCGGTCGTCGCCGAGCAGGTTGCGGCCGGTGTCGGAGAACATGATCGAGCCGACCTCCAGGACGTAGCCGACGTCCGCCAGCGAGAGGGCGGCCTGGGCGTTCTGCTCGACCAGCAGGATGGTCACCCCGTCGGCCTGCAGCTCCTGGATGGTGCGCATGATGGTCTGGGTCATGATCGGGCTCAACCCCATGGACGGCTCGTCGAGCATCAGCAGCTTGGGCCGGCTCATCATCGCCCGGCCGATGGCCAGCATCTGCTGCTCGCCGCCGGAGAACAGGCCGGCCTGCTGGGCGCGCCGCTCGCCGAGCACGGGGAACAGGTCGTAGACCCGATCCATGTCGGAACGGACGCCGGTGGCGTCCCGGCGGGAGAAGGCGCCCAGTTTCAGGTTGTCCTCGACGCTCATCTGGCGGAACAGCCGGCGTCCCTCCGGCGACTGCGCCACGCCGCGCTGGACGATCTTGTGCGCGGGCAGCTTGTCGAGTCGTTCGCCCTCCAGCCAGATCTCACCGGAGACGAGCTTGAGCAGCCCCGAGATGGCTCGCAGGGTGGTCGACTTGCCGGCGCCGTTGGTGCCCAGCAGGGTGACGATCTGGCCGGTTCCGACCTCGAAGCTGATCCCCTTCACCGCGGTCACCCGCCCGTAGGCGACCACCATGTCCTTGACCTCAAGCATCGGCGTCCCCCTCTCCGGCGGACTCGGCGGGCGGCCCGGCGGCGTCGGTCTGCGGCGAGCCGATGTAGGCCTCGATCACCCGCGGGTCGTTCTGCACGACGCTGCCCGGCCCCTCGACCAGCACCGCGCCGCGCACCAGGCAGGTGACCCGGTCGCACAGGTTGAAGATGAACCGCATGTCGTGCTCGATCACCAGCACCGATAGCCCGAGATCGCGGATCCGGAAGATCAGCTCCTCGGCCTGCCGGGTCTCCTGCGGGTTCATCCCCGCGGTCGGCTCGTCCAGCAGCAGCAGTTTCGGCTCGGTGGCCAGCGCCCGGGCGATCTCCAGCCGGCGCTGGTCGCCGTAGGGAAGGTTGCGCGACAACATGTCCCGCGCCCGGACGAGGCCGACGAAGTCGAGCAGCTCCTTCGCCCGGGCTGTCGACTCGGCCTCCTCGCGACGGTGCCTGGGCAGCCGGAAGATCGCGTCCAGGGCGTTGGTGTGGGTGCGGGTGTACATGCCCACCATGACGTTCTCCAGCGCTGTCATGTTGTGGAACAGCCGGATGTTCTGGAAGGTCCGGGCGATGCCGGCCCGGACCACCATCCGGGGCTTCGGCGGCAGCACCGTACCCCCGAACCGCACCTCGCCGCTGGTCGGCTTGTACAGGCCGGTGAGGCAGTTGAAGAAGGTGGTCTTGCCGGCCCCGTTGGGGCCGATCAGGCCGACGATCTCGCCCGCGTGCACACTCAGGCTGACGTTGTTCACGGCGGTCAGGCCACCGAACTTCATGGTGACGTCCGTCGCCTCGAGCAGCACGGTGCTGGCGTCGACATGATGCCCGCTGGGGGTCATCAGCTCGGTCATAGGTCACCCCTCCGCTCCGGGTTCAGATGGGCGTGGTGGGTGATCAGGTCGGTCTCCAACGCCTCGGCGAGTTCTTCGTCGTCGGCATGGAACTCGAGCTGGCGGCGTTCGTCGGCGATGATGCCCTCGGGCCGGAACCGCATCATGAACACCAGCAGCAGGCCGAACAGCAGCAGCCGGTAGTCGGCGAAGAAGCGCAGCTTCTCGGGCAGCAGTTTCAGGATGGTGGCGCCGATCAGGACGCCGGTCACGGTGCCCATGCCGCCCAGGACGACCGCGGCGAGCAGGAACGCCGATTCCAGGAACACGTACTGGTCGGGGGTCACCGCGACATCGTGGTGGGCCTTCACGGCGCCGGCCATGCCCGCCAGGAAGGCGCCGCCGGCGAAGGCCAGCAGCTTCAGCGCGAAGGCGTTGACGCCCATCGCCTCCGCGGCCAGCTCGTCTTCGCGGATGGCCACCCAGCCGCGTCCGATCCGGGAGTAGTTCAGGTTCATGAAGACCACGATGATCACCGCGATCACCACCAGCATCAGCCAGTAGTAGTTGGCGAATCGGCCGATGTCGACGCCGAGGATGACGTGCGGCCTGCCGAAGTCGAAGCCCAGGAACTGCAGATCGGGAATGCCCGGAATGCCGTTCGGCCCGTTGGTCAGGTTCGGCCCGTCGGTGCCGTCGAGGTTGTTCATGGTGATCCGGAAGATCTCGCCGAAGGCCAGGGTGACGATGGCCAGGTAGTCGCCGGAGACCCGCAGCGTGGGCGAGCCGATCAGCAGGCCGAGCAGCGAGGAGACCGTGCCGGCGATCAGCACGGTGACGATGAACGGCGGCTTGAAGTTGATGGTGGCGTACACCGACTCCGACAGCATGGCCGCGACGTACGCGCCGGCACCGAGGAACGCGATGTAGCCCAGGTCGAGCAGCCCGACCAGGCCCACCACGATGTTCAGCCCGAGCGCGGTGGCGGCGAAGATCAGCACCTGGGTGGCGATCGACATGTTGGCGTCCGAGCCGTTCTGGGTGAACGGGAAGGCGAAGGCGACCACGAAGGCCGAGAGCACCAGGACCCGGTTGTTGTTGGCCGCCGCGATACCCAGCCAGGCGAAGATCCCGAACCGGCGCAGGGTGATGATCACGCCCACCAGGAAGGCGGCGAACATCAGGAACGCGCCGGCGTCGTCGAGGGACAGCGCCACGGCTCCGATGAACAGGGCCCCGGCCATCACCACCACGATCCCCAGGATCTGCAGCCACCGCGGGCTCTTCACCCGCTCCAGCGTCGGTTCCGGCGACTCCGGCAGGAACAGCGTGGCGGCCACGGTGACCAGCCCGCCGACGAGTGCCAGCCAGCCGCCCAGTTCGACGTTGACCAGCCCGCCGAGCTCAAGGGCGATGGACGCCAGGGCCACCAGCACCGTGATGGTAGCGGTGAGCCCCGCGCTGGCCGCCGCCGCGTTCCAGGCGACCGCGCGGGCGTAGCGGCCGAGCCGCTGCCGTCCGAGCAGCGGGACGGCCAGCAGCACCAGTGCCAGCACCGGCAGCGCCACGAAGTACAACTGCAGCGGGGAAGGCCCGCCGTAGTAGGTCATGTTGTCCAGCGCCCCGCGACCGTAGGCCCAGGGCAGCATGATCGACGCGATCATCAGGACCGCGCCGGCCAGGCCGGCCAGCCGGGCCGGGAAGCGGAACCGGAGCCGCAGTTCCTCGGGGACGAGCGACCTCATGCCCGATCCACCCCCTTGGTGCCGAGCAGGCCCTGCGGCCGGAACACCAGCACCAGGATCAGCAGCACGAACGCCCAGACGTCCTTCCAGGCCGAGCCGCCGAACTGTCCCGGCATGTAGCTGGTGGCCATCGCCTCGGCCACGCCGAGGACCAGCCCGCCGGCCACCGCGCCGTTGATGTTGCCGATGCCGCCGAGGACGGCCGCGGTGAAGGCCTTCAGGCCGGCCATGAAGCCCATCCGGAAGTCGATGTTGCCGTAGCGCAGGCCGTGCGCCAGGCCGGCGATCGCCGCCAGCAGCGCGCCGACCCCGAAGGCGGTGACGATCACCCGGTCGACGTTGATGCCCATCAGCCGGGCGGTGTCGGGATCCTGCGAGGTCGCCACCATCGCCCGCCCGGTCATGGTGCGGTTGACGAAGAACCACAGCATCGCGGTGCACAGCGCCAGGGCCGTCACGGTGAAGACCTCGGACATCTGGATGAGGACGCCGCCGAACTGCAGGCTCTCACCCGAGATCCCGGCGATCGCCGGGAACGGGATGGCGCTCTTGGCGTCCGGGAAGCCCGGAACCTGGCCGTAGAACAGCCGGATGAACTCCTGCAGGAAGACCGAGACGCCGATCGCCGAGATCAGCGGGGCCAGCCTCGGCGCGCCGCGGAGCGGGCGATAGGCGAACCGTTCGGTGAGCAGCGCCACGCCGACCGACACCAGCACGCCGCCGATCAGCATCGAGGGGAGCAGCACGAACAGCGAGGCCGCCACTCCCCAGTCGGTGGGGCTGCCCAGCAGCAGCCAGGTGGAAAAGGCGCCGAAGGCGCCCATCATGAAGATCTCGCCATGGGCGAAGTTGATCAGCTGGACGATTCCGTAGACGACGGTGTAGCCCACCGCGATCAGCGCATAGAGGGCCCCCAGCGAGAGACCGTTGATCAACTGTTGCAGGAAGTACTCCACGCGTCCGTGCTCCGTCCTCCGGTTCGGTCCGGGCGCAGGTGGGCGCCCCGCAGGGCGCCCACCTTTGGGTCAGCAGATCAGGAGAAGTTGTAGGTCTTCTGGGCGACCCAGTCGCTGCCCTTGGCCTCGTAGACCGTGATCACCCGCGTGGTGGTGTCGCCGTACTCGTCGAAGCTCACCTTGCCGGAGGCGCCGGCGAAGCTGGCCGAGCCGGCCGCCTTGACGGTGGCCTCGCGAGCCGACTTGGCGTCGGCGGCGCTCGGCAGCGAGGTCTTCAGCGCGGTGATGATGGCCTGCGCGGCATCGTAGGAATGCGCGCCGTAGGCACCCATGGGCTCCTTGAAGCCGGCCTTCTCGTAGGCGTCGAGCATGGCCTTGGCCTCGGGGATGACCTCGGACGGGTCGCCCACCGAGCTGGCGAAGTCGCCGGCGCTGGCCTTGCCGCCGAGCTTCATGTACTCGGGGTCCTTGATGCCGTCGCCGCCGATCAGCGGAACGTTCAGCCCGCCGGCCTTCATCTGGCCGGTCAGCGGCCCGGCCTGCGGGTACTCGCCGCCGTACAGGACCGCCTCGGGGTTCTTGGCCTTCACGCTGGTCACCACGGTGGCGTAGTTGCCCTCGTCGGGGTTGATGGTGGCCTCGGCGACGATGGTGCCGCCCAGGTCGGTGTACTCCTTGCTGAAGGCCTTCACCAGGCCCAGGCCGTAGACCTTCTTGTCGTTGATGGTGGCGACCTTCTTGTAGCCCTTCTCCTTGAACAGGAACTCGGCCAGCGCCTTGCCCTGCACCGCGTCGGTGGTGGCGGTGCGGAAGTAGTTGGCGTACACCCTCTTGGGGTTGTTGGCGAAGTCCTCGCCCTTGGTCAGCGACGGCGTCGTGTTCGCCGGCGAGACGTCGAGGATGTTCGCCGCGCTGAGCACCGGGACGACGCTGAGCGCGACCGACGAGTTCAGGGTGCCGACCACGCCGACCACCTGCGCGTCGCCGGCCAGCTTCGTCGCGGCGTTCTTGCCGACGTCGGGCTTGGCCTCGTCGTCCTCGGCGGCGAGTTCCAGCTTCCAGCCGGGGATCGCGTTGGACTCGTTGGCCTGCCGGATGGCGAGGTCGACCGAGTTGCGGATGCCGAGGCCGAGCGCCGAGAGGCTGCCGCTCAGCGGCGCGATCACGCCGATCTTGGCGACCTTGGTCTCTCCGGCGGTGCTGCCGGTGCCGGGCTCGGTACGGGTACCGCAACCGGCGAACAGCAGCGACGCGCCCAGCAGGGCGGCGGCGCCCCCGAGCAGGTTCTTGTTACGCACGTTTCCTCCTAGACGATCGCGACCGGCCGTCGCGATGATGCGAGAACTATTGCGGGCGGGGACACGCAAGCGAAGCTCGACGGCCGGATCGTTGATCGATTGTGACCATGCTGCAACGTTGAGGCGCGGCTCCGTCCTGTTGGTGTTGCAGGCATCTAACCGGCTGAGCCGCCCGGACGCCAGCGTCCGGGCCGCGAAATGTACAAGCGTGGGACCGCGGGGTGGATGGCGGCGGACGCCGTCGCGGCACCGGCCGGCGTCGTGCTCAGCCCAGCAGCGCGGGCACGATCTCGGTGATCGGCCCGCGATGGACGCTGTGCGCCAGTCTGTCGTAGTCGGTCGGTTCGGCGTTGACGATGACCACCGCGGTGCCCCGGCGACAGGCGTAGGGCACCAGCCCGGCCGCCGGGTGGACTGTCAGCGAGGTGCCGACCACGAGCAGCGCGTCGGCCTCCTCCACCGCGGCCACCGCGGCGTCGATGTCGGCCGGGTCGAGGTTCTCCTCGAACAGGATGGTGGTGGCCCGGACGATTCCGCCGTCGTAGGGGCAGCGGGGGTCGGTCTCGCCGGCGCGCACCCGGCGCACCATCTCGGTCATCTCCCCGGTGGCCCGGCAGCTCTCGCACCGCCAGGTGCGGCTGTTGCCGTGCAGCTCGATCACCAGTTCGGGGTTGGAGCCGGCCAGCTGGTGCAGCCCGTCGGTGTTCTGGGTGATCAGCCCGGTCAACCGGGCGCCGCGCTCCAGGCCGACCAGGGCCAGGTGGGCGGCGTTCGGCTGCGCGTCGTAGACCGGCGACTCGGCCCGGAAGCGCCATGCCTTGGCCCGGACGTCCGGGTCGTTGAGGTACCACGACAGGGTGGAGACGCGCTCGGCGTCCGGGTCGAGGGTCCAGCGGCCCTGCGGTCCACGGTAGTCCCCGATGCCGGACGCCGTGGAGATCCCGGCGCCGGTCAGGACGGCGACCCGGGCGGCGTCGTGCAGCAGCTGCCGGGCCGGGCTCAGGTCGTCCATGGCTCAGTGTGGCCCGGGGAAACCCGAACCGTCGAGACTTCGGCACCGCTCGCCCGGGGCACGCGGGCGGCCGCCGAGCCGAGACGGCCCGGGAACAGGATCGCCGGCCCCGGCGTTCTCCGGTATAGTTGAAACAGCAACTATTGGGAGCAGTCATGCAGTTCGGCATCTTCACCGTCGGCGACATCACCACCGATCCGACCACCGGCGTCACCCCGACCGAGCACGAGCGGATCAAGGCGGCCATCGCCCTGGCCACCAAGGCCGAGGAGATCGGCCTGGACGTCTTCGCGCTCGGCGAGCATCACAACCCGCCGTTCCATCCCTCCAGCCCGACCACCCTGCTGGGCAACATCGCCGCCCGCACCGAGCGGATCATCCTGTCCACGGCCACCACGCTGATCACCACCAACGACCCGGTGAAGATCGCCGAGGACTACTCGGTGCTGCAGCACGTCGCCGACGGCCGCGTCGACCTGATGCTCGGCCGCGGCAACACCGGTCCCGTCTACCCCTGGTTCGGCAAGGACATTCGCGACGGGATCAGCCTGGCCGTGGAGAACTACGCGCTGCTGCGCCGGCTCTGGCGCGAGCCGGTAGTCGACTGGGAGGGCAAATTCCGGACGCCGCTGCAGGGCTTCACCCTGGCCCCGCAACCGCTGGGCGGCGTCCCGCCGTTCGTCTGGCACGGCTCGATCCGCAGCCCCGAGATCGCCGAGCAGGCCGCCTTCTACGGCGACGGCTTCTTCCACAACAACATCTTCTGGCCGATGAGCCACACCCGGCAGATGGTCAACCTGTACCGCCGCCGCTGGGAGCACTACGGCCACGGCCCGGCCGACACCGCGATCGTCGGGCTCGGCGGGCAGTTCTTCATGCGCCGCAACAGCCAGGACGCCGTGCGCGAGTTCCGCCCGTACTTCGACAACGCGCCGGTCTACGGCCACGGCCCGAGCCTGGAGGAGTTCACCGCGCAGACCCCGCTGACGGTCGGTTCGCCGCAGCAGGTGATCGAGCGGACGCTGTCCTCCCGGGAGTCCGTCGGCGACTATCAGCGCCAGCTGTTCCTGGTCGACCACGCCGGCCTGCCGCTGAAGACCGTGCTGGAGCAGCTGGACCTGCTCGGCGAGATCCTGCCGGCGCTGCGCGAGGGCTTCGCCCAGGGCCGCCCGGCGCACGTTCCGGACGCCCCGACGCACGCCTCGCTGGTGGCCGAGGCGACCGCCCGGGAGGCGGCGGCCGCGGCGTTGGCCGTCGACGACGTCACCGGGCGCAGCCCCTACGCAGAGGCAGGCGAGGCACGATGACGACCGGCGAGCTGGTGGTGGTCAGCGCGGGCATCGGCGTGCCCTCGTCCAGCCAGTTGCTGGGCGAACGGCTGGCCGACGCCAGCCGGCGGTTCCTGACGGCGTCCGGGGTGCCGGTCACCGTGCGGCACATCGAACTCCGCACCCTGGCCACCGACCTGGCCCACCAGCTGGTCGCCCAGGTGCCGTCGCCGGCGCTGTCCGAGGCGTACGCGGCGCTGGGCCGGGCGGTCGGGGTGATCGTGGTCAGCCCGGTGTTCAACGCTTCCTACTCCGGGCTGTTCAAGCAGTTCTTTGACCTGCTCGACGAGGGCACCATGGCGGGCCGGCCGGTGCTGCTGGCCGCCACCGGCGGCACCGCGCGGCACTCGCTGGTGATCGACACCGCGCTGCTGCCGCTGTTCCACTACCTGAAGGCGGTGGTCGCGCCGCTCGGCGTGTTCGCCGCCACCGGCGACTGGGGCGACGTGTCGGGGCATCTGGGCGCCCGGATCGACGCGGCGTCCCGGGCCTTCGCCGAGCTGGTGCGGCAGCGTCCGGGCAGCCCCGTCGCCGACGAGTTCGAGCTGGACGCTGATTTCACAGACCTGCTCCGGGGCAGCTGAGGGCCGGTCCGCGCCCGCTCACGACCGATTGCCGATCAGGCATCTGGCCGACTCCTCGATGGTGTCCGGCCACGGACGCGGACGCCAGCCGAGCGCCCGGATCGCCTTCGCGCTGGTCGCGGCGCGTCGTTGGCCGAGCAGCGGGACAAAGGTCGCCGATCTCGGTGTTGAACCGGCCGGCCAGCCGGACCAGCCAGTCCGGCAGCGTCCGCCGGGGGACCTTGGCGGCGTCCGGCCCCAGCCGTTCGCGCAGCAGTGCGGCGACTTGCGGCATCGAGACCGGGCCGTCTCCCCAGGCGATGAAGCGCTCGCCCGCCGCGTCCGGCGATTCAAGGGCCAGCGCATGCAGCTCGGCGACGTCGCGGACGTCGACGATGCCCATCCACAGGTTCGGGACGCCGGGAGTACCCGCCAGCAGGGTGCGGATCAGGCCGAGCGACGAGGTCGACTCGGGGCTGAGCGCCGGACCGAAGATGCCCGCGGGGTTGATCACCGACAGCTGCAGCGTGCCGCCCTGATCGCGGATGAAGTCCCAGGCCGCCCGCTCGGCCAGCGCCTTCGAGGTGACGTAGGCGCTCATCGGGCCGCCGCCGACGATGGTCCAGTCGGACTCGTCGAACGGCGTCGCCCGGTCCGGGTGGCCGTAGTGGACCGCGCCGCAACTGGAGGTGTACACCACGCGCCGGACGCCTGCGTCGCGGGCCGCCCGCAGCACCCGCAGGGTGCCGTCCACCGCCGGTCGGATCACGGCCTCGGCGTCCCTGGTCGCGGTCAGCGGTGAGGCGACGTGCAGCACCGCGGCGCAGCCGTCGACCGCCTCCGCCCAGCCGTCGTCGGCGAGCAGGTCGGCGACGGCGAACTCCAGCCCCGTGGCGTCCGCCCCGCCCCGGGCCACCGCGGTCCGCACCGCGTCCGCCCTGCCCAGGCTGCGCACCGTCGTCCGGACCCGGTAGCCGCGCCGCAGCAGCGTGACGATGCACCAGGCGGCGAGATAGCCGGTGCCGCCGGTCACCAGAACCAGATCACCCATCAGCACTCCTCTTTTCGTTAGCCGAACGGCTAATCAGATACGATAGCGCCGATGGCGACCAAACGCACGCTGCAGGCGCAGCAGACCCGGCAGGCGGTGCTCGACACCGCCCGCCGGCTGTTCGCCGAGCGCGGCTACGACGCCACCTCGCTGCAGGAGATCGCGGACGCCCTGGGCGTCCGGAAGGCGAACGTCTACTACTACTTCAGGACCAAGTCGGCGCTGCTCGAGGAGCTGCTGCAGGCGCTCACCGCGCCGCTGGCCCAACTGCTCGACGAGGTCGCCGCGCTGCCCGACCCGGCAGCGCGGGCGCGACGGCTGGCGGCCGGCTACGCGAACGTGGTGGTGCACGCCTACCGCGGGCTCGGCCCGCTGAACCTGGGCGATCCGGGCCTGCAGCGCGAGCCGACGGCCGCCCGGCTGATCGGTGCGCTGGGCGAGCGGGCGCTGCGGCTGCTGTTCGGCGAGTCACCGACCGTCGACCAGCGCGCCGCCTGCTGGCTGATCCTCGACCTGGGGCCGGTGCTGCGCCGGCTCGACGAGCTGTCGGACGCCGAGCTCGCCGACGCGGTCGAGCGGCTCTGCCTGCGGGTGGTCGGATCCGCCTGAGCGGACCGGGTTGCGCGGTCTGGCACGCTGTCATCGTGTCGCTCGCCCAACGGTTCTGGTTGATCCTGGGGGTGGTGCTGCTCGCCACCGTGCTGACGCTGGCGACGCTCGGCGACCGACTGGTGCCCGGCGCCCCGCCGGTGCTCCGCGAGCCCGTCCGCGCCGGTTCCGGGCTGGGCGACTCCTACCTGCCCGAGGCGGGCGGCTCTGGCTACGACGTCCAGCACTACGACGTCCGGATGAACGCGGGGCTGCTCGGCGACGAACTGCGCGGCACCACCACGGTGACCGCGGTCGCGGCGCAGGACCTCGACGAGTTCCACCTCGATCTCTACCTGACCGCGCGCAGCGTCACCGTGAACGAGCAGCCGGCCACCTTCGTCCAGCACGGCGAGGACCTGGCGGTCACCGCCGCACGGCAGAATCCCGCCGCCCCGGCGATCGCCGACGGGTCGTCCTTCACCGTCACGGTCACCTACGACGGCGACCCGGGCGCGGTGACGC
>JBGALC010000037.1:0-32190 GCA_044224095.1 Micropruina sp. | reverse complement strand
GCGGCCGCCTGGAAGACCTCGGCGGGGGCCGCGGCCCGGGTGCCGGTGGCCCGGGCGACCAATCTGAACCGGACCCTGCGGCAGTTCGCCGATGCCGGTTTCGTGGTGGCCGGGCTGGCCGGCGAGGCGGAGCTGGACGTCGCCGGCATCCCCGGCGTGGACGGTCCGGTGCTGCTGGTGGTCGGCTCCGAGGGTGAGGGCCTGGCCCGCCTGGTGCGCGAGAACTGCGACGTGCTGGTCTCCATCCCGATCAGCTCCGAGGTGGAGTCGCTGAACGCGTCCGTGGCGGCGAGCATCGCGCTCTATGAGGTCACCCGCTGCCGCGGCTGACCTCATGCTGGGCGGATCAGAGCCCGCAAGCGGTCTCCGCTCGTCCGGCACCGATCTCGCCATCGGCGTTCGCTGTCGGGTTCGGTGGCTGCTTTCGTGCTATTTCATGAAAGCAGTCACCGAAGGTGACACCGGTCACCGATGGCGAGATCGGTGCGCGTGGGTGGCAGACGGTCGGCAAAGCTCGAGCGGCCGCACAGCCTGGCGCTCCACAGGGCTGACCCCTTGTCGGCGGCCTCTGCGGGCTGACTCCGGCGGACGGCTTAGCCGCAGATGGACGTCACCGGACCGTGCCAGAGCAGGGGTTGCGGGGTGCCGGTGCAGATCAGGCTGGTGGCGCGGACGCCCTGCGGCGCCACCGCCTGGTAGCCGTAGATCCGTGAGGACGCCCCGAGCAGCTGCTCCAGCGGACTTGCGGCGGCGCGCTTGGCGACCCGGGCGGTGGCTTGGCGAGTCCGGCGGTGAACACCGCGCGCTCCCGTGCCGTCATCGCCCGGAACGGGTTGCCGAAGTCCTTGCCGGAGCCCTGGCTCAGGTACTCCTGGGTGATCCCGCCGGTGGTCGAGACGCCCGACTCGACGATGCTGCCCGAGGTGGCCACCACGTCCTTGTAGCGGACGAACGGGCCGAAGATCACGCCGATGCTGCCGACCAGGGAGCCGTGGTCGGCGATGATCCGGTCGGCGCCGGCCATCGCGTACATGCCACCCGAGGCGGACAGGCCCTGCACGTAGGCGACCACCTTCTTGCCGGTCCGGCTCTGGTACCGCTCGACGGCGTCCGCGATCGCCCGCGAGCCGTTGATGGTGCCGCCGGGGGTGTTCAGCAGCAGCACCAGCCCGGCCGCGTCGTCGGCCGTCAGCTGGTCCAGGGTGCGGGCGATCTCGTAGCCGTAGGTGGACGCGGTGAGCGCGAACCCGTCGCCGCCGTCGGCCTGGATGGCGCCCTCGATCGGGATCGCCAGCACGGTCTGGGCGGCGGTCGCCGTCGGCGACCCCCAGATGGTGTCCAGGCCGGCGATCCGTGCCCCGCTGGCGTTGCCGGCGACCGCCGCGAGGGCGGCCCCGTAGATCAGCGCCGTGACCAGCGATCCGACGATGCCGAGTACGAGCAGCACGCCGCCCGCGCCCAGGCCGGCTCCGGCACCCAGCCCGAAGCCGCGACGGAAGGAGCGTTCGCGGGGAGGTTGCGGGAAGAACCCCGGTGCCGGCGGGGGGATCGGGTTCGGCTGCGCAGGCGCATGCGCCTGCGCCGGCGCCGGCGCGGACGCGGTCACGCCCGCGCCGGGCGTGGTGGGGTGCTGTTCGGGGGTGCTGGTCATGACATGCTCCTGATCGGGGGTTACCCGTGACCCTACGTGACAGCGGTGCTGCCCGCGGTGAGATCCGGCGGTGCGGTCAGCGGCGGCCGAGCACGGCCACGACGAATCCCGACTCGGGCGTGAACGGGCGCAGATCCCAGGTCGAGAAGGTCTGCTCCCGGATCAGCCCGGACGCCTCCGCGTCGGCGAAGAAGTCGTCGAAGGCGTAGCCGCGCCCGGCGCCGAAGCCGACCACGGCCCGGCCGTCCTCGGCGAGCCGGTCGGCGAACCCGGCCAGCACCGGACGCCGGGTGTCCGGATGCAGGAAACCGAGCACGTTGCCGGCGCACAGGATGGCGTCGAACCGCTGCGGCGCCTCCGCCGGCAACCGGTAGGACGCCAGGTCGCCGACCACGTAGACCGGGCCGGGCTCGGCCCGTCCGGCCTCCGCGATCAGCGCCGGATCGAGGTCCACGCCGACCACCCGGTGCCCGGCGCGGTGCAGGTAACCGCAGTGCCGCCCGGGGCCGCAGCCGGCGTCCAGGACGGCGGAGCCACGACCGACCATGGCGTCGATCAGCCGCGCCTCGCCGACCAGGTCGTGGCCCTGGGCGGCCAGCATGGCGAACCGGTCGATGTAGCGCCGGGAATGGCCTGGGTCGCGGGCGATGATGTCGGCCCACTGGCTGCGCGGAAACACGAGCCTCCGACAGGATTCGAACCCGCGACCATCCGCTTACAAGGCGGGAGCTCTACCAACTGAGCTACGGAGGCATCGGCCGGACCGCACGCGGGCCTCGGCCGTCCACCATTGTGCCGCACCCGCGACGTCCGTCTTCCCGGCGGACGCGGGATCCCGTGTTCCGCCATCGTGCCGGACGGCGCAGAGCCGGTTGCGGGAGAGCGTGCGGCGGGCCGGGATCACCCCATCGGTCGGAGCGGCGAGGCTCAGCGGATGCCGGAGGAGGTGCCGTACAGGTCGGCGGCGCCGTGCGCGTAGACGTCGCGCTCGTCGGCCGACAGGAAGGCGGCCCGGCCGCGCGGCAGGTCGAGCCGGGAGTGGCCGTCGTCCAGGACGCAGTGTCCCGCGGTGACCAGCAGGATGCGGGCGGAGCCCCGGCCCGGGACACGGACCGGGCTGGTGCGGTCGTCGACCGACATCCGCCAGGCCTCGAACTCGCTGCACGGCGTTTCGTACTTGAAGATGCCCGGCCGGGTGCGCCGCGGCAGCAGCACCTCGGGCAGCCAGGGGTCGAAGTCGACCACGGCCACCAGTTCGGACACGTCGATGTGCTTCCTGGTCAGCCCGCCGCGGATCACGTTGTCGGAGTTGGCCATGATCTCGACGCCGGTGCCGCGCAGGTGCGCATGCATCATGCCGGCCGGCACGAACAGCGCCTCACCCGGCTGCAGCAGCAGCCGGTTCATCAGCAGCGCAGCGAGAATGCCCGGGTCGGCGGGGAACACGGCGTCCAGCTCCAGCGCGGTCCGGGCGAAGTCGCCCACCTCGCCGTCGTCGTCGCGGTGGTGCATGGCGGCCGCCACCGTCTCGTTGACCAGGTGCTTGCGGGAGTCGTCGAGGCTCAGCACGTCGAGGAAGACCTCGGCCATCGCCGCTGCGCCCTTGCGCTCGGTCAGCGGACCGATCACCGACTCCAGCTGCCTGGCCACCCCCAGCCCGGCGAACAGGGCGGCGGTCCGGTGCGGGTCGCGGAAGCCGGCCAGGCTGTGGAACTCATCCAGCGCGATCAGGATCTCGGGCTTGGGCCAGCTGTCCTTGTAGGTCCGCTCGGGGGAGTCCAGCGGGATGCCGGCCCGGGACTCCCGGGAGAACCCGTCGATCGCCTGCTCGCGCGAGGGGTGCGCCTGGATCGACAGCGCGTGCCGCGCCGACAGCAGCTTCATCAGGTACGGCAGCTGCTCGCCGAACGCCTCGCGGCTGCGCCGGCCCAGCACCCGGGGGCCGGACGCGATGTGCTCGACAAGCGTGCGGCCGCCCAGCAACGACGGCGAGGAGGTGTGCGCCCCCAGCCAGTATTCGGCGATCGGCTGGTCGCCGGCAGGGCGTCCGAGAATCGCGGGAATGGCGTCGTGAGTGCCCCAGGCGTACCGCTGTACGGTGCCGCTGAGTGGCTGCATCTGTCGTCCTCTGGGGTGGCATGGCGCGGACGCCGTCGCGGCGCCGGGAGCAGCCTCACTCTAGCCGACGGCCCCGGCCGGCCCCGGGCGCCCGGAGTGACCGCAGCCCGGCCGATGAATGACAGCGTTGTCATTTCGACCTAGAATCGGCGCATGTCCGACCCCGTCGCCCGACCGGCAGCACCGCTCAGCGAGCGCGCGGCCGCCATCCTCGACTTCGAGAAGCAGTGGTGGTCGTTCGCCGGCACCAAGGAGGCCGAGATCCGCGAGCGGTTCGACCTGTCGGCCCCGCGCTACTACCAGCTGCTCAACGACCTGATCGACACCGAGGAGGCGCTGGCCCACGACCCGCTGCTGGTCAAGCGGCTGCGCCGCCAGCGGGCCGCCCGTCAGCGGGAGCGCTCGGCCAAGCGCCTCGGCTTCAACGTCAAGGTCTGAAGCCGGCCGGCCAGCGTCCGGAAGCCGGCGTTGCTGACCGGTGCCTCGGTGTAGCCGCCGCGCCGCAGCCCCGCACCCCGCTCGAAGGGGTTCGCGGACGCCGTGTCGCCGGTCCGCAGCCAGGACCAGCCGGCCGCCAGTGCGTAGAGCGGCAGGAACGGCAGCCCACCGCACCAGAAGTACTGCCAGGCGTGGACGTCCTCGTGTTCCATCACCTCGGGGTGACGAGCGGTCAGCGCGGCGAAGGTCTGCGGACTGATCACCACATTTCCGACGGTGAACGCGCCGGCCGGAGGGAACCGAATCCGGTAGCCCTCGGCCAGCGTCAGGCCGTGGGGTCCCGGACGCCGCCGAGCGCGGCCCACGGTCGCGATCAGCAGGCCGAGCGGGGTCGCCAGGTTGACCAGGTTACCCACCCGCCGGACGCGGTGGGCGCGGTGGGCGCGGTCCATCGGCTGCTGCGGCATGAGGGCAGTGTGCCCCCGCTCACCAGCCGCCGCCACCACCGCCGCCCATCCCGCCGCCGGAGGAGCCTCCGCCGGAGGAACCCGACGAGCTGAACGAGCTCGACGACGAGCTCCACGAACTCGACGAGCCGCCGCCCGAGCCCCATGACCCGCCCCGGTCGTCGTCGCGGGAGGTCGCCCACGAGTCGAAGAGGTCCCCGACCCCGCGGCCCACCCCGGAGACCCAGCCCTCGCCCCAGGCGGGGCGGGAGTCCCAGAAGGTCTCCGGCTGCGGCGTCCGTCGCTGGTACTCGGACGCCTGATCCGCCCAGGCCATCGCCAGCGCCAGGGCGGGTGCCTGGCCGGGCCGCTCCGGGGCGTCCGGGGCCAGCCGGTACAGATCGCCCAGCGCCTGGCGCCAGGTGTCCTCGACCCCGAACACGATGGCGTAGGGCAGCAGCGGCTCGTACAGGTCGATCAGGCTGCCGTCGTCCGGGCCGGCGACCCGCGGCGCATCCACCGCGTTCTGCATCCAGGCGATCCGGTCCGCCTCGGCCATGGTGACGAAGCGGTGCAGCCCGGCCAGCTGGTCGCGCAGCTGCTTCCCGGCCGCGGTCAGCCGGCCCAGGGTGGGGTAGTAGTGCGCGGCCGCGACCAGCAGCAGCACCGCCGCGACGCCACAGCCGAGGAAGGGCCAGATCAGCCCGCCGAGGCCCAGCGCCAGCTGGAACCAGCCGAACCCGATCACGGCCAGGTAGCCGATCACGAACAGCGAGGTGCCCAGCCAGCTGGTCCCGCGCAGCCCGCTGTGGCGCACCAGCAGTTGCCGCGCCCGCGACGCCTCGGCGATGTCCCGGGCGGACACGTACCGCAGCGCCATCGACCGGCCGCCGCCGAACAGCGCCAGGGAGATCGAGCGGACGTCGCGGTCGATGCCGTCGGGATCGACCAGTTGGACGCGCAGGTCGTTGCGCACGGCGTCCCGTTCCCGCCGGGACAGCCGGGCCCGCGGCTGCGGGGCGGTGCCGATCGGCGCCGCGTCACTGCTCAGCGTGGCGTGCCCGTCCAGGACGAGCTGGGTGAGCTGGGCGGCGGCGCCGCGTTCCGGCAGGCCGAGGAAGTCGGCGGCCAGGATGGGCTGGACGGCGGGCGGCGAGTAGCGGATCTCGACATCGTCACGCAGCAGCAGGCTGCGCAGCCGCTGCCGCCGGACCAGCAGTGCCAGCAGCAGGAGGGCCGCCGCGGCCACCGGCATACCGGCGATGCCCCACCAGCCCAGGCTGGCGATCCCGCCGGGCACGGTCTCGGCGACGGTGCCCTGGGTGAAGCCGACGGCGAAGGTCAGGTTCTCCCGCGGGGCCAGTCCGACCGCGTCGGTGCTGAACCGGTTGCCGGTGCGGGTGATCCCGCAGGGCCGGGTGGACCCGGCCGGTCCCTGGTAGCAGGCCTGCTCGCCGAGCAGGTTCCCGGCCAGGTCCGGCGCGACGTCCAGGGTGGCCTGGACGCGTCCGAACGGCTGCTGCCAACCGGTGCCGTTGACGTCGAGGTAGATCTCCTGGCGGTCGCCGGCCTGCACCATCGCATGGCCGATGGTGTAGCGGATGACGTAGTCGACGCGTCCGAACACGTAGGTGCTGGCCCTTCCGATGCGGAGCACGATGTCGCCGTCGGACTCGGTGCGGCGGGTGAACGGGATGCGCTTCCCGCTGGGATCGGTCACCGCGAAGTCGCTGAGCCGGATGTCCTCGCCGCGGTACTCGGCGTCCAGCCGGCGTTCGATGCCCCGGTTCACGTTGCGCCGCGGGAAGTCGGCGGTGATCCGCTCGGTGACGTCGATCGCCAGCCGGTCGGCGCTGCGCCGGGCCTGGTAGTGGGCGACGAAGCTGGGAATGGTGAACTGGTTGGTGGCCGATGCCGGTCCGGCGCTGCTTCGCATCGCGTCGATCATCAGCGGCACGGCCATCAGCAGCAGCCAGCCGAGCGGGTAGGCGATCCAGCGAGAGGTCTTGGCGAACACGGGGTCAGGCTAGGCGAGACGGGGGTTGGTCCCGGACGAACGCCGCGGCTGAGGCCCGTCGGCGACGGTCGGGGTTGGCGATCGGCGGGGTGCCGCCGCGGCGATCAGGGAGATCCCCGGTTTGGCCGGCTCCCCGGTTTCGCGACCATCGCTCGAGGCATGGCCCAAGAAGGCGAGCAGATCGCACCACGATTCTTTGCACTCGAGCACCTCGAGTGCTAAACATGGTGTTAGCACTCTCTCCATGAGAGTGCTACCTGGTCAGATCGGTGAGGCCAACCGGGCCGTCCGTCGCGGGCATCGACGCTGACCGACCCACCTGACTAACCGTGGGGTCTTAGCACCCCACCGATGCAGAAGGATTGCCTGCACCCATGGCAAAACTGATCGAATTCAACGTTGAGGCGCGCCGTGGCCTCGAGCGGGGCATGAACATCCTCGCCGACGCGGTGAAGGTGACGCTGGGCCCCAAGGGCCGCAACGTCGTCCTGGAGAAGAAGTGGGGCGCCCCCACGATCACCAATGACGGCGTCTCCATCGCCAAGGAGATCGAGCTGGAGGACCCCTACGAGAAGATCGGCGCCGAGCTGGTCAAGGAGGTCGCCAAGAAGACTGACGACGTCGCCGGTGACGGCACCACCACCGCGACCGTGCTGGCTCAGGCCATGGTCCGCGAGGGTCTGCGCAACGTGACCGCCGGCGCCAACCCGATGAGCCTGAAGAAGGGCATCGAGAAGGCCGTCGCCGCGATCGTCGAGCAGCTGGCCGCCCAGGCGACCGACATCGAGACCAAGGAGCAGATCGCCGCCACCGCGTCCATCTCCGCCGCCGACACCTCCGTCGGCGAGATCATCGCCGAGGCGATGGACAAGGTCGGCAAGGAGGGCGTGATCACGGTCGAGGAGTCCAACACCTTCGGGCTGGACCTCGAGCTGACCGAGGGCATGCGCTTCGACAAGGGCTACATCTCTCCGTACTTCGTCACCGATCCCGAGCGCATGGAGGCCGTCCTGGAGGACCCCTACGTGCTGATCGCGAACAGCAAGGTGTCCTCGCTGAAGGACCTGCTGCCGGTGCTTGAGAAGGTCATGCAGTCGGGCAAGCCGCTGCTGGTCATCGCCGAGGACACCGACGGCGAGGCCCTGGCCGGCCTGATCGTCAACAAGATCCGCGGCACCTTCAAGTCGGTCGCCGTCAAGGCTCCCGGCTTCGGCGACCGCCGCAAGGCCATGCTGACCGACATCGCCATCCTGACCGGCGGCCAGGTGATCTCCGAGGAGGTCGGCCTGAAGCTGGACGCCGTCACGCTGGAGCTGCTGGGCCGGGCCCGTTCGGTGCTTGTCACCAAGGACGAGACCACCATCATCGACGGTGCCGGTGACGCCGACCAGATCGCCGGGCGGGTCAACCAGATCCGCAAGGAGATCGAGAACAGCGACTCCGACTACGACCGCGAGAAGCTGCAGGAGCGGCTGGCCAAGCTGGCCGGCGGCGTCGCGGTGATCAAGGTCGGCGCGGCCACCGAGGTCGAGCTGAAGGAGCGCAAGCACCGCATCGAGGACGCCGTCCGCAACGCGAAGGCGGCCGTCGAGGAGGGCATCGTCGCCGGCGGCGGCGTGGCGCTGCTGCAGGCCGCCAAGCAGGTCTCGCTCGGCGACCTCTCCGGTGACGAGGCCGTCGGCGCGCAGATCGTGCTCGGCGCGTGCTCGGCTCCGCTGCGGCAGATCGCGTCCAACGCCGGCCTCGAGGGCGGCGTGGTGGCCGAGAAGGTCGCGCACCTGACCGCCGGTCAGGGCCTGAACGCCGCCACCGGCGAATACGTCGACATGCTGGCCACCGGCATCATCGACCCGGCCAAGGTGACCCGTTCGGCGCTGCAGAACGCGGCGTCCATCGCGGCGCTGTTCCTGACCACCGAAGCGGTCATCGCCGACAAGCCGGAGAAGGCTCCGGCCATGCCGGCCGGCGGCGACGGCGGCATGGGTGGCATGGACTTCTGAGTTCACCCGCCACACCCGGCACGCAAGGGGTCGGACGCTTCGGCGTCCGACCCCTTCGGCGTCCCGACGGCGACCCGGCGTCCGGGGGTCGGGGGGCGACCCGGCGTCCGCGGGTCTGGGGTCCCCGGGAATATCGGCGGGGTGGATCGGGCTGGAAGGAGGGTGAGCGAAACCGGGAACACGGCGACCCGCAGCAGCGTCGGATTCCGATCCGACCGCGGCCGGGTGCTGCTGGCGTTGATGCTGACCACCGGCCTGATCGCCATCGACGCGACCATCCTGGCCACGGCGGTGCCGTCGGTGGTCAAGGAACTGGGCGAGTTCGAGCAGTTCCCGTGGCTGTTCTCGGTCTACCTGCTGGCCCAGGCGGTGTCGGTGCCGATCTACTCCAAGCTGGCCGACACCATCGGACGCAAGCCCATCATCCTGCTCGGGGTCGGGCTGTTCCTGCTCGGCTCGGTGCTGGCAGCGCTGGCCTGGAACATGACCGCGCTGATCGTCTTCCGGGTGATCCAGGGACTGGGCGCCGGCGCCAGCGCGCCGATGGCGATGACCATCGTCGGCGACCTCTACAGCGTCGCCGAGCGGGCCGTCGTCCAGGGCTACATCGCGAGCGTCTGGGCGATCGCGTCGGTGGTCGGGCCGGCGCTCGGCGGGATCTTCTCCCAGTTCACCTCGTGGCGCTGGATCTTCTGGGTGAACCTGCCGCTGTGCCTGCTGGCCGGCTGGGCGCTGATCCGCTTCTACCACGAGCGGGTCGAGCGGCGCCGTCACCGCATCGACTACGCCGGCGCCGCGCTGCTCACGGTCGGCCTGACCGCGCTCATCCTCGGGCTGCTGGAGGGCGGCAACGCGTGGGCGTGGCTGTCGCTGCCCAGCCTGGTCAGCTTCGGCATCGGGGTGGCCGCCCTGGTCGGTTTCGGCATGGTCGAGCGGCGGGCGTCCGAACCGATCCTCGACCTGGCCATCCTGCGGCGCCCGTTGATCCTGACCACGACCGCGCTGTCGCTGGGTGTCGGCGCGCTGCTGATCGGCATCACCAGCTTCGTGCCGACCTACCTGGAGAACGCGCTTCACGTGGTGCCGTTGATCTCCGGCGCCGCGGTCGCCGCGCTCACCCTCGGCTGGCCGCTGGCCGCCTCGATCGCGGGACGGATGTACCTCGCCCACGGTTACCGGACGACGGTGTTGTGGGGCAGCCTGATCGCCCTGGTCGGCTGCGCCGGCCTGGCCGCCAGCGGCCCGTGGCCGAACCCGTGGACGGTGGGCGCGGTCTCCTTCGTCGCCGGGTTCGGGCTGGGCTGGATCGCGGCGCCCTCGCTGATCGCCGCCCAGGCGTCCGTGGACTGGAACGAGCGCGGCGTGGTCACCGGCATCAACATCTTCGCCCGCTCAGCGGGCAGCGCCGTCGGAGTCGCGGTGTTCGGGGCGATCGCCACCCAGGTGATCGCGGCCGGCCGGGGCGAGCACGACTACGCCACGATCGTGTCGGCCTCGACCTGGGTGTTCGTCGCCGTGGCGGTCGCCGCCGTCGGCACGCTGCTGGCCGGCCTGGGCATGCCCCGTGGCGGCGTGGACGCCGCGGCGTACTCGTCGTCGGCGGTCCCGGCCACCCGCGGCTGATCCGCCGCCCGCGTGTCCGGCGTGAGCGGCGGCGCGGCGGCGGCCATGATGTGACGCATGAGCGGCCTGCTCGAAGTGATCGCGCTCCATGCGGCGGACGCCGAGCGCGCGGAGGCGGGCGGCGCCGACCGGATCGAGCTGTGCGGCAGCCTGGACGCCGGTGGGCTGTCACCCGAGCCGGCGCTGGTGGCGAAGGTGCGTGCGGCCACCTCGGTGCAACTGCGGGTGATGGTGCGGCTGCGCGCCGGGTACGGCACGGACGGCGGCGAGGTCGTCCGGCTCAAGGGCCTGATGGCCAGCTACGCGGACGCCGGCGCCGACGGCATGGTGCTCGGCTACCTGAACGGGCTCGGTGAGGTCGACGCTCAGGTGGTCGGCGAACTGGTCGCCGACGGCGACTGGCCGTGGACGTTCCACCGGGCGATCGACTCGTGTCTCTACCCCGACCGGGGCTGGGCGCTGCTGCGCCGCCTGCCGCGCCTCGATCAGGTGCTCACCGCCGGTTCGCCACGGGGTCTCGAGCACGGGCTGGACGACGTGCTGCAGCGGGCCGCGGCGCACCCGTGGCAGGCCGGGGTGATCATGGCCGGCGGCGGGCTGCACCCCGATCAGGTGCCCTGGCTGGCGCGGGCCGGCGTCCGGGCCTTCCACATCGGCACCCCGGCCCGCCCGCAGGGCTCGCTCAAGGCGTACGTGGACGCCGAACTGGTCGGTTCCTGGCGGCGGCTGATCGACACCGAGATCAGGCACGCCACCGGCGCCGTGGACTGAGCCCGTCCGACCGGGTCCCGTCGGATCGCCGGCCGGTGTCGTCGCCTCGACGAGCCCGACCGGCGGCTGACGAGCCGCGACGCTCAGTCCGCCGGCTCGACGTGGACGAAGGTGACGGTGCCCGGCAGCGCCCGGCCGACCTCCTCCTCGACCCGGTCGGCCAGATCGTGGCTGCGGCTCACCGTCCACTCGCCCGGCACCGTCAGGGTCGCCTGGACGAAGCGCTGGCGGCCCGACTCACGGGTGCGCAGGTCGGTCAGGTGCACCCGCGGATCGTCGGTCAGCGGCACCAGCGCCCGCTCGATGATGGCCACCTCTTCCGGGGGAAGGGTGGCGTCGAGCAGCCCGACGACCGAGCGCCGGACCAGCCCGACGCCGGTGAACACGATGTTGATGCCGACGCCGAGCGCGATCAGCGGATCGAGCCAGACCAGGTGGGTCAGCCCGACCACGGCGATCGCGGCCAGCACGCCGACCGACGTCCAGACGTCGGTCATCAGGTGCTTGCCGTCGGCCTCCAGGGTGATCGAGCGGTGCCGGCGTCCGGCCCTGATCAGGACCAGGCCGGTGACCAGGTTGCCCACGGACGCCAGAGCGGCGAGCAGGACGCCGATGCCGACGCTCTCCAGCGGCACCGGATGGATGAAGCGGTTGACGGCCCCGACGATGATGGCCGCCGCGGCCACCACGATCAACGTGCCCTCGACCGCCGCCGACAGGTATTCGGCCTTGCCGTGCCCGAAATCGTGGTTGTGGTCGGCGGGCTTGGCCGACAGCCTCATGGCCCACAGCGCGACCCCGGCCGCGAGCAGGTTGACCGTCGACTCCAGGGCGTCGGACCAGAGGCCGACCGAGTTGGTCAGCACCGCGGCGACGGACTTCAGCGCGACGGTCACCACGGCGGTGGCCAGCGACAGCCAGAGGAACCGTTCGAGGTACCGGTGATCGGCGGGTGCGGCAGGGGCGGTCATCGCTTCTCGGGGTCGGGGAGGCCCGCCCAGTCGTCCGGCGAGCCGGCCCAGTCTAGGGCGACCCGGCGTCCGAGTTCTCCGGCATCCACCGTGGACTCCTCGACCACCCCGTGGTCCACCGGCCAGCTGCCCGGATCGGCGTCCAGGGCGACCACCTCGGCCAGCTGCCGCGGCCAGACCTGCTCGGGATGCGCCGCCAGGCCGTCCAGCGGCAACCAGTCCCAGGAGGCGATGGTGAGCTTCTCGTCCTCGGTGAAGCCGGACGGGTCGAGCTCGAACCGCTCGGCGACACGCAGCAGGTAGAACAGTTCGGCCTGGCCGAGCACCTGGTCGCTGTATCCGTGGATGACGAAACGGCGCAGCAGCGGCCCGCGCAGGGCGTCCGGACGGGCCCTCAGGCCGGTCTCCTCGGCGAGCTCGCGCACCGCGGTCTGCAGCGGCTGCTCGCCCGGGTCGACGCCGCCGCCGGGGGTGATCCACCAGTGCAGGCCCGGCACGCCCGGATCGCTGTCACGCAGCATCAGGACGTGCGAGCCGTCGGTGACGATCACCCGGACGGCGCGTCGGCTGCGCACCGGCCGCGATTCGGGCGGCACCCGGACGTAGCTGCGGGATCGGAACGGCTGCGCCATCAGCCCGGGATCTCCACGCTCGCGACGGGCGCCAGCAGCTCGTCGAGCACCTCGAAGGTGACCGGTCCGCGGGCCACCTCGAAGGCGACCTGGCCGGTGTTGTCCTGCCCCGCCTGCAGCGTCCGCATCGCCAACTGGCTGTCCAGCTGGGCCCCGACGGTGATCAGCCGCCGGGTGCCGCCGGGGTCGCGCACGGCGGTGAAGAACGGTCCCGTGGTCACCGTGCCCGACACCCCTTCGAAGCGGACGTCCACCACCAGGTAGGACAGCCCCTCCGCCGGCTCAAGGACGCCGTTGTCGGCCCAGCTCGCCCGGGTCACCGTGACCCGTCCCTCACCGCCGCGGGCGCGGTAGTCGATCCGTTGGCCGATGCTGCCGCCGGTCACCGCGGCGCTGGTGGTCGGCTCGGGGCTGTCCGGGGTGCGCACCACGCTCGGCGAGGCGCTCGCCGGCACCGGTGTGGGTTCGCTCCGCTGCGCCGACGGGGTCGGGGTGACCTGGGGCGTCGCCGGCAGCAGCTGCCACGCCAGCAGGCCCAGGGCGACGGCGACCACGACGGTGCCGCCGATCAGGGCGGCCCGGACGCCGTTGCGCCGCGGGCCGCCGCCTCCGGCCGGTCCGGACGGCGTCAGCGGGGGCGGTGCCCACGGTCCGGGCGTCCCCGGTGCCGACGGGACGGTGCCCTGCGGCGGCCCGGGCGGCGACCCGAACTGCGGTGGCGGCACGTTCGCCGACCACGGGTCGCCGGGGCGGTCGAACTCGGGCTGTCCGGGGCCTGGCCTGCCCAACCCGGAGGAGGAGTCCATGGCGCTTCCTTGCTCAGTAGGGCCGTCGTGGCGGCTCGTTGGCCCGGATGCCCGCACCCACCTGCAGCGGGACGACGATGGTCAGCACCCAGCAGGCCAGCTGGGACCAGCCGGACACCACGTCCCAGGCAGTGCTCAGGTTGAAGTCGCCGCCGAGCAGGGTGAACGCGCCGATCACGGCGACGACCGCGCCGGCCCACAGGAAGCTGCGGCGGACCTGCTCGACCCGGTACTTGACCCGGGCGGCGAGCATCGCCGCCAGCATCAGCATGGCTGCCGACAGCGGGTTGATCAGGGCACCGACCAGCAGCGTGATGATCACCCCGGGGGTCGCGCCCTGCCACAGCTGGGCGATCGACACGCTCTGGTTCGGTGGCTGCCAGCGGGCCTGCGGGGGAGGGGCGAACCAGTCCGGCGTCCCCGGCTGCGGGAACGACGGCGCCGGCTGCTGCGGGGGCGGGAAGTTGAGCACCTGGGCGGGTGGGGCGGCGGCCGGAGGCTGCGGCCCGGGCGCGGCGGCTGCCGGCTGGACAGCCGGAGGAGTGCCCAACGGCTGGTCGGGAGTCCAGGCCGGCGCCCCGCCGGCACTGCCGCCGGAGTGTGCCGAACCCCAGGCGGACGCGCCGGTCAGAACCGAGCTGACGGTGCTGAACTCGGTCCGCGGATCGCGCGGCGGGAGGCTGGCGGCGGGCACCAGGGCCTCCAGGGGGACCACCGCCGCCTGCGGCGGTTGCCAGGACGGCGGGACGACGGGGGCGCCGGCGGCCGGGTTGGGCACCACCGGCGGCACCTCCAGCGGCTCCACCGCCGGCGTCTGGAAGGCGGCGGGACGATCGAGCGGGGCGTATTCGGGCCCATCCGTCCAGTTCGCCATGCGGCACATGATAGTCACCGGCGCCCGGCCGCGACCCGGATCGGGTGCCTGCGGAGGTGCGCCGTTCGATAGGCTGAGGCCCGCGGTCCAGGACGCCGTCCTCCGGCGTGTCCGCATTCAGGTTGAACAGGAGAAGGTCATGCCAACAGGCAGGGTTCGGTACTACGACACGGAGAAGGGCTTCGGCTTCCTCTCCAAGGACTCCGGGGGCGACGACGTCTATGTGCGCGCCTCGGCGCTGCCCGAGGGTGTGACCAGCCTGAAGCGCGGTCAGAAGGTCGAATTCGGCATCATCGACGGCAAGCGCGGCGAGCAGGCCCTCAGCGTGCACCTGCTGGAGGCGCCGCCGTCGCTGTCCAAGGCGTCCCGCAAGTCGCCGGACGCGATGGCCGTGATCGTGGAGGACCTGATCAAGATGCTGGACGGCCTCGGCAACGGCTACCGCCGGGGCCGGCACCCCGATCCGAAGGTGGCGGGCAAGGTGGCCTCGGTGCTGCGTGCCGTCGCCGACGAGCTGGAGCTCTGAGCATGCCGGCGTCCGAGACGCTGGATCGCGCCTGCGCGGAGGCGATCGACCTGGCCCGGACGGCGGCGGTTGGCCGCGCCGGCGTGATGGGAGTCGGCGACCACCGCGGAGCGTTCGCCGAGGACACCCGGGTGGTCACCCACCTGTTCGAGTGCCCGCACCCGGGCTACCCGGGCTGGAGCTGGCAGGTGACGGTCGCCCGGGCGTCCCGGGCGAAGGCGGTCACCGTCAACGAGGTGACCCTGATGCCCGGCCCGGACGCGCTGCTCGCGCCGGCCTGGGTGCCGTGGTCGGACCGGGTCGGTGCCGGCGACCTGTCGCCCGGCGTGATCATGCCGACCGCCGACAACGACCCCCGGGTGGAGCCCGGCTTCACCGCCGCGGACATGCCGCCCGACATGGAGCCGGCCGAATGGTCGGCGACCCGCGCGGTGGTCGCCGAGCTGGGACTGGGCCGCGAGCGGGTGTTGTCTCCGGTCGGACGCGACGATGCCGCGGAGCGTTGGCTGGCCGGGGACGGCGGCCCGGACAACCCGATGACCGCCCAGGCCTCCGCCTACTGCGAGACCTGTGCCTACTTCGTCGCGCTGTCCGGATCGTTGGGGCGGGTCTTCGGGGTGTGCGCCAACGAGTACACGCCGACCGACGGACGCGTGGTCAGCCGCGACCACGGCTGCGGGGCGCACTCCGACGTCTCCGAGGTGAGCCGGGGCGAGCAGTTGCCGCCGCCGGCCTGGGACACGATCAGTATCGACACCAGCATCTTCTGAGTTCCGACCGTCGTGGTCGGCTCGACGGCGGCGGGTGGATACCCGTTATCGTGTGCCTCACCCTGCGGCGAAGGAGCTCACATGACCGGAACGGCCCGACTCGAGATCGACGGCACCGTCTACGAACTGGACACCCTGGTCGGCACGGAGGGTGAACCTGCCATCGACATCTCCAAGCTCCGGGCCCGCACCGGCTACATCACCCTGGACGACGGCTACGGCAACACCGGCTCGTGCCGGTCGGCGATCACCTACATCGACGGCGACGCCGGGATTCTGCGTTACCGGGGCATTCCGATCGAGAACCTGGCCGGCCGGTCGTCCTTCGTCGAGACCGCCTGGCTGGTGATCTTCGGCTCGCTGCCCACCGTTCAGGAGCGGGACCGGTTCTCGGCCCTGCTGGGCGAGTCGGCGATGATCGACGAGGTGATGCGCAAGCATTTCCACGCGTTCCCGCAGACGGCGCCGCCGATGGCGATCCTGTCGGCGATGATCAACACCCTCAGCGCCCACGATCACGGGGTGATCCAGATCGACGACGACGCCGGCATGGAGCGGGCCGCCGCGGTGCTGATGTCGAAGGTGCGCACGATCGCCGCCGCGGCCTACAAGGCGTCCATCGGCGAGCCGCTGGTCTACCCGCGCTACGACCTCAAGTACGCCGAGAACTTCCTGCACATGATGTTCTCGGTGCCCTACCGCAACTACGAGCCGACCCCCGAGGTGGCCGCAGCGCTCAACCTGTTCCTGATGCTGCACGCCGACCACGAACAGAACTGCTCCACCTCGACGGTGCGGATGGTGGCGTCGTCGAAAGCGAACCTGTTCGCCAGCTGCGCGGCCGGCGTGTGTGCCCTGTGGGGGCCGCTGCACGGCGGCGCCAACGTCGCCGCGGTGCAGATGCTGGAGCAGATCCGCGACTCGGGAATGCCGGTGTCAGAGTTCGTCACCCGGGTGAAGAACAAGGACGCCGGGGTCAAGCTGATGGGGTTCGGGCACCGCGTGTACAAGAACTTCGACCCGCGCAGCCGGATCCTGAAGAAGGCCGTCGACGACGTGCTGGCCCAACAGGAGAAGACGGACCCGCTGCTCGACATCGCCCGCGAGCTGGAAGAGGCCGCGCTCTCCGACGACTATTTCATCGACCGCCGGCTCTACCCGAACGTCGACTTCTACTCCGGGATCCTGCTGCGGGCCATCGGCATTCCGCTGGAGATGTTCACGGTGATGTTCGCGATCGGCAGGATGCCCGGCTGGATCGCGAACTGGAAGGAACTCAACGACGACCCGAAGGGCCGGATCTACCGGCCCCGGCAGATCTACGTCGGCCCCACCGACCGGGACTGGCAGCCGCGCAGCGAACGCTGAGCCCGCCGGCCGCCGGACCCAAGGACGTCAGCGCAGCCGCCGGCGGCGCAGGATCAGCAGCACCGCCAGCGCCAGCGCGCCGATTCCGCTGCCGACCACGGCGGTGGAGAGCCACCAGCCCTTGCCGAGTGCCACCAGCGCCGGCAGCTGCCACCAGCAGATCAGCGTGGCGATCACGAACACCGCGGTACCCGAGCCGACGATCAGCACCCCGTGCGGATCCAGCGCTTTCACCGGAGCCTGCAGGGTGGGCAACTGGTGCTCGTGGTGGGGGCGCACGTCTCAACTGTAGGGCGTCCCCGCCGAGCTTCTGAGACGTGCCGGGTCGAGCCGGGCGCCGCCCTTAGGTTTCTGGCCATGGTCAACAGCTCCTCGCCGCCGGCTCCGGCGGGCACCCGGACACCCTCCGGACTGGACGTGTTCTTCGAGATCACCAAAAGGGGTTCGACCGTCGCGCGGGAGGTCCGCGGCGGACTGGTCACCTTCTTCACGATGGCCTACATCCTGGCGCTCAACCCGCTCATCATCGGCACCGCCACCGACGTCAACGGGCTGCTGCTCTCCGGCCTGCCCAAACTGGACGCCGCGGGTGAGGTGATCGGCGCCAACGTCGCCACCTCGATCGCGATGGTGGCCGCCGCGACCGCGCTGATCGCGGGGTTGATGACCATCCTGATGGGCATCTACGGCCGGTTCCCGATCGGGCTCGCCACCGGCCTGGGCCTGAACGCGGTGCTGGCCTACGTGCTGGCGCCGCAGATGACCTGGGCGCAGGCGATGGGCCTGGTCGTCTGGGAGGGCGTGATCATCACCATCCTGGTGCTGACCGGCTTCCGGCAGGCGGTGTTCCGGGCCGTGCCGCGCTCGCTGCGCACCGGCATCTCGGTCGGCATCGGCCTGTTCATCGCGTTCATCGGCCTGGTGGACGCCGGCGTGGTGCGCAAGGCGGTCGGAACGCCGGTCGAACTGGGCATCGGCGGGTCGCTGCAGGGCTGGCCGATCGCCATCTTCCTGATCACGCTGGGCATCCTGGTGCTGCTCTTCGTGCGACGGGTGAAGGGCGCCATGCTGATCGCGATCCTGTCCGGCACCGTGCTGGCGGTGATCGTCGAGGCGGTGAGCCATCTGGGGGCGCACGACGCCACCGACAATCCGACCGGCTGGATGCTGAACGTGCCCCAGTTCACCGCCTTCGCGGCGCCCGACCTCGGCCTGATCGGCCGGGTCGACCTGTTCGGCGGCTTCACCGCGGCCGGCAGCTTCGGTGCCGGCCTGGGCCTGGTGCTGATCGTGTTCTCGCTGTTGCTGGCCGACTTCTTCGACACCATGGGCACCGTGGTCGCGGTGGGTGCCGAGGGCGAACTGCTGGACCAGGACGGCAACCCGCCGCGCACCCAGGAGATCCTGCTGGTCGACTCGGTCGCGGCGATCGCCGGCGGCCTCGGATCGGTGTCGTCGAACACTTCCTACATCGAGTCGGCGGCGGGTGTCGGCGAGGGCGCCCGGACCGGCCTGGCGTCGGTGGTCACCGGGGCTGCGTTCCTGCTCAGCCTGTTCCTGGCGCCGCTGGTCAACATGGTGCCCTCGGAGGCGGCCGCCCCGGCCCTGTTCTTCGTCGGCTTCCTGATGATGTCGCAGGTCACCCACGTCGACTGGGACGACCCGGAGGAGGGCATCCCCGCCTTCCTGACCCTGGCGCTGATGCCGTTCACCTACTCGATCACGGCCGGCATCGGCGCGGGCTTCATCAGCTACACGCTGATCAAGCTGAGCCGCGGCAAGGCCCGGTCGGTGCACCCGCTGATGTACCTGGTGGCGGCGCTGTTCGTGGTCTACTTCGCGCAGGGCGCGATCATCGGCCTGCTGGGGTGACGCCCCGCTGGTCCTGGGCCGCCCGGTACACCACGATCAGATCGGGCACCGGGCGTCCCTTCGCCGGTGCGGCCTGGCCGTAGTGGTGGAACTGGGCGAGCCAGGCCGCGTAGGGCTCCGCGACGGCGTGGTTGGCCGGCGACAGCTGTGGCAGCGTGTTGCGCCAGGCGCCCGCCGCGTCCAGCGCCACCGCGTGCGGGGTGTAGCCGGTGGACAGGCCGCGATAGGTCTGCAGCGGGACGCCCAGCTCGCGGTTCACCAGCCTGCTCAGCCCGAACCGGGGATCGAGGCCGGCCCGGGCGAGGTCGAATTCGAGGTCGTTGAACCTGGTCACGTCGAGTTCGATGCGATGCCGGCTCCAGGCGGTGGCCGCCAGGTAGGCCTCCAGCAACCGCCAGGCGACCGGCTGCCGTTCCGGGCGGATGAAGCGTCCGGCGAGCAGGTCGGCGACATCGGCGTCCACCGGGGTCTCCGGTCCGACCAGGACGGCGCCGGCCGGCTTGCGGAACAGCGGGCCGAGCTTGCCCAGCATCCCGGGCGCCTTCGGCGTGGTCCGGGGCGGGAACTGCTCGGCGACGATCCCGCGGAACTCGGCGGCCAGCTCTGGACCGGCGCAGAACAGGTCGCGGACCTCGTCCACGCCGACCGCGTAGAGCCGCAACTCGCCCATAGCCACAAGGTACCCGTCACCCCCCGGCGGCGACATAGATTGGCCTGGTGAACCCCAGGACGCGGCGCGTGATCGTCACCGGTGTGCTGGTCGTCCTGGTGCTGCTCGCGCTGCTCGGGGCGCTGATCGCCTGACCGCACCGGCGCCGGTCCGGGCGTCGCGCAGCGGGTGCGGGCGGACGCGGCACTAGGATGTGCGTCGCGTCCGTCGAAGGGAGTCAGATGTCGGGGCGAGTGATGGTCGGCCGGGCACTGGCGGCCGCCGCGGCACTGCTGGTGCTGCTGGTCGGGCTGAGTCTGCCGACCGCGAGCCGGGCGGCGGTCCCGCTGCCGCAGGCGACCACCGCCACGGCGACCCCGGACGCCTCACCGAGACCCTCCACCAGCCCGTCCGAGGAGGACGAGCCCAACGACGAGCCGGCCGACGACGGGACCAGCCCGGTGCCGGTGCAGACCGGCACCTGGATCGCCCTCGGCGCCGCCGCGGCACTCGCGGTGGCGGCCGCCCTGGTCGTGGTCATCCGCAAGCGGTAGCGCGGCCCGGCACTACGCCATGGCCTCGGCGTTCAGCTGGATCGTCACCGCCAGGAATCGTGGCAGCGCGTCGCGCAACACCTGCAGATTGGGGTCGGGGACCGCCAGCAGCGGACGCCGATGGCGCTCGTGCACGTCCCTGAGCTTGGCCAGCGCCGGGTCGGCGAGCACGACCCGCACCGCCTGCGCGTCACCGCCGAGCAGCATCGCGTCCAGGGTGCCGGCTGCGGGCAGCAGAAGCTCGGCGGCGTCCCGGGCGGCCTTGTCGAACGCCCGCTCGGCCTGGTTGCCGCGGCGCCGGGCGTAGCGCTGCTGCGACCAGCCGCCCGCTTTCGTCCGACCCTGGACGTAGTGGCGTCCGACCCGGTGCAGGACCAGGTCGTTGCCGTCGAAGAGGCCGACCGCGTGCGAGTTGCGGCGCACCAGCAGCGCACCCACCCGGCGTGGGCGGGTGACCTGGGCGATCAGCGCGGCGAGCGGGTCGTCCTCGGCCGGCGGTCCCCACGGTGCCTCCAGCCGGGCCCGGGCGCCGTCCGGGCTGGTGAGTTCGACGGCGTCCGGGGTGGCGGTGGCCCGTGGCCCCGGGTGGCGCTCGGCGAAGCCGGCGAGCCAGCGCTGTAGCCGTTCGGGCGCCACTCGGACGCGGTGAACCTCGGTCATGGAGGGCAGCGTAGTGTTCCGGGTACCCTCATCTACCGAGACAATATGGCCTAGTCTGGCAGCGGAAACGGAGGTGGCCGGTGAGCGATCTCATTGACACGACGGAGATGTATCTCCGCACGATCTACGAACTCGGCGAGGAGGGTGTCCCGCCGCTGCGCGCGCGGATCGCCGAGCGGCTCAAGCAGAGCGGCCCGACCGTGTCGCAGACGGTCGCCAGGATGGAGCGCGACGGCCTGCTGACCGTCGACGCCGACCGGCAGCTGCGGCTCAGCCCGGCCGGCCTGAAGCTGGCCACCCGGGTGATGCGGCGGCACCGGCTGGCCGAGCGGCTGCTGATCGACGTCATCGGGCTGGACTGGGTGCACGCGCACGAGGAGGCCTGCCGCTGGGAGCATGTCATCTCGACCGACGTCGAGCGCCGGCTGGTCCACCTGCTGCACGAGCCGGTCGAGTCGCCCTACGGCAATCCGATCCCCGCCCTGGCCGAGCTGGGCGCGGCGCCTGCCCCGGAGGCGTTCCTGGACGGCGCGGTGCCGCTGTCGGAGGTGCTTCCGCACCGCGACTCGGTGCGGGTGACGGTGCGCCGGTTCAGCGAGTATCTGCAGACCGACCAGCAGCTGCTGAGCATGTTCTCGGCGGCCGGGGTGCTGCCCGAGGCGGTGCTGACGGCCACCATGGACGGCGCGACGCTGGTGCTGAAGGCCGAAGGCCACGAGACGGGCCGGTTCGCGGCGATGGTGGCGGATCACCTCTTCGTGGCGAGCGGCGGCTGAGCCCGCCGGGGCCGTGTCGGTGGGGCGTGTCGGCAGCGTCCGGAGCGGCTGGCGGGACCTCCGGCACCGGCGACCCGGCGGCGGGCGCGGAATAGCTCACCCTCCGGGGGCGTTGGAAGCGGTGAACTCAGAGAGGAAACATGCATGGCTACGCGCGCCCTTGATCAGCAAACCTTCGCCGAGGCGATCCAGGACAACGAGACGGTGATCGTCGACTTCTGGGCCGACTGGTGTGGTCCGTGTAAGCGATTCGCCCCGGTCTTCGACCAGGTCTCGGAGAAGCACCCCGACGTGGTGTTCGGCAAGATCGACACCGAGGAGGAGCGGGCGTTGGCCGGCGGCCTCGGCATCCAGTCGATCCCGACCCTGATGGCGTTCCGCGGCGGCTACCTGGTGTACCGCGAGGCGGGGGCGTTGAGCGGCCCGCAGTTCGAGCAGCTCGTCGACGCCGTAAAGGGACTTGACATCGAGAAGTTGAAGGAACAAGCAGCGGCTGCCACGAGTTCCGACGAGTCGTGACACGCCGGACGTCTTGTCACCCACAAGGGTGACACTTCTTGTTGAGTCGTCCTATACTTGCGGCGGTCCCTGTCCCATCCCCCCGGGCAGGGACCGCTCCCTTTTCCGGCGGCCCCAGCAAGATTCGAACTTGCGACACAAGGTTTAGGAAACCTCTGCTCTATCCCCTGAGCTATGGGGCCCGGCTGTTGCGGGTGTTCCCAGCATAGGGGTAGCGCGGCGGGCTCGCGCGAAGCGGATGGCCAGCCCACGACGTCCCGGATCCGGGCGCGCTCGCGGGGCGAAGATGGTTGAAAAGTTGTCGATCCGCAAAAAGATGATCAATCGGACGTGCATTTGGCTGACGTATCGTCTAAGCTCGTCTGCAGAGAGCGACGCCAGCTCGTTGATGTCTCCTGGGGGTGGGTAGACGGCTTTGGCCCTTCGATAGGCGTCGCTCTCGTCATGTCCGCTGGCGGCTGGATGTGCTCACGCCGTCCGTCCGATTCCCTAGACTCGCACCATGAGTGACAACGGACTCGCCGCGGCCGTCGCCAAGATGCGCGCCGCCGGTGCCCACGACGCGGCCATCGACGTCTTCTCGCACTACTACCGGCAGGCCAGCGCCGGCGTTTCGGGGGTCATCGGTGAGGACACCATCAGCCCACTGACCGACCCGCCGCAGCTGAGCGCGGTCGACGTCGACGATCAGGCCGCGCGTGACGCCATCGCCCGGACGGTGATCATCAAGCTCAACGGCGGGCTGGGCACGTCGATGGGGCTGGATCGGGCGAAGACCCTGCTGCCGGTGCGGGAGGGGCTCACCTTCCTGGATCTGATCGTGCAGCAGATCATGGCCGCTCGGGAAACCTACGACGCGCCCCTGCCGCTGCTGTTCATGAACTCGTTCCGGACCAGGCAGGACACGCTGGCCCACCTGGAGCGGTATCCCGACCTGCCGGTGGCCGGGCTGCCGCTGGACTTCCTGCAGAACGCCGAGCCGAAGATCACCGTGGACACGCTGGAGCCGGTGGAGTGGCCGGCCGATCCGACGCTGGAGTGGTGCCCGCCCGGCCACGGTGACGTCTACACGGCGCTGGTGGGCTCGGGCGTGCTCGACGCGCTGCTCGCGGCCGGCATGAAGTACGCCAGCATCGCCAACGGCGACAACCTGGGCGCCGGCCCGGACGCGCAGCTGGCCGGCTGGTTCGCCGGCACCGGAGCGCCGTACGCCGCCGAGATCTGCCCCCGCACGGTCAACGACCGCAAGGGCGGCCACCTGGCCGTCCGGAAGGCGGACGGCCAGCTGATCCTGCGCGACACCGCCCAGACCGCGCCCGACGAGATGGACTACTTCACCGACGAGCACCGGCACCCGTACTTCCACACCAACAACCTGTGGATCGACCTCGAGCAGCTGCAGGCCGCGCTGCAGGGCCGTGGCGCCGTGCTCGGGCTGCCGCTGATCTACAACGTGAAGAACGTCGACCCGTCCGACTCGTCCTCGCCGAAGGTGGTCCAGTTGGAGACGGCCATGGGCGCCGCCATCGAGGTGTTCCCGGGAGCCACCGCCATCGCCGTTCCGCGGTCGCGGTTCCAGCCGGTGAAGACCACCAACGAGCTGCTGTTGCTGCGCTCCGACGTGTTCGACCTCGGCTCGGACGGCCGGCTCACCCAGACCGTGGCCGACCTGCCCCGGGTGCAGCTCGACGGCCGGTACTACACGCTGGTGGACGACTTCCAGGCCCGCGTCGTGGTCGCACCGTCGCTGCGTGCGGCTCGCTCGTTCGCGGTGCAGGGCGACTGGACGTTCGACCGGCCGGTGGCGGCCAGCGGGGACACCAGCTACCCCGACCTCGGCCGGCCCGCGGTGGCGGGGGTCGACGACCCGCAGTGAACGATCCGGCGGCCGCCTCGGCGCTGGCCGAGGCCATCGGCGTGGCGCTGACCGGACAGTCGGGGCTGCTGAGCACGGTCGACCCCGATCCGCTGGCGGCGCTGGCCGAGCGGGCGTGGGGCCGGGACCGGCTCGTCGCTCACGCCGAGGAGACGCTCGCCGCCGGCGGCGTGTGGCCGCACATCGTCCCGGACGCGTTGCGGGCTCGGGTGGGCAGCGCCCGGCTGTTCGCCGTGCTGCAGCGGGTGCAGGTCGAGCTCGGGCTGTTCGGGCGGACGGCCGCGCCCGCTCCGCGGCGTCCGCCCACGGCCGACGAACGACGGCTGCTCAGCGAGGTGCCGCCGCACCACGGCCACTAGCGCCCCCGGTGGCGCAGAACGCGACGATCCCCCGCCTCCGGTCGGTGGCGGGGGATCGCGGGTGCGGTCAGTCCTTCTTGAGCAGGTCCCGGATCTCGCCGAGGAGTTCCTCGGTGGTGGGCGCGCCGGGCTCGGTCTCGGTGGGCTTGTCGGTCAGCTTCTTCAGCCGCTCGTAGGGCACCACGATGCCGAAGTAGACGACGAACGCCATGATGAGGAAGGCCACCAGGGCGGTCAGGAACGGGCCGACGGACTGCATGCCGAACGGCCGCCACTCATCGAAGTTGGGTGCGCCGCCGAGCATGGCCAGCAGCTCGACGACGATCTGGGTGAAGGCGGTGGTCACGGTGGCGAAGGCGCCGCCGATCACGAAGGCAACCGCGATGTCGATCAGGTTGCCTCGCATCAGGAAGTCTTTGAAACCTTGAATCATGGTCTTTCCCTTCGGGTCTTGGTCACGGCCGCCCCCACGTGCCGGGGGCTGGCGGTGGGCCGTGCTTACCGTGAATGTAGCGAAGGGGGCTACGCGTTCACGAGGTGTATTCGGTGGTGGACAGTCGCAGGGAATCGACCGTCGTGTGGCGGTGCGTCAGCGCAGGCCGAAGCCGAGCGGCCCCCGCGCCGCCGCAGCGGCGACCCGGGGGAGCGCGGCGGGCCGGAGCTCGACCAGCACCACCGGCCCGGACGCCTGCACGGGCGTCAGCGGCGAGCCGCCCTGCGGCCCGGTCAGCACCGCAACCACCCTGGCCGCGGACGCGACCAGGGTCGTGTCGGCCTCGGAGTCGGAACCCAGCAGGTCGATCCGGTCGCCCACCTCGACCAGGCCGGACGCCGTCGCGCTCAGGGTCACCGGCAGCACCGCGAGGCCCGGTGTCGCCAGCGCGTTCTTGGTGACCACCGACGTCGGCATCAGCACCGCGCCGGGCGGCAGCGAGACGGTCAGCGGACGCCCGAGGGCCTGTTCGGGTTGGTGCAGGTAGTCGGCGGGCAACGCGGCCAGCGGCAACTGCCGGACCGTGACGTCACCGGCGGCGACGGTCTGCCCGCCGACCAGCGCCCGCTCGGCGACCAGCACCGCGGTGGTCGCCGGGCCCGCCGGACGCAGCACGCTCAGGGCGGCCCAGACCGCGACGCCGGCCAGCACGGCGGCGCAGACCCGTCGATAGCGGCGGACCAGGCGCCGCACCCGGGATCGGAAGGCTCTCACGCCCTCATTGCACGCCCGCGCGCCCGAAAGTGGTCAGATTCGTCCGGACGAGCCGGTGATCACCCGGTGGCGCCGGGTCAGGCCGCCGGTGCTCCGCTGCTGGCGGGAGTCGCCGTCGCGGGCTTCTTGTCGCCGCCCGAGGTGCTCTCGGCGGCGCTCGGCTTGCTGTCGGTGCCGGACTTGGTCGAGGCCGTCGTCTTCTTGCTCGCGGCCCGGCTGTCGGTGGCGTAGAAGCCCGAGCCCTTGAACACCACGCCCACCGCGCTGTACACCTTGCGCAGCGTGCCCTCACAGCTGGGGCACTCGGTGAGCGGGTCGTCGCTGAACTTCTGCACGACCTCGAGCTGCGAGGTGCAGTCCTGGCAACGGTATTGATAGGTGGGCATCGGCAACTTCCAGGGACGACGGCGGGCGAACCGCAGGCATTCTAGCGGCCCGTGCCCTCAACACTGCGGCGTGGACCGGCTATTCCCGTCACACCACAGCACTCGAGTCTCGGTGACGATCACCCCGACCGGCCGGTCGAACCACTCCAGCGGCAGTTCCGGGAGTATCTCCGCCTCCCGCAGCAGCACCGCGGTCAGCGCGTCGGGTGCGGCGAACGGCAGGGCGCGGTCGTACCAGCCGCCGCCGGTGCCCAGCCGGTCGCCGGACGGGGTCGCGGCCAGCCCGGCGCACCACACCAGGGACGCCGCCGCCACGGCGCCGGCACCCAGGCCAGGCCCGTCGGGCTCGAGGATGCCCGCGTAGCCGGTGCGCAGACGATCCCTTCCGAGGTATTCGGCCCAGTCCGGGTCCCGCCGCGCGGTGCCGTCCGGACGGCGTCCGAGCACCGGCAGCAGCACGGTGTGGCCGGCGGCGTGCAGGCGGTCGATCAGCGGCCAGGTGTCGGGCTCGCCCGGCGCCGACGCGTAGAGCGCGAGGGTGTGATGACCGGCGCAGATCTCCAGTGCCCGCGCGGTGCGCGCGATGACGGCGTCGGCCGCTTCCGGCAGCGCCCGAGCCGCCCGGATTCGGGCCCGGAGCAGGCTCTTGGCGGCCCGTAGTGTTGCGGTCTCGGCACCGCCCGGAGGGTTCGACGGGTCGGCCGCGGGCATTGTCCTATGGTAAGTGCCATGCCACCTTTCGGACGGAAGAAGCGGGCCGAGCCCGTCCTCGAGCAGGTCGACGAGACGGCGCCCGCCGAGGTGACGCCGGCGCCGTCCGAGCCGATCGGGCTGGCCGAGCACCGGGACGCGTTGCTCGCCGTGGTCGAGCCGCTGCCGCCGATCGGCCTCGGCGTGCTGGACGCCTTCGGACGCCGGCTGTGCGAGGACATCGTCTCCGACATCGACCTGCCCACCTTCACCAGCGCCGCGGTCGCCGGCTACGCCGTCCGGGCGACCGACGTGGCCGCCGCGTCGGTCTCCCGTCCGGTCCGGCTTCCGGTGCTGGACACCCTGGACTCCCCGGTCTACCGGGGCGCCCCCCTGTTGGAGGGCACCGCCGTCCGGGTGGCGCTCGGGGCACCCATTCCCGAGGGCGCGGACGCCGTCGTCCCGGCCGATCAGACCGACGAGGGCGACGTCGAGGTGCGGATCGACACCGCCGTGGCCGCCGGCCAGCACCTGCGGCTGGCCGGCTCGGACATCGCCGACGGCACCCGCTTGCTCGACCAGGGCCGGATCCTCGACGCCGGGGCGATCGGTCTGCTCGCCGAGATCGGCCTGGACAAGGTGCTGGTGCGGCAGCCCGCTCGGGTGGCCGTGCTGACCGTCGGTTCCGACCTGGTGCCGCCCGGTCTGCCGCTGGCCTCGCGTGCGCACCGCTACGACGCCACCACCGCCCTGATCGCCGCGGCGGCCCGGGCGGACGGCGCCCGGGTCTTCGCGGCCGGCACCTTCGCCGACGAGGCCGCGGTGATCACCGAGGCGCTCACCGATCAGCTGATCCGGGCCGATCTGATCGTGGTCGTCGGTGGTCTCGGCGGCGCGCTGCCCGAGGTGCTCGGCGCGCTCGGTGACAGCACCGTGTCGCAGGTGACGGTTCACCCCGGCGGCGTCCACGGTTTCGCCGTCGTCGGTGACGACCGGACGCCGCTGGTGGCACTTCCGGGGGGAGTGGCGGCCGCCTTCGTCGGCTATCACGCCTTCGTCCGCCCGGTGCTGAACCGGCTGCAGGGCGAACCCGACCTGCTGCCGCGCAGCCGGGTGCTGCCGGCCCGGGTGGCGCTGCACGGCCGGCTGGGTGCCACCGAGTTGATCCCCGCGATGGTGAGTGAGCGCGGGGTGGAGCCGGCCGGCGCCGTCGGGACCGATCTCGCCTACGACGTGGCGCGCGCGGATGGCCTGATCGTGCTGCCGCCGGGCACCCACCTGGTGCCGGCGAACTCCGACGTCGAGGTGTGGATGCTGACCCCGCCGCGGACATGAGCGCGGCGGTCGGCTGGCCCGTGCGCCTGAGCCACCCCCCGGTGACCCTGCGGCCGTGGCGACTGTCCGATCGACCGGCGTGGGACGAACTGCGCCGCCGGAACGCCGCGTGGACCGGGCCATGGGACTCGACCCGGCCCTACGACTCGATCGAGCCGCCGCTGACCTTCGCCGGCATGGTGCGGTTGTTCAACCGGCGCGCGCGGCAGGGCACGATGCTGCCGTTCGCGGTGGAGTACCTGCCGCCGGGGCAGCGACGCGGCGTCCTGGCCGGACAGCTGACCATCTCGGGCATCACCCACGGCTCCGCCGGCTGGGCGCAGGCAGGCTACTGGGTGGACGAGCGCTGGGCGGGGCGCCGGATCATCCCGACCGCGCTGGCGCTGGCGTCCGACCACTGCTTCTTCGCGCTGCGGCTGCACCGGCTGGAGGTCGCGATCCGTCCGGAGAACACCCGCAGCCTGCGCGTGGTGGAGAAGCTGGGCTTCCGCTACGAGGGCGTGCGGGAGCGCTACATGCACGTCGCCGGCGACTGGCGCGATCACGCGATGTACGCGCTCCACGTGGAGGAGGTCGGGCCCGGGCTGCTCGCCCGACTGGACGATCTGCCCTGACCAGAGCCGGATCGGCGGAGGATCGGCCGACACTCCGGGGCTGCTCCGCCAACCCGCCGAGAGCGCCCCGTAGCGTTCGGGTGTGGGCTTGACGGGCGTGATTTTCGGCGTGATCGCCGCGGCATGGTTGATCTATCTCGTGCCCTACTTCCTGCGGCGCCGGGCCGATCCGGCGATGGACGAGGCCGGTCCGGCCGAGCCCTTCTCGGCGACCGTCACCATCGTGCGACGTGGCTCCTCGCTGGCGACGGCGGAGGCGGGCGCAGCGGTGGTGTCGACCCCGCTGACCCGGCGGGCCGCGCTGTACGAGCTGAGCCAGATCGACCGGCAGGCGGCGACCAGGCGGCGGCGGGTGCTGCTGGCGCTCACCCTTGCGCTGCTGGTTGTCAGCGTTCCCGCGGCACTGGGTTTGCTGTCCTGGTGGTCGCCCCTCGTGCCCGCCGGGCTGCTGTTGCTGTTCGTGGTCGTGGCCCGGTTCAGCGTCCGGGCGATGCGGCGCGATCTGGACGCCCGGGCGACGCGGATCCGGGAGGCGAGTGACGAGCAGACCGTGGCGATCGCGGTGCTGGCCGAGGACGACGGTGCCGCCGAGGCGTCCATCGAGTTGACCGCGCCGGTGTCCCGGCCGGGTTCGTTGTGGGACCCGATCCCCATTACCGCTCCCACTTATGTGTCGAAGCCGTTGGCGCCGCGCACCGTCCGCACCATCGACCTGTCGGCACCGATCGCGCCGGCCAGCGGCGTCCCGGTGACTGCCGAGCCGCTGCCAGGGCGGATCGCGGACGACGGCGACCAGCGGCGCGCCGTCGGGGAGTGACGGCGTCCGACCCGAGATGAACCATCGGCGCCGGAGTGCTAAAGTCGTCCGTGCTCGTTGAGCACCTGGGGCTATGGCGCAGTTGGTAGCGCGTCTCGTTCGCAATGAGAAGGTCAGGGGTTCGAATCCCCTTAGCTCCACGCGTCCGACCCGAGATGAACCATCGGCGCCGGAGTGCTAAAGTCGTCCGTGCTCGTTGAGCACCTGGGGCTATGGCGCAGTTGGTAGCGCGTCTCGTTCGCAATGAGAAGGTCAGGGGTTCGAATCCCCTTAGCTCCACCAGACACATCCAGCCGCTGGCTAGGCGTTTCAGGCGGATTCATCGCCCCCCCGCTCCCTTCGTTAGTCGCTGTTGCCCTGTTGCGTGCCCCCGGCGTCCCCCGACGCGTTCAGACGGCCCAATCCGGCCAGATCCGCGGCAGTGCCCAGGTGGTGCAGGTACAGGTTCGTCGTCGCGATCGAGGCGTGCCCCATCCAGGCCTGAACGGTCACCGGATCAACGCCCTTCGCCAGCCACAAGCACGCCGCCGTGTGCCGGAGATCGTGAATCCTGCGACCGACCGCGATCGACTGCCAGGCCACGGATCGCTTGAGTGCGCTGGCGTGAAGCTGGTGTCCGGAGCCCGATGTGAACAGCAGATCGCCGGCGCCCTTGCCCTTCGCCATGTCGCGAATGACTGGCAGCACGCGATCGGCCACCGGGACACGACGCGTCCGCCCCGACTTGGGTGCCTTGAGGTTCACTCCCTCGGGCTCGGCCACCTGGACCACCAGCATCGGCATCGGCAGCTCCACGAAGTCTCGAACCCTGATTGCGCGCAGTTCCGACCAGCGGAGTCCGGTCCAGGCGTCGACCAAGAGCACATCGGCGAGGCGTGGGCTTCGGGCGGCCGCACGGGCAATGAAGTCGTCCAACTCGGGCTCGCTGAAGGGTTGCATTTCCACGCGCGGCTTGTTGTCACGGGGAACCCGCGTCCCAGCGACCGGGTTGGCCACCACTAGGCGCTCGCGGACCGCCCAGGCGAAGAACGTCGACAGTGATGCGCGGTAGCGCTTGACCGAGGACTCGGCCAAGCCGGCCCGTTTCAGGGCGACCAGCGCGCGCATGATCTCGCGGTCACTGACCCGATTGATGGCCATCCGCAGCAGAGACATCGGCGTCAGCCGGGGGACCGCCGTGTCCGCGATGAGGGTCTTGGCCGCCACGGACGCGCGACGTTCGTCCAGCCACTGGGGGAGCAGCTTCTCAACGGTGACGCGCCCCACCCGAGGATCGACGCCGCCGGCGAGGGCCGCGCGCTCCCGCGCGAGCCACGAAGCTGCCTCGCGCCGAGTGTCGAAGGTCTTTCCGGCGACGTAGCTGCGACCCGACTTCAGCACGGCGCGCCACCGGCCCGACGGTTCTTTCCGCATGGTCACGATGCAGCCCTCTGCAGCCACGCGATCACATGCTGACGTTGGTACCGCGGGATCGACCCCGACAGCCAGGTGACCCTCGGGCCCACACCGTCGGTTCGCCAGCGGCTCAGTGTCGAGCGGTTCACTTTGAGCCAGGCAGCAACCTCGGCCGAGGTCAGCAGCGCCGGCAACGACTCATCTACAGTCATCGTCACTCCTCCTTTCGTGTGCTTCGCCCTCCCCGACGTTGGGAGGGAATGGTGGGTCAGGCCTGCCCCGTCAAGGGCACTTCGTGTCACTTCGTGATTCGCTTCGCTCACCCTGGACGGCTCAGCCCTGACCCACGGATGGGCAGTTAGTCGGGGAGGACGAAGCGGTCTGCGGTCACGGCGGCATTGCTGAACGGGCTTGCTGAATCGCGCGGGCGGTGTCGTACTCGGCCCGCCAGCGCCGACGCTCTGCGACGGCGAGCATGACGACCTGGGCGTAGGTGCTGTGGTTTCGCTCAATCGGTTCCCAGACGAATCGTGGCTGGCCGTCCGAGGAGTGCACGTCTGCGGACATGCGTTCGGTGTCCGGAGCAACGATGCCGGCCGACTCGAGTGCAGCCCGGACGACATCCGCTCGGTCGGCACGGTGCCGGGCGAGGGTCTTGTATGACCATTTGCGGGAGACCAGGACGCGCCGGCCCCCGAGGCCGAGGTGTTCGCGTCGGTGCGCCTTGCCGTCGCAGAAGCCTGGAACCAGATCGGGGCCGGCGTCCTTGGGCTGGATCCCGTAGCGCAGCCAGTTCGCACACCGTTCCGAGCAGGGGAGGTAGCGGAGCTCTCGATGCAGCCGGTCAACGTGGGCCTGGTGCCGATCGCCCTGGACGTCGTCGTAGGTGCCGGCAATGTCCTTGGTGATGTACTTCGTCAGGTACCTGATCGCTCGGTCGGCGTCCGGCTGCCCCCGCAGGATGCCCTGAACGTCGAGCTGCGCGCCGAACCGCATGACGTGTGCCGGCCGAGCCAACGAATCGTTGTCGATGTCGTCGAGGGCCTGGGCCCAGCTCGGCAGGACTTCGCCGGTGTCGGGTCGACGTAGTCGGTCCCGCTCCAGCGTGGCAGCCGGCCGGTGTACAGCGGCTGATCGAAGGCCGGCCACCAGACTTGCAGGTAGGTGGCGGCAACGACCTGTCGCAGCAGCCTGCGCGGGATCGCTCCTCGAACGGCCGCGTGCAGGTGCGGCGCGAGGCGACGTTGCGGCTCGACGGCCGAGAAGTACTGCACATCGAATCCGGCCGTTCGCCGCAGCGTCTTCCAGAACTGATCGATCAATCGGGGGAACTGAGGTTGACCCCGAAATCCGGACACCGTCTTGGCGGGTTCCCTTGTCATGGGGATGCCGCTGGAGAGGATGTCCTCGATGGGAACGAAGAAGCGGAAGAGTTATACGCCGGAGTATCGGCGGGAGGCTGCGCACCTG
>JBGALC010000089.1:0-4328 GCA_044224095.1 Micropruina sp. | reverse complement strand
GGATGCGGCGCAGAACAGCTTCAACGGCTGACCGCTGGCGCAGGCTGATGGGGTAAGCGGCGAGGGTGCGTGGCGACGTCCGTGACCGGATCGGGCAGGGTTGGCGCGAGGGACTAAGGTTGCCCGGTGACTTTGTCGGGCCTGGTTGAACTCGTCGCCTCCGACCCCACCATCGCAGCGGCCGTGTCGGACGCCCGGGGCGGACGCCTGCGCGCGCTCGATCTGACCGCACCCGAGGCCCTGCGCCCGGTGCTGGTGGCGGCGCTGACCGCCGGCTCCGGCCGCTCGACGCTGCTGATCACCTCCACCTACCGCGAGGCGGAGGCGGCCACGAGTTCGCTGCAGTCGCTGCTCGGCGAGCAGGCGGTGGCCTACTACCCGGCCTGGGAGACCCTCCCGCACGAGCGGCTCAGCCCCCGCTCCGACACCGTCGGACGCCGGCTCGAGGTGCTCCGCCGGCTGGCCGGCAACGACGAGCTGCCGGCGCCGTCGGTGATCGTCGCTCCCGTCCGCTCCGTGCTGCAACCACAGGTGCGCGGGCTGGGCGAACTGCTGCCGGTCGCGCTGCGCACCGGCGACTTCCATGACCTGGGCGAGGTCGCGAAGGCCCTGGTGAACGCCGCCTACATCCGCGTCGACCTGGTCGAGCGCCGCGGCGAGTTCGCCGTCCGGGGCGGCATCCTGGACGTCTTCCCGCCCACCGAGGAGCACCCGGTCCGGGTCGACTTCTTCGGCGACGAGGTCGAGGAGATCCGCACCTTCGCGGTCGCCGACCAGCGCTCCTTCGGAGACCCGCTCACCGAGGTGGTCGCCTCGCCCTGCCGGGAGCTGCTGATCACCGACGCCGTGAAGGCCCGGGCCGCGGAGCTGGCCGACCGGACCAGCAGCATCGAGGGCAACCTGTCCGAGATGTTCGACCGGATCGCCCAGGGCCATGCCGTGGACGGCATGGAGGCGCTGTCGTCGGTGCTGGTCGACGGCCTGGAACTGCTGATCGACGTGCTGCCGGCCGACACCCTGGTGCTGGTCTCCGATCCCGACCGGGTCCGGGCGCGGTCGGCCGAGCTGGTCACCACCAGCCAGGAGTTCCTGCAGGCGTCCTGGGCGGCGGCCGCCGCCGGCGGGAAGGCGCCGGTCGACCTGGCCGCCGGCGCCTACCGCGAGCTCGCCGACGTCCGGGCGCGGGCGCTGGACCGCGGCCAGGCCTGGTGGTCGCTGTCGCCGTGGGCGGCCGCACCCGATGTGGTGCCGGTCCCGCCGGAGGACGACTGGGACGAACCGGTCGATCTCGGCATCGGGGACGCCGCCCTGGCCGGCGTGGAGTCGCGGACCATCGACGCCCGTGAGGGTGAGGTCTTCCGCGGCGACGCCGAGGCCGGGCTCGTCGCCGTCCGGGCCCGTGTCGCCGCCGGCGACCGGGTGCTGCTGGTGGCCGACAGTCCCGGCCTGGCCACCCGGATGGGGGAGGTGCTGACCGAGGCCGGTGTCCCGGCGCGCGGGGCGGTCGAGCTGACGGTGCCGCCCGAACCCGGGCTGGCGACGGTGGTGGTCGCCGAGCTACGCCATGGCTTCGCGCTGCCCGGCGTCGGTCTGACGGTGTTCACCGCGGCCGACCTGGCCGGCCAGCGTGAGGTGGACAAGTCGGCCCGCCGGATGCCGGCCCGGCGCAAGAACACCATCGACCCGCTGGAACTCGCCGCCGGCGACCCGGTCGTGCACGAGACCCACGGGGTGGGCCGCTACATCGAGATGGTGCAGCGCACGGTGCAGGGCGCGACCCGCGAGTACCTGGTGCTCGAGTACGCGCCGTCCAAGCGCGGCCAGCCCGGCGACCGGCTGTTCGTGCCGATGGACCAGCTGCACCTGGTCACCCGCTACGTCGGCGGCGAGAACCCGACCCTGGACAAGATGGGCGGCGCCGACTGGTCACGGCGCAAGTCCCGGGCCCGCCGCGCCGTGCGCGAGATCGCCGCCGAACTGATCAAGCTGTACGCGGCGCGGCAGGCATCCAAGGGCTACGCGTTCGGCGCCGACACGGTCTGGCAGCGCGAGCTCGAGGACGCCTTCAGCTACGTCGAGACCCCCGACCAGCTGGCCGCGATCACCGAGGTCAAGGCCGACATGGAGCAGATCGTGCCGATGGACCGGCTGATCTGCGGCGACGTCGGCTACGGCAAGACCGAGATCGCCGTCCGGGCCGCGTTCAAGGCGGTGATGGACGGCAAGCAGGTCGCCGTGCTGGTGCCCACCACCCTGCTGGTCCAGCAGCACCACGCCACCTTCGCCGACCGCTACGCCGGCTTCCCGGTCACGGTGGCGCCGCTGAGCCGGTTCCAGGGCCCGGCCGAGGTGAAGAAGACCCGCGAGGGCATCGCCGACGGCACCGTCGACGTGGTCGTCGGCACCCACCGGCTGCTCGGTGACGAGGTGAAGTTCAAGGACCTCGGCCTGGTCATCGTCGACGAGGAGCAGCGCTTCGGCGTCGAACACAAGGAGGCGCTGAAGAAGCTGCGGCTCAACGTCGACGTGCTGTCGATGAGCGCCACCCCGATCCCACGGACCCTGGAGATGGCGATCACCGGCATCCGCGAGATGAGCGTGATCGCCACCCCGCCCGAGGAACGGCACCCGGTGCTGACCTTCGCGGGGCCCTGGGACGAGGCCCAGGTGCGGGCCGCGATCCGCCGCGAACTGGCCCGCGAGGGCCAGGTGTTCTACATCCACAACCGGGTCAACTCGATCGAGAAGACCGCCAAGCGGATCGCGGACGCCGTCCCCGAGGCCCGCGTCGCGGTGGCGCACGGGCAGATGAACGAACACGCCCTGGAACAGGTGATGGTCGACTTCTGGGAGCGCCGCGCCGACGTCCTGGTCTGCACCACGATCGTCGAGGCCGGCCTGGACATCTCGACCGCCAACACCCTGCTGATCGAGCGCGCCGACCTGCTCGGGCTGTCCCAGCTGCATCAGTTGCGCGGACGCGTGGGCCGCAGCCGCGAGCGTGGCTACGCCTACTTCCTGTACCCGCCGGAGAAGCCGCTCACCGAGACCGCGCACGACCGGCTGGCCACGATGGCGGCGCACACCGACCTCGGTGCCGGCATGGCGATCGCGATGAAGGATCTGGAGATCCGCGGCGCCGGCAATCTGCTCGGCGGCGAACAGTCCGGGCACATCGCCGAGGTCGGCTTCGACCTGTACATCCGGCTGGTCGGCGAGGCGGTGGCGGACTTCCGCGGCGAGCAGGTCGAGCCCGAGCCCGAGATGAAGATCGAGCTACCCGTCGAGGCGCACCTGCCGGTCGACTACGTCGAATCCGAACGGCTCCGGCTGGAGATGTACAAGCGGCTGGCGCAGGTCAAGGACGAGGGCGGCATCGCCGCCGTACGCGACGAACTGCTCGACCGGTACGGTCCGCTGCCGCCGTCCGCCGAGGCGCTGCTGGCGGTGGCCCGGTTCCGGCTGCTGGCCCGCTCCAAGGGGATCACCGAGATCATCATGGCCGGCACCGCCGTCCGATTCTCACCGGCCGACCTGCCCGACTCCCGGCAACTGCGGCTGACCCGGCTCTACCCGGGTTCGCAGGTGCGCAAGACCGCCGGGCACGTGCTGATCCCGCGTCCGATGACCCGGCCGATCGCCGGCCGTGCTGGAAGAGATCTTCTGACGACCCGCCGCCGGGGCGTCTCGGACTGCCGACCAGCTGCGCCAGAGCCGTCTCCCGGTTGATCGCGTGGACGCGCTTCCCGGCCCACCACCTGGACGCGCTTCCTGGCCCACCGCCTGGACGCGCTTCCTGGAACATCGCTTGGACCCCTCTCCGTGGCCCACCGCTCGTGCGCCTCCGGGCCAACCGATCTCACCATCGTTGACTGGTTTCACCCTCGGTGACCGCTGTCGTGAAATAACACGAGAACGGTCACCGAACCTGACAGCAGTCACCGATGGTGAGATCGGCGGTAGATCCGTCCGCCCCGCAGGCGTCATCGGCACTCGGGCGCTAGACCCGTCCACCCCCGCAGGCGCCCCGGCCACTCGGGCGGTAGACCCGTCCGCCCCGCAGGCGCCCCCGGCACTCGGCCGGTAGGGACGTCCACCCCCGCAGGCGCCGCCGGCAGGCGCCGCCGGCAGCCGGTTCCGGCAGCCGGTGGAACCTCGCCGCCCGACCGCCTCGTCCATGGGTACTGCCAGCCGTTAGGATCGCGGAGGAACCTGGAGGGACGATGAAGAGCGTGCGTTGGTTGCTGGCAGTGATCGTGGCCGGCCTGCTGGTGCTGTCGGGATGCTCGAACCCGGGGGCGAATGTGGCCGCCACGGTGAACGGCGTG
>JBGALC010000036.1:0-35258 GCA_044224095.1 Micropruina sp. | reverse complement strand
GGCCACTGCGACGGCGTCCAGATCGAGCCAGCAGGACCGCATCACCCGGCCTGTCGCGAAGCCGGGACGCCCTCGCTCCGCCGCGGCTCGGCCGACGCCTGATCCAGGCCGACTGCGTGCAGCACGCCGCCCACCCCGGTCGGCCTTGAGGTCGACCCGGGCCGCCAGCTCGTCGCCGACCAGGAACAGGTAGACGTAGTACCCGTAGTCGCGCTGGGCGGCAGGGTGTAGATGCCGATCCGGTAGTGGACGCCGAAGAGCTGCAGCACCCGGGCCGATGATGCACCAGGGTGTCGAACGGGGCGATCAGCGCCTGCCCGTCCAGGCGGCGCGGCCTGCTGGGGCAGGCCGGTCACCCGCACCGGTTCCAGCAGGCCGGCGGCCTGCAGCCGGTCCACGGCTGCGCGAGGCCTCCGACCCGCGCAGGTAGAAGTAGTCGGTCAGCGTCTTCAGGTCGGCGATGCCCAGGGCGTCGCCGAGCGGGCGACCAGGGTGTCGTAGGACTCGTCCTCGCTGGGGTCGGGGCGGGCCAGAACGGTTGCCGGCAGCACCCGCTCGGCCAGGTCGTAGCGCCGTTCGAAGGCGGGATGCGGCTCGCCACCCCCACCGTGCCGCTGTCGAACAGGTACTCCAGGACGTGTTTCCTCGGACCAGTTCCACCCCAGTTGTCCTTGCGGCGCACCTCGGTGTTCTCGATCTGGCGGGCCGACAGCGGGTCGTCCTGCGCCAGGTCGGCGAGCACCCGTTCGATCAGGTCCGGCTTGCCTGCAGGATCCGGCTCAGCGACTGCCGGCCGCCCTGCGCCGCATCGCCATTCTGAACGCCGGCTGCAGCGCGTCGATCAGCACGCCGCGTGGGCCCAGTAGAACAGCCGCCGGGGTGTGCGTCCGGCGGCCCGGTCGAGCAGCGCCGGGTCGTAGTGCCCGAGCCGGCTGAACAACGGCATGTAGTGCGCCCGGACCGCCACGTTCACCGAGTCGATCTGGAACTGGCCGACCCGGTCGATCACCTGCTGGACGTGCCGGATGCCCACCGGGCTCGAGGGCCGTGGACGTCCGAACCCCTGGGCCGCGACAGCGATCCGGCGGGCCTGGGCGATGCTGAACACGGGCATGAGCCGCATGCTAGGCCACTGCGACGGCGTCCAGACCGAGCCAGCGACCCATCACCCGAAGCTCGTCGCGAAGCCGGGACGCCACCTCGGCCCGCCGCGGCTCGGCCGACGGCTCGATCCAGGCCGACTGCACCTGCAGCACCCCGCCCACCCGGTCGGCCTTGAGGTCGACCCGGGCCACCAGCTCGTCGCCGACCAGGAACAGGTAGACGTAATACCCGTAGTCGCGCTCGGCGGCCGGGGTGTAGATGCCGATCCGGTAGTGGACGCCGAACAGCTGCAGCACCCGGGGCCGGTGATGCACCAGGGTGTCGAACGGGGCGATCAGCGCCTGACCGTCCAGCCGGCGTGGCCGGCGCGCCCCGGCCGCCAGCCAGAACTGCTGGGGCAGCCCGGTCACTCGCACCGGTTCCAGCAGGCCGACGGCCTCCAGCCGGTCCACGGACGCGCGGGCCGCCGGCCCGCGCAGATAGAAGTAGTCGGTCAGCGCCTTCAGGTCGGCGATCCCCAGGGCGGTGGCCGAGCGGGCGACCAGGGTGTCGTAGGACTCGTCCTCGCTGGGGTCGGGGCGGCCCAGAACGGTCGCCGGCAGCACCCGCTCGGCCAGGTCGTAGCGCCGCTCGAAGGCCGAATTGCGGCTCGCCACCCCCACCGTGCCGCTGTCGAACAGGTACTCCAGGACGTGCTTCGCCTCGGACCAGTTCCACCCCCAGTTGTCCTTGCGGCGCACCTCGGTGTTCTCGATCTGGCGGGCCGACAGCGGCCCGTCCTGCGCCAGGTCGGCGAGCACCCGTTCGATCAGGTCGGGCTTGGCCTGCAGGATCTGGCTCAGCGACTGCCGCTCGCCGGCCGCCCGGCGCCGCATCGCCATTCTGAACGCCGGCTGCAACCCGACGTCGATCAGGCACGCCGCGTGGGCCCAGTATTCGAACAGCCGCCGAGGTGCGCGTCCGGCGGCCCGGTCGAGCAGCGTCGGGTCGTAGGGCCCGAGCCGGCTGAACAACGGCATGTAGTGCGCCCGGACCGCCACGTTCACCGAATCGATCTGGAACTGGCCGACCCGGTCTATCACCTGCTGGACGTGCCGGATGCCCACCGGGCCCGAGGGCCGCGGACGTCCGAACCCCTGGGCCGCCAGTGCGATCCGGCGGGCCTGGGCGATGCTGAACACGGGCATGGGCCGCATGCTAGTGCCGTGTCCACCAGCGTTCGCCCTGGTGAGCGGTGTTCGGTCGGACGCGTTGCAGGGCCGACGAGGGGGCATGCCGGGTGGTCGGGCGACCGAGGGGAACGCAGCGAGGCGCCGGTCCGGGCGCCTCGCAGCGGCGAAGGTTGGTGGACGCGGCACGGGCCAGCCGCCCGGACAGAATCCGGCCGGCCTGGTACGTCGGGCGTCCGACAACCCCGGCTCAAGCGCGAGAACGGGGCCCCGAGTGAACTCGAAGCCCCGTTCCACGCTGTGCCGCAAGCCTCCCGTCCCGCGGCGTTGAAGTTCAGACGGCGGCCAGGCCGCTCTCGCCGGTCCGCACCCGGACCACGTTCTCGACCGGGACGACCCAGACCTTTCCGTCACCGACGGAGCCGGTGCGGGCCGCGCCGGCGATCACCTGGACGACCTCCTCGACCTCAGGGTCGTCGACCAGGATCTCCAGGCGCACCTTGACGATGAAGTCGATGGTGTACTCCTCGCCGCGGTAGACCTCGACGTGACCCTGCTGACGGCCGTAGCCGGACACCTCGCTGATGGTCATGCCGCCGACGCCGTGCCGGACCAGTGCCTTCTGAGTCTGCTCCAGCATCTCGGGCTGGATGATGGCAGTTACCAGCTTCACTTCGAAGCTCCCGTCTTGTCGTTTTCCGGGAAGTCGTCCTTGGTCAGCACCAGGGTGTGACCCACCCGGCTGGAGTAGTACACGGGGCTCAGGTCGTAGCCGGCCTCGCTGTGCTCGGCCAGGTCGATGCCACCCAGTTCGTCGGAGGTGGAGACCCGCCAGCCGACGGTGTGCTTGACCACCAGGGCGATCAGGTAGCTCATCACGAACGAGAAGGCCATCACCGCGAAGGCACCGACTGCCTGCCGCCACAGCTGGTCGAAGCCGCCGCCGTAGAACAGACCCGCGACCGCGGGCTCGGCCGCGTCACCGGAGGTGGCCGGGTCGGCCAGGAAGCCGATCAGCAGGGTGCCGACCAGACCGCCGACCAGGTGGACGCCCACCACGTCGAGCGAGTCGTCGAAGCCGAACTTGAACTTCAGGCCCACCGCGTAGGCGCAGGCCACGCCGGCCAGCAGGCCGAGGATGATGGCGCCGATCGGGCTGACCGCGCCGGCGGCCGGGGTGATCCCGACCAGGCCCGCCACGATGCCGGACGCCGCACCCAGCGACGTCGGATGGCCGTCCCGCAGCTTCTCCACCAGCAGCCAGCCCAGCATGGCGGCCGCGGTGGCGGCCAGGGTGTTCACCCAGGCCAGCGCGGCCAGGCCGTTGGCGGCCACGGCCGAGCCGGCGTTGAAGCCGAACCAGCCGAACCACAGCAGGGCGGCGCCGAGCATCACCAGGGTCATGTTGTGCGGCCGCATCGGCTTGGTGCCGAAGCCGATCCGCGGGCCGACCACCAGGGCGAGAGCCAGGGCGGCGGTACCGGCGTTGATGTGGATGGCGGTGCCGCCGGCGAAGTCGATCGCCTGGATCTGGTTGGCGATCCAGCCGCCGACGACGGTGCCGTCGTCGTTGCTGAACGCGAACACCCAGTGGGCGGCCGGGAAGTAGACGAGCGTGCCCCACAGGACGGCGAACAGCGTCCAGCCGCCGAAGGACGCGCGGTCGGCGATCGCGCCGGAGACCAGCGCGACGGTGATGATCGCGAAGCAGGCCTGGAAGGCGACGAACGCCAGGGCCGGGTAGCTGGCCTCGGGATCATTGGCGAGCAGGCTCTGCAGGCCGGCGAACTCGAGCGGGTTGCCGATGATTCCGGCACCGCCGACGGAGTTGCCGAACGCCATGCTGTAGCCGAACAGCACCCACATGACGCCGATCACACCCATCGAGATGAAGCTCATCATCATCATGTTCAGGACGCCCTTGGCACGGACCATGCCACCATAGAAGAAGGCGAGACCGGGGGTCATGAGCAGCACCAGGGCGGCGCTGGTCAGGATCCAGGCGGTGTCGCCGGAGTTGATCTCTAACAGGGTCATGCGGCAACGATCGCCCGACCGTGTTTCGCAAAGGTTCGAGCCCGGTTACGCGCTCATTGCGCAGTGTTACAGCTGTATTGCCGACCAATCGGCGACGCATGGGAGAGAGCCTGGCAAACCTCAGGTTGCGCCAGTAGGTTGGAGGCATGGCGCCAGGGCCAAGCACCTCGCATCCGGGGGTGGAGCCGGGCGCCATTTGGGTTCCGCCCGCGCTCAGTGAGCCCGGGCCCGACGACCAGGAGGTTGCAGTGGACGTTCTCGTCACCGGCCGGCATTGCCAGATCAGCGACGACTTCCGCACCCGCGTCAGCGAACGCCTGAGCGGAGTCGAGAAGCTGCGGGACCGGGTGATCCGGGTCGAGGTACAGGTGTCGGCCAATCCGCACGCCCGACAACCCGATCAGGCCACCTCTGTCGAGATAACCCTGCGCAGCCGGGGTCCGGTGGTGCGCGCCGAGGCCACCGCCGACGAGAAGCTGATCGCCTTCGAGCATGCCCTCGACCGGCTCAAGTCGCAGCTGCGCAGAGCGGCCGACCGGCGCAAGGTGCACCGTGGCCTGCGCGCCGGGCAGCAGTTCGGCGCCCTGCCGCCGGCGGCCGCGCCGCAGCAGGACGAGAACCGCCCCGAGATCCGCAAGATCGCCGGCCTCGAGGTGCACGGCGACGGACCGCTGGTGGTCCGCGAGAAGCTGTTCAAGGCGACCCCGTTGACCCTGGCACAGGCGCTGGACGAGATGGAGCTGGTCGGGCACGACTTCTTCCTCTACGTGGACGCCGAGAGCGGCGCCCCGAGCGTCGTCTACCGCCGCCGCGCCTACGACTACGGCGTCATCCACCTCGAGGTGGAGGCCGCCGCCGAGCAGAGCGCCTGAGCTCGCACGGCCGGTTGAGCTGGTCGGCGCCCGGTCGGCAGCAGTCCACCTCACCAGACCGACGACCAGACCGACGGGATGACGGGATCGGCTCAGCGTCCGTCCAGGCGTGGGGTGGCCGCGATGACCCCGGCTCCGAGCACGCGATGGCCGATGGCCCGCAGCGCGCCGGCGGCCGCGTCCAGGGTGGCGCCGGTGGTGACGATGTCGTCCACCAGCACCACCTGGGCCGCGGCGCCGGGCAGTGCCCGGATGCCATGGCGCCGGTTGCTGGCCCGGTCGGCGACGCCCAGGCCGACCTGGTCGCGGCTGCCGGACGCCAGGGCCAGCCCGCGCCGGGCCCGCACGTCCAGGCCGATCCGGGCCAGCCGGCGCGCGGTGCGCCGGGCGAGCAGCCAGGTGAGGTCGAACCCGCGCGCGGCGACGGTGGCCCGGCTGGACGGGATCGGGATCAGCAGCACCGACCCGCCCCGCCATCGGTCGTGCACGACGGCCGCCACGCTGCCCAGCACCAGGTCACCCAGCAGCGGCACCAGGCCGAGCCCCTCTCGCTCCTTGCAGGCGAGGATCAGGGCGCGAAGCTCGGCGCTGTACTCGCCCCGCGCCCAGATCGCCCCGGCCACGCCTCCGTCGGCCACCGGTCGCGGCGGCAGGCCGCGGACGCCATCGGCACACCCCGGGCAGCAGACCGGGCCGGGCCGCCCGCAGCCGGCGCAACTACCGCCCCAGGCCAGGTCGGCCGCGGCGTCCACCAGCCCGCGCCACCCCATCGCCCGATGATGCCCCGCACGGCTCGGCCGCGTGCGGCTATCCACAGGCCCGGAGGAGACTGCCGGACAATCCGCCGGGGAACCTGGCGGCTCGGCACTAGGGAAGCGCCACCGCCTCCACCCGGTCGAGCCACGGCTCCCAGGTGAACCCGTCCACGAACCGCCAAGTCTGCCCGTCCGGCCCGCGCAGCACGGCGCGGCCGGAGGGGGCCGCCGCCAACTGGACCAGCGCCGCCGTGTCATTCGGCCGGACCTCGGTGGCCACCGCCCCTTCGCTGTCCACGCCGACCACCCGCGCGGTCGAACTGCCGCCCAACAGCACCAGCAGGTTGGCCGGCCCGGTCCAGCCGACGTCGGCCGGCGACTGCCCGCTGGGCGCCCAGGTGGACGGGGTCAGCTCACGCCAGCCGACGAAGCGGTACGCCGTGGCCGTCCGGACGACCGCCGCCACGCCGAGCGTGGTCCGTCCCTGACTCTCGATCACCAGCGCGGCCCGGACGCCGTCCGGCGCCGGTGCGAAGCTGCGGATGCGCCCGTCGGGCAGGGCTTCGGTATCGACCGGGGTCTCGCGCCCGTCCTTGACCGTGCGCAGCCGGACGTCGCGGGTGCGGTCGAGCACCGCCCACAGCTCGCCCTGCCGGGTCCATCGGACGCCGGTGGCCCGCACCCCGGTCAACTCCGCCCGGCTGACCCCTTCCCGGACCACGACGCTGCGCACCTCGGTGCCGCCCTCGGTGACCAGGCCGAGGGCCTGTCCGTCGGGGCGGGCGGCCAGTGCGCTGGCCTTCTCGGCGACGCCCTCCACCGGTTGCGGGTCGGACGTCGGGTCCGCCCAGTTGGCACGCTGCACCGCGCCCTCGCGCAGCAGGAACACCGCATCGCCGGGATCGGCCGGCAGCGGAGCCCCCTGCTCGAAATCGGCGGTGGTCATCACTCCCTCGCGGCCGGTCAGCTCCCAGACCACGCCGTGGCCGCGCACCCGGACGCCGCTCACGCCCTCCAGCGAGTTGAGCGACCAGACCAGTTCCGCGGCCAGCCGCCGGCGCGCGTCGGGCTCCAGGGCGTCCACGTCGCCGGTCAGGTCGACCAGCGCCACTCCATTGCCGCCCAAGGTCACCGCGGACGCCTCCAGCCGCACCGCCGGCGGACGTCGGTAGGCCGCGGCGGCGTCCGCGCTCGGGCCGTCGAGCACCGCCCGGACGGTCGCCGCCAGCCCGGGCGCGCCGGTCTGGACGAACCGCGGATCGGGGACCAGCCAGGCGCCGGTGGCGTCCCACAGGCACACGTCGGCACGCACCCAGGTGCTGCTGAACAGCGACTGCGAGACCAGCAGGCCGCGCGGTGGCCGGGAGATGCGCCACTGGTTCTCGGCGTTGCGGATCAGGCCGAAGTCGTGGTGATAAGGGGTGCCGCCGGGGGTGAACGAACCGTGCGGGTCCAGGGTGCCGACCAGCGGCGCCGTCAGCACCACGCCCGAGTCGCTCACCTGCGGCGGGTAGCCGCCCGCGTAGATCTCGACTCCCGACTCCGGCTGCCACTGATCGGCGGCATCCGGAGTGAGGAACTGCCGGGCCACCGAGTAGCCCGGCTGGTAGGTGGCCATGGCGTGCAGGAAGCCCTCCACGATCAGTCCCGGGGAGGCGCCCTGAGCCGGCGGCACCGGGGCTATGTCCACACCCGGGTTCGCCTGCTGCTGCGCGGGGGCGTGCCGCTCGACCGGACCGCTCGTGGGCACCGTCACGCAGCCGCCGAGCAGCACGACGCCGGGCAGCACCAGCAGGCAGAGCACGTCGCGCGCGCGGCTCACGCCGACACCTCGGCATCGTCGGGAACCACCGGCCACGGCGATGAGACGAAGCTCTCCCCCGCCCTGCGCGGCAGCGTCAGGCGGAACTGGGCGCCCTGGCCCGGACGGCCCCAGGCGTTCAGCCAGCCGTTGTGCAGCCGGGCGTCGCCCAGGGCAATGGCCAGGCCCAAGCCGCTGCCGCCCACGGTGCGGCGGCGGGCCGGGTCGGCCCGCCAGAACCGGTTGAACACCTGATGCGCCTCGGCCGCGCTGAACCCGACGCCGTGGTCGCGGACAGCGACGGCCACGGCACCGTCGTCGCCGCGGACGTGGACGCTGACCGGGCGTCCCTCGCCGTGCTCGATCGCGTTGGTGATCAGGTTGCGCAGGATGCGGCGGATCCGGCGCGGGTCGACCTCGGCGAGGCACGGGGTCGGGGCGTCCAGTTCCAGCAGCGCGCCGTACTGCTGCGCCAGCCGGGTCTGCGCGGCCAGCTCCTCGGCGGCGATCGTGGCCAGGTCCACCTCGTCCAGGTTCAGCTCGGCCGCCCCCGCGTCGAACCGGCTGATCTCGAGGAGGTCGGTGAGCAGTTCCTCGAACCGGTCGAGTTCGGCCGACAGCAGTTCGGTGCTCCGGGTGCCCAGCGGATCGAACTCGTCGCGCTGGCCGTACAGCACGTCGGCGGCCATCCGGACGGTGGTCAGCGGGGTGCGCAGCTCGTGGGAGACGTCCGACACGAACTGCTGCTGCACCCGGGACAGGTCCTCCATCTCGGTGATCTTGCGGTCCAGCTCGGTGGCCAGGTGGTTCATCGACCGGGCCAGCCCGGCCAGGTCCTCGGTGCCGCGCACCGCCATCCGGTCGCCCAGATGACCGGCGGCCAGCCGCTCGGCGGCCAGTCGGGCGGCCCGGATCGGCCGCAGCACCTGCAACGCGATCAGCCACACGGTTGCGACCACGCCGACCAGGACGATCAGGCCGGCGATGACCGTGGCCCGCTGCACCACCGCGAGCGTCTCGGCCTCGGGTTGCTGGGTGAACAGGAAGTAGACCGGGTAACGGGTGCCGTCCGGGGCCGACAGCGCCGACCCGATCGCCAGCCCGGGGACGGCCGGGCGGGCGTCCGCGAAACGGATCTCGGTGGGTGTCGAGTAGACGCCGTCGCCCAACACGGCACGCCGCAGCGATTCGGGCACGCTCGCGTACTCCAGTCCGGCCGAACCGATGTCGGAGACCGGGCCGGCCACCACCACGTAGTACTGGTTGCCGACCGAGCCGCGGTAGGCGGCGTCCCTGGCCAGCTGGGTCAGCCGTTCGTTGATCGAGGCCGTGCGCAGGTTGAGCGCGCGCAGGTCGCGCTGCATGCCGTCCAGCACCACGGACGCCTCGGCGAGGCTGGCCTGCCGCTTGCCGTCCAGGATGCCGCGCGAGGACTGGTCCATCAGGAACCAGCCGGTGGCCGCGAGCACGGTCAGCGCCGCGACCAGGGCGGTCATCACGACACGGAACGGCAACGAACGCGACCACGGTGTGCGCCCGGCCCGTCCGCCGACCAGCTGGCTCATGACGCTTCGCGAGGCTCCCCGGCGCGATAGCCGACGCCGCGCACGGTGACGATGATCTCGGGGTGCTCGGGGTCGTGCTCGATCTTGCTGCGCAGCCGCTGCACGTGCACGTTGACCAGCCGGGTGTCGGAGGCGTGCCGGTATCCCCAGACCTCCTCGAGCAGCAGCTCGCGGCTGAACGCGTGCCGCGGACGCCGGGCGAGGGCGAGCAGCAGGTCGAACTCGAGCGGGGTGAGCGCGATCAGCTCCGCGCCGCGGCGCACGGTGTGCTCAGGCACGCTGATGGTCAGGTCGCCGATCGGCAGGATGCCGGTGTCCTCGGCGGGTGCCCGGCGGCGCAGCCGGGTCCGGATCCGGGCGAGCAGCTCCTTCACCTTGAACGGCTTGGCGACGTAGTCGTCCGCGCCGGCCTCCAGGCCCTCGACGACGTCGCGGGTGTCCGACTTCGCGGTGAGCATCACGATCGGGACGCCGGAGACCGCGCGGATCTCGCGGCAGACGTCGACCCCGTCCCGTCCGGGCAGCATCAGGTCGAGCAGCACCAGGTCGGGCCGGTAGCGCTGGAAGGCCTCCACTGCGCGCAGTCCCGAGCTGCACCAGGAGGCGTCGAAGCCGTCGGCGCGGAGCACCAGCTGCAGCATCTCGGACAGAGCGACGTCGTCGTCCACCACCAGGATGCGTTGCGTGCGCTGTATGCCGTCCGACACTGCACCCCCTTGTTGGCCGGGTTTGGCTGGAAGTGTAGTCGTCAGTTCCGTTCGGGCGTGGAGGTCCAGCTGGCCAGCAGTGCGAGGTCGCCGCCCTGCCTGCGCAGCACCCGGCGCCACAGCGTGTCGGGGTCGCGGTCGTAGACGTCGGTGTAGGTGGCCCGCACCACGTGCCACCAGCCCTGCTCGAGTTCGCTCTCCAGCTGCCCCGGCGCCCAGCCGGCGTAGCCGGCGAAGATCCGCAGGTCGCGGTAGGCACCCTCGGCGATCTCGACCGGGGTGTCCAGGTGCAGCAGGCCGACGGCGTCGAACAGCGACCGCCAGCCGGGCGGCTCCTCCTCGGGCCGCTGCGGCGAGGCCAGGCAGATCGCTCCCTCCTGGGACACCGGACCGCCCTCGAACAGCACCCGGGGTTCGCTCACCAGCGGAACCCAGGCGGGCAGTGCGCTGCGCAGGTCGATGGACGCCTCACGGTTCAGCACCACACCGAGGGAGCCGGACTCGTCGGCGTCCAGGACCAGGACGACGCTCTGGTCGAAGATGCCGTCAGTGAGCTCGGTGCTGGCCACCAGCAGCACCCCGGGCGTCGCCTCGCCGCTCATTCCGCTCGCCTCCGCATGGCCCCAAGCATGCCATCGGCGTCGTCGCCGCTGCAGCGCCCGCTCGGGTGGCGGCGACGGCCCCGGAGCCGGGGCTCAGACGCCTCGCTCCTCCGGCCCGGCCGGGCCGTTGCGGCGATCGTGCCGGCCGATCGGCAGGACCAGCGGAGTGCCGGAGACCTGGTCGGGCACCACCCGGCACTCCAGGCCGAAGACGTGGGCGACCAGCGCCTCGTCGATCACCTCCGCGGGGCGTCCGGACGCCACCACCGCGCCGTCCTTCATGGCGATCAGGTGGTCGCTGTAGCGGGCCGCCAGGTTCAGGTCGTGCAGCACCATCACGACGGTGCGGCCACGCTGCCGGTTCAGGTCGATCATCAGGTCCAGCAGGTCGACCTGGTGGGCCAGGTCGAGATAGGTGATCGGCTCGTCCAGCAGCAGCAGGTCGGTGCCCTGCGCCAGCACCATCGCGATCCAGACCCGCTGCCGTTGTCCCCCAGACAGCTCGTCCAGGACGCGGTCCGCCAGTTCCAGCGTGCCGGTGTCCCGCAGCGCGGCGGCCACCGCGGCGTCGTCCTCACCGGTCCATCGCCGCATCCAGCCGTGATGCGGATGCCGGCCGCGGGCCACCAGGTCGGCGACGGTGATGCCGTCGGGCGCCACCTGGGTCTGGGGAAGCAGGCCCAGCCGGGTGGCGACCGTGCGGGTCGGCAGGGACGCGATGTCGGCGCCGTCCAGCAGCACGCTGTCCGGCCCGGTCAGCAGCCTGGCCAGGTGCGGCACGGTCAGCCCGACGAACCCGATCGGTCCCGCCGCGGCGGTGGCCGCCCCGGTGAGCAGCACGACCACGACGGCGCTGTGCACCCGGGCCAGGCCGCGATGGACGCCGAGACCGGCCGCCATGTCGTCGCCCAGCGCCAGCGCGTTCAGGGAGCGCCCGAGCGGGACGGCGACCAGCAGCCCGAGTGCGGCGAAGGGCAGGACCTGCCCGACGATGTCCCAGCCGCGTCCGTTCAGCGAACCCACCGCCCAGAACCGGAACTGCACCAGCGCGTCGACGTGCCGGATCAGCACGGCCGCGGTGATCGAGCCGAGCAGCGCGGTGATGGCCGCCCCGGCCAGTGCCAGCTTGACCGGCGTCGCCCCGCCGCCGAGCGAGCCGAGTGCATTGACCGCCACCGACACCACCCCCGCGCCCAGGAAGGCGAACCAGACGTAGCCGGACAGATTGCCGACGCCGAACACGTAGATCCCGACGACGACGGCGAGCGACGCCCCGGCCTCGACGCCGAGGATGCCGGGGTCCGCCAGCGGGTTGCGGGTGAGGCCCTGCATGACGGCACCCGCGATGCCCAGCGCCACCCCGACGACGAGGCCGACCACCGTCCGGGGCAGGCGGATGGTCTGCACGATCAGGTGGTCGGCGAGCTCGGGGTCGAAGCTGCGCAGCGCGTCCAGCACCACCGGCAGGGGTATCTCCTTGGCGCCGAGCGCCAGGGACGCGGCGATCACCGCCAGCAGCAGGGCGGCGCCGGCCAGCCAGCCCTCGAGCCGGAGGCGGCTCACCGGGCGGCCTGCCGGGCTCGCCACCACAGCCGCCGCCGGACCACGTCGTCGAAGCTGCGGAACCGGCAGTTCGCGCAGTAGTCGGGGACGTCGACCGGATCGGGGAAGGCGGCGGCGAACGCGCTGTGGTCGTCGTCGGCGGTGATCTCGGCCGTACTCGGGACGGCGGTGAACGACTGGCAGCAGCCGCCCCGGTGGCACACGCAGACCGCGCCCTCGGCGGTGGCCACCAGTTCGATCCGGGGCAGCCGCTTCCACGGCGCCCGCGGCACCCCCAGCAGGGCGCGCAGCCGCTCCAGCTCGACCGGCGTGGGTGGTTCGGGCCGCTCGACCAGGCTGCCGCCGACGGCGTCCGACACCTCGTGCCACAGCCCCGTCCGGCCGGCCCGGGTCAACCGCTGCAGCCGCTCCACGATCGGTGTCACCGTGCCGACCAGTGCCGCCATGCAGGCCTGCGCCACCAGGCCGTCGGTGTCGAGCGTCCGCACCCCCGGCCGGCCGCGCCACGGGTGCCCGGCCGCCACGGCGATCGCGGGGACGCCGCGCACGGCCAGCCCCTCCGTCCAGCCCTCCTCATGCAGCCACCAGCGCAGCGTGCGGGCATCGAGGAGGAGCGCCGCCCCGGTCTCGGCGTAGAGCGCGCCGACCAGGTAGCCGGGGGACGCGGCCAGCCAGCCGGCCGCATAGGTGCCGGCCGCGGGAGCCGGATAGCCGTCGGCGAGCAGCGCGGCGACGACCATCGGGACGGCCCGGTCGGCCACCTGCTCCGTCGTCCGGCCGGCCCGGCCCGGTCGCGCCCCGCCGAAGACCGTCGGCAGCCGGCGCTCGAACCATTCGGCGGGCCCGGCGTCCTGCAGCCTCGGCACGGCGGCCGGTCAGCCCCGGGTCGTCACGGCGGTGACGATCTCGTCGACGATGCTGCCGAGCTGCAGCAGGTCGAAGTTGTACCAGGTCGTGTCGAAGACGTAGACGTTGCGTCCTTCACCGGCCGCAGCCTCTTCCACAGCGCCGACTTGGGGATCGGATGGTCCGCGAAGCGCACGTTCGCCTCGATGAAGAGGGTGTCGGCGACGTTCACGATCTCGAGGGTCTCCTCGCTCAACTTCAGGTAGTCCTCGTCCTTGCCGGCCTTGGGCCAATCCGGCTCGCTGATGCCCAGCGACCGCAGGATCGTGGACGTCAGGTGCCCCTTCTCCGCCGTCCGGGCACCGATCCAGCCGTCGTCGGCCAGGCGGATCACGCCGACCCTGCCCAGCTTGGGCACCTGCGGCGCGACGGCGGCCTTGCCGGCGGTCAGCTTCGCCTCGTAGCCGGCGATCGCGGCCTCGGCCTGGTCGGCGCGGCCGATGTTCCCGGCGAGCTCGCGGAACTGCGCATAGACGTGCTCGGTGTCCTTCCAGCCCTCCTCGAACGCGTAGGTCGCGACGGCCTTCTTGTAGCGGGCCAGGTTGTCGTTGTTCCAGTCCGCGGCCCCGCCCAGGATCAGGTCGGGTTCCAGGCCCAGCGCCTTCTCGATGTCGATGGTCCAGCCGTCCTCGGCGACGACGTTGGTGATCGTGTCACCCGCGGGCCGGAAGTAGCTGGTGAGGATGCCCTCGGGGATCGCCACACCGACGGGCTCGATGCCCAGCGCCACCAGGTGGGCGAAGGTCGACACGCTGTCGGCGATGACCCGCTTGGGGTTGGCGGGAATCGTCACGGTACCCAGGGCGTCGGTGATCTCGCGGGTCTGCGGCTCGGCGCTCGGTGTCGTCGAGGGCGCCGGTGCCGCGCAGCCGGCGAGCACCAGGGTCGCACCCAGGGCACCGAAGAAGCGGCGACGGGTGAGCTCGTCGTGGAACCCGCGGCCACGCGCGGGCGGGGTCGCACACGCACGGGTGCGATCGATCAGCAGGCTGTTCATCGGCTGCTCCGTTCATCCCCACGGCTGGATCAGGGGAAGGTGCCTAACCTCACGGGCATGGTTGCGGTCGCCCGCGGGGCGGCCCGCCCGAACGTCGAGCGCCGGTCAGAATCCGAGAAGCGCGGACGCCGGTGCACGCCTAGCCTGAGACGCATGACGACCACGATCGACTTCCAGGGCCGGGTGCAGAGAATCGGCGACCGGACCCTGGTGCGGCTGCCCGCAGGGGCGAGCGGGAAGTTGTCCTCGCGAGGCCAGGTCGCCGTCGAGGCGACGCTGAACGGACACGGCTTCGACGCCGTTGTCGAGCCCGACGGCAGGAAGGGACACTGGCTCCCGATCGAGCCGGCCCTGCCGAGATCCCTGGGGCTGACCGCCGGGGACGCCGTGACCGTTGAGCTGGCGCCGGCCAGGGACTGGCCCGAACCCGAGCTGCCGGGAGACCTGAAGGACGCCCTGTCCGACGCGTCCGACCTCGCGGAGGTCTGGAGCGACATCACGCCGATGGCGCGGTGGGAGTGGGTGCGCTGGGTCAACGCCACCAGGAACCCGGAGACCCGGGAGCGGCGGGTCGAGGTGAGCATCTCGAAGCTGCGTTCGGGCAAACGGCGTCCGTGCTGCTTCGACCTGGCCTCGTGCACCGATCCGGAGGTGTCCAGGAGCGGCAAGCTGATCGAACCGGCGTGAGCACCGACGCGAGAGCCCGCGGCACTCGGCCGCGGGCTCTCGCGTCGTCGGGGTGGAGGTGGGGGGAGTCGAACCCCCGTCCTCAGAAGGTGAACCAGGACTTCTCCGGGCGCAGTTGACTAGGCGGTTTTCTCGGCTCCTACCCTCGCGTCAACACGTGGTAGCCGAGCCCAGTTCCAGTGAAGTCCCGAGCCGCCCCTGGAACCCAGGCGGCTCAGCAAGCCTTCTATACGAGGCCAGGAGCCGGACGGAAGGCTACGTCCGGGCTGACCCTTCGGTCACTGCTCAGGCAGCGAGAGCGAAGTCTGCGCGAGAATTGTCGGCAGTTATTGGTTTTCCAAGGATCGTTAACGAGATGTCCTTGGATCCTCGGCCCGCTTCTCCTGGGACTACCGTCCCGAGTCGAAACCAGTCACCCCCTATTGAGTTGTCCGCCCGAGGCAACCGGAGCGGCCGCGGACGAGCGTGTCAGTCTATCAACGTTTGCGCTCGGGCAGAACTTCCCACGGAACGAGTGCCCGAACGGGGTTGCGCCAGTCGTTGCCGCGGGCCGCACCGACGGCGCCCAGCACGGTCAGCAGCACCCAGATCACCGTCCAGATCTGCGCGATCGGGTTGCCGTCGCCGGGCAGCAGGCTGCCGACGGCCCCGGCCGCGATGCCGACCAGGAAGGCGAGCAGCTGCCAGTTGAACGCCTTGGCCGCCTCCCGCTTGGCGTAGGAGTCGGCCGGGCTGACCGCCCAGACCACCAACGGGCCGAACAGCCAGAACAGGAACGGGGAGAGGTGCGCGACGGCGGCCATCGTGGTGCTCCGGTCGGCGCCCGTGCGGGTGGGCAGCACCGCGCCGGAGACCGGCCTGGCCGGCTCGTCCCCGCGGTAGGGGTAGTAGTGGGACGCGGCGGCCGGCAGCGGGCCGTCAACGGCGGCCGCCAACTCGTCCAGCCGCTCGGCGGTGATCACCTGGGACAGCCTCGCTTCGAACTCGGCGGAGTCGATCCGGCCGAGGCGGTGGGCCTCCCGCAGGCGCTGCTCGGCGCCGTCCCGGTCCTGTTTGGAGACGCTGTCGACGGGTGCGAAGAAGTCGTGGGTCATGCGATCCAGGATTCCGCGGACGTGCCGCGCACGGTATCGGGCGCGGCCCTGCCGCTCCCCCGACCGGCGGGGTCAGGGTCGGTCCGGGCGCGTTCCGCGGGGCGTCCGGCGCCGTAGCGGAGCGGGCGCAGGGCCTACCGTATGGCCATGCCCAACACGCTGGACTTCCGCGATCTCGGCGAGGGGATCGGTGACGCGGCCGCGGTGCTGCGCAACAACGCCGCGGCGGCCGGCCTGGCTGCCCCGGTGCCGACCTGTCCCGGCTGGACGGTGCGCGATCTGGTCACCCACCAGGGGCTGGTGCACCGCTGGGCGGCGGCGACCGTGCGCGGCGGCGAGGCGCGTCCGGACGCCGACGTCGAGGCCGAGGCGGCCTCCGTCACCGATCTGCTGGACTGGTTCGACGACGGCCTGGTCGAGTTGCTGAACGCCCTGGCGGCGGCACCGGTCGATCTCGACGTGCCGTTCTTCCTGCTCGACGCTCCCCCGCCGCGGCAGGCCTGGACTCGGCGGCAGTGCCACGAGACCACGGTCCACGCCATGGACGCGATGGCTGCGAAGCTGGGCCGCGCCCCGCGTCCGGATGAGCTGTGGTTCTCCCCCGCGTTGGCCCGCGACGGCATCGACGAGTTGCTGTGCGGCTTCGCTCCGCGAGCGAAGTACAACCCGCGGCGTCCGGAACCGGCCCGGATCGCGATCGCCACAGACGACGGACTGGGCGCCTGGACGGTGACCATCGGCCCGGACGGCTGCACGCCGCGGGTGGGCGAGGCCGAGGACGCCGACGTCCGGGTCACCGGGACCTCACGCGGAATCTACGCCGGCCTGTGGAACCGGGGCCTTGACTACACCGTGACCGGGGACGCCGCGACGCTCGGTTCTTTCCTCGACCAGCTCCGCGTCACCTGGTAGCCCGCGCCCGGAAAGCCCTCCCTAACTACTTCTGCCCTCCCACATGTGGGAGGGCAGAAGTAGTTAGGGAGGGCCTTTGGGGGTCAGGGTTTCAGGCTGAGCAACCAGGCCAGCAGGTAGCTGTAGGTGTTGCCGTCATCGATCTTCGACCGGTCGAAGTCTCGGGCGGTCTTCAACGCCGCCTGCCTGGCGTCCTCTCCGGCCAGCGCCGAGTACATCAGGATGTAGTCCCCGTACTGCTGCTCGAAGCCCTTGCTGCCGATGCCTTCCTTCACGTTCGCGGCGATCCGGGCGGCGTCCGTGCGCAGCTGGTCGGACGACGGGCTGACCGGGATCAGCAGGATCGCCAGCGCCGCGGCCGGCTCGGCCGAGAACCAGGTGGCGTAGTCGCGCTTGCCGCCGAAGTTCAGCGGGATCACCGAGTGCCCGAAGCCGGCGTAGACCGGGTCGCTGGTGTCGAAATCGGTCCAGTACGCCTGCGCGGACGCCGCCTCCAGGGCGTGCATCCAGCGGGCCTCGACCTCCAGCTCCTGGTTGCCGCTGGCCCGCGCCCACAGGGTCAACCCGGCATAGGCGGTGACCGCCTCGGAGGCCGACTCCTGGTTGTTGCCGTCGGCGAACGGCGAGGTGCCGGACGCCCACGAGTGGGACGCGTAGCTGTCGAAGTTGCGACGCGACGGGAACTGCGCGTTGCCCGGCGAGCTGGCGATGTCGGCCGCCAGCAGGTTCATCACCGGGGCCAGCCTGGTGGCCAGGTCGGGGTTGTCGGCGGCCAGCACCCCCGCGGCGTACAGGAAGTAGCCGTAGTGGAAGTGGTGGTCGTTGTACTCGTCCGAGCCGAACGAGGGCGTGTTGCCGACGATGCCGTGGTTGCGGGTGTCGTAGAAGAAGCAGAACGCGTCCCGGGTCTCGCAACCCTTCGGCTCGGTCCACTTCTCCAGCTCCGCCGTGACCTGCTGGGTCAGCTTGTCGGCCACGTCGTCGGCGTCCACCTGGCGCGCGATCTGGAGCAGCTGGGCGTCCCGGTACAGCGCCTTGCCGCCGAAGTAGGTGTCGGCGGGATAGGGCTTGGCGGCCGCCACGTCGGCGCGGACCGCCCCGGCAAGCTCCTTGCGCTCGGCGTCGGTCAGCTTGGACAGATCGAGGCCGGCCCGCGCCGCCTGCAGCGGCTCCGTCCAGCTGAGCTCGTTGCCCGCGTACAGCTTCAACGTGCCGTAGATGCTGGGATAGCTGCCGATCGGCTCGGTCTGCCCGGTCAGGCCGGACGCCTGGTGCGGCAGCACGGCGAAGGCCGTCCGCCCGCCGCCCTCGGTGTGGTAGCCGAGGGTCGTGGTGGCCTTGTCGTCCACCGCGTAGGTCACGGAGGTGGAGGTCACCGCGTCCTTCGCCAGTGGCACCAAGGCCTCCAGGCTGCCGCCGTCGGGCACCGCGAACCAGGTCGCGGTCTGGCCCTGCGACAGCGTCACCGTCTGCCCGGACACCCGCCCGGGGGTGACCAGTCCGTAGGTCGCCGCGCCGCCCTGAACCGACCAGGCGTCACCGGACGCCGCGAACGGCAGGTTGGTGCTCAGGGCCGCCGCGCCGGCCGCGGTGAAGGTGACGAACGGCGAGCCTTCGGCGATCCGCACGGTGCCGACCGGCTTGCCGCCGGACGTGCCCTCGAGGGTGACCGAGAGCTCGTCGTAGGCGGTAACCGTCCAGGTGGTGTTCGAGCCGGTGCCGACGGTGATGATCGGGGCGTAGCCGCCCATGATCGTCTTCGTCGTGGTGGTCACCGTCGGCAGCCCGAAGGCGAACCCCTTGGCGTCCACCCCGAAGCTCAGCGGCAGCGGGAACACCGGCTGGGCGGTGTCGCCGAAGACCAGGCCTGAGAACCACTTGTTGGTCGGCGGGACCAGCCCGTCGGCCAGCCGGCGCGGCTTGAGGTCCTTGCCGGCGGCCTTGGCGATGCCGTCGACCAGCGGACCGACCTGGTCGGCCGCCAGCACGGGGGCCGACGAGCCGGCGGCACCGGTCTGCGCGGGGCTGGGCCCGCTCGACGCCGTCGGTGACGGCGCCGAGCAGGCCACCAGCGTGCCGAGCAGACCGCCGGCGATCAGGCCGGCGAGAGTCTTCTTGGCGTTAACGATGATGATCACCTCAATCCGATCTTGGTGAGGAAGGCGAGCATCGCCTCGGACGGGCCGGACAGCCAGCCGTCGTCACGCAGGTCGACGATCGCGGTCACCGGGGTGTCGAGCCGGGCCAGGTTGCTCAGTGCGGGGTCGGTGAGCGTGTCGCTGGCGATGGTCACGTAGGTGACCGGCGCCCCGCCCTCGGTCACCACCTGCACGCCGGACACCGTGCCCGCAACCAACTGGTTGTCGGGAAGGACGATCCGGGCGGGCGCACCCTGCTCGATTCGGCCGTAGTCGATCGGCTCCAGGACGAACCGGCCGGTGACGGCGCGCTGGCCGTCGGCCACCACCACCGCCATCCGGGAACCGTTGCCCAGATAGGAGCCGCGGACCGCGTCCGTCGAGGAGACGTAGCCGTCGAAGACGGCCTTGTAGGTGATGCTGCCCTTGGCCGCGTCGATGTCGTAGGCGTCCGTGGAGGCGGGCCTGATGCCGTTGCCGACATCCTGCTGCAGCTGCACGCTGGACAGCGTGAACAGCTTCTGCCCGGTGCGCACCGCGTCGCCGACCTTCACATAGGCCTCGGTGACGACGCCGCCGTAGGACGAGCCGACGACCGAGGTGGGTGCCTCCACGGTGGCGGTGATGCTGGCCACCTGGGACTGGCGCTGGTTGAACAGGACGGTGAGCGCGAAGACGAGCGCGGCGATGCCCAGGATGCCGCCCCAGAGCTTGAGTCGATTGATCCAGGTCATGATTGCTGTGCCTCAGAACTTTCTTTGGTCGGTCGGGTTGTCAGTGGACAGTGTCGGCCGCTTCGCGGGCCCGCTTGGGAAGGGTTTCGGGGACGCCGCCGGCGGCGGCGCCTTCGACGGACGGCGCCTGGCCGGCTGCTGTCGAGGCGGAGGCGAGCAGTTCGACCTGCCGGCGCGCGTGGGCGATCGCCTCGCGGCTCAGCGGCGCCGGGCCCTCGATCTCGATCACGGCCTTAGCCAGGTCGACATCGGTCGGGTCGGCGACGCCCTGCACCTCACGGGCCTCATGGAACGCGACTCCGATCAGCGCGCCGATGGCGAGCGTGTTCACGATGCTCCAGAAGGTGGCCACGTTCAGCTGCCCCAGGGTCAGGTCACGCCAGACCGACACGATCGAGGTGCCGAGCAGGAAGACGAAGGTGAGCACCTGCGGAATGATGAAGTTGAAGGCCGACGACCGGGTGGTCGTGCCCGTGACGTGCCATTTGGTGTCGACGCCGGTGAACGCGTTCCGGAACGCCCGCAGGTAGATCGGGAACGAGTTGGCGGCCAGCAGCAGCACCTCCCAGCGGAAGCTGCCCAGGGTGAGCGCCGCGAGCAGGATCTGCAGCACGTAGAAGCCCGCATAGAAGCCGAACCAGGTGAGCACGTCCACCTGCAGGTTCACCGGGTGCAGGTCGAAGAAGACCTCCAGCGCCGGGACGAACAGCAGGATGCCCGGGGCGATGCCGGTGAGATAGAAGGTGGCGGTCACGAAGTACATGAAGCGCTGGTCCAGGGACAGCTTGCGCTTCGGGCTGAACGGGTTGTGGGTGAACAGGATCTCGAACCCACCGGTGGCCCAACGCAGCTGCTGCTTGGTGTAGGCCTCGATGGTCTCCGGGGCGTCGCCCACCGCCAGCGTCTTCGGAATGAAGATCGACTTCCAGCCGCGCTCGTGCAGCATCAGCGAGGTCCAGACGTCCTCGGACTTCGACTGGGTGTACATGCCGCCGATGTCGAGCACGGCGGAGCGCCGGAACAGCACGTTGGTGCCCACGCAGAACGCGGCGTTGAACTCGGTGCGTCCGGGCTGGATGAACCGGTAGAACATCGACTGCATGTAGCCGGCGCCGCGGCTGATGATGTTGTGCATGTTGCCGTAGGTCTGCGGCGTCTGCACGAAGGCGACGTTGGAGTCGACCATGAACGGCAGGGTCTCCTCCAGGAACTCCGGCAGCGGCACGAAGTCGGCGTCCAGGATGACGAAGAAGTCGCCCTTGGCCACGGTGAGCGCGTTGTTGACGTTGCCCGCCTTGGCGCCGTGGTTGGTCAGTCGGCGGATGTAGCCGACCTGGAGCGAGGCCGCCAGGTCGCGCACGGCGTCCGACTTGCCGTCGTCGAGGATCCAGGTGCTGTGCGCGCCGCGGACGGCCTTGGCCGCCTCGGCGGTCCGCCGGATGACGTCGATCGGCTCGCCGTAGACGGTGATCAACACGTCGACGCTCACCGGCTCGCCGTCCACGTGCAGCGGCCACTGGGTCGGGTCGTCCGTCACGTGCAGATGCTCGTTGCCGGCCGGGTCGTAGAGGGTGCGCTGGGTCTCGTGGAAGGCGAACGTGCGCGGGTCCTTGTGGCCCGCCAGGATCGCCCACATCGCCATCAGCGCATGGAAGATCAGGATCGTCTCGGCGACGATCACCATGGCCCAGGGCAGTAGGTCGCCCCGGTTGTTCGGGCTCAGCAGGAACCAGGCGTACGCCAGGATGCCGAGCGTGGCCGCGATCGAGACCGCAATCATGACCGGGCCGTAGGAATTCTTGGTTCGCGCGTGCCTGGCCTGCGGTACGAGGCCGTCGACGGACGCGAAGTCGTTGGTGATTACTGGTGTGGACATAACTCTCCCCCCGAAGTGCACATCGTCGTTGGATCGACCGGTCTGATCCGCGCTCCCGACGCGGGACCTGCCAAGGGCCACTAGGCCCGGCTCCCACGAGTTCGGTATCCCGACCTCGCCCCCTGGAGCTGTCTCAAGAGAAGCACAGCCGCGGCCCAAAAGCAAAATATTGGTCGCTGTAACTAAAATATTACGGACGCGTGACAGCCGGCAGCCGCCCCGGCACCCCTGCGGAAGCCCTGCGGGACCCGGAAGAACCGGCGGAACCCGTGCACCGCGAGGAGGCGACGGACCCGGCAGATCCGGCGAACCCCGCGCAAGAGCCGGGCGGACCCGCGGGAGCCGAGCAGGCGAACCCCGCGGATACTACGGAACCCCCGGTGGGGACACGGCGGGCCGGCAAGGCCCTGCCCAACTAGTTCTGCCCTCCCACAGGTGGGAGGGCAGAACTAGTTAGGCAGGGCCTTTCGTGGGGCGTGGGTCCGGACGCGACACGGGCCGCCGGGTCACTCGCCGCGGTTGCGGGACGCCAGCTCGCGGGCGGCGTCCCGGTTGGCGTCACGCTCGGCGATCGACTGCCGCTTGTCCCACGCCTTCCTGCCGGTGCCGACGGCCAGCTCGACCTTGGCGTAGCCGTCCAGGAAGTAGAGCGCCAGCGGCACGATCGTCCGGCCGGAGCCGGTCGTGGCCCGCTCCAGCTTGTCGATCTCGCGACGGTGCAGCAGCAGCTTCCGGTTGCGGCGCGCGGCGTGGTTGGTCCAGGTGCCGAAGGCGTACTCGGGAATGTGGGCGTTCCGCAGCCATACCTCGCCGTCGTCGACGGTGGCGAAGGCGTCCGCCAGGGACGCCCGGCCCGACCGCAGCGACTTCACCTCGGTGCCAGTGAGCACCAGGCCGGCCTCGAAATGATCGCCGAGGTGGTAGTCGTGGCGCGCCCGCCTGTTCTGGGCGACCATGATCCGCCCCTTCTCACGTGGCATGGTCGCGCTCCCCTGGTCAGGTGCCGGTCGATGGAAACGGCCAGCCTACCAAGGGAGCGCGCGCACCCCTCACAGCCAGTTCATCGGGTTGACCACGCCACCGTTGACGTAGAACTGCAGGTGCAGGTGGCAGCCGGTGGACAACCCGGTGGTGCCGACGTAGCCGATCAACTGACCCTGCCTGACCCGCTGGCCGGCCCGGACCACCATCCGCGACTGGTGCGCGTAGCCGGTGGAGACGTACTTGCCGCTGACGAAGCCGTGGTCGATGACGGTGTAGTTGCCGAAGCCACCCTGCCGCCGGGCACTGGCCACCCGCCCCGCCGCCGACGCGTAGATCGGGGTGCCGCAGGCGGCGCCGAAGTCGGTGCCGCGATGCATCCGCCAGATGTGCAGGATCGGGTGGTAACGCAGACCGAACGGGGAGCCCGCCGGCGCGTTCACCGGGCGGATGAAGCCGCGCGACGACTCCTGCCTGGGCACGTAGCGCTTGCCGGCCTTCTTCGCCGCCGCCCGCCGCTTCGCCTCGGCGGCAGCTGCCTTCTTGCGGGCGATCTCGGCGCGGCGCCGGATCTCGGCGCTGATCGAGGCCTCCTGGGCCTGCAGCTTGCGGTACTGGGCCTGCTCGGCGTTGAGGTCGGCCTGGGCGGCCTTCCGGGCCTTCGCGAGCTTCTCCACCTGGCCGGCGACCGCGTTCTTGGCGGCGGACGCCTTGCCCTGCAGCACCTTCAGCCGCGCCAGGTTGGACTCCGCCTCGGCCTTGTCGGCAGCGATCTGCTTCTCGATGGCGGCCTGGGCACGGCGCGCGGCCTCCAGCTTGACCTGCAGCTGGCGCAGCCGGGTCATCTCGGCGCTGGTGGCGTCCAGGATGGTGTTCGACCACTGCAGCCGCTGGGAGAGGTCCCCGGTGTCCGCGGAGTCGAAGACCACGGTCAGGCCGACCAGGTCGGTCTGCTGCTGGAACGCCTCACGGGCCGCCTGGCCCATCCGGCGCAACTGGGCGTCCACCTCGGCCTTCGCCTGCTGGACGGCCTTCTTCGCCGCGGCCAGCTTGGTGCGAGCCTCGGCGAGCCGACGTCCGATCGCCGCGTCGACGGCCCGGGCGTCGCTCACCGCATCGTTGGCGGCCTGCAGCTTGCGCTGCGCCTTGGCCAGCGCGGACTGCGCCTTGGCCAGGTTCAGCAGCGCCTTGGACACCTCGGCCTTCGAGTCGGCGACGTCGGCCTTGGACGACACGATCGCCTTGCGGACGCCGTCGCGCCGGTCCTTCAGGTCCTCGGCGCCGGCGGGCGTGCCCAGGCTGATGGTCAGCCCCACGGCAAGCAAGGCAATCAACGGCCGCAGCAGGCGCAGTGAGGTCTTGTGCGGCGATTCCTTCGTGGTTCTGCAGGTGGGGGAAGACACCTGGTTCACGATGAGGCCCCAATCGGTCGGTTGAGGGCCTCAGGCGGTTCAGACCCTCAAGTACTTGCGAGTGGCTATCACCGTCGGGACGACTGAGAGGACGACACCAACGGCGACAACCCCGAGCATTGCCAAACCGACCTGCGGCCAGCCAATCCACTCGACACTCTGGAGTGAGGGTTTAGCCTTGTCGATGATCAGGAACTTCTGCACCGCAGCAAGCGAACCGCAGGCAAGAATCGCGCCACCGAGTGCAGCCACGAGAGATTCGATCAGGAACGGCAGCATGATGTACCAGTTGGAGGCACCCACCAGCCGCATGATGCCGAGCTCTCGCCGTCGTGAGAACGCCGCCATCTTGATCGTCGTGGCGATCTGCAGCGCCGCCGCGAGCAGCAGCCACAGACTCAGCCCGATGGTCGACCACTTGGCCACGTTCAGCCACTCGAACAGCGGGTTGAGGTACTGCCGCAGGTCCTGGACGGCCTGGACGCCGGGCAGGCCGGAGACCGCGGAGACCACGCCCTCGTACTGCTCGGGGTTCTTCAGCTTCACCCGGAACGAGTCCTGCATCATCTCGGCGGTCATGAAGCTGAGCGCCGGCGAGTCCTTGTAGACGCGCTTGAAGTCCTCCCAGGCCTCGGCCTTGCTCTCGTAGTAGACGGTGGCGACCTCGGGATTGGTCTCCAGCGCCGTCCGAACGGTCTGGCGCTGGGCGTCGGTTACGTCCTGACCGGGCTCGCAGTTGCGGCCCTTGGTGTCCTTGGCGCACAGGAAGACGCTGATCTCGATCTTGTCGTACCAGTTGCCCTTGGCCAGCTCGACCTGTTGGGCGCCGAGCAGCCCGCCGCCGAACAGGGTGAGCGAGACCCACATGGTGATCACGACGGCCAGGGTCATGGTGAGGTTTCGGCGCAGGCCGGACCAGGCCTCACGCAGGGTGTGCCGCATGGCGGACTCCTTCGAGGATTCGGGACGGGCGGGCCAGGTTCATCGCGGTGCTCACTGGTAGCCGTAGACGCCCTTGCTCTGGTCACGGACGAGCTCGCCGTCGACGAGCTCGATCACCCGTTTGCGCATCTGGTCGACGATCGTGGCGTCGTGGGTGGCCATCACCACGGTGGTGCCGGTGCGGTTGATCTGGTCGAGCAGCTTCATGATGCCGATGCTGGTGGTCGGGTCGAGGTTGCCGGTCGGTTCGTCGGCGAGCAGGATCGCCGGCCGGTTGACGAACGCGCGGGCGATCGCCACCCGCTGCTGCTCGCCTCCGGAGAGCTCCTCGGGAAGCCTGCTGCCCTTGCCGTCGAGCCCGACCATCTCCAGGGTCTCAGGCACCACCCGCTTGATGGTCGAGGTGGGTTTGCCGATCACCTGGAGGGCGAAGGCCACGTTCTCGGTGACCGTCTTGCCGGGCAGCAGCCGGAAGTCCTGGAAGACCACCCCCAGCTGCCGGCGCAGCCCGGGCACCTTCCAGCCGTGCAACCGGCCCAGATCCTTGCCGGCCACCAAGATCCGGCCCTTGGTGGCCCGGTACTCGCGCAGCACCAACCGGATGAAGGTCGACTTGCCCGAGCCGGAACTGCCGACCAGGAAGACGAACTCGCCCTTGTCGATGGTGACGTTGACGCCGGACAGCGCGGCCCGGCGTTGCCCCTCGTAGATCTTGGTGACGTCCTCGAACGTGATCACGTTGCTACTCCGGTCGGTCTCGGCGATTGGGGAAGTTCCTGAGAAACACTCAGCCGACCAGCATGGAGTCTAGGCGAGGTCCGTGCTGCGGCCCGGACGCCACGCCCGCCCGCACCGGCAACCTGGCAGCCCGAGCATCCTCGGGGAACGGCGTCCGCCATCGCTCGCCGAACTATTTGGGGCTCGCCGAGTTCGGCGAGCCCCGAATAGTTCGGCGAGCGTTGAGTGCGGACGCCGGGCGCCGGACGCCGGGCGCCGGGCGCCGGGACGCCGGGCGCCGGTTGGCTACCGCTCGCCCTGTTGGCGGCGCCAGCGAATGCCGGCGTCGATGAAGCCGTCCAGGTCGCCGTCGAAGACGGCGTCCGGGCTGCCCACCTCGTACTCGGTGCGCAGGTCCTTGACCATCTGGTAGGGGTGCAGCACGTAGGAGCGCATCTGCGAACCCCAGGAGTTTCCGCCGTCGCCCTTCAGGGCGTTCAGCTCGGCCTCGCGCTCGCGGCGGGCGCGCTCCAGCAGCCGCGACTGCAGCACCTTCATCGCGGCGACCTTGTTCTGCAGCTGGCTCTTCTCGTTCTGGCAGCTGACCACGATGCCGGTGGGCAGGTGGGTGAGCCGGACGGCGGAGTCGGTGGTGTTCACGCTCTGCCCGCCGGGGCCGGAGCTGCGGAACACGTCCACCCGGATGTCGGCCTCGGGGATGTCGATGTGGTCGGCCTCCTCGGTGACCGGCAGCACCTCGACGCCGGCGAACGAGGTCTGCCGGCGTCCCTGGTTGTCGAAGGGGCTGATCCGGACCAGCCGGTGGGTGCCCTGCTCGACGCTCAGCGTGCCGTAGGCGAAGGACGCCTTGACGGTGAACGTGGCCGACTTGATGCCGGCCTCCTCGGCGTACGAGATGTCGTACACCTCGGCCGGATAGCCGTGCCGCTCGGACCAGCGCAGGTACATCCGCAGCAGCATCTCGGCGAAGTCGGCGGCGTCCACCCCCCCGGCCTCGGACCGGATGGTGACCACCGCGTCCCGCTCGTCGTAGTCGCCGTTGAGCAGGGTGCGGACCTCGAGCGCCTGGATGTCGGTGGACAACCGGCCGAGATCACGTACCGCCTCGGCCAGGGTGTCGGCGTCGGATTCCTCCTGGCCGAGTTCGATCAGCACGCCCAGATCGTCGACCCGCTGCCGCAGCGCCGCCAGCCGGTCGACCTCGGCCTGCAGCGCCGACAGCCGCGAGGTGACCCGCTGGGCGTTCTCCTGGTCGTTCCACAGGTCGGGCGCGGACGCCTGCTCCTGAAGCTCGGCGATCTGCTGCCGCTTCGCCTCGGGGTCGAGCACAGTCTCGATGGACGCCAGGGTCCGGTCGAGTTCGGCGAGGTCGGAGAGCAGGTCTGCAGCAGCCACGAGGGTGGAGTGTACCGCCCCGCACCCGGGCGGGGCTCAACCGCGACGCCGCCGGTCGAGCCTGCCGGAACCGATCCGGGCTCGCGACGACGCTCGTGACGCGTTCAGCGCGCAGCCCCTGCTGAGCGAGAGGGCACGCGATGGCGAGGGCCCCCGGTCAGGGACCGCTCGCCGTCTACCAGGTGGACGCTCCGGCGAACGACGGCTACAGTTCCAACGGCGTGAGCACCCCGATCTGCCAGCCGGAGGGCCCGTCCAGCAACTGGTAGACGTAGCGCTCGCGGGGCTGGCCGGCGTAGCGCCAGGTGACGTCCACCCAGAGGCTGTGATCGGCCCGGGCGATGACCGACGCCTCGGGGTCGGCCTCGGTCACCCCGGTGTAGCCGGCCCAGTTCGCGGCGAAGAAGTCCCGCGTCTGCTCGCGTTCGGAGACCGCGATCGAGCGTCCGGGGAAGGCGATCAGCGCCGGCACCGCGTACAGCTCCGCGACGGCGTCCGCGTCACGAGCCAGCAGCGCCTCGGCGTAGCGGGCGAAGAAGTTCTCAACAGGGCTGTCCATGGCCACCAGCCTGGCCGGCTATGCCGCCACGCCGGCGTCGGGATTTACGATGTCGCATGGACGAACGCCATCGGCTGGCCGCGGCGTCCCGCGACGGGCATCTGGCGCTGCGCCGCGTGGAGCGGCACCAGCGGCTGATCGAGATCCTGGCCCGCTCCACGACCGCCCTGACCACCCGCCAGCTCGCCGACCGGCTCGGGGTCTCGACCCGGACCGTCGAGCGGGACGTCGAACGCCTGCGTGATGCCGGCGTGCCGTTCCGCTCGCGGCCCGGCCGCGGTGGAGGCGTCCGGTTCAGCCCGGCGACCGACTGCGCGCCGATCGCGTTCGACGTCGCCGAGATCGCGGCGATCCTGTCCAGCCTGGCGGCGGTCGGGCCCAACTCCAGCCCCTCCGCGGCGTCCGCGGCCGGGAAGCTCACCGCGGCGCTCCGGCCGATCCGATGAACGCGGGTTCCGGCAGCCCGGCCCGGGCGCAGGCTCAGCCGGCGAGCAGTCGCGCCTTCTCGGCGTCCGAGGCGAAGCTGGCCTCGATGCTGTTGCGGGCCAGCCGGGCGACGTCGTCCTCGGACAGGCCGCACTCGGCGCGCAGGGCGGCGACCACGTCGTCCAGGTAACCCCCGAAGTAGGCCGGGTCGTCGGAGTTCACCGTGACCCGCACCCCGCGGCGCAGCAGCGCGCCGAGCGGATGCGTGGCCAGGTTGGACACCACCTTCAGCCGGACGTTGGACAGCGGGCACATGGTCAGCGGGATCTGCTCGGCGACCAGGCGTTCGATCAGCTCGTCGTCCTCGATCGCGTGGACGCCGTGGTCGATCCGTTCGACCCCGAGCACGTCCAGCGCCTTCCACACGTAGCTCGCGTCGCCCTCCTCGCCGGCGTGGGCGACCGTGCGCAGGCCGTCCGCACGGGCCCGCGCGAACACCTCGGCGAACGGCTCGGTTGAGTGGCCCAACTCGGTGGAGCACAACCCGACCCCCAGCAACGGGACGCCGGAATCGACGGCCTGGGTGTAGGCGGTCATCGCCTCGTCGGCGGGCAGGTGCCGCAGGAAGGTCAGGATCAGCCCGGTGCTGATGCCGTGCCGCTCCTCGGCCGCGGCCAGCGCCCGGTGCACGCCGCCCAGCGCGGCCTCGGCCGCGATCCCCCGCGCGGTATGCGCCTGCAGGTCGAAGAACACCTCGGCCCGCCGGATGCCCGCTCGCTCGGCCCTGGCCAGGTAGGCCTCGGTCAGGTCGGCGAAGTCCTGCTCGGTCCGCAGCACGCGCAGGTTGGTGTAGTACAGGTCGAGGAAGCTCTGCAGGTCGGCGAAGTCGTACCGTGCGCGCAGGTCGTCGAGGTCGGGAAAGGGCAGCCGGACGCCGTTGCGCTCCGCCAGGGCGAAGATCAACTCCGGCTCCAGCGTGCCTTCCAGATGCAGGTGCAACTCCGCCCAGACGGTCATCAGGGTCCCCTCTCGTGGGTCTCACCGTTGCACGACCTACGGCCCGGCGGTTCGCCGTCCGGGCAGGTGAGCCGCGGATCGGAGCCGAGCTGCTAGCGCCGATCGCTCCGAGTCCCGGTGAGCCGGTGGTTGTGTTCCAGGGCGACCCCGAGCCAGAAGGAGAGCTCCGCGTCGTCGCCGACGCTGCCCGCGGCGACCTCGACCCAACCCGGACCCATCGTCCGGCCCGCGCCCATCTCGGCCTGACCGGCCCCGGGGCGGCCGGTCAGCTCGGCGTGCCGCTCGGGCGGGACCCGCACCAGCAGCCCGCCGCCCTTGAGCGTGCAGACCGCCAGCTTGTCGTTGACCATGAACGACCGCCCGCCGAACATGGCGATCTCCCGGGTGGAGGGCCGGCCGGCGAGCAGAGCACGGACGCGTTCGGTCAGTTCCGCCTGCGTGGATGTCGGTGTCATCGCTACTCCCCTGGTTTCGTGGGTTCAGCCGGTTTCGGACGCCAGTCGTCGGTGCCGGGATCACCGCCGGAGGCGACGACCGCCAGCCGGGGCACGAAGTGCTGCCACCCGTCCCGGTGGCCGGTCAGCTCGGTCTCGGGCAACCCCGAGTGGGTCAGGTCCACCCGGGTGCCGCGCTCGATCGGGGTCAGCCGGAACTCCACCGTCGAGGCGCCTGCCGGCAGCGCCGGGCTGCCGGCGAAACCCCAGGAGACCACCACCCGCGTCGGCGGCTCGACCTGCAGGTAGCGGCCGCGGACCGGGTGGCCGGCGATGTCGACCGCGAACACACCCCCGGGACGCGGGTCGAGTTCGGCGTGCTCGCCCATCCAGGCGGTCAGCCCGGCCGCGGTCGTCAGGTACTCGAAGACCACCTCGGGTGCGGCGGCGATGGCGATCGAGGCCGTGTACTCAGCCACGCCCGGTCTCCGCACGGGTCTCGATGGCTGCCTTCAGCGCGGCGAGCCTCGACGGCCAGAAGTCGTCCAGGTATGAACGGACGGCCGCCAGCCCGTCGGTGTCCACCACGAACAGATGCCGGGTGCCCTGCTGTGTCCGGCGGGCCAGGCCGGCCGCGCGCAGGACGCCGAGGTGGTGCGAGGTGGTCTGCTGGGAGAGTCCGACCGCCTCGGCGATCTGGCCGACCGGACGCGGACCGCCCCGGACGACCGCCAGGATGGCTCGGCGGTTCGGGTCGGCCAGCGCGCGCAACGCCCGGTCGAGTTCGGCTGCTGCTGCGCTCACGGTCGTCTCCCCTGGTCGGTGCCGGCAACGTATCACAAATAGCGGTTTGTACTCATGATGATCGGTGATTCGTGGCCCTCACCGGCAGAGCTGCCGGAGACCTGGCCGCGGTGGGCCGGTCGGCACCGCCCTCGCCGGTCGCTCCAGGCCAGTAGGCCACCACGTCCGGCAGGGCTGGCCGGTTCGCGAAGCCCAGGGCGCGCAGCAGGCCCCAGCCGTCCGGGCTCGGCGCCGCCACCAGCTGCCCGGACGCCCCCGCCCAGTCAGCCACCGCGCCGACCAGCGCGCTGCCGACGCCGGCGCGCCGGGCGGTGGGCAGCACCGCCACGTCCACCAGTTCGGCCACCGCCCGGTCGCGCCAGCCGGTCGCCATCCCGACCGGCTCATCGTCGCGAGAGGCGATCCAGCGCGGCCAGGGCAGCGCCCGGGCGAGCGCCCCACGGGACTGCCGCTCCCCGGCATCGAACCAGCCACACGCCTCGGCGACGTCCAGCCAGGCGGTCAGATCGACGTCCGTCGTGACCCGGCGGACGGTGATTCCGGCGGGCGCGTCGGGCGTCAGCGGCAGTTGCCTGCCCGCGCACCGGGCGCTTCCCTCCGGACGCCATCCGGCCTCCGCCGCGAGCCCCGGAAAGCTCTCGTCGGGCGTCCTCAGGTGCCAGGTGGCCGGCAGCTCGCCGAACCAGAAACCCAATGCGGCCATCTGCGCGGCGTCCGGCAGCCGACCCGGCGCGCTGACGACGCCGTTGAGGTCGTTGCTGTCCAGACCCGACCGGATCGCCAGCCAACCCTGCCCGGAGCGGACCTCGACCCGCTCGATCCGGCCCAACTCGGTCAGCCTGGACCACTCCGCGTGGTGCGCCAGGGCAGGCTGCCCACCGGTCCCCTCGGGCGCGGCGAGCTTCACCTCACCAGCCTACGGGCGTGCTCGCGGGCCACCGGACGTGCGGGGCCGGAAGACCACCGGGCGCCGCAAGGTGCGCGGCTACAGCCAGCGCCGCACCCTGGCACGGTAGGCGGCGTAGTCGGCGCCGAACTTGGCGGTCAGATAGCGCTCCTCGGGCGCGATGGCGCCCCACCAGAGCAGTGCGACGCCGACCGGCACCAGGACCAGCCCCCAGAGCGACGGCACCAGCAGCGCCAGCCCCGCATCCAGCGCGATCAGGCCGAGGTAGAGCGGGTTGCGGCTCACCCGGAACGGACCGCGGTCGATGATGGTGCGGGTGGAACCGCCGGGCAGCAGGGCCGTGCGATGCCGCCCGATGAGGATCAGCGCCCACCCGTTCCACAACGCGGCAGTCACCAGCAGAACGGCCGCGACGACCCGGGACCCGACCGGCAACGAGATCGGATCGTGCCCGGCCGCGGTGAGACCGAGGCCGGCGAGCAGGGGCGCCCCCAGGGCGACGGGCGGCCAGATCCGATACGCCGGTGCGTCGGTCATGCCCTCATCGTAGGGACGCCCCGCCGAGCGGGTCCGGTCGGATGCCTTGGACGGTGTCCTGGGAGGTGCGGGATGTCGCCGCGGAAGTACCGGCAGGACACCCGCCGGGTGCACGGACCGCGGGATTCCCCGATGCCGGCGCAGACACCGGCGTAGCGTTCAGGACGCGCCGGATCGGCGCAAGGGCGAGAGGAGCCGCAGATGTCGGATGTCACGGACTGGGAGCGGGCCGAGGTCGACGCAGCCAACGCCGGCGGACGGCCGGTGGTGGTGTTCGTCCACGGCTTGTGGCTGCTCTCCAGCAGCTGGGCGCCGTGGCGCGGCCTGTTCGAGGAGGCCGGCTACGCCACCATCGCACCCGGCTGGCCGGACGACCCGGCATCGGTCGAGGCGGCCCGCCATCACCCGGACGTCTTCGCCCACAAGATGGTGCAGCAGGTCACCGACCACTATCTGGCCGCGATCGCCGGGCTGGTCGCCAAGCCGGCCGTCGTCGGCCACTCGTTCGGCGGACTGATCGCGCAGAAGATCGCCGGCGAGGGGCATCGGCCGCCACCGTGACCATCGACAACGCGCCGTTCCGGGGCGTCCTGCCGCTGCCCGCGTCGTCGCTGAAGTCCGCCGCGCCCGTCCTCGCCAATCCCGCCAACCGCGGCAAGGCGATCGCGCTGACGTTCGAGCAGTTCAGCTACGGCTGGGCGAACAACCTGGACCAGGACGAGGCACGCCGCCTGTACGACGAGTTCCACGTGCCGGCCTCGGGCGCGCCGCTGTTCCAGGCGGCGGTCGCCAACATCAACCCGTTCCACAACGAGGTGACCGTCGACGTCAGGAACCCCGACCGCGGGCCTCTGCTGGTGATCGCCGGCGAGAACGACAACACCGTCCCGCTCGCCATCACCCGGGCCACCTACAAGCAGCAGTCCAAGAACCCCGGCGTCACCGAGCTCGTGGAGATCCCCGGCCGCGGCCATTCGCTGACCATCGATCATGGCTGGCGGGAGGTCGCCGAGACCGCGCTCGCCTTCGTCCGTCGCTTCGTCGCCTGAGCACGCCCGGGTAGCCCCGCCGGCGGGTCCGCCCCGGGACTCACCGGGAGCGGTATCGCAGGGCGACCGCTCCCGACCGGAACTCCTGTCGTCCCACGAGGTCGAGCCGGACGCGCTCGCGCAGGCCGGCGAGCAGCGTCGGCCCGTGTCCGGCCAGGACGGGCTGCACGACGAACTCGTACTCGTCGATCAGGCCCAGCTCCGCCAACGCCGAGGGCAGCGTCACCCCGCCCACGAACAGTCCCTCGCCGGGCTCCTGCTTGAGTCGCTGCACCGCCTCCCCCACATCGCCGCGGATCAGCTCGGCGTTCCAGTCGACCCCGCTCAGCGTGCTCGACACGACGTACTTCTTCGCCCGGTCGATGGTCTCGGCGAACGGGACCTCCCACGCAGCCATCCAGTCTGGCCACTCGCCGGTGGCCGGACGCCGCCACGCCGACTCCATCATCTGGTAGGTCACCCGGCCGAACAGCAGGGCATCGGCTCGTCCCATCGCGGCGGTCCAGTAGCGCATCGACTCCTCGTCCGGAGGGATCCCCGCCTCGTGATGGCAGCAGCCGTCCAGCGTGACGTTGATCGAGTAGCGAAGTGGTCTCATCTGGCTGCTCTCCCTCGACGCGCGCCCGCGCTCACCGGACCGGGCTCAGACTACTGCCGGCTGCCTCTCCTGCCGCCCCCCGACCTCGGGCCGGCTCCCGGTCGGCGACGAGTCCCGTCGGCATCGGAGGCCACCGTCGGCAACGGGGCCGATGCCGCGTCAGCCGGCTGGGATCAGCCTTCGCCGCCCAGCACCCGGCGGGCCAGCGCCGTACGACTGCTGACCCCGAGCTTGCGGAAGACGCTCGACACATGCGATTCCACCGTGCGCTCGGAGATGACGAGCCGCTCGCCGATGCCCCGGTTGGAGAGTCCCTCGGAGACCAGGCGGGCGATCTCCAGTTCGCGCCCGGAGAGCCCGCCGCCGCGGTCTCCCAGCGAGGCGGCGAGCGCGGCGTATCGTGCCGCGTAGCGGGGTGCGTGGAAGTCCTCGGCGGCGCGAGCCGCCCGGGCGGCGAGTCGCCGCGCCTCCGCGCGATTCCCGAGTAGGAGTTCCAGCTTCGCGAGCTCGCCCGTGATCGGACCGCCGTACTCGGTCAGGATCGTTCCCATGAAGTGCTGCTCGGCGTAGGGCGCGAGCGCGTCGCGCAGGAACGCGCCCGACTCGCGATCACGCGCGGCCACAGCGATGTCCACGCAGCCGACCATCGCGACGATCCACTCGCGTGCCTCCTGCGGGATCTCGCCGAGGTGCGGGGCGAGCGAGCGCCAGATCGCGAGCGCTTCGTCACTCCGGCCCATCTCCAGCAGGATCAGGGCGTGCCAGCCGCGGGCGTCGTTCGGCGCCTCGGCGAGCCAGTGGCGGACGTCGCGCTCGACCTCGTCGAGGCCTTCCCCGGTCCAGCGGGCGACCTCCCAGCGGAAGATCAAGGTCGGTGTGCGCGGCCTCCTCGACCCCGGCGGTCTCGCCGGCCCGGCGGGACTGCTCCGCGAGGTCCTTGGCGTCGCCGAGCTGCCCGTCGATGTGGGCGACCTGGCGTCGCGCGGCCAGGTAGCGCCAGTGCCACACCGGCGAGTCGAGGTGCCGGGTGAGCGCCGCCAGCTGCACCATGCCCGCGTCGAGCTCGCGCCGCCAGCCGGCCTGGGCCGCCAGCTCCAGCCGGTAGAGCGTGGCCCAGGCGGCGTCGACGGGCCGGTAGGTGCCGACGGCGAGCGCATCGATCTCGGCGGCGATCCGGCGGCGATCGTCGAGATGTCGGGGGTGCAGATGCCTGACGTACTCCGCGTGCAACTCCGCGACGCGGAGGTCGGCGGTCTCGGACGGCATCGTAGTGTCCGGCTCGGGCACCCGGTACCAGGGGTTGCGGGTCACCTCGATCACGGCCCGCACCCGGGCGGAGCGTGCCGGGTCGCGGTCACCGAGCAGGGCGTCATCGTCGGCCCGTCCGAGCGCCGCTGCCGCCCGGCACGCCTCCCACGCGCGGGCGAGCGAGCCGGAGCGCAACTCGCCGCGAGCGATCGTCAGCAGTGCCGCACCGTCAGCCGGCCGGGGCGCGACGGCCAGGTTCGGGTTCCTCCGCGGCATCGCGGTCTCGGATGACATCGCCGCCTCCGATCCGGCAGTTGCTCCGCGCCCTCCGTGGCTGCCCTGAGTGCCGACCGCGACGGGATTCCGGTGATTCCCCGGATGCCTCGTCGCTCGGGGGAATCGTAGCGTCGTCGCGAGTCCTCGACCAAGGAGAAGACGATGACCGACGCGCATGAGACTCGATCGTGAGCCGCCCGCTCGTCACGCTCGCGGCCCTGGGCGCGCTGCTCCAGTTCCTGGGCGGCATCCTGGAAACCGTCGACCGGGTCGAGGCCGGAGAGCCCGGTTTCGGGCTCCGGTACCACGGCGATCGGCCTCGCCTACCTCTTCCTGGTCGGCGCGGTGATCGCGCTCGCCCGATCCGGGGCTGCCGGAGCTTCGCGGGTCGCGTCCGGCGCGCTGATCGTGGCGGG
>JBGALC010000035.1:0-34839 GCA_044224095.1 Micropruina sp. | reverse complement strand
TTCTCGGTGTCGATCCAGGCGATCGGCTCACCGACCGGCACCTGCTCACCGGGCTGGGCCAGCACCTCGATCAGGGTGCCGTCGCAGGTCGATTCGACGTCCATGTCGACCTTGTCGGTGGTCACCACGACCACGGCGTCGCCGTCGGTGACCGGCCCGCCGACCTCGACCAGCCACTCCTCGACCGTGCCGAACTCCATCGTCATCGACATCTTCGGCATCAACAGCGGAACCCGGGGCATGGCTCACCACTCCCCGACCAGCGCGGACGCCGCGGCGACGATGTCGTCGACCTGCGGCACGCTGGCCCGCTCCAGCTTCGGGCTGTACGGGATCGGGGTGTCCAGGCCGCAGAGCCGCCGGATCGGTGCCTGCAGGTCGCCGAAGACCTCGGATTCGGCGATGGTCGCCGACACCTCGGCCATGAACCCGCCGGTCTTCACCGCCTCCTGCACCAGCAGCACGCGGCCGGTGCGGGACACCGAGCTCAGGATCAGGTCGAGGTCCAGCGGCTTGATCGTGCGGGGGTCGATCACCTCGGCGCTGATCCCGGCCTCGGCCAGCCGCTCGGCCGCCTCGACCGAGCGCTGCACCTCCACCGAGGTGGCCACGATGGTCAGGTCGGTGCCCTCGCGCTCGATCCGGCCCTCGCCCAGGAACGCCTTGGGAAACGCGGTCGGCACCTCGAAGGTCTGCTTGTAGAGCAGCTTGTGCTCCAGCACCAGCACCGGGTTGGGGTCCTCCAGCGCCGCCAGCAGCAGCGAGCCGGCGTCCGTCGCGTTGGACGGCATCACCACCTTCAGGCCGGGGATGTGCGCGAACCAGGCCTCTAGCGACTGGCTGTGCTGGGCCGCGGCGCCGGTGCCGGAGCCGCCGGGCGCCCGGACCACCAGCGGGACGTCGGCCTGGCCGCCGACCATGAAGTGCAGCTTGGCGGCCTGGTTCACCACCTGGTCCATCGCCTGGCAGAGGAAGTCGGAGAACTGGATCTCGACGATCGGCCGCATCCCGGTCAGGGCGGCGCCGACCCCCATGCCGACGATGCCCAGCTCCGAGATGGTGGTGTCCCGCACCCGGTCGGTGCCGAACCGCTGGTACAGGTCGTTGGTGACACCGAACGCGCCGCCGTAGACGCCGACGTCCTCACCCATCAGGAAGACCCGGTCGTCGGCGGCCATCGCCTGGGCCATCGCCTCCCGGACGGCCTCGGCGTAGGTCATCGTGCGAGTGCCGCTCATGCCCGCGCCCCGATCGGACGCGGGTCGACCGGGGACGGGGCGTAGACCCCGGCCAGCATCGCCTCCACCGTGGGCTCATCCCCCTGGGTGCCGAACCGCACGGCCTCGCGGATCTCGTTGCGCACGACGTCGCTGGCGGCGTTCAGCTCCTCCTGGGTGGCGGCACCGCGCTGCAGCAGGACGTCGGCGTAGGCTGCGATCGGATCGTCGGCCCGCCAGTGCGCGATCTCCTCACGGGTGCGGTACAGGTTCTTGTCGGACTTGGAGTGGCCGCGCCAGCGGTAGGTGAGCGCCTCGATGAAGGTCGGGCCCTCGCCGGCCCGGGCCCGGGCCACCGCCCGCGAGACGGCGTCGAAGACCGCCTCAACGTCGTTGCCGTCCACGGTCTCGCCGGGGACGCCGTAGGCGGCGGCCTTCTCGCTCATCTGCTCGACCTTGAAGGCCCGCTCGCTGGACATCGACATGCCGTACTTGTTGTTCTCGCAGATGAACACCACGGGCAGGTTCCACATGGACGCCAGGGTGAGCGCCTCGTGCCAGGCGCCTTCGCCCACCGCGCCGTCGCCATGGAAGCACAGGCAGACCTGGTCGGTGCCGCGCAGCTTGTTGCTCAGCGCGGCACCGGCCGCGATCGGCGGCCCGCCGGCCACGATGCCGTTGGCGCCCAGATTGCCGGTGGCGACGTCCGCGATGTGCATCGAACCACCCCGGCCGCGGCAGTAGCCGTTGTCCCGGGCCAGCAGTTCGGCCATCGAGCGGCCCAGATCGGCACCCTTGGCGATGCAGTGGCCGTGCCCGCGGTGGGTCGAGGTGATCTGGTCGCCGTCCTTCAACGCCGCGCAGGCACCGGTGGGCACCGCCTCCTGACCGATGGACAGGTGCATGGTGCCGTGCATCATGCCCCGCCCGTAGAGATCCTCGACCGCCTCCTCGAAGAGGCGGATCCGCCACATGGTCCGGTAGGCGTCCATCGCATCCAGCTGCGTTGCCGTCATGCCGGAAACCCTAAGTCAACTCCGCCCACACGTGCAACTCTATTCGTGAAATGCAATATCTTGCATTCACTGGCCAGGGCGATAGCGTGCCGGGTCTCAACTGTTCTGCGCGCTCGACCGGCAGCGTTCCCCGCGCCGGCGTGCGGGCAGCCACGGGATCCCGGCCTCCGTCGGGATGACGACCGCGATCGCCGACCGTCGGGATGACGAGGGGATCGCTGACCTACGTCGGGACGACCAGGTGGCGGAGGCGGCCCGATCGGCGGGATCAGGGCCGGAATACGGCGAACCGGCCGCCGCGGATGCGACGGCCGGTTCGGTGGACTTCGATCAGGAAGCCAGGACTTCGTCCAACAGGACCTCGGCCCGATCCTCTTCGACCTTCTCGGCGAGCGCCAGCTCGGAGACCAGGATCTGACGAGCCTTGGCGAGCATGCGCTTCTCGCCGGCCGACAGGCCGCGCTCACGCTCACGCCGCCACAGGTCACGGACCACCTCGGCCACCTTCAGCACATTGCCGGAGTGCAGCTTCTCGAGGTTGGCCTTGTAACGCCGCGACCAGTTGGTCGGCTCCTCCGTGTGCGGTGCCCGGAGCACGGAGAACACCCGCTCGAGACCCGCCGCGTCCACAACATTGCGGACGCCGATCTCGTCGAGGTTCTGTGCCGGGACCCGTACAACCAGATCGTTCTGGCCGACGATGCGCAGCACGAGGTAGAGCTTGTCCTCGCCTTTGATCGTCCGGGTTTCAATGTCTTCGATGACGGCTGCCCCATGATTGGGGTAGACCACCGTCTCACCGACTTCAAAAGTCATCTAGCAGACCCCTTTCCCAGACCTCCATGGTAGCACGAAGGAGTCCACTATTCGAAACGTTCGTCCTAGCCAGAGGCACTTTGGGGGGTTGACAAGGGCATCCATCGTGTGCACTCACGCCATCCGGACGCCGGAAATCCGGCCGCCAAAACGGCTCTGACAACACCAAATGGTTCCGCCGCCGACAAATGACACCGAGCCCGCCGGCGCACTGCCGACGGGCTCGGATCAGGAACTGCGATCAGGCCACCGCGACCTGCTTGGCCGGCCAGAACTGCTTCGCGGCGACCACCGCGACGGCCGCCACCAGCACCCCGGCGATCAGCGCGATCAGGAAGCCGAACGCGTTCTGCATCAGCGGAACGACCAGTAGGCCGCCGTGGGGGGCTCGCGAGCCGACCGCGAGGCCCATGGACAGCGCACCGGTCACCGCACCGCCGGCCATCATCGACGGAATCACCCGCAGCGGGTCGGCGGCGGCGAACGGGATGGCGCCCTCGGAGATGAAGGCGGCACCCAGCAGCCAGGCGGCCCGGCCGTTCTCGAGTTCCGGTTCGGTGAACAGCTTGGCCCGCACCGTGGTGGCCAGCGCCAGGGCGATCGGGGGCACCATGCCGGCACACATCACCGCGGCCATGATCTGGAACGACGCATCGGTCTGCGCGGCCAGGCCCGCGGTCGCGAACAGGTAGGCCGCCTTGTTCACCGGACCACCCAGGTCGAAGCACATCATCAGGCCGAGCACCAGGCCGAGCAGGACGCCCGCACCGCTCGCGGCCATGCCGTTGAGCCCGTTGGTCAACCCCTCGGTGATCGCGGCCAGCGGACGGCCGAGGAAGAGGTACATGATCAGGCCCACCGCCGCTGTCACCAGCAACGGAATGATCACCACCGGCATCAGGCCGGCCAGCCAGCGCGGCACGTTCCAGTTCGACATCCACAGCGCGATCACACCAGCCAGCAGGCCGGTGACCAGCGCGCCCAGGAAGCCGGCGCTGAGGGCGCCGGCGATGACGCCGCCGACGAAGCCCGGGGCGATGCCCGGACGGCCGGCGAGACCGAAGGCGATGTAGCCGGACAGGGCCGGCAGCAGGAAGCCGAAGGCCGCGCCGCCAATGGTGAACAGCAGCGCCCCGATGTAGTTCATGAACCCGGCGTTCCAGCCGGCGGCCAGGATCAGGCTGCCGATCGAGTCGCCGGCCTCCGCGGCCGCGGCACAGCTGGCCGCATCGACCCAGGGCAGGGCGACGCATTCCCGCGCGCCGCCCGCGGCACCCGGGGCCAGCGCGACGTCGAAGCCCGCCATCGCGAAGCCGAGGGCGATCATCAGGCCGCCCGCGGCCACGAACGGGATCATGTACGACACGCCGGTCATCAGCGCCTGCTGGATGCGCTTGCCGACGCTCAGCTGGCTGCCACCCGCACTCGCGGCGGCCGCCGAGGCGTCACCGCTGACCTTGCGGGCGTTGGGGTCCTTGGCGGCCGCGAGGGCCTCCTCGATCATCTTCGCCGGCTCGTTGATGGCCCGCTTGACGCCGGACTCGATCACCGGCAGGCCGGCGAACCGCTCCTTGTCGCGGACGCCGACGTCGGTGGCGAAGATCGCCGCGGACGCCCCCGCGATGATCGACGGCGCGATCGGGGTGACCTTGCCCGAGCCCTGCGGCTCGACATGCAGCTCGACGCCGGCCGCCTTGGCGGCCTGCTCCAGGGCGTCGGCCGACATGAAGGTGTGGGCGATGCCGGTCGGACAGGCGGTGACCGCCACCAGGACGACCTTCTCATCGGAGGCCGCACCCGCGGCGGCGGCCGGCGCGGCGGCCGGGGCCGCCTCTGCCTCGTCGGGGTGGATCGCGGCGTTGACCAGTGCGACGACCTCGTCCGGCGTGGCCGCGTTGCGCAGCCCGTCGGTGAACTCGGCGCGCATCAGGTTGCGGGCCAGCTGGGCCAGCAGCGCCAGGTGCGCGTCGTCGGAGCCGTCCGAGGCGGCGATCAGGAAGGCGATGTCGGCGGGGCCGTCGAAGGCCCCGAAGTCGACGGTGGGCTTCAGCCGGGCGAAGGCCAGCGAGTTCGTGCTGACGGCCGCCGACCGGCAGTGCGGGATCGCGATGCCGCCACCGAGACCGGTGGCAGCCTTCTCCTCCTGGGCCAGAGCGTCGGCCCGAGGCCGGCGCGTCGGCGCGACCTGCCTTGGCGACCAGCTCGGCCAGATTGTGGATCACGTCGTTCTTGGTCGGCCCAAGATCGACATCGAGCACAACCAGATCAGCAGTGATCAGGTCCTGCGACATTGGTGTGTCCTTTCGAAGGTTTCGGAAAGTTCAGCCGAGGTCGGTGATGACGACATCGGCGGTGTTGAGGTGCTCGGGCCTGGGCAGTGCGCTTCCGGCCATCGATGCCGCGGCGGAGCCGTACGCCACAGCGGTTCGGAGTCGTCCGGGGGCGGCTTCTCCCCGCAGTCGGCCAGCACATAACCGGCCACCGATGAGTCGCCCGCGCCGACGGTGCCAGGCGGGACGATGGGGGTGGGCTGGCATGCCAGGCACCCGGCGGTCACCAGGACCGCGCCGGAGGCACCCAGGTGCCCATCACGGCGGCGACGCCGCGCTCGACCAGGCTGCGCGCGGCCGTCACCGCCGCGCTCGGGTCGCCGGCCTTCGCCGCCGCCTCGAGCTCCTCGGCGTCCGCCCCGGTGAGCTGGGCGAGTTCGTCGGAGTTGGGCTTGAGCAGATCGGGTGCGGCGTCGGGGAAGTTGTCGACCAACGCCTGCAACGGATCGTCGGAGGTGTCCACCGCGACCTTGACCCCCAGCGGGCGGAGCCGCCGCACCAGGGTGGCGTAGAAGTCGGCCGGCACGCCGGGCGGCAGCGACCCCGACAGGACCACCCAGTCGGCACTTCCCGCCTCGCTGACCACCAGCGTCGCCAGCGACTCGATCAGTTCGTCGGAGAGCCGCGGACCGGGCTCGTTGAGCTTGGTGGTGGTGCCGTCCGGCTCGGTCAGGGTGAGGTTCATCCGCACACCCTCGTCCACCGCCACGGTGCGGTAGTCCACGCCGAGCTGGCGCAGTGCCGCCAGGATCGGGTCCTCGTCCGGTGCCGGCAGCACCGCTCGGACCGGATGGCCCGCATAATGAATGGCGCGGGCCACATTGACCCCTTTTCCGCCCGGTTCCACTGTGACCCCACTGACTCGTTGGACCTGCCCACGCGCCAACGGCGCGTCCAAGCTGGCGGTCCGATCGAGGCTCGGGTTCGCGGTGAGGGTGATGATCATGCGACGACGACCTCCAATCCTGCGTTGACTAGCTGATGGCGATCAGCTTCCTGCAATCCCGAGTCGGTTACCAGCACTTCGACATCTTTGAGTGCCGCGAAACTCACCAACAGGGTCGCACCCACCTTGGACGAGTCGGCCAGCACCACGCGGCGACGCGCCGCGCGAACCATCGCGCGCTTGACCGCGGCCTCGTCGCTGTCGGGGGTGGACAGGCCGTGTTCGACGCTCAGGCCGTTGGTGCCGAGGAAGGCGACATCGCAGGTGAGTCGCGCCAGCGCCTCCACCGTCTCGCCACCCACGGTTGCCTGGGTGAGCCCCCGCACGCGGCCGCCGACCAGGTGGACCAGGCCGCCCTGGAGCAGCGCCAGCTGCGAGGCGATCGGGACCGAGTTGGTCACCACGGTGTGCTGCTGGTTGCCGCCCATCGCCGCGGCGAAGCGGGCGGTGGTGGTGCCCGAGTCGATCAGCACGGTCGAGCCGTTGCCGGTGGGCAGGAAGCGCAGCGCGGCCTGCGCGATGCGGCCCTTCTGGACGGAGAACGCGGGTTCGCGGTCGGCGACCGCCGTCTCGACCAGCCGCACGTTCTCGGCCGGGACGGCGCCGCCGTGCACCCGGCGCAGGATGCCCCGGCGGTCGAGCACGTCCAGGTCGCGACGGATGGTCTCGGTCGTCACATTGAAGCGCTGCGCCAACGCGGTCACGGCGACCCGGTCGTACCGCAGCGCCATGCTCACGATCGTGCGCTGACGTTCCTCTGCGTACATGTGGCTATCGCCTCCGTAGGAAGTTGATTTACCTTCGATCATATCGGTTTAGGCTTCTTTGTCAACACTTGCGGTCTGATTCCCACACAAACCAACTTTTGGTTTCGTGTTGTTTGGTTGCCTGGACACCTCTTCGGCCAGTGCGGACGACACCGGTCCGGCACCCCCAAACCGAGGCGCAATTCGTTAGGCTGACCCCCAAACCGGCGACCACAAGGAGTTCAGATGGCCAGCACCCTTCGGCGAATCGGCGTCAGCCTCTGCGTGCCGCTCGCCCTGGCACTGACCGGCTGCGGCATGAACGCGCAGACGCTGCAGCCGTACACGCCGGCCGAGGGCGTGAACTCCAGCACCGGCCCGGTTCTGGTGCGCAATCTGATGGTGGTCGCCGACAGCGCCGGCCGCGGCGTGGTGAGCGCCTCCGTGCTGACCTACGGCGACGACACCCTGACCGCGGTCACCGGCACCCCGCACAAGTCGGACGGTGCGGCCGGCAGCCCACTGGTAGTCACCACCACCGGCCTGCCCCTGACGCTGACCAGCAACACCCTGTTCGTGTTGACCGACGCACCGCTGCGGGTCGCCGTCACCTCGCCCGATCTGAAGCCCGGCCTGCTGGCCGATGTCACCCTGACCTTCACCAAGGCGGGGCCGGTGAAGCTGGTCGCCCCGGTCCTGTCGTCGACGGACCCGGAGTTCCAGCACCTCAACGTCGGCTGAGCCCGGCGAGCGATTCGATCCGTTCCGCCGACGGCCCCGAGCTGGGTGGCCGCCAGCCGCCGCGCAGCAGCTCGCGCACCCGGTCCTGGGCGTGGTCGAGGATGGCCGGCTCGGCGAGCAGCGCACGATACGGCCCGATGAACGCGAGCAGCGAGGGATCGACGTCGGCCGCGGCGGCGATCACGTCCGGCGGGATCCGGCCGCCGAGATCCGGCTGCTGACCACCGAAGCGGCGCAGCATCCACTCGTCCTGCAGCACGTGGTCGAGATACCAGGGGCGGATGTACCGCTCCGCCCAGGCGTCCATCGACGCCGAGACCCCGCCGAGGTCGGGTTGCGGCTCGTCGAGCGCCGCCATCAGGTGCTCGGCGTGCGGCAGCGCCAGGGACAGGTACAGTCCGTTCTCCGGGTTGAGGGTGGCGACCGCGTCCCCGACGAAGAACAGCCCCCGCGCGGGCGGCGTTCCGAGCGCCGGGCCCTGCAGCCGGTAGGTGTTGGGGAAGTTCGCGATCACGCTGACATCCAGGACGGGGTCGAAGCGTTGCGGGTCGCACCAGGGCGCAAGGTTGGGGATCGCCCCCGCCGCCCGGCGCAGGGCGTCCCGGTCACGCAGCCCGGCGAACCGGCGGTCGTGCGCCGGGTAGCAGATCAGCACCGAGTGATGTCCGGCGTCCGACGGCATCACCATGCTGGTGTAGCCGGGGCCCTCGGTCACCGCCGGCACCGGCAGATCGCAGGCGTCGCCGGGGTCGCGGCACAGATAGACCCCGCAGACTCCGGAGAAGCCACTCGGTCCGCCCTGGACGGGACCGCGGAGCGCGTCGCCGAGCCGGCTGTTCCTGCCGGTGGCGACGATGACGACGTCGGCGGCGACCGTCCCGCCGTCCACCGCGAGGCCCGCCGCGGCCCCGCCGTCGAGGATCACGTCGTCGACATGACCGCTCACCCAGCGCAGGTCCGGCTGACTGCGGGCGGCCGCCCGCAGGCCGCTCTCCAGCACCGAGCGCCGGCAGAACATGATCGCCGTCTCGGGAGGCAGATGGGGTAGCCAACGCACCTGCGCTCCGGCGGAGACCAGGGCGTCGTACACGTCGGGCAGCTCGCGCAGCAGTGCCCGCCTGGCCCGGCTGAGCACCCCGTGCGGGGCGTTGAACTGCATCACGCCGGCCCGCCGCCAGGTGCCGGACGCCGGCGGCCCCGGATCGCGGTCGACGAGGGTCACGTGGTGGCCGCGGCGGGCGAGACCGAACGCCAGGAAGGTCCCGACCGGCCCGCCGCCGGCGATGGCGATGCGCATGGGAGGCTCCTTCCGGCCGACTGCCACCATGTCGCCACCGATCGGCGCGGCGCGCCAGCGTAGCCGGCTACTCGTCCCCGCTGCCGATCACCGCCGCCAGCTCGTCGCGACCGGCCAGCCCCAGCTTGGCGTAGATGCGATAGAGATGGCCCTCCACGGTGCGGACGGACAGCACCAGCCGGCGGGCGATGTCGCGGCTGCTGCCGCCGCCCGCCGCCAGCTCCGCTATCTCCCACTCCCGCGGCGTCAGCGACAGCTCCCGCAGGCAGCGCCGCATGACGACGGTGCAGGCACCCTCCGCGGCGTCCGCGAGCCGCCGCACCCGCAGCCGCGCCTGCTGCGCCGGCGGTCGGGCGTCGGCCCGCTCGAACGCCGCGGCCGCCAGCGCCGCGGTGTCCGCGGCGGCGATCAGGTCGCCGATCCCTTCGTAGTCGGCCGAGACCGCCCGCAGCGCCCTGCCGTCGCCGTCGTCGAGTGCGGACGCCAGCGCGCAGGCGATCGGCGCGCGGGGGCCCTGGACGGCGCGGGCGGCGTCCGTCACCCGGCCGGTCAATCCGGTGACGCCGAGCTGAAGCACCTGCTGCAGGGCCAGCACCTGGTAGCCGTGATGGCCCCGCTGCTCGGCGAGGTCGGCCGCCGCGAGACCGATCCGGGCCGCCTCGGCCGTCGCGCCCTCGGCCGCGATCACCGCGGCCTGCGCCAGCATCAGGTCGACGTCGAGCAGGGCGAAGGACGGACGCCGGGCGGCGATCGCGCGGTCGTACCAGGCCCGCGCCGCCCGGGACTCACCGAGCAGCGCTGCCGACCGGCTCGCCCAGGCCGCGCAGATCGATCGCCACGGCCCGGCGTCGCCGAACGGCAGCAGGCCGGACCAGGCCTGGTCGAGCAGCCCACGGGCGGTCCGCGCCGAGCCGCCGGCGAGGGCGGCGTCCGCCGCCATGCAGGCCAGCAGGTGTTCGAAGGGTTCCCTGCCCAGCGCCGCCTCCCGGCGCGCCGCGGCGAGCCGCCGGGCTTCCGGGATCGTGCCGGCCAGGCAGAAGCCGCGGATCATCATCGGGGTCACCGACACACCGAAGGCGGACGGGTCGGCCTGCTCGGACGCCGCCGCGAGGCACCGCCGGACGGCGCCGCGGAAGTCATCGTGGCGTCCGGTCGCCGCCGCCTCCGCCGCGACGGCTGCCGCCGCGATCGCGACCGTGGTGGCGTCCTGGCCGGGACGCCGCAGGATCCCGGCGGCGGACGAGGACTCTCCGGCGACGCGGTAGGCGTCGATGACGGCGGCCGCGGCGGGCAGCACGGCGAAATCGGGCCACCGGGTGCCGGCCGCGTCGAGCACCACCCGGGCCGCCTCCGCCCGGTCCGCCTCCCAGGCCAGGCTCAGCGCCTGGTTGACGACGGCATGCGCGGCCTGCTGCGGCGTCCGGGCGAGCTGCGCCAGCCGGGACAGCTCACGAACCGTCGCGTCCCGGTCGCGACCCGCCCACGAGCGCACGAACACCCGGACGCCCTGCGCCGCGAACCCGCCGCCGGCGGCCAGGGCCGCGGTGGCGAGCCGGTCGGCGAGCGCGGTGTCGCCGGCGGCCACGGCCTGCTCGGCGCCGCGGGCCAGCAGCTCGGGATCGGGCCGGACGTCCGCATCGAGCATCAGCAGGGCACGGCGCAACGTCGTCGACGCGTCCGTACCTCCGGGCCCGGCGAGTTCGCCGAGGATCGCCGCGCGGAGCCTTCGGGCACGCAGCCGGGGCAGCCGGGCCGAGGTGAGCTCACCGAACAGCGGATGGGCCGGGCGCGCGGTCAGCGCGCCCTCCCCGTCGTCGACGACGACGATGGCGCCGTCGGCTTCGGCTCGCTCGACGGCTGCCGGTGAGGTCAGGCCGGTCAGCGCCGCGACATCGAGGGGTCCGGCCAGGGCGACCAGCTCGAGCACCGCGCGCACCGCCGCGGGCAGGTAAGCCAGCCGTGCCGCGACCAGTTCGGCCAGGGCGGGTGGCAGCCCGGGATCGTGCCAGCGCCAGACGTTCCCGATCGGCTCCAGCCGCCCGGACGCGCGCTCGCCCTCGACCAGCAGGCGGAAGTAGAGCGCGTTCCCGGCACTCAGCCGAGTGAGCCGGCCGGCGGCGGCGGCGTCGAGGCAGCCGCCCAGGAAGGACTCGGCCGCCGCCAGCAGCGTGGCGTCGCCGAGCGGCTCGACATCGAGCCGGGCCAGCTGGGCGTCGCGCCAGACGGCGGTGAGGTCGTCCGGGGCGGGCTCGCCGGTGCGGATGGCCAGCACCACGGTGATGGCAGCGTCGGCGAGCAGCCGCCGGACCAGCGCCGCCGACTGCCGGTCGAGCAGCTGGGCGTCGTCCAGGAAGCACACGGCGTCCGTCCCGGCGCCGAGCGTGGCGGCCGCGGTGGACGCCGAGGCGACCGTGCCGGCGCTCGGCGGGAACGCTCCGAACGGCACCCGTGTCGCGGCCGGCGTTCCGAGCACGGTGGCGGTGGCGCGGCCACGCGTCCGCAGCCGTCGTCGGGCGGCCGCCACGATCGACGTCTTGCCCACCCCGGCCGGGCCGGCGACCACGATGCCGCAGCGGCCGGGCCGGCAGGCCGCGACGACGGCGTCCACCTCGCGCTGCCGGCCGAGGAAGGGCCATTCCGCAGCCATGGCGGGACTGTAACGCCGGAGCCGGTGCGCGGCCACCGGCCGGTCTCAGCGACGCTCAGGCCTCGAACTTGTAGCCCAGGCCCCGCACGGTGACCAGCAGCCGCGGCTCGGCCGGATCGGTCTCGATCTTGGCCCGCAGCCGCTTCACGTGGACGTCCAGCGTCTTGGTGTCGCCGACGTAGTCGGCGCCCCAGATCCGGTCGATCAGCTGGCCGCGGGTCATCACCCGGCCCGCGTTGCGGAGCAGGATCTCGAGCAGCTCGAACTCCTTCAGCGCCAGCTTGACCGGCTCGCCGCGCACCCACACCTCGTGCCGTTCCACGTCCATCCGGACGTCGGCGACCTCGAGCACGTCGGGTTCCAGCTCGATCTCCTGGCCGCGGCGCAGCACCGCCCTTATCCGGGCCACCAGCTCGCGGTGACTGAACGGCTTGGTGACGTAGTCGTCCGCCCCCAGCTCGAGGCCGACCACCTTGTCGATCTCGTCGTCGCGGGCGGTGACCATGATCACCGGCACCGAGCTGTGCGCCCGCAGCCGGCGGCACACCTCAGTGCCCGGCAGGCCGGGCATCATCAGGTCGAGCAGCACGATGTCGGCGCCGCCGCGGTCGAACTCGGCGAGCCCGATGGCGCCGTCCGCGGCCTCGACGACGTCGAAGCCCTCCTTGCGGAGCAGGTAGCCCAGCGTCTCGCGGTAGGCGTCCTCGTCCTCGATCAACAGCACCCTGGTCATGCGGCGCTCCCTTCGGAGTCGGTTTCTGTGTGGCTGACCGGGAGCCGGACGGTGAACGTGGAGCCCTGCCCCAGTCGGCTCCACAGGGTCACGGTGCCGCCGTGCGCGGCGGCGATGTGCTTGACGATCGACAGGCCCAGGCCGGTGCCGCCGTGCGCCCGGCTGCGGCCGTAGTCGACCCGGAAGAAGCGTTCGAAGACCCTGGCCTGGTCGGCCTCGCCGATGCCGATGCCGTTGTCGGACACGCTGACCTCGACCCAGTCGCCGGCCGCGTCGCGGACGCGGCGGTTGGTGATCGCCACCCGGGCACCCGGCTCGGAGTAGGCGATCGCGTTCTGGACGAGGTTCCGCAGCGCCGCCTCGAGCTGGCTGCGGTCGCCGCGGATGGTGGCTCCGGGACACCGCTGCTGGGTGAGGCTGATCCGGTGGCTCTGGGCCTGGTCGCGGAACTGGTCGAGGACGCCGTCCACCACGTCGTCCACCTCGATCAGGGACGCGGCCAGCAGCGGATCGCTCGACTGCAGCCGGGACAGCGCGATGATCTGGGAGATCAGCTCGTTCAGCCGGGCGGTCTCGGTGGACATCCGGCCGGCGAAGTGCCGCACGGCGTCCGGGTCGTCGGCGGCATCGGCGATGGCTTCGGCGAGCAGCGAGATGGCACCGATCGGGGTCTTCAGCTCGTGGGTGACGTTGGCCACGAAGTCGCGGCGGGTCTCGTCGATCCGCAGCGCCTCGGACCGGTCGTCCGCGACCAGCAGGACGAGTCCGTCCCCCAGCGGCGAGACCCGGACGGCGAGCCGCCGGCTGGGCATGCCGAGGCCGTTCGGAACGTCCACGTTGAGCACGCCCGGCTCGGTCTCCCGGCGCGCCTCCCGGACCAGCTCCAGCATCTCGGGCTGGGCCAGCCGGCTGCCCCGGACCACCCCTGTCGAGGCGGCGCTCTGCGACTCGGCGAGGATCTCGTCGTGCGGCCCGATCACCGCGGCGGCGCCCCGCAGATGCTCGATGGTCGTCCGTAGCGCCGGTGAGAGCGGCGGCGGCGGGCCGGGATCGGCCGCCTGCTGCCTGGTCCGCCAGATGACGACGCCCAGCAGCGTGGCGAGGACGCCCACGACGACCCCCAATGCGCTGGCGACGAGCGGGCTCACAATTCCTGATCATAGGGGCAGGCCCGCGGCCGCGGTCCGGCCCCGATCTTCCGCTCCCGCCAGAGTTCACCGACTGTTCACCTGTCCTTCGCCGGGGGTGCCGTCGCCGCCATCGGCCCGGCATAGGGTGGAGCGGGCCGGACGCCGGGCTGCCGAGATCCGGACGCCGGCGGCGATCGTGGAAGAGGAGACATGCGAGAGAGCTACCGCGAGGACCTGGACGCCGTGGTGACCGATCTGGTCGGAATGACCGAACGGGTCCGCACGGCCGTGCGGCTCAGTACCAAGGCGTTGCTGGAGGCCGACCTCGCGATCGCCGAGCAGGTGATCAGCGACGACGCCCTCCTGGACGCCCAGCACGACGACCTGGAGGCCCGGTGCTTCGTGCTGCTGGCCCGGCAGGCCCCGGTCGCCGGCGAGCTGCGCACCATCGTCGCCGCGATGCGGATGGTCGCCGACCTGGCCCGGATGGGCGACCTGGCCTGCCATGTGGCCAAGATCGCCCGGCTGCGCTACCCGACGCACGCCGTGCCCGAGGGACTGATCCCGAACTTCGAGCTGATGGCCCGGGTGGCCGAGGACATGGTCGCCACCGCCGGACGTGCGCTCAGCGACCGCAACGCCCACGACGCCGCCAAGCTGGCCGATTCGGACGAGGAGATGGACGAGCTGCGCAAGAGCCAGTTCCGCATCCTGCTCGGCGCCGAGTGGCCCTACTCGGTGGAGGCCGCCGTCGACGTGGCGCTGCTCGGCCGCTACTACGAACGGATCGCCGACCACGCCGTGATCATGGCCGGCCGGGTGATCTACGTCGTCACCGGGACCCATCCCGAGGGCGACAACTGGACCTACGCCTGAGCCGACCTCGTCGGCCGGGTGCCGCATCGGGTTCGCATCGGCGCCGGGCCGTCCCCGCTCCGGCGGCTCGGGCCGTCCCCGCTCCGGCGGCTCGGGCCTAGGGCGGCGATCTCGACATCGCCGTCCGATGGTGGGAAGACCGGCCGATTGCGGGTAGCGACCCGAAATCGGCCGGGTATCCCTCCACCGGGTGGCGATCTCGACATCGCCGCGCCATGCGGGCCAGGCCGGACGGCGGCACCGGCAGGGCGTGACACGAAGCTCAGCGGGTGGCGGCTGCCAAGGGGCTCAACCTGCGGCGGCTGCCGGGGAACTCGACCGGCCGCAGGCGCCCAGAAGCTCAGCGGACGGCGCGTTGATCCCGGACAGCCGCGATCCTCGCGGCGTCCAGGCGAATCGGACGCCGCGAGTGACCGGGACCGACGCTACTTCTTGCCCTGGTTCTTGACCGCCTCGATGGCAGCCTTGGCGGCGTCCGGATCGAGGTAGGTGCCGCCGGTGGTGACCGGGCGGAGGTCGTCGTCCAGTTCGTAGTGCAGCGGGATGCCGGTCGGGATGTTCAGCCCGGCGATGGCCTCGTCGGAGATGTTGTCGAGGTGCTTGACCAGGGCCCGCAGCGAGTTGCCGTGCGCGGTCACCAGCACCGTGTTGCCGGCGCGCAGGTCGGGCACGATCGAGTCGTACCAGTACGGCAGCATCCGGATCACCACGTCCTTGAGGCACTCGGTCCCCGGCCGGGCCTCGGTGGGCAGGAAGGCGTACCGCGGGTCGTCGAACTGGGTGTTCGGGTTGTCGTCGGCGATCACCGGCGGCGGGGTGTCGTAGGAGCGGCGCCAGAGCATGAACTTCTCCTCGCCGTACTGCGCCAGCGTCTCCGCCTTGTTCTTGCCCTGCAGGTCGCCGTAGTGGCGCTCGTTGAGCCGCCAATGGCGCCGCACCGGGATCCAGTGGCGTCCACAGGACTCCAGGGCCAGGTTCGCGGTGTGGATCGCCCGCAGCATCACCGACGTGTGCAGCACGTCTGGCAGCAGACCGGCGGCGGTCAGCAGCTCGCCACCCCGCTTCGCCTCGCCGATGCCCTTTTCGTTGATGTCGACGTCGACCCAACCGGTGAACAGGTTCAGGGCATTCCACTCGCTCTCGCCGTGGCGGAGCAGGATCAGGTTCGCACTCATGGGGGGAGCCTAGCGTCGGGGGCAGCCGTCGGGCAGGCGTGCGGAGGATTCGATCCGGTCGCTGGGACGGGTCCCGATCAGGACGGACGCCGGGCGCCGGCCACCCCGATCAGCGCACGCCCGTTGAGGCCGCCCCGCCGGTGCACCAGCAGCTGGTCCAGCCCGGCCGACGCGACGGAGCCGAACGGCGCCGCCACCTCCGGCCGTCGGGCGAATCCCACGGCGTAGGCGGTGTCCTTTGTGGCGAAGCTCTGATCCGGGTCACCGTAGCCAGCGGCGTCCGGCTGGCAGAATCGGCGGCATGGCAGACAAGATGGCGGTGGTCACCGGGGCGAGCAGCGGGATCGGTGAGGCGACGGCGAGAGCTCTCGCCGCGGCCGGGTATCGGGTGATCTGCGCGGCCCGCCGGGTGGACCGGATCGAGGCCCTGGCCGCCGAGATCGGCGGCGTCGCCGTCCCCTGCGACGTGACCGACGACGCGGACGTCGCCCGCCTCGCCGAGCTGGCCGGCGGCCGGCTCGACCTGCTGGTCAACAACGCCGGCGGCGCGCTGGGCCAGAACCCGGTCGCCGACGCCGAGATCGACGCCTGGCAGCGGATGTACGACGTCAACGTGCTGGGTGCCGCCCGCGCGACCCGGGCGCTGCTGCCGGCCCTGGACGCCGCCGCCGGCACCGTGGTCTTCGTCACCTCCACCGCGGCGGAGGCGGCGTACGAGGGCGGCGCCGGCTACTGCGGGGTGAAGTCGGCCGAGCGGGCGCTGGCCGGCTCGCTGCGGCTGGAGCTGTTCGACCGCCCGGTGCGGGTCTGCGAGATCTCGCCCGGCATGGTGCACACCACGGAGTTCTCGCTGACCCGCTTCGGCGGCGACCAGGCTCGCGCCGACGCCGTCTACGCCGGGGTGCCGGGGCCGCTGGTGGCCGAGGACGTCGCCGACGCGATCTGCTGGATGGCGACCCGGCCGGCGCACGTCAACATCGACCGGCTGGTCATCCGACCGCGCGCCCAGGCCGCCAACCACAAGGTGTTCCGGGTCGCCGGGTGAGGACGCTGCGGGTCCTGGCGGCGCTGGTCGTCGCGATCAGCCTCGCGGCGGCCGCCCACGTCGCGCACGCCTTCACCCAACCGGCCGGCGGCAGCGACCGGGTGGCCGCCCAGGTGCGCTGGCTCAACGGCCAACGGACGGCGGGCGCGGCCGCCGGCATGCAGCAGCTGTTTCCCGAGGGCGAGTTCTTCACCCATCTGCTGACCGGGCTGGCCGCCGCCTCGCTGGACGACACGGCCACCGTCGAGGCGGCGTTGCGGGACACCGCCGAGCCGACGGTCCGGGCCCGCTTCGGTACCATCGCCGAACTCGACGGCGGCACCTTCTATCGCGGCTGGCGGCTGTTGCTGCTGACCGAACAGGCCCGGCTCAGCGGCCGCGGCGCGGACGCCCTGCTGGCCGAGGCCCGGGCCGTCCAGGACGCCCTGACCGGGGCACCGACCGGCGTCCCGGCGTCCTATCCGGGCGGCTACTGGCCATGTGACGCGGTGGTGGCGATGGCCGCCGTGGTCCGCGCCCGGGTCGCCGCCGGCGCGCCGATCGAGCCGGGCACGCTCGCGGCCTGGCGGGACAGGCTGACCGTGCTGAACGACCAGGCGACCGGACTGCTGCCGCATCGGATCGCGGCCGACGGCGGCATCCTCGACGGCGTCCGGGGCAGCTCGCAGTCGATCATCCAGACCTTCTGGCCGGACGTCGACCCGGCCGGTGCCGGCCGGCAGTGGCAGCGGTTCGTGGCGACCCTGGTGGTCCGGGAGGCGGGACTGGTCGGCGTCCGCGAGTACCCAGGGGGCGCGGACGCCCCGGCCGACGTGGACTCCGGACCGTTGCTGTGGGGCGTATCCGCCTCGGCGTCGGCGGTGACCCTGGCCGCGGCCCGTCGCAACGGCGCCGCAGAGCTGGCCGGTGACCTCGACCGCCAGGCCGAGTACCTGGGCGCGCCGCTGGAGTGGTCGGGGGAACGCCGGTTCGTGTTCGGCCTGCTGCCGGTAGGGGACGCCTTCGTGGCCTGGGCCCGGAGCGTCGCACCGGCGGCCCCGGCTGCCCTCGCCGATCCGCCGCGCGCGCTGTGGGGGTGGCACCTGCTGGCGGCCGCGCTGCCCGGGATCGCGGCGGGCGCCTGGCTGGTCCGGCGGAGCCGGGTCAGCTCTTGTTGCGCGGCGGGATCCGGAAGTTGAAGAACGCCCGTCCGAACGCCCAGACCGCCAACAGCGCGACCAGGGCGAACAGCATCCCGCCGGGCGGCCCGGAACTGCTCTGGGTGAAGTAGCCCGCCCGAATCATCCAGATGCCGGTGACCAGGGCGATCACGGCGACGGCGAACCAGCCCCAGCGGGGTTTCGGCATCGGACGCCTCCTAAGCTCGGTGAGGGCCTCAGGCTAGCTCGATCAGCGCCTGCCCGCCCTGCACCGAATCGCGCTCGCCGACCAGGATGGCGGCCACCGTGCCCGCGTGCGGGGCGGTGATCTCGGTCTCCATCTTCATCGCCTCGAGCACCAGCAGCACCTGGCCCTCGGTGATCTCGTCGCCCTCGGCGACCAGCACTCGGGCGACCGCGCCGGACAGCGGCGCGACCACCGCGTTCGCCGAGGCGGCCTGGACCGACGCGGTGGTGCGGGTCGGCTGGGCCGCCCCTCCGCCGCCGATGACGACCGAGCCGAGCGTGGGCCGCTCCTGCTCCTCGACGTCGACCTCGATGTCGTAGGCGACACCGTTGACCGTGACCTTCAGTTTCATCGTGTGTTCCTCAAAGCCTCAACGCAGATGCAGCGGATCGTGCGAATGCTGCCGGCGGCGGGTGCCGCTCTGCCAGATAGCGGACGTGGTGAAGTGGGCCTGGCGGCGCTTGGCTCGGTGCCCCAGGTAGGCTGCGACGGCGGCGGCGATCGCCACCATGGTCTCCTCGGGGACGTCGGCGTTCAGCAGCCGGAGCTGCTTGATCTCGACCTCCAGGTGCTCGACCCGGTCGGCCAGGGCCTTGACCAGCTCGAGCAGGTCGGCGTCTTGGTCGTTCATCGCTGCTCCGCTCAGACCGGGCCGAGGCCGTGCTTCTTGGCCGGCCGCAGCTGGCGCTTGGCGATCAGCAGTTCGAGCGCCATGGCCACCTTGCGCCGGGTGTCGCCGGGGTCGATCACATCGTCGACCAGACCGCGGGAGGCCGCGACGAACGGCGTCGAGAAGGTGTTGCGGTACTCCTCCACCAGCTCGGCACGGCGGGCGTCCGGGTCGTCGGCCGCGGCGATCTCGCGCCGGAACACCACCGAGGCGGCGCCCTCGGCACCCATCACGGCGATCTCAGCGGTCGGCCAGGCGAAGACCTGGTCGGCGCCCATGTCCTTCGCCGACATCGCGATGTAGGCGCCGCCGTAGGCCTTGCGCAGCACCACGGTGATCTTGGGCACGGTGGCCGCCGCGTAGGCGTAGAGCATCTTGGCACCGTGCCGGATGATGCCGCCGTGCTCCTGGGCGACGCCGGGCAGGAAGCCGGGGACGTCCACGAAGGTGACGATCGGGATGTTGAAGGCGTTGCAGAACCGGACGAACTTCGAGCCCTTGTCGGAGGCGTTGATGTCGAGGACGCCGGCCATCACGCTGGGCTGGTTGGCCACCACCCCGACGCTCTTGCCGTTGATCCGGCCGAATCCCACCACCAGGTTCTGGGCGTAGCCGGCCTGCACCTCGAGGAAGTCGGCGTGGTCGACGACCCGGCCGATGACGTCGCGGACGTCGTAGCCCCTGGTGCCCTCGGCCGGGACGATGTCGTGCAGCGAGGGGTCGTACTCGACGTACGGATCGGGGTCGATGACCGGCGGGTCCTCGGTGTTGTTCTGCGGCAGGAAGCTGAGCAGCTTCTTGGCGATCAGGATGGCCTGCTCGTCGTCGTCGGCGACGAAGTGGTTGACGCCGGAGACCGCCATGTGGGTGTCGGCGCCGCCCAGGCCGTCCTGGGTCACCTTCTCGCCGGTGACCTGCTCGATCACGTTCGGCCCGGTGATGAACATGTGGGCCTTGCGGGTCTGGATGACGAAATCGGTCAGCGCGGGGCTATAGGCCGCGCCGCCCGCGCACGGGCCGGCGATGATCGAGATCTGCGGCACCGCGCCCGACAGCAGCACATTGGCGTAGAACACCTGCGAATAGCCGGAGAGCGAGTCGATGCCCTCCTGGACGCGGGCGCCGCCGGAGTCGTTGATGAAGACGAACGGGGTGCCGCACTTGAGCGCGGACTCCATCATCTCGACGACCTTCTTGGAGTGGGTCTCGCCGGCGGAGCCGCCGGCCACCGTGAAGTCCTGGCTGGCGATGTGCACCGGACGCCCCAGCACCGCGCCGGTGCCGGTGACCACGCCGTCGGCGGGCATGTCCGCGGTGTCCATGCCGAAGGTCACCGTCCGGTTGCGCCGGAACAGGCCGATCTCCTGGAAGGTGTTCGGGTCGATCAGCGCGTCGATCCGCTCCCGGGCGGTCAGTTTGCCCGCGTCATGCTGCTTGTCGACCCGCTTCTGGCCGCCGCCGGCCCGGGTGGTGGTTCGCTGCTCGAGCAGGTCGGCGACCCGCTGCTTCATGTCTTTCGTCTTCGCCATCTGTTTCGTCACGCCCTTTCCACGGTCACGCGGTGGTCGCGGCCGCCCATGCTGACCTTGTAGGTGATCGGCCCGGTGACCGCCGTGCCGGAGTCGGCCTTGGCGTCGGCCTCGGCCTTGAGCTGCGCGGCCGTCTTGCCGACGTTGGTGGGCCCGTCGGCGCGGGTGCCGAAGAAGCCGGGGGCGACGCCGGGGAACATCGCGTAGGTGAGTACGTCCTCGTCGCTGCCGTCGGCGCCGTCCAACGCGCCGGCCTGGGCGACCAGTTCGTCCCATTCGGGGGCCAGCAGGTCGGCCGGACGGACCGTGATCGGCTCCTTCTTGGCCTGCGTGCGGGCGATCTCGACCACCTCGGGGTTCCGCTCGCCGATGCATTCGCCGTAGTAGCCGAGCATCAGGTCGGCGAACTCACCGGTCAGCACCTTGTACTTGCCCATCAGCACGTTGAACACGGCCTGGGTGCCGACGATCTGGCTGGACGGGGTGACCAGCGGCGGATGGCCGGCGTCGGCCTTGACCAGCGGCACCTCGGCCATCACATCCTTGATCTTGTCGCCGGCGCCCTGAGCCTTCAGCTGGCTCTCCATGTTCGACAACATGCCGCCGGGGATCTGGCTGGAGAAGATGTCGGTGTCGACCAGGGTCGCCGACTCGAACGCCGCGTACTTCGGCCGGATCGCCGCGAAGTGGTCGCGAATACGGATCAGTCGCTCGGCGTCCAGGTCGGTGGCGTACGGGGTGCCCTCCAGCATCGCGACCAGCGACTCGGTGGGGTTGTGGCCGGGGCCGAGCGACATCGAGCTGATCGCCGTGTCGACGACGTCGGCGCCGGCCTCGATCGCCTTCATCAGGGTGACCAGCGTGACCCCGGTGGTGGCGTGGCAGTGCACGTTGACCTGGGTGTCCTCGCCGTAGGTGTCCTTGATGCCGCGGATGATGTCGTAGGCCGGCTGTGGCTGCAGCAGGGCTGCCATGTCCTTCAGCGCCAGCGACTCGGCGCCCATGTCGAGCAGCTGTCCGGCCAGCTGCACGTAGCCCTCGACGGTGTGCAGCGGCGAAATGGTGTAGCAGATGGTGCCCTGGGCATGCTTGCCGGTCGCCGTCACGGCCCGCATCGCGACCTCCATGTTGCGCGGGTCGTTGAGGGCGTCGAAGACCCGGAACACGTCCATGCCGTTCTCGGCCGACTTGTCGACGAAACGCCGGACGACGTCGTCCTCGTAGTGCCGGTAGCCGAGCAGGTTCTGGCCGCGCAGCAGCATCTGCAGCCGGCTGTTCGGCAGCAGTTCGCGGAAGGTCCGCAGCCGCACCCAGGGATCCTCGTTGAGGAACCGGATGCAGGCGTCGTAGGTGGCCCCGCCCCAGCATTCGACGCTCCAGTAGCCGGCCGCGTCGATGTCGGCACAGGCGTCCACCATGTCCTCCAGCGCCATCCGGGTCGCCATCAAAGACTGGTGGGCATCCCGGAGGGCGACCTCGGTCACACCAATGGTTCGCTGACTCATGGACACAATCGTGGCACCGGACTACTACCCAATGTCGTAGATCGCGGAAATTCTGCCCACCGGGAAGATGCGTCTCAGCACCGGAGATCCCGGGCCTCCGCCGGGTGACGAGAGCGCGACCGCTCAGCACTCGGTGACGTTGACCGCCAGGCCGCCGAGCGAGGTCTCCTTGTACTTGGTGAGCATGTCGCGTCCGGTGTCGCGCATCGTCCTGATCACGGTGTCCAGCGAGACCAGGTGGGTGCCGTCGAAGTGCATAGCGGTGCGGGCCGCGGCCACCGCCTTCACCGCGGCGATCGCGTTGCGCTCGATGCACGGCACCTGGACCAGCCCGCCGACCGGGTCGCAGGTGAGCCCCAGGTTGTGCTCCATGCCGATCTCGGCGGCGTTCTCGATCTGCCGCGGGGTGCCGCCCATCACCGCGGCCATCCCCGCCGCCGCCATCGCGCAGGCCGAACCGACCTCGCCCTGGCAGCCCACCTCGGCGCCCGAGATGGAGGCGGTGGTCTTGATGATCACGCCGATCGCGGTGGCGGTGAGCAGGAACCGGACGACGCCGTCGTCGTCGGCACCCGGCACGTCGTTGCGGTAGTAGTGCAGCACGGCCGGGATCACCCCCGCGGCACCGTTGGTGGGTGCGGTGACCACCCGGCCGCCCGCCGCGTTCTCCTCGTTGACCGCCAGCGCATAGGCGGTGATCCAGTCCATCCCGGTGAGGGCGTCCGGCTTGTCGTGCAGCAGCTGCCGGTACAGCAGCGGCGCCCGGCGCAGCACGTTCAGGCCGCCGGGCAGGCGTCCGCCGGTGCCGAACCCGTTGCGGACGCACTCCTGCATCACTGCCCAGATCCGCAGCACGCCGGCGCGCACCTCGTCCGGGCTTCGGCTGACGGTCTCGTTCGCCAGCACGACCTGCTCGATGGACAGCCCGGACGACTCGCAGGCGGCCAGCATCTGCTCGGCCGTGGTGAACGGGTACGGCTCCGGCGGGCCGGTCTCGGGCCGGACGTCGCCGTCCAGTTCGGCGGCGTCCACCACGAAACCGCCGCCGATCGAGAACAGGGTCCGGTCGGCGAGCGCCCGGTCGTTTCCGTCGTAGCAGCGGAAGCGCATCCCGTTGGGGTGTTCGGGCAGGGTGTGCCGTCGATGCAGGATGACGTCCTCGACCGGGTCGAAGTCGATGCTGTGACGACCGAGCAGCGCCAGCCGGCGCTGGGAGCGCACCGAGCGCAGGATGGGTTCGACGGCGCCGGGATCGACGGTCTCGGGCTCCTCGCCGAGCAGCCCGAGCTGCACCGCCCGGTCGCTGTGGTGGCCGCGCCCGGTGGAGCCCAGCGAGCCGTACAGGTCGGCCCGGACCCGCGCCACCTCGTCCAGCTTCCCCTCGGCGGCCAGGTCGGCCAGCACCCGGCGGGCGGCTCGCATCGGGCCGACGGTGTGCGAGGAGGACGGTCCGATACCGATGCTGAACAGGTCAGCGAAGCTGAGCGGCACACCTCAACTCTAGTGCCGCGTCCCCCAACCTTCGTCCGCTGCGGCGCTCGGACCGGCGCCTCGACCGAACACCCCCTCACCAGGGCGAACGTCGGTGGACACGGCCCCGGTTACTCCTGACGCTGCCGGATGGTCGGCATCCGCTTGCGGAACTCGGCCTCGAAGAGGTCGCGCACCGCCTTGGTGTCGACCGCGCCGTTGAGCTTCGGCAGCTGTCCGCCGGCCGCCTTCTGGCAGACCGTCAGCCAGGCCTGCCCCATCGCCATGGTGAAGCCGGAGGCCACCGACGCGTTGATCACCCCGCCGGCGACGCTGCCCGCGCCGGGCAGGAACTTGAGCAGATTGGCCGCGGCACTGCGACCCAGCGTGGTGGCCACCGTGGTGGAGGCCACCGCGAGCAGCGCGGCCCGGTCGAAGGGCAGCTGGTAGAGGTGCGCGATCCGACCCATCATGCCGAGCTGCAGCGGCACCAGCAGCGCGGCGGAGGAGAACGGGATGGGCACGGCGGCGGCTGCCCCGGCGGCGGCTACGGTCGCCCCGATGTGTCGCTGGGCTGCTTTCGCCTTCGCCTCCAGATCGATCGTCTGGGCGGCTGCGAGCGCTCCGTGGACAGCCTCCGGAACAACGTGAAAGGTCGCCTGCAGGACGTCCATCAAGCCGTAGGGCGGCTGACCGGTGAACTGGTCCCTCATCGCGTAGGTCATGAACGGGCGGCCGCCGATGATCGGCAGCTGCTTGGCCTCGATCTGCCGGGCCAGCTCGACAGCGTCGGGGTGGTACTGGCCCTCGCGCATCGGCACCTGGGTGAACACCACCAGCACCGGGATGCCGAGGTCGTGCAGGGTGCGGATGAAGGTGGCCTCGACCTCTTCGAACCGCCGGTCCATGCCGCGCACGCAGTACCACGCCACATGGATCTGCTCCTCGACGGGTTTGCTGCGCATCTGCTTGACGTACTTGGTGACCTCCTTGATCAGCTCGCCGTCGTCGCGTCCGATCTCGAGACCGCGGGTGTCGATCAGGCCGAGCGTGCCGCGGGTGTCCAGGTACAGGTGGGTGTCAAGGGTGACCGGGTCGCCGATGCCGGTCGCCGCCACCGGCTGGCCGAAGATCGCGTTGATCAGCGTCGACTTGCCGACCCCGGTCTTGCCGAACACGGCCAGGTTGAAGCGGCCCAGCTGGGCGGCCTGTTTGTCGAACTCCGCACGGAAGGCGTCGGTGAACCACTGCGTCACCGCTCCAGGGTAGGGGGCCGCGGGCGACCATCGTCCAAAGCGGAGAGCGATTTCCAGCACTGCGCCGAGACCGTGCATTAGCTTGTGACAACAGCCATGCGAGGAAACCACAGGAGCTGACCGATGAGCGTGTTCCGCACCAAGTCGATCGAGCAGTCGATCGCCGACACCGACGAGCCGGAGTACCAGCTCAAGAAGTCGCTGACCGCGCTCGACCTGACCGTGTTCGGCGTCGGCGTGGTGATCGGCGCCGGCATCTTCACCCTGACCGGACGCGTCGCGCACCAGATGACCGGGCCGGCGATCGTGATCAGCTTCGTGGTGGCGGCGGTCTGCTGCGCCCTGGCCGCCATGTGCTATGCCGAGTTCGCCTCGACGGTGCCGGTCTCCGGCTCGGCGTACACGTTCAGCTACGCCTCGCTGGGCGAGGTATTCGCCTGGATCATCGGCTGGGACCTGATCCTGGAGATGTTCCTCGGCGCCAGCGTGGTCGCCCAGGGCTGGAGTGCCTATCTGGGCGTGCTGCTCGGCAAGTTCGGCATCACCCTGCCCGAGTTCCTCGCCTACGGTGCCAGCCCGTTCGGCGAGACCAAGGGCCTCGACCTGATGGCGATCCTGCTGATCGTCGCGCTGGGCGTCCTGATCACGGTCGGCATCAAGGAGTCGATGCGGGTCAACATGGTGCTGGTCGGCGTCAAGCTGTTCATCGTCCTGTTCGTGATCGTGGCCGGCATCATGTTCATCAACCCGGCCAACTACAGCCCGTTCATCCCCGAGACGGCGCCGGCCGAGGCGTCCGAGGGCTTCAGCTGGACGCAGCCGCTGATCCAGTGGATCACCGGGTCGGCGCCGGCGGCGTTCGGGTGGAGCGGGGTATTCGCCGGCGCGGCGCTGGTCTTCTTCGCCTACATCGGCTTCGACGTGGTGGCCACCACCGCCGAAGAGGCGCGGAACCCGCAGAAGGACCTGCCGGTCGGCATCATCGCCTCGCTGACCATCTGCACCGTCCTGTACGGCGCGGTCGCCCTGGTGGTGGTCGGCATGGTGAACTACAAGGACATCGACCCCAGCGCGGCGCTGGCGAACGCCTTCGCCCACCACGGCCAGAGCTGGATGGCCACCCTGATCGCGGCCGGCGCGGTGGCGGGCCTGACCACGGTGGTGCTGACCCTGATGATCGGCGCCACCCGGATCATCTTCGCCATGTCCCGGGACAACCTGCTGCCCGTCGGCCTGGCCCGCGTGCACCCGAAGTTCCGGACGCCGTGGCGGATCTCCGTCGTGGTCACCATCGCCTGCTCGGTCTTCGCCGGCCTGACGCCGATCGGCATGCTGGAGGAGATGGTGAACATCGGCACCCTGTCGGCGTTCATCCTGGTGTCGATCTCGGTGGTGCTGCTGCGCCGGCAGCGGCCCGACCTGCCGCGCGCGTTCAAGGTGCCGCTGTCGCCGGCGCTGCCGATCGCCTCGGCGCTGATCTGCTTCTACCTGACCCTCAACCTGTCGATCGAGACCTGGCTGCGGTTCCTGCTCTGGATGGCGCTCGGCTTCGCCATCTACGCCGTCTACGGCTACCGCAACGCGCGTCTGGGCACCGGCCGGGCCCTGCCGCACGACATCCAGCAGGCGATGACCGAGGGCGTCGTGCCCCGCCCGCCCGGCGACCGGTGAGGGCGTGATCGGGCCGCTGCTGGCCCTCGGATCGGCACTGACCTGGGGCGTCGCCGACTTCGGCGGCGGCATGCTCAGCCGCCGGCTGCCGTCGGCCGCGGTGGTCGGGGTGTCCCAGGCCTGTTCGCTGGTGGCGCTGCTGGTGCTGCTGCCGTTCCTACCGCTCGGCGGCACCGGGGCCTGGCTGGGCTGGTCGATCGCGGCCGGCCTGTCGGGTTCGCTCGCGCTGGTCTGCTTCTACCGCGCCCTCGCCTTCGGCACCGTCGGCGTGGTGTCGCCGATCAGCGCGCTGGCCGTCTCCGTCCCGGTGGTGGCCGGACTGCTGGCCGGCGAGCAGCCGCGGCTGCTGCAGGTGGCCGGGATCGTGGCCGCCGTGGGTGGTGCGGTGCTGGCCAGCGGGCCGGAGTTGCGCGGCGAGCAGCCGGTCAAGCAGCAGGCGGTCTGGTTCGCCCTGGTCGCCGCCGCCGGCTTCGGGGTGACCATGCTGGCCATCGCCCGGGGGTCGGCCGACTCGCCGATGCTGACCATGGTGGGCATGCGCAGCGCCAGCGTGATCGCGTTCGGGATCGCGGCGATCGCGCTGCGCAGTGTCGGCGGCGTCACGGCGTCCGATCTGGCCCCGTTGACCCTGCTCGGCATCGGGGACGTCTCGGCCAACGCCCTGCTCGGGGTGGCCAGCACGATGGGGCTGCTGTCCATCACCGCGGTGCTGTCGGCGTTGTACCCGGTGGTCACCGTCGCGCTGGCGGCGATCATCCTGCATGAGCGGATGCGACCCGTGCAGGTCGCCGGGGTGGCGCTGGCGTTCGCCGGGGTGGGGTTGATCGCGGCCGGCTGACGTGTCCGCGCCGCTCTGCCAGAATCGCCGGGTGGCCGAGCGACACCGGCCGCGACCATTCCCTCGAGACCGGAAGCCCGCGACCCATGTCCAGCACCGCACCCCCTGCCGGCCCGCCGACTTGGCTCGCCGACGGCGTGATCTACGAGATCTACCCGCAGTCGTTCGCCGACAGCAACGGCGACGGGATCGGCGACCTGCAAGGGGTGATCGGCCACCTCGACCACCTCGTCCGGCTGGGCGTCGACATCATCTGGTTCAACCCCTGCTTCGCGTCCCCGTTCCGGGACGCCGGCTACGACGTGTCGGACTACCTCACCATCGCTCCGCGCTACGGCACCAACGACGACATGGTCGCGCTGATCGAGGCGGCGAGGTCCCGCGGGATCCGGGTGCTGCTCGATCTGGTCGCGGGGCACACCTCGATCGACCATCCCTGGTTCGTGGCCTCCAGCAACGACCCGGCGGACGATCGCTACGTGTGGGCGGAGATGCCCGGTGCGGCCTTCGTGCCGGGTACCGGCAGCCGGCCGGGCTGGTACCTGAAGAACTTCTTCCCCGAGCAGCCGGCGCTCAACTTCGGCTACGCCCGGCTCGACCCGGACGAGCCGTGGCGACAGCCGCCGGACGCGCCGGGCCCACGCCGGAACCGTGAGGCGCTGCGCGAGATCATCGCCTTCTGGCTCGACCGGGGGGTCGCCGGCTTCCGGGTCGACATGGCCTTCTCGCTGGTCAAGGACGACCCCGGGCTGCTGGAGACCACCGCGCTGTGGCGCCAGATCGCCGACTGGATGCACGCCAGCTATCCCGGCAGCGCCCTGCTGCCGGAGAGCGACGAGGCCCGGACGGCGGTCGCCGGCGTCCGCGGGGGTTTCGATGCGGACTTCGCCCTGGTCATCCACCCCGAGCACAGTGCCCTGTTCAACGACGGGGTCGCCGGGGTGCTGCCCTGGCAGGAGGACACCGAGCCCAGCTACTTCGATCCCACGGTGAGCGAACCGGACGGTGTGGCCGCGTTGCGCCGCTTCCTCGACCTGTGGACGTCCAGGCTCGCCGAGGCCGGTGCGGACCGGCTGCTGGTGCTGCCCAGCGCCGATCACGACTTCACCCGGCTGGCCAGCGCCGGGCGCACGCAGGACCAGCTGGCCGCCGCCTTCACCTTCCTGCTCACCTGGGGCACCATCCCGTCGATCTACTACGGCGACGAGATCGGCATGCGCTACGTCACCGGACTGGAGACGAAGGAAGGCAGCCGCTGGCATCCGCGGTTCGACCGCGCCGGCTGCCGCACCCCGATGCAGTGGGACGACGCGCTGCCGAACTCGGGGTTCTCCTCCGCGCCGGCCCGGGATCTCTACCTGCCACAGGATCCGGCGGCGGACCGGCCGACGGTCGCGGCCCAGGCCGGCGTCCCCGGCTCGGTGCTGGAGACCGTGCGGGAGCTGATCGCCCTGCGGCGCCGGGTACCGGAGCTGCGCACCTCTGCACCCCGCACCGTGCTCGCCGCCGGCTATCCGTTCGTCTACCTGCGCGGCGATTCGCACCTGATCGTGATCAACCCGCGCCCGGACGGGTCCCGGCTGACGGTCCCGGCGCTGCGCGGCCGCGCGGCCCGGCAGCTGACGGGCCGCGGCGTCCGGATCACGGACGACGCCATCGAGACGACCGGGCCGGCGCACGGCGTCTTCGAGTTGTCCGAACCGGTCCTCCGGGCCTGAGGCGGACCCCGCCTGGGGCATCATCGGGCGATGGGTGCGGGTCCTGGACGCGAGGCCGGGTGGACGGTGCTGACCGGTCTGCTGGCACTGATCGGCTCGGTGCTGACCGCCTGGTCGGGCGTTCCGGACCGGTCCACCGAGGCCGAGTCGCTGACCGCCGCGTTGCGCGCGCTGCCGGCGGTCGAGTCGGTGGACGGCCGCTACGCCCGCGATCAGAGCGCCGGCTACGCCTACAACGTGGACATCCGGATGAGCCCGGAGCTGCAGCTGGGCGACGACGTGATCCGGGTGTTCGGCAACGATCGTCACCGGCACTCGCCGGCCCCCGAGGCCGGACGCTGGTTCGCCCTGATCGACGCCGTTCCCGGCCGGATCGGGTGGGCGGTCGGGCCCGACCCGGCCACGGACCTGCGCAGCATCACGCTCGAACTCGACCGGCCGGCGATGGACGGCGACCCCGCCCAGCTGGCCGCGCTGCCGGCCCTGCTGGCCGCGCGGGCGTCCGACCTGGCCGACCGGCAGTGGATCGTCCGGTGGCGCAAGCTGCGGCTGGACCTGATGGGCCCGGAGTATCCCGCCACGGAAGTCGTGACGCTGATCGCCGAACTGGCGGCGACCGGTCAGTGGTCGGCCGTCCACGACCCGACCGCCGCGCCGACCCTGAAGCTGGCGGTCTGGGCCGCGTCCCCGGAGCGGATGGGGGCGACCGCCCGATCGCACCTGTCCCGGATCGAGACGCTGGGCTTCCCGGTCAGCTACACGGTGCGGGCGAACCGGACCGAGCCGGTCGAGGTGCTGGTCGGCGGCTGCCTGCCCGGCGGTTCGGAGCTCCAGCAGCAGCTCAACCGCGAGTTCGGCAGCTGCTGAAGCCGATGGGCCCAGGACTCCGTGGCGCTGGCGTGGCACCGGCCCTGCCGAGCACGCCGACCTCACCCGTCAGGAGCGCCGGTTCCGCCGAGGACACCACCCACGGCCCGCCCAGCCGGGACGGGCCAGCCCGAGTCGGTCTCGGCAACCGTCCGGACCACTTCGGCGGGTTCAGCGCCAGCGGCGGATCATCGCGATCCGCTCGTCGACCTGTTCGGTGGTGGCCCGGGCCAGCGGCGGGCCGCCGCACTGGCGCCGCAGCTCGGCGTGCACGTGGCTGTGCGGGCGTCCGGTGGCCCGGGCGTACTGCGCGACCAGGGTGTTCAGCTCCTTGCGGCGAGCCTCCAGGGCGCGGTGCAGCGACACCTCGGCCGGCACCTTGGCGCGCTTGTCCGCCCGATCTGGTCGGCCTCCAGCAGCCCGGGCAGGCCCAGGTAGTCGGCCTCGTCGTCGGAGGTCGGGACGGCGTGCATGCCGAATTGCTGGGACTCGAACAGCACGTGATCGAAGGTGGCCTCGGAGGTGAGCGCCTCGAAGCTGCCCTCCAGCTCGTCGGCGGCCTGCTCGGCGCGGTTGGCGGCGGCGAGTTCGGCGTCCGTCTCCTCCCAGAGCTCCTTGGCCGCCGGGGCACCGAGGACGTGGTCGCGCTGCCGCTCCAGCGTGGACGCGTGGGCCAGGATGATCGGCACCGTCGGCAGGAACACGGTGGCCAGCTCGCCGCGCCGCCGGGCCCGGACGAAGCGTCCCACCGCCTGCGCGAAGAACAGCGGCGTGGAGGTCGCGGTGGCGTACACCCCGACGGCCAGCCGGGGCACGTCGACGCCCTCGGAGACCATCCGCACCGCGACCATCCAGCGGTCCTCGCCCTCGGCGAAGGCCTCGATCCGCTTGCTGGAGCCCGGGTCGTCCGACAGCACCACGGTCGGCTGTTCGCCGGTCAGGGAGGCCAGCACCTTGGCGTAGGCGCGGGCCTGGGTCTGGTTGGTGGCGATCACCAGGCCGCCGGCGTCGCCGACGTGCCGGCGCACCTCGGTGAGCCGGCGGTCGGCGGCGCCCAGCACCGCGGAGATCCACTCCCCCTTCGGGTCCAGGGCGGTGCGCCAGGCCTGCGCGCTGACGTCCTTGGTGAGCAGTTCGCCCAGGTTGGCGGCATGCGTCTCGCCGGACTTGGTCCGCCAGCGCATCGGGCCGCCGTAGTTCATGAACACCACCGGCCGGACGACGTGGTCGCGCAGCGCCTCGGCGTAGCCGTAGGTGTAGTCGGCGCGGGAGACCCGGGTGCCGCCGGGTTGCTCGTCGTAGGCGACGAACGGGATCGGGTTGGCGTCGCTGCGGAACGGCGTCCCGGTCAGCGCCAACCGGCGTTTGGCGAGCCGGAACGCCTCGGCTACCGCCTCCCCCCAGGAAAGCGAGTCGCCGGCGTGATGGACCTCGTCGAGGATCACCAGGGTGTCGTCGCGGGCCACCATCGCCTCGTAGCTGAGCATGCCCGCGGCCACGCCGGCGTAGGTGACGGCGACGCCGTCGAACTGCTTGGACCGGCCGCGGCGGCGTCCGGCCAGGCCGGGGTCGAGCTGGATGCCGACCTTGGCGGCAGCATCCGCCCACTGCACCTTGAGGTGCTCGGTCGGGGCGACCACGATCACCTTCCGGACCGTCCGCTCGTGCAGCAGCTCGGACGCCACCCGCAGCGCGAAGGTGGTCTTGCCGGCGCCCGGGGTGGCGACGGCGAGGAAGTCGGTGGGCGCGGCGTCCAGGTAGGTCTGCAACGCCTCCGCCTGCCAGGCCCGCAGCTTCGCCGAGGTGCCCCAGGGTGCCCGCTGCGGGAACGCCGGGGAGAGCCGCTCGATCGCCGAGTGACTCATCGGCTTCCCCGGGGCAGGACGGGGTGGGCAGGGGAAGGACGCATAGGTACGCGACCTTAGCCAGCAGGGGTCGGGGCCGGGCAAACCGACAGGCGGCATGTCCCGGATACGCTCGCCGCATGGACGAACGGTTCCGACTCCCGGCGGCAAACCGGAGAGCGCTCGCCCGGCTGGGGCGCGAACGCACGGTCGTGCGGGTCGACCTGGCGCGGCTGGTGTCGAAGTACCTCGGCGAGACCGAGAAGCACCTCGCGGAGCTGTTCGACGACGCCGAGCGGAAGGGCTGGGTTCTGGTCTTCGACGAGGCCGACGCCCTCTTCGAGCGACGCACCGAGGTCGACCACGCCCACGACCGGTACGCCGACCGGGCCATCGACTATCTGATCCGGCGGATCGAGCAGCATCCCGGAACCGTGATCGTCGCGACCGCGGACGACGAGGTGAGGTTGGCGAGATACTCCTCCATCCGGCACCTCCCCGAACCCTGAGGAACCGCCCCCCCCCACTCGCTCCGCACGGTCCGCCGCCGGGATATGCACGGCATGAAACCCGCCGGTGCCCCGCGGCCTCGTTCCGCGCCAGAGACGAGCTCCATGCCCAGGCCGCACCCGGTCCACAACGCACGTCTCGGCGCGGGGGTCACCGGGCCGCGATCGGGTGCCGGTCCGTAACGCCCGTCCCGGCGCGTCGGAGCGCGGCAGCCGGGCCACTCCGGATGAGCCCGGCCCCGGAGTCCGCCGGGTTGGTCCATGCTGTTCCTCATGCAGATCTCCGGTGGGCCTTCGGTCGTGATCCGGGTCGGCGCTCCGTGAGAGCGGCTCGGATCGCGGGCCTGCTGGCGGGAGCGCTGCTGCTGTCCGCCTGCAGTTCACCTCAACCGCCGCCGCTCAACCCGCTGTTCGGTCAGCGACTGTGGGTCGATCGGCAGTCGCCGGTCGCCGTCGCCGCCCAAGAGCTCCGGGTGTCCGGGCGCGGCGCGGAGGCCGACGCGCTGGCGCCGATCGCCTCGCAACCGGTGGCGACCTGGCTGACCCATGACGATTCCCCCCGCAGGGCGCAACGCGTCGTGGACGAAGCCGAGGTCGCTGATGCGCTGCCGGTGCTCGTGCTGTACCACCGGCCGCACCGCGACTGCGGCAGCTACTCCGCCGGCGGCTCCCCGGACGCCGAGTCCTATGCGCGGTGGATCGCCGCCGTGGCAGACGTCATCGGGTCACGGCGCGCGCTGGTCGTCCTCGAACCGGACGCCGTGCCGCAGCTGCTGACCGGGGCGTGCGCGACCGTCGCCGATGAGACCTACGCGATGCTCGCGACGGCGATCGAACGCCTCTCGGCCAACGAGAACACGCTGATCTACCTCGACGCGGGCCACCCGGGCTGGATCGACGACACGGACCGGCTGGCCGAGGCCCTGCGCCGGGCCGGCATCGAGCGCGCGGACGGCTTCAGCCTCAACGTCTCGAACTTCGCCTCCGATGCCGCCAACCAGGAGTACGGGGACCGACTGTCGGCCACGTTGGGCGGCCTCCAGTACGTCACCGACGTCTCCCGCAACGGCACCGGGGCACCGGCGGCGCCCGCCGGTGGCGTCGACGGGTGGTGCAATCCGCCGTCCGCCGCCCTGGGCGTCGATCCCCAGATCGGCGCCGAACGCGCATATGCCGTTGCCAAGCTGTGGATCAAGGTTCCCGGCGAGTCGGACGGCAACTGCCGGCCCGGCGAGCCGGCCGCCGGGGAGTTCTGGTACGACTATGCGACCCGGCTGATCGACCAGCGGCGTTGACGGTCGCCCGAAGGGTCACCGGGGCGCCCGTCGGTCTCGGCACAACCCGTCGGCGGACGGTGCCAGGCCCCGCACCGTAGAATCGTCCGGTTGTCCGAACCGAGGAGCCCGCATGCCCGTCCGCGCTGACCTGCGCAATGTCGCGATCATCGCCCACGTCGACCACGGCAAGACCACGCTGGTCGACGCCATGTTGTGGCAGTCCGGGGCATTCCGCGCCAACCAGGACGTCGAGAAGCGGGTGATGGACTCGATGGACCTGGAGCGGGAGAAGGGCATCACCATCCTGGCCAAGAACACCGCCGTGGACCATGTGCTGCCCGACGGCAGCTCGGTCACCATCAACATCATCGACACCCCCGGGCACGCCGACTTCGGCGGCGAGGTGGAGCGCGGCCTGGAGATGGTCGACGGCGTCCTGCTGCTGGTGGACGCCTCCGAGGGCCCGCTGCCGCAGACCCGGTTCGTGCTGCGCAAGGCGCTGGCCAAGCATCTGCCGATCGTGGTGGTGATCAACAAGGTGGACCGTGCCGACGCCCGGATCAGCGAGGTCACCGACGAGGTGTACGAGCTCTTCCTCGACCTGCTCGACGACGACGAGGCCGACAAGCTCGACTTCCCGGTGGTCTACTGCGCCGCCAAGGCCGGACGCGCCTCGCTCACCCAGCCCGCGGACGGCGGCATGCCCGACGCGGAGAACCTGGAGCCGCTGTTCGGCGTGATCATGGACGCCATCCCGGCGCCGGTCTACACCGACGGCGCCCCGCTGCAGGCGCACGTCACCAACCTGGACGCCTCGCCCTACCTGGGCCGGCTGGCGCTCTGCCGGGTGATCAACGGCACCCTGCGCCGCGGCCAGAACGTCGCCTGGTGCCGCACCGACGGCAGCGTGGCGAACGTGAAGCTGTCCGAGCTGCTGATGACCCACGCCCTGGAGCGGCAGCCGGCCGAGGAAGCCGGCCCGGGTGACATCGTGGCGATCGCGGGCATCCCCGACATCATGATCGGGGAGACCCTCTCCGACCCCGAGAACCCCGTCCCGCTACCGCTGATCCATGTCGACGAGCCGTCCATCTCGATGACCATCGGCATCAACACCTCGCCGCTGGCCGGGAAGTCCGGCAGCAAGCTGACCGCCCGGCTGTTGAAGGCCCGGCTCGACCAGGAGCTGATCGGCAATGTGTCGATCCGGGTGCTGCCGACCGAGCGCCCGGACACCTGGGAGGTGCAGGGCCGCGGCGAGCTGCAGCTGGCCGTCCTGGTCGAGATGATGCGCCGCGAGGGCTTCGAGCTGACCGTCGGCAAGCCGCAGGTGCTGACCCGCACCGTCGACGGCAAGCTGCACGAGCCCTTCGAGCGGCTGACCGTCGACATTCCCGAGGAGCACGTCGGCACCGTCGCCCAGCTGATGGGCACCCGGCGCTCCCGGATGGAGCAGATGATCAACCACGGCACCGGCTGGGTGCGGATGGAGTACGCCATCCCGGCCCGCGGCCTGATCGGCTTCCGCACCGAGTTCCTCACCCAGACCCGCGGCACCGGCATCATGCACCACGTCTTCGAGGG
>JBGALC010000034.1:0-34923 GCA_044224095.1 Micropruina sp. | reverse complement strand
CTGCGCCGCGCCCTGGACGGCCTCACCCGGGTGCTGGCCGGCGAGATCGTCAGCGCCGCCCGCGCGCTCGACCTGCGCGGGCCGCTGCCCGCACCCGCCACCGCCGCCGTCCGGGACCGCGTCCGGCAGGTGGTGGACGGCCCGGGACCCGATCGGTATCTGGCCCCCGAGCTGGAGGCGGTCGTCGGGCTGGTCCGGGACGGTTCGCTGATCGAGGCGGCAGAGGAGGTCACCGGGCCGCTGGGGTGAGCTGTCGCGCCGCGGTCAGGCGTTCGATGACGGCTCGGGTGGACTGACGGACGGGGGGGAGGCGGGCGATCTCGACATCGCCGTCCGATGCAGGGATACCTGGCGAGCGGGAGGTCGCCGGGCCGCTCGGGTGAGTGGGGGGTGTGGGCGATCTCGACATCGCCGTCCGATGCAGGGATACCTCGCCGATTTCGTGTCGTGACCCGAAATCGGTGGGGCTTTCCGTCGATCGGGCGGCGATCTCGACATCGCCGATCGATGGGATGGCTGGGGAGCAGGTGGTCGCCGGGCCGCTTGGGTGTGTGCAGGGGTGTGGGCGATCTCGACATGGCCGATCGATGGGATGGCTGGGGAGAAGGTGGTCGCCGGGCCATCCGGTGTGTGCGGGGATGTGGGCGATCTCGACATCGCCGTCCGATGCAGGGATACCTCGGCGATTTCGTGTCGTGACCCGAGATCGGTGGGGCTTTCCGTCGATCGGGCGGCGATCTCGACATCGCCGATCGATGGGATGGCTGGCGAGCAGGTGGTCGCCGGGCCATCCGGTGTGTGCGGGGATGTGGGCGATCTCGACATCGCCGTCCGATGCAGGGATACCTCGCCGATTTCGTGTCGTGACCCGAGATCGGTGGGGCTTTTCGTCGATCGGCCAGCGATCTCGACATCGCCGATCGTCGCGCAGCTGTGGGTCCGGGCACCTTCCAGCCGCTGCTGCACCATCTGCATTTCGTCGCGCAGCTGTGCGGTCCGAGCACCATCCGCACTGAGTCGCACCATTGCACTGCATCGCGCCACTGCACTGAGTCGCGCCACTGCACTGCGTCGCGCCACTGCACTGCGTCGCGCCCCCGCACTGAGTCGCGCCTGCCGGCCTCACCCCGGCCGCGACGACCGTCAGCGCAGCCGCCGGGTGATCTCCTTGGTGCCGCCGACCAGGTGCCCGATCAGCTCGGACGGGTCCCGCAACGGCACCCGGGACCGCCAGGTGCAGCTCAGTGCCGCCACCGGCTGGTCGTGCAGGTCGAAGATCGGGGCGCCGGCCGAGCGCAGCCCTGCGGCGATGAGTTCGACCTCCTCGGACCAGCCCTGCGCCCGTTCCAGCGCCAGCGCCGTCTGCAGGTCGTCGACGCTGCGCGGGCCTCGTCCGGTGCGCGACACGAAGTCGCCCGGTCGCGAATACAGCGCCCGCAGCTGCGCCGGCGGCAGCTGGGCCAGGATGGCGCGACCGTTGGCCGTCAGGTGCGCCGGCAACAGGACGCCGACCGCGGTCACCAGGGGAGGTTCCAACTCGCTCTGCCGCGGCGGGTGTTCCTTCAGCAGATAGAGCGTGCTCGCGCCCCGCAGAATGCCGAGATGCACGGTGATGCCGGCCGCAGCCGCCACGCTGCGCAGCACCGGACGGGACAGCCGTTCGAGTTGGTCGTGCATAGTGAACGCCGAAGTCAGCCGATAGGAGGCGGCGCCCAGCGCGTAGCCGCGGGCCTCGGGAACGTAGACCGTGAAACCACGCTCGGTGAGCACGGTGAGGATGTGGTAGGCCGACGAGCGGGGAAGCGCCAGATCGCGTGCCAACGTGGACGCCGACACCGTGCCGGTCCGCTCGGCGAGGTAGCTGAGGATGTCGAGGGCACGACCGACCGCGGGGGAGGTGCTCGACTCCGTCGCCATGGTCGCTCCGAGTTATCCACAGGCCGCAGATGCGTCGGCCGAATTGTCGTCGATCGTCAGTATGGTCGCCGGCATGCGTTACCTCTCAATCGCGATCGTCGTCGTGTCCGTGCTGTGCGCGGGGTGCACGGTGCCCAGCCCCGGTCCACCCAGTGAGGTTGCCAGCAGTCCGGCCCCCGCTAACAGCGCATCGGTGAGTAGCAGTCCGGCGGCCCCGGGCACGGTCGAAAGCGAATCGGCGCGCGCGGCCGGGATCGACCTGACTACCCTGCCGGCACCGATCGCGTCCGGACGCCTCCCGGCCCGGGTGAGTGACGACCCGGACGCGACCATCGAGATAGCGCTGTACTCGTTGCGGAGGACGGGCAAGGTCGTGACGGCCACCTTCTCGTTCAGGGTGCACAGCGCCGGGGACCGCGCCGGGGAGGCCCTGCTGTTCGGCTACCTGGGCGGTGAGATCTGGACGCCCTACCTGGTTGACACGGTCAACCTGCGGCGTCACGGCGTGCTCACCGCCGATGACGTCGCGGCGCAGACCTCGAGCAACCTGCGCGGACAGCGGTTCAGACCGGGGCAGACGCTGTACGCCTACGCGATGTTCGCCGCGCCGCCCACCGACGTCACCACGGTCGACGTGCAACTGGCGAGCGGTCTGCCGACCGCCGTGGGAGTGCCGATCACATGAGGCGCCTCATCGTGTTGGCGGCGGCAGCGACGTCGATCGTGCTGCTGACCGGGTTCGCTCCGCCCGATCCGGACGGCTTCACCGACGCCGAGCTGGCGGCCAGCGTCAGGCCGCTGGAGCTCAACGTCTCCGAGGTCGCCAGCAGGACCCGGGACGGCCGGGACGAGGTGATCAGCCTCCAGACCGACATCCTGTTCGCCTTCGGGAAGTCGGCCCTGAGCGAGCGGGCCAGGGCCAGGATCCGTGAGCTGGTCGGGGCGGTGCCGAAAGACGCCCGGCTGCACGTGGACGGTCACACCGACTCGGTCGGATCAGCGGCGGCCAACCAGCGGCTGTCGTCCGAACGGGCCCGGGCCGTCGCCGACGCGATCACTGCGGCGCGCCCCGACCTGCGGCTGCGCGTCACCGGCCACGGCGAGACGCGACCGGTCGCGCCGAACAACTCGGGTCGCAGGGACGACCCGGAGGGCCGCGCGAAGAACCGCCGGGTCGAGTTGCGCTACCGCGGATGACCGCCGGGGTCCCATCTCCAGTTGACGAGGCGATGCAGTCTCGGATATCAGATCTCCATCCGTCGGTTCCTGACTCGCGCGGTGCGCCGTCCGATGCTGGAGGGGAGAGGAGACCCAGCGATGACCACTTCCGGACCCCGTCCCGTCCGCGCCCCCCGAGGCCCCGAGCTGCACACCCGCGGCTGGCAGCAGGAGGCCGCGCTGCGGATGCTGATGAACAACCTCGACCCGGAGAACGCCGAGCACCCCGACGACCTGGTGGTCTACGGCGGCACCGGCCGCGCCGCCCGGTCGTGGGAGGCGTTCGACGCCATCGTCCGCACCCTCGAAACCCTGGCCGACGACGAGACGCTGCTGGTCCAGTCCGGCAAGCCGGTCGGCGTGTTCCGCACCCACGAGTGGTCGCCGCGGGTGCTGATCGCGAACTCGAACCTGGTCGGCGACTGGGCCAACTGGGAGCACTTCCGCGAGCTCGAGGCCAAGGGCCTGATGATGTACGGCCAGATGACCGCCGGCTCGTGGATCTACATCGGCAGCCAGGGCATCCTGCAGGGCACCTACGAGACCTTCGGCGCGGTCGCCCGCAAGCGCTTCGGCGGCACCCTGGCCGGCACCATCACGCTGACCGCCGGGCTGGGCGGCATGGGCGGCGCCCAGCCGCTCGCCGTCACCATGAACGACGGCGTCGCGATCTGCATCGACTGCGACTCCAGCCGCATCGATCGCCGCATCGAGCACCGCTACCTGGACGTCAGGGCGTCCGATCTGGACGACGCGATCGCGCAGGCCGACCGGGCCAAGGCCGACCGGCGTCCGCTGTCGATCGGGCTGCTCGGCAATGCCGCCGAGCTGGTCCCCGAGCTGCTTCGTCGGCATCTCTCCGGTGACGTCACGATCGACGTGGTCACCGACCAGACCTCGGCGCACGACCCGCTGGCGTACCTGCCGCTGGGTTACGAGTTCGCCGACATGAAGGCCCGCGCCGCGGCCGATCCGGACGGCTTCACCCGCGATGCACAAGCGGCGATGGCCGCCCACGTGGCCGCCATGGTGGGCTTCCAGGACGCCGGCGCCGAGGTCTTCGACTACGGCAACTCGATCCGCGACGAGGCCCGCAAGGGCGGCTTCGGCCGGGCCTTCGCGTTCCCCGGTTTCGTGCCCGCCTACATCCGTCCGCTGTTCGAGGAGGGTCTCGGCCCGTTCCGCTGGGCGGCGCTGTCCGGCGATCCGGAGGACATCCGCACGACCGATGCCGCGATCCTGGAGCTGTTCCCCGACAACGAGCACCTGCGGCGCTGGATCACCATGGCGCAGGAGAAGGTGTCGTTCCAGGGGCTGCCGGCCCGGATCTGCTGGCTCGGCTACGGCGAACGGCATCGCGCCGGGCTGAGGTTCAACGAACTGGTGGCCGCCGGCGAGATCGGCCCGATCGCGATCGGGCGCGACCACCTCGATTCCGGCTCGGTCGCCTCGCCCTACCGGGAGACCGAGGCGATGCTCGACGGCACGGACGCGGTGGCCGACTGGCCGCTGCTGAACGCCCTGGTCAACACGGCGTCCGGGGCCTCGTGGGTGAGCATCCACCACGGCGGCGGCGTCGGCATGGGCCGGTCCATCCACGCCGGCCAGGTGTGCGTCGCCGACGGCACCGAACTGGCCGCCCAGAAGCTGGAACGCGTGCTCACCAACGACCCGGGCATGGGCGTCATCCGGCACGCGGACGCCGGCTACGCCCACGCCGCGGACGTGGCCCGCGAGCGCGGCGTCCGGATCCCGATGTCGGAGGGCTGATGGCCACCACCCTGATCGACAACATCGGCTCGCTGGTCACCAACGACCCGGCCTGGGGCGGCCTGCTCGGGCTGATCCCGGACGCCGCCGTGGTGGTCGAGGAGCACCCGGCTGACTCCGGCACGGCAGTCGGTGCCGGGACCCGCCCGTTGTCGGCGGGCGCCGGCCGGGTCGTCTGGGTCGGGGCTCGGGCGGACGCGCCGGAGGCCGATCGACGGGTCGATGCCGGCGGACGCGCGGTGCTGCCCGGCTTCGTCGAGAGTCACAGCCATCTGGTGTTCGCCGGCGAGCGGGCCGAGGAGTTCGCCGCACGGATGGCGGGGGAGCGGTACGCCGCCGGCGGCATCCGCAGCACGCTGGCCGCCACCCGGGCCGCCTCGACGGCCGAGCTGAGCGCCAACGTCGCGCGGCTGCTCGACGAGTACGCCCGGCAGGGCACCACCACCGTCGAGATCAAGTCCGGCTACGGCCAGAGCGTCGCCGACGAGCGCCGCAGCCTGGACGTCGCCCGTAGCCAGAGCGCTTTCACGACGCTGCTCGCCGCTCATGTGACGCCACCCGAGTTCGCGGGGCGCGCCGACGACTACGTCGCCATGGTGGTCGACGAGATGATCCCGGCCTGTGCGCCGCTGGCGTCCTGGATCGACGTGTTCTGCGAACAGGGCGCCTTCGATGAAGACCAGTCCAGGGCGGTACTGACCGCCGGGCAGCGGGCCGGGCTCGGCGTCCGGGTGCACGGCAACCAGCTGCATCAGGGGCCGGGTGTCCAGTTGGCCGTCGAGCTGGGGGCGGCCTCCGTCGACCACGTCTGCCACACCGGCGACGCCGACATCGAGGCGCTGGCGGCGTCCGCCACGGTGGCGACACTGCTGCCGGCGGCCGACTTCTCCACCCGCAACAGGTACCCGGACGCCCGGCGGCTCTGGGACGCCGGGGTCACCGTCGCGCTCGGTGCCGACTGCAACCCGGGCACGTCCTACACGACGTCGATGCCGTTCGTGATCGCGCTCGCCGTGCGCGACCTGCGGCTGACCCCGGACGAGGCGGTCTGGGCCGCCACCGCCGGCGGGGCCCGCGCGCTGCAGCGCGACGACATCGGTGCGGTGCGGCCGGGTGCGGTCGCCGACCTGGTGGTGCTGGACGCCCCCAGCCACCTGCATCTCGCCTACCGCCCCGGCGTGCCGCTGGTGCGCTCGGTGATGCGGGCGGGGCGCTGGCGCTGATCGTCCGGCCGGGTCGACCCGCCGCCGCGGTGGCTCGACCCGGGGCGGCTCAGCGCTTCTCGCAGGCGATGCCGTCCTTGTCGCGGTCGAGGTCACGGTTGTAGCTCATCGCCTCTTTGTACAGCTTGGTCGACCGCTTGAAGGTGGTCACCGGCTTGGACTTGCCCCTGACCCTGTCCTTGGCGCCGGACTTGCCGAGGCCGTGCTGATACTTCTTGTTCAGCGCCGTGCAGTTCTTGTACAGGGCCTTCTTCGATGACGACTTCGCCGCCGGCAGCACCGCGGTGCCCGCCTGCGGCGCGGCCTCGGCGACGGCCGGGCTCACCCCGGCCAGCGGCAGGGCCGCCAGCGCGCAGCCGACAATGACAGAACCAATGGTCGTACGCATGAGTGTGATTCCCCCCGGAACCCCGTCCGACAAGCTCTTCGTCGGACGGATCCAGGTTAGGTGCCACGTCAGGAATAGCTCCAGCCGGGACTGTCACCCGTGCGAGTGACCTGGCCGATGCAGACCGCGAGCGGGCCATCACGGGACGGCCGGAGCCGTCCCGCGCTCACCGGGAGGCCGACGGCGTGGCACCGGGTCGGGTGCCGCCGCTCGGCTCCCCGCCGCCCGGCTGAGCGCTCGGCTCCCCGCCCGGCTCGGCGCTGGCCGAGGCGGACGGACGGGTGGTGGAGGTCGTCCGGCGTCCGTTGCTGTTGGTCGGCAGGGCCGCGGTGTTGTCGGCCAGCACGACCAGGTCGCCGGCGTTGATGCCCCCGGTGATCTCGACCCAGCCGCCGCCGACGGCCCCCGTGGTCACGTTCGCCGTGCCGGCGGTCTCGGCCCGGGCGTCCGCCACCACCTGGACGGTGCCGGTGCCGGCGCCGGTGGGGGTGACCGCCGAGGCCGGCACCCGCAGCACCGTGGTCGCCTTCTTCACCGGGACGCTGACCGACGCCTTGGCGCCCGAGGCGAGGCGCTGGTCGGGGTCGGCGACGGTCACGCTCGCGGCGTAGGTCGGGGTGTCTCCGGCGGTCCCGCTGGTCTCGACCGCGCTGACCGCGGTCAGCCTGCCGGACAGGGCCGTGCTCGAACCGGCGGGCGTCACGTCGACCTGCTGGCCGCTCGTCACCAGGGTGCGGGTCTTCAACGGCAGTTCGAAGGCGACGCTGGCGTTGCCCCTGCCGACGATCGTGATCGACCCGCTGCTCGCCGACGCGCCGACGGTCAGCTCGACGTTGCCGACCGTGCCCGAGATCGGGGCGGTCAGCTCGGCGCTCGCCAGCTCGTCCTGGGCGGCCTGGAGCTCCTGTTCGGCCTGCAGCAGCTTCGCCCGCGCGGACGCGACCTGTGCGTCGCTGACGGTGGCCGTCGTCGAGCTGTTCGAGCCGCTGTTGCTGCCGGTGCCGCTGGAGCCGCCCGGACGCCCCGTCGCGGAGCCGCCCCTCGGCTTGACCAGCTGCTGCACGGTCCGCTGCAGCGCATCGGTGGCGAGTTGCACCTGTGCCCGTGCCTGCCCGCACGCCTTCAGCTCGGCGTCGGTGGGGTCGTTGCCTTCGATGACGTCGGCCTGGTCCCGCACCGTCGGGGACGGGCTGGGCGTCGGCGTCGCGGAGGGGCTGGGCGAGGGCGAGGCGGACTCGCTCGGCGACGCCGTCGGCGTGCTCGGCTCAGCGGACGGGCCGGCCGACGAGCTCGGGGTCGCCGAGGGACTCGCGGTCGCCGACGGCGTCGCGCTGGTCGAGGGGGTGGGGCTCGCCGAGGGGGCGGGGACGTCCCCGAACACCGGCTCGCACGCCTTGGCCTCACCGGCCACCGCCGCGGTCAGTCGCTGGGTCACCGCCATCAGCGCGGCCGGGTCGACGGTGACGCCCGTGGACGCCTTCGACGACGACTTCGCGGCAGAGGCGCTCGATGCCGAGGCGGTGCTGCCGGTAGCCGCAGCACTGGAGCGGTTGCTGCTGCTCGGGTGCTGGGCGGAGTACAGCGACGCCTTCGCCTCGGCCACCGACGTCTCCGCCTGCAGGACCGCCAGCTGCAGCGGCCCCTTCCTCAGCGTCGCCAGCACCTCGCCGGCGTTCACCGAGCGGCCGACCGCGGCCGAGACGCTCGCCACCGTCCCGTCGACGGCGAACGACGCCGTTGCGGTGTTCGTCCGGGACACGGTGCCAGAGGTGGTGTAGGTCTGGGTGACGTCGCCGGTGCCGGCCGCCGCGGTCACATAGCGCGGGCGTCCGGACGGCGAGGCGAACGCCACCCCGATGCCGACGCCGGCCACCACGGCCAGCGCGCAGCCGGCGATGATCACCGCGCGCAGGCGCGAGTTGCGAGCCATCATTCACTCCTCAATGCGTCGATCGGCGCCAGCTTCGCGGCGCGGGTGGCGGGGTAGACGCCGGCCACCAGGCCGATGCCCAACGACACCGCCAGGGCGAGCAGGGTGGCCGGTACCGAGACGGCGACGGCGATGCCCAGCACCGGGGTCAGCACCACGGCACCCAGCACGCCGATGGCGACGCCGAGCAGGCCGCCGAGCACGCCGAGGATGCCGGCCTCGACCAGGAACTGCTGCCGGATCACCGCGGGTGTCGCGCCGAGCGCCTTGCGCAGGCCGATCTCGCGGACGCGTTCGCTGACCGACACCAGCATGATGTTCATCACGCCGATGCCGCCGACCAGCAGCGAGATGCCGGCGATGCCACCCAGCAGCAGCGTCAGCACGCCGGTGATCGAGGTGGCGGTCTCGACGAGCGACGCCTGGGTGCTGACCGAGAAGTCGGCGTCGTCGGGGGTGGTCTGGTGGGCCGACAGCAGCGCGGTGTGCACCTGCTGGTAGGCCGCCGACAGGCTGTCGCCGTCCGAGCCGGAGAGGTAGATCGTGGACACGCTGTTGGCGTTGCCCGAGGTGGACAGCCGGGCGGCGAAGGTGGTCAGCGGCACCACCACGGTGTCGTCCTCGTTGCTGGACAACGACGACCCGGCCGACTTCAGCACCCCGATCACGGTGAACGACTGGCCGTTCACGCTGATCGTCTGCCCGACCGGTGAGCCGTCCGGGAACAACTCCTCGGCGGTGGTCGAGCCGATCACCGCGACGGGCTGGGACTGGTCGAGTTCGTCGGCGGAGAAGAAGCGTCCGGCGTCGATCTCGCGGGCGCGGACGCTCTGCCAGGCCGGCACCGTGCCGGTCACCGTGGAGGTCCAGGTGGTGGACGCCGACTGCAGCGACCCGGTCGTCGTCGACACCGGCGCCACGGCGGCGATGTCGGGCGCGACCGCGGGATCGGCGAGCATGGCGGCGTCCGCGGTGGTCAGCGTGGAGACCGACCCGCCGCCGCCACGGAAGCCCCCGATCGACGTCGACTGCCCCGGGGAGACGATGATCAGGTTCGAGCCGAGCGAGTTGATCTGCGAGGTGATCTGCTGTTGGGCGCCCTGGCCGAGGCCCACCGTCAGCATCACCGCGGCGATGCCGATCAGGATGCCCAGCATGGTCAGCAGCGACCGCATCCGGCGGGCGTTCAGCGCCGCGACCGCCGTCCGGACGGTCTCGGTCCACTCCATCATCGGCCGGCCCCCTGCAGCGTGTCGGTCGTGCTGAGCAGGCCGTCGCGGATGAACACGCGGCGTCCGGCCCGCAGCGCGACCTCGTGTTCGTGGGTGATCATCACGATCGTCCGTCCGGCGATGTTGAGCTCGGCGAACAGTCGGAGGATCTCCTCGGTGGAGTGCGAGTCGAGGTTGCCGGTGGGCTCGTCGGCGAGCAGCAGCGCCGGGTCGGTGACCAGCGCCCGGGCCACCGACACCCGCTGCTGCTGGCCGCCTGAGAGCTCGCCGGGGCGGTGCTGGACGCGCTCGGCCAGGCCGACCCGGCCCAGGGCCGCCATCGCCCGCTCGCGGCGCTGCGCGGCCGGTACCCCGGCGTAGATCAGCGGCAGTTCGACGTTGCGCAGCGCGGTCAGGCTGGGCAGCAGGTTGAACTGCTGGAAGACGAAGCCGATCTTCCGGTTCCGCACCTCGGCCAGCTGCTTCGCGGTCATCGAACCGACGTCGGTGCCGTCCAGTTCGTAGCTGCCCTGGGTCGGCACGTCCAGGCAGCCGATGATGTGCATCAGGGTGGACTTGCCCGAGCCGGACGGCCCCATGATCGCCAGGTAGTCACCCTCGTCCACGGCCAGATCGATGCCGCGCAGGGCCTCGACCTGCACGGCCCCGGTGGCGTAGGTCTTGCGCACGTCGACCATGCGGAGCATCGGCTTCACCGCGGCTGCCGTCCGCCGCCGTTGCCGCCGCCGGGTGGCTGGCCTCCGCCGAACCCGCCTCCGCCGAATCCGCCGCCGAAGCCACCGCCCTGGCCCTGGGTTCCGGTGCTGCTGGTGGCGCCGGGGCGGGTGAAGACGATCTGCACGCTGTCGCCGGCGGCGAGGCCCCTGGTGATCTCGGTCTGGGCGCCGAACACCCGGCCGACGCTCACCTCGACCGTGCTGGTGCTGTCGCCGTCCACCTTGGTCAGCACGGACCTGCCGTTCTCGGTGCGGATCGCCGCGGTCGGCACGGTGAGCACGTCGGGATAGCTGCCGGTGGTGATCACCGCCGTCGCGGTGGTGCCCGAGAACAGGTCGGTGTGGGTGCCGGACAGGTTCACCACCACCGGGAACGTGGCGGCCCCGTCGCTGGTGGAGGTGGCGACGATGCCGACGGAGGCGACCGTCCCCTTGATCGCCTTGCTGGCGCCGGACGTGGTCACCGACACGCTCTGGCCGGGCTTCAGGGTGCCCAGGTCGGTGCTGCCGACGGTGCCCTGGAGTTTCCAGGTGGCGGTGGAGATCACGCTGAACTGCGCCGTGCTCGTCGACGAGGAGTCGGAGCTTCCCGTCCCGGACTGGCTGGACGACGATCGACCCGTCGACGAGGACGAGCCGCCTCCGGAAACACTGTCACCCTCCTCCGCGGAGACCGCGGCGACCGTCCCGGCGATCGGTGACCGCAGCACCGCCGCCTTCAGGTTCTGCTGGGCGCTCGCCAGCGACGCCCGCGCGGACGCCACCTGCGCGTTGGCGGAGGTGACGGCGGCGCTGCTGCCGTCGTTGTCGACCACCTCGGTGTAGTTGGCCCGGGCGGTGGTCAGGTTCGCCTGGGCGAGGGCGACGGCGTTGGCCAGGTCGGTGTCGTCGATCCGGGCCAGCTTCTGGTTCTTCTTCACCGTGTCGCCGGCCTTCACATAGACCTCGGTGATGGTGCCGGAGACGGCGAAGTTCAGCTCCGACTGTTTGCGCGGGCTCAGCGTGCCGTCCACCGTGACGGTCCGGGTCTGGGTGCCGACCGCTACCTCGACGGTCCGGCTGACGGTCTGCGCCTGGCCGGACCGGGCGGGGCTGGTCAGCAGGAAGGTCCCGACGCCGCCGGCGAGCAGCACCACGGTGGCGACGGACAGCCACAGCCATTTCCGCCCCGACATGCGGAGACGGCGCCGCTTTCCGGGCGCCGTCGGCGTTTCAGTAGACATCTGATTCGGATCTCCTCAGCGATTGCTGGCTCGAAGCTAGGGCGCCAACCTGTGCGAAAGCTGTGGGTTCATGGGCGGGACGCTGTGGTCGCCGCGACGGTCACGGAAGAGTGTCAGATCGGGCACCACCAGCGGTGCCCGATCTGACACGCTCTCGCTCGCCTCGGGCCGGCGCGGTCAGGGCAGCAGGTCGGCGACGGCCGGGTGCACCAGGGCGTCGACGATCAGGTGGGCGTCCTCGGCTTCGTGCGGGCCGGACGGCACCATCACCACCCACAGTCCCGCGGCCCGGGCGGCCGCCGCCCCGGTGCGGGAATCCTCCACGGCGACACACTCCCGTGGGTGCACCCCGAGCAGCTCGCAGGCGCGCAGGTAGACGTCCGGTGCGGGCTTGGGCCGGGCGACCTCGCTCGCCGAGACCGACAGCGGGATCAGCGCGCCCAGCCCGGACGCCCTGAACGACAGGTCGAGCAGGTCGCGTGGGGTGTTGCTGGCCACCGCGAAGGGCACGCTGAGCCTGGTCAGCAGGTCGACGGCTCCCGGCATCGGTTCGGAGTTGGTGGCCAGCTGATGCCGCGCCCGCGCCATCAGGTCGGCCAGCACCGCCGGCTGCGGCTCGTCGAAGCAGCGTGCCATGATCGCCGCCGTCTCCTCGACGGCGAGCCCGAGGAACTGGGCACGGACCTCGTCGGGGTAGGGCAGCCCGCGGGAGGTGAACATGGCGGCCTCGGCCACCCCCCACGGCTTCTCGGTGTCGGCCAGCAACCCGTCGAAGTCGAACACCACGGCACGGACGGGCTTCGGTCGCTGCATGGCGCCGAGACTACCGAGCGCGCTTCTGGGGACGGTTCCTTTCCGCTTCGGGGGACGGTTCCTTTCCGGTTCGGGGGACGGTTCCTTTCCGGTTCACGACGAACCCACCTCGCGGGCCACCTCGCCACGGGACGCCTCCCGGCCAGGTCCGCCGCGCCCCTGGCGCCGGAGGACCGTCCCCGACATCCGGGGGAGTTTCGCGGAGCAGGCCGGGTGGGACGTCCGCGCGGGCACGGTCTACACTGAGCCCGATCGTGCTCCGGGGTCGGTGTAAGTCCGAACCGGCGGTGACAGTCCGCGACCCGCTGCTTGCAGCGGTTAAAGTCCGGATGGGAGGCAGCACGGGCGGTGGACGTCGTCGACGTCCGCCGTCATCGGCGCATTCTCCTGCGCCCACCCCGGAACGCGCGGACGCGGACCGGAGGAGACCATGAGACGGCTGAGCCCCCAGCGGCGGCGCCTGCTCGCGCCCGCGCTGCTCGGCCTCGTCCTGCTCGCCCTGTGGACGCTGGCCGCCGCCGCGGCGTCGCCCCTGCTGCTGCCCGGGCCGGGCCGCGTGCTCTCCCGGATCGTCGAGGACGCCGTCACCGGCGGGCTGTGGCGCTACCTCGGCGTCACCCTGGGCGAGGCCGTCGGCGGCTGTCTGATCGGTGCGGTCGTGGCGCTGCCGCTGGCGATCGCGATCCACCGGTCGGTCTGGTTCTCGGACGCCGTCCAGCCCTTCCTGGGCGCCACCCAGGCGATCCCGGCGATCGCCCTGGCGCCGCTGCTCGTGCTGTGGGTCGGCTACGGGCTGATCCCGGTGATGCTGCTGTGCGCGCTGATCGTCTTCTTCCCGATCCTGGTGGCGGGGGTGGTGGGCCTGCGGATGGTCCCCCGCGAAGTCGTGGACGCCGCCCGCATCGACGGCGCCGGCAGCCTCGCCCTGCTGCGTCACGTGGAGGCCCCGCTGGCCCTGCCGTCGCTGCTCGGCGGGTTCAAGAACGGCTTCGCGCTGAGCGTCACCGGCGCGGTGGTGGGCGAGATGGTGATGGGCGGCAGCGGCCTGGGCACGGTGCTCACCGTGCAGCGCGACGCCGTCGACACCGCCGGCATGTTCGCCACCATCGCCTGGCTGTGCCTGATCGCGGCCGGCGCCTACTCGTTGATCACCTGGTGGGAGCGCCGCTCCGCCATCGTCGAGGCCCTGACCTGAAGGAGACCCCATGCACCGTCGAACGTTCCTGACCGCCGCCCTCGCCCTCGGCGTGGTCGGCTGCACGCCGGCGAGCACGCCGAGCAGCGCGCCGCCGCCCGCTCCGAGCGCGACGGCCCGCGCCACCATCGGGCTCAGCTACATCCCGAACGTGCAGTTCGCGCCGTTCTACGTCGCCGAGGCCCAGTCGCTGTTCGCCGGTGTCGCGGGCGAGGTCACCCTGCGGCACCACGGCGCCACCGAGGGCCTGTTCAACGCGCTCACCTCGGGCACCGAGGACTTCCTGGTGGCGGCCGGCAGCGAGGCCATGCAGGCCCGCGCCGAGGGCGTGGACGTGCTCGCCGTCGGCGCCTACTACAAGCAGTTCCCGGTCAACGTGATCACGCTCGGCAGCTCGCCGATCCGCGCGCTGGCCGACCTCAAGGGCCATTCGCTGGGCGTCCCCGGACGCTTCGGCGAGTCCTGGCTGGCCGTCCAGGTGGCGCTGGCGACCGCCGGCCTCGCCGAATCCGACGTCGACATCGTCGAGGTCGGCTACACCCAGGTGGCGGCGCTGGCCACCAAGAAGGTGGACGCCATCGTCGGCTTCAGCACCAACGAGCTCGTCCAGCTGGAGGCGGCGGGCGTCGATCCGCGGGCGCTGCCGGTGGCACCCGGCACGGTGCCGCTGGTCAGCACCTGCCTGCTCACCTCGTCCGCCTACGCCTCCGCCCATCCCGAGGTGGTCCGGCAGGTGGTGGCCGCGACCACGAAGGCCATCGAGGCGACCGCCGCCGACCAGAAGGCCGCGATCGACATCGCCGCCACCCAGATTCCGGGCTGGACGGCGTCCGCGCGGCCGAACGCGGAGGCCGTGCTGGCCGCCACCGTCGAGCTGATGGCGCTGACCGGCGGCAGGTTCCAGCCGAGTCTGGACGCCGGCCAATGGCAGGCGATGGCGACCTTCCTGGAGGGCTCGAAGCTGATCGCCAAGCCGGTCGCGGCGTCCGACGCGTTCAGCAACGCCTACGCGACCGCCTGAGCGGCAGGTGCGGCAGGGCTGCCTGGGCCGCCGTCCGGGGCCCCGCCGTCGCCCGGCCGAGGCGAGCGCCCACCCCGGGTGTGCGGCAGACTCCACACCGGCCGAAGAGGTGCCGCCGGCGTCCAGGATCGGGCTGTTCTGGCCACACCCTGCCGGCGGTGGCAGGATGACCCTATGCAGGGCGCACCACTTGGCAGGTTCTCGCCTGCCCTGAGGTGGGTGGGGCCGCTGCCGGACCCGCTGGATGGCCGGGCTGCCTAGTGGCATCCCAGAAGGTCGCGGGACACCTGGGCAGGGCCGATCCTGCCCGGGGCGCCAGCGCGGCCGGCCTGCGCCTCGGTCTGGCCCGGGCCGTCGCCCTGACCTGTCTGGCCACCCTGTTCCCGGCGCTGTTCATGGCGCTGGTCCAGCTGCCGCATCTGCATCCGCTGTGGCTGGTCACCGTGGGTGGCGGCATCGTCGGGTTCAGCCTGCTGCTGCCGGTCTACGCCTGGTCGCTGGGCGACGTCCGCTGGCTGTGCGGTGCCTACGCGCTGGTCAACCTGCTCGGTCTGGCCACCTGGCCGCTGGCCTGGGCCAGCCCGTTGAAGGCGGAGCACGCACCGTGGCTGTGGATGTGCGTGGGGGTGGCGGCGGTCTGCGCCGCGATGGCGACCACCGTCACGGTCGGGTTCGCCTACACCGGCGTGGCCGCGCTGACCTTCGGATGGGTGCGGATCACCCGGTCGGGCGGCGACCTGGAGCTGCTGGAGGCGATGCAGGACGTCCTCACCCTGCTGGTGCTGCCGACCGCGCTGCTGCTGCTGATCCGGTTCTTCGCCAACGCGGTCGACGAACTGGACGCCACCACCATCGACTCGCAACGGGTCGAGGCCGACCGGGCCATCGACCGCGCGCTGCAGCAGCAGCGGACGGTGCTCGACGGGATCATCCACGACCGGGTGATGACCACCCTGGTGGCCGCGGTGCAGACCGACCAGCCGCGCGGCGAGGTGGCCGAGCTGGCCCGCACCGCCCTGGACGCACTGGCCGACGCCGGCGCGGCGACGGACGGCGGCCAGACGCTCGACCCGCACCAGCTCGCCCGGCTGATCGAGGACATGGTCGAGCCGGTCTGCCCGCAGGCCCGGGTCGTCGTGGACTCCGTCAACGCGAGCTTCCGGGTGAGCGCCGCGGTCGCCAGCGTGCTCGGCCAGGCCACCCGTGAGGCGGCGCTCAACGTGAGCCGCCACGCCGAGGCGGAGAACTGCACGATCACAGTGACCGCACGGGTCGACCGCGGCGATCAGCAGGTGCGGGTCGACGTCCGCGACGACGGCAACGGCTTCGACCCCGCCAACCTGCCCGCCGACCGCTTCGGCATCCGGGTGTCGATGCAGGAGCGGCTGAGCCACATCGGCGGCGCGGTCGACATCACCTCGCGGATCGGCGAGGGCACCCTGGTCAGCCTGCTCTGGGTCGGCCATGAGCAGCGCGGCAGCGACGCGATGTCGCGTCGCCGGGTCTCCGAGGCGGTGCGGTCGGTGCTGCGGGTGGAGATGTTCCTGTTCCTGGTCTGGCTGATGGTCGGCGTCCAGGTGCTGGTCGGGCTGATCGCCGCCCAGACCCAGACCTCGACGAACCCGCTGACCCTCGCCGCCCTGTGCCTGGCGGTGATCGCCACCGGCATCGCCGTGTGGCGCGCGGGGGAGCGTCGGATCGGCAACTTCGGGGCGATCCTGGTGGTGGTCTGCCTGACCACCATCTCGCAGCTGATGCACCTGGTGACGCCGGCCAAGGAGGGCCTCGGCTACGGCAGCTGGCACAGCAGCGTGGTGATGGTGCTGCTGATCACGGTGCTGGTCCGCGGCCGCCGGACGATCGCCTGGGTCGGCCTGACCATCTTCATCGTGCAGGCGGTGGCCTGGACCTACGACCGCCCGCTCGGACCGTACCTGTTCCTGGACGTCGTGTTCGGGCCGTTGCTGTGGCTGGTGCTGGCCACCCTGGTGATGCGCGGCGTCCGGTCCATCGGCGAGCAGCTCGTCCGGGTGCGCAGCGCGTCCCAGCAGAACACCCAGGCGATGGCGGAGAGCTTCTCCAAGCTGGTGCTGCGCGAGGTGTGGCTGGCCGAGCTACGGGTCCAGATCGGCCCGCTGTTGCAGGTGCTGGCCGACCCGACGCATCAGCTGAGCGCGGAGGAGCGGGACGCCTGCCGGGTGCTGGAGGGCCGGCTGCGCGACGCCCTGCGCGCCGGAAACCTCGTCTCGCAAGGTGTTTCGGACGCCATCCAGGCCGCTCGCGAACGCGGTGTCGAGGTGGTGCTGGTCGACAACCGGGGCTCCAAGCTGCCCGAGACGGTCCGCCGGGCCACCCTGCGGCAGCTCGAGCAGCTGGTCCGGGCCTCGACCAGCGGACGCATCGTCGCCCGGACGGCGCCGGAGGGCTACGCCGAGGCGGTGACCATTCTCCGGGTGGACGCCGAACGTAACCTCACTACTATTGACGAGGCCGGCACCGTCACTGTGAGGAAGACATGACCGAGACCCCGATCATCCGGACCGCGATCATCGACGATCACGAGGCGATCCGGCTGGGCATCGGGGCGGCGCTGCAGCAGCACGCGGCGGGCCGGGTCTGCGTGGTCAGCTCGCACGAGACGGTGGACGCCTTCCTGGCCGACTCGGTGGACGCCGACGTGGTGATGCTGGACCTGTCGCTGGGCGACGACACCGACCCCAAGGACAACGTCGAACGGCTGGCCGAGGTCGGCTACCGGATCCTGGTCTATTCGATCGCCGACAACATCCGGCTGGTGCGCCGCGCCCTGGCCGGCGGCGCCGACGGCGTCTGCCGCAAGGCCGAGCCGATCGCCCAGACGATCGAGGCCCTGGAGGCGGTCGCGGAGGGCCAGATGGTGCTCTCCCAGGAGATCCTGGCCGCCATCGAATCGGACACCAGCTACGTGGCCGCCACCCTCGGCCCCCGGGAGAGGCAGGTGCTGTCGCTGTACGTGGCCGGCCTGGAGATCCCCGAGGTGGCCCAGCAGCTGTACATCACCGAGAACAGCGTCAAGGAGTACCTCAAGCGCATCCGGGTGAAGTACACCCAGGTGAACCGCCCCGCCAACAACAAGCTCGAGCTGTTCCGGCGGGCCATCGAGGACGGCATCATCCCTCCGGTGCAGCGCCGGAACTGACCCCCCGCGGCCGGTCGAGCCGCGTCGAATCCCACCGGTGCAGCACCGGAACTGACTCCCGCCGGTCGAGCCGCTCGACAGGCCGGATGCTCCCGTTGCGGCAGCTCGGCGGCGGCGCTCTCAGCCGGCCTTCGGGGCGCCCAGATAGCCGACCGCCTCGCCGAACGCCTCGGCCGAGTCCACCAGGGCGGTCTCGACCGTCCCGGCGATGGCCAGCGCGGAGCCGTCGGTGAGGCCGAAGGTGACCCGCAGCTTGAGCTGGCCGGTGATCTCGGCGCTCGCGATGCCGGCCGCGTCCCACCAGAGCGTCCCCGGGTCGCGGCGCGCGGCCTCGATGCCCTCGGCGCGTGCGTAGTACAGCCGCGGGTGCTGGTGCTTGTCCGAGATCTGTTCCTTGTTCTTCTTGATGGTGGCCTTGTCGAGCGGGGGCAGCGCCAGGACCCCGGTGGTCCACAGGTGGACGTCGCGGCGTCCCTCCCAGGGACCGGTCAGGTGGCTGCCGGCCGCCAGCCACTGCGGGACGTCGGTCGAGGCGCGCGCCGTCGCCACGTCGACGCCCAGCTCGGTGAGCCAGGCCCGGAGGTGCCCGCTGTCGCGGCTGCGCACGGCCGAAGCGATCCGGTTCTCGATGTCGAGGTCGGATCCGTCGGACCCGGTGAAGCGGGCCTCCGCGGACCAGGACGGAACCACCCGCGCGGCCCCGGCGGCGAGCATCGCCGACAGCACCGGGGCGAACAGGACCTCTCCCATGTCGTCGGGTTCGAGGCCGTCCAGGGGCTTGTCGATCAGGCCGAGCAGGGCGTGCAGGCCACCGTCGCCGAGACCCTCGCTGCGTGCCCGGGCGCTGGTCTGTTCGGCCTCGGCGTCCACCTGCTGCCGCATGCCGCGGACGATCACCTCGTCCCAGGACGCCTGCGGCCACTGTTGGATGGCCAGCTCGCCCTCGGCGGCGTCCAGCCAGGCAGCGCCGCCGGTGAGCAGCTGATGGGCCGGGGCGGCCGGATCGGACGCCGAGGCCGGCTCGGTGGCACCGGAGCGGGCGGCGTCCTCGAAGTGGGCGATGCGTTCCCGCAGCGGCGGATGGGTGTCGGACGCGCGCTGCTTCTCCTCGGCCAGGGCGCGTTCGACGGCCGGCGCGAGCTCGTCGGCGTTGGCGTCCATGAACAGGTGCATGGCCTCGCGGACGGGTGCCCGGCGGCCGGCCAGCTCGAACAGGGTCAGGTAGTCCTCGTCGAGCACCTGCCAGGTCAGGTCGGCGCGGACGAGGGCCCGCATCGCCTCTGCGGAGGTCCGCGGGCCGGCGGCCAGCACCGACAGCTGGTCGGCGCGCAGCTCGGCCCGGCGCGCGGCGGGCCCGGCGGCCACCGCGTACAGGTGCAGATAGGCGGCGAAGAACCAGCGCCACAGCAGCCCGGCCTCCTCGCGGACATGGTCGAGGAGGACCAGCCGGCGCAGGGCCTTCGCGGCCTCCGCGGTGTCGCCGCCGGCGAAGTGGCCCAGTTCGTGGGCCAGCACCGAACGCAACTCGCCGCGGGTCAGTGTCGCCAGCAGCGGCAGGCCGATCTCCAGCTCGCGCTGGCCGGCCGCCTCGGTCACCGACGCATTCACCTCGGGCACGATCACGATCCGGCTCGGTGGCGCGGTCTGGGCGAGCGCCGCCAGTTCGGTGATCTCGGCCCACAGCTGCGGATGCTCGGCCGGCGACACCTCGACGCCCTCGGCCGGCTCCACCTTGTAGGCGGCTGCCAGGCGGGCGCCGACGACGAGGGCGATGACCAGCGGAATCGCGACGATCTGCACCATCTCCCAGATGCCGCCGCCACCGAAGAAGGCGTTGCTCACCGCGACCAGGGCGGCGATCACGCCGGCAAGGACGACGACCACCGCGACGGGGAACAGCCACAGCACCAGGTTGGGGGCGAGACGACGATCGGGCACGGTCCGAACTGTAGGGGGCATCCCGTACGGGCGCAGAATGGCTGGCGAGCCCGGACGGCTCAGTACCAGCCGGCGCCGCGCTTGAACGCCCACGCCTGGCACGGCGTCCCGTAGCGCTCCTTGATGTACTTCAGGCCCCACTTGATCTGGGTGGCCGGGTTGGTCTTCCAGTCGTCACCCGCGCTGGCCATCTTCTCGGCCGGCAGCGACTGCGGGATGCCGTAGGCGCCGGAGGTGGGATTGGTGGCGTTCCACTTCCACTGCGACTCCTGGGTGAAGATCTTGTTCAGGCAGCCGAACTGGTCCTCGCCCCACTTGTAGTCGTCGAGCATGATCTTCCTGGCGATGTCGCGCGGGGCGGTCTTCTTCGGGTCGTAGCCGAGCTTCTCCACCGTCTCGGCGTAGCGGACCTTCTTCTCTGCGGCCGCGCGCTGTTTGACGAACTCGTTGACCTGGAGGGTCCGCGCCCGGACGGCGATGTCGAGCTGGGCCCTGCCGAGCGCCAGCTGCCGGTCGCTGAGCGCACGCGCCACCGCGGGCAGCAGACCCGGGCGGAGGGTGTCACGGGAGACCTGGTCATCGCGGCCGTCCCCGATCGGGCCGCCCGGAGGCACCGGCTCGGCCGGCAGCGGGGACGCGGCGTGGGCGCTACCCGTGACGCCGGACGCCAGTGTCAGGGCGGCGACGACCGTCACGATGGGACGGACGAACGCGGGCACCAGTCGAGAGTGCCACACGATCCGTGCGGGACAAACCCGGGTTCGCGGGCTCCGGGAAACGCTGACCGGGCGTTGAGCCGCCCTTGAGGCCGCCACGGACTCGCCGATCTGCGGGTGGTGGTGCTCGTCAGCCGCCGGACCGTGCGGCCCCGGCAAGGGATTTCGCCGCGCGCATCCGGCGGGGCCCCGTTCCCGGGTCCGGACAGACCTCACCCGCGCAGGGCGGCGCTACAGCCCGCGGAGAAAGTCGGGGTCGTCGTCGGGGGCGCGCGGACGCCGCGGCGGCGGCTGCTGGCGCAGCGGACGCCCGGCGATCAGCCAGCCGACCGCACCCACGCCGGGCAGGAGGATGATCACCGCCACCCACAGCCAGCGCGGCAGGATGCGGACGCGGTCGGGATCGGCCTGGGCCACCTCGACCAGGCAATACACCACCAGCAGCGCCAGCAACACCACCGGAAGAACTCTGCCCATGGCTCCAATCTACCCGCTGCCGACCAAGCCCGGTCGGCGGTCGCCGGCCGCGCCGCTCACCGGACTCACGCTCGGGGCGCCGTGCGCGACCGGCCGCCGGTTAGGGTGAACGGGTGCGTACCCGGGTGATCAGCGGTCCGGCCGTCCCGGCCGCGATCGCCGAGGTTCTCGACGGCGGGCCGGCGGTCGCGGTGGTCGCCGACGAGGCGTCCGTGCCGGCGTCCTGGGAGCCGGCCGGCCCCCCGCTCGAGGTGGGCGCCGGTGTCCTGATCGGCACCTCGGGCTCCACCGGCGTCCCCAAGGGGGTGCTGCTCGGCGCCGACGCCATCCGGGCATCCGCGGACGCCACCCACCGCCGGTTGGGCGGTCCGGGCAGCTGGGTCTGCCCGTTGCCGCTGCACTATGTCGCCGGCCTGATGACCGCGGCCCGGGCGGCGGTGGCCGGCAGCCGGGTCAGCGTGGTGCCGTCCGACCTCTCCGAACTGCCGCTGCAGCCGGGGCGCAACTACCTGTCGGTGGTCGCCGCTCAGCTGCACCGGGCCCTCGACAGTCCGGACGCCGTGGCCGGGCTGGGCCGCTTCGACGCGGTGCTGGTCGGCGGCTCGGCGATTCCGGCGGCGCTGCTGGCCCGCGGCCGGGCGGCCGGTATCCGGCTGGTCGCCAGCTACGGCATGGCCGAGACCTGCGGCGGCTGCGTCTACGACGGGGTGCCACTGGACGGCGTCCGGATCGGCATCGGCGCCGGCGAGCGGATCGCGATCAGCGGAGGCTGCGTGTTCTCCGGCTACCGGCTCGATCCGGACGCCACCGCGGCGGCCCTGCGCACCGGCGCGGACGGCGTCCGGACCCTGCGCAGCCAGGACCGGGGGCGGTGGGCCGACGGCCGGCTGCAGGTGCTCGGACGCCTCGACGACGTGGTCATCACCGGCGGCGTCAACGTCGACCTGGGCCGGGCGCAACGGGTGGCGGACGCCGTCTTCGGCCCGGGCGCGGTGGCGTTGCTCGGCGTCCCCGACCAGCGGTGGGGGACCGTGATCGTGGCGCTCACCGAGTTGCCGCTGGGCATCGACGACTGCCGGGCCCGGCTGGCCGGACGCCTCGATTCGGCGGCAGTTCCGCGCCGCCTGCGCCGCGTCGCTGGCCTGCCCCGAACCTCCACTGGCAAGATCGATCGGCGGAGCCTACGACGGTTGTGGGCCGAAGGGAGCTGAGTGGCCACCACGAGTCAATGGCTGGAGGGCGCCCGTCCGCGGACCCTGCCGGCCGCCGTGTCCCCGGTGGTCGCCGGCAGCGGGATCGCCGCCTTCGAGGGAGCGTTCTCGCTCGTCCCCGCCCTGCTCTGCCTGGTGGTGGCGCTGGCCCTGCAGGTCGGCGTCAACTACGCCAACGACTACTCCGACGGGATCCGCGGCACCGACGCCGACCGGGTCGGCCCGATGCGGCTGGTCGGCTCCGGTGCGGCCCGTGCCGAGCAGGTCAAGGCCGCCGCCCTCGCCAGCTTCGCCGTTGCGGCGCTGGCCGGCCTGGTGCTGGTGGTGCTCACCCAGTCGTGGTGGCTGCTGCTCGTCGGAGCGGCAGCCGTCGCCGCGGGCTGGTTCTACACCGGGGGCCGGCGGCCCTACGGTTACCACGGCTTGGGTGAGCTGTTCGTCTTCGTCTTCTTCGGCCTGGTCGCCGTCGGCGGCACGGTGGTCGTCCAGGTCGGCCACACCACGGCCGCCACCTGGGCGGCGGCCGTCGCGATCGGCGCACTGGCCAGCGCCATCCTGGTTGCCAACAACCTGCGCGACCTGGCGGGCGATGCCATCGTCGGCAAACGGACGCTGGCCACCCGGCTGGGCGACTGGGGGACCCGGTTGTTCTTCGCGGCACTCCTCGTCGTGGCGATGCTGGCCGTGGTGCTCGTATCGGGGCTGACCACACACTGGGCGATGCTCGGACTGCTCGCCATCGTGCTGCTGGCGGGGCCGTACCGCGAGGTCCTCTCGGGCGGCAGCGGGCAGCGGCTGATCCGGGTGCTGCAGCTGGTCGGCCTCGGCGAGCTGGTCGCGGCGGTGGGCCTGGCGCTCGGCCTGATCATCGGCGGCTGAGTGCGGATCGTCGAACGGACCGCGCGGCGCCGCCGGGTCGAGGGCACGCGACTCGTCTACCAGGTGCCGCTGCGCACCCGGTTCCGCGGGGTGACCTCGCGCTCCGGCGTGCTGCTGCGGGGCGCGGCCGGCTGGGGCGAGTGGAGTCCGTTCCCCGAGTACGCCCGCCCCGAGATCGACGCCTGGTGGCGGGCCGCGGTCGAGGCCGCCGAGACCGGCTGGCCGGCGCCCGTCCGCTCGCGGGTGCCGGTGAACAGCATCGTGCCGGCGGTGGACGCCGAGCGGGCCGGAGCCTTCGCGGTCGCCGGGGGCTGCCGGACGGCGAAGGTGAAGGTCGCCGAACGCGGCCAGGCGCTCGCCGACGACCTGGCCCGGGTGGAGGCGGTGCGCGACGCGCTGGGGCCGTCCGGACGCGTCCGGATCGACGCCAACGGCGCTTGGAGCGTCGAGCAGGCGGTGCGGGCGCTGCGCGAGCTGGCGCGGTTCGACCTGGAGTACGCCGAGCAGCCCTGCGCGAGCGTCGAGGAGCTGGCCGAGCTGCGGCCGGCGCTGGCCCGGGCCGGCATAGACGTGCCGGTGGCGGCGGACGAGTCGATCCGGCGCTCCGGCGATCCCGAACGGGTCGCGGCGCTCGGCGCGGCTGACGTCGCGGTGCTGAAGGTGCAGCCGCTGGGCGGCGTCCGGGCCTGTCTGGAACTGGCCGAGCGGCTCGGGTTGCCCGTGGTGGTGTCGTCGGCCTTGGAGAGTTCGGTCGGCATCGCCGCCGGTCTGGCGCTGGCCGCCGCCCTGCCGGAGCTGCCCCACGCGTGCGGACTGAACACCGTCGCTCTGCTCGCCCGCGACGTCACCGACGATCCGCTGACCGCCGTCGACGGCGGGATCGAGGTGCGCCGGGTCGTCCCGAGCGACGATGATTGGCGGGCAGCAGAGGATCTGGACCAGTGGTGGCGCCGGCGGCTGTCCGAGGTGGAAGAGGGAACCAGGTGAGTTCGTCGCGGTGCGCGGGCGCGATCGTGGCGCAGCTGTGCGCCCAGGGCGTCACCGACGCCGTGCTCGCTCCCGGCTCCCGCAGCGCCCCGCTGGCGCTGGCGCTGGCCCGGGCCGAGACCGAGGGACGACTGCGGCTGCACGTCCGGTTCGACGAGCGGAGCGCCGCCTTCCTGGCGCTCGGGCTGGCCAAGGCGTCGGCACGGCCGGTGCCGGTGGTGACGACTTCCGGGACGGCGGTGGGCAACCTGATGCCGGCGGTGCTGGAGGCGCACCACAGCGGCGTCCCGCTGCTGGTGGTGAGCGCCGACCGGCCGGCTGCCCTGGTCGGCCTCGGCGCCAACCAGACCACCGATCAGGCCCGGCTGTTCCAGCCGTTCGTGCGCTGGTCGGCTCGGGTGTCGTCGACGGCGCCCGCCGCCTCCTGGGCGGCGCAGACGGCGCGGGCCTGGCTGCTGGCCGCGGGAGCGGGCAGCCGGAATCCCGGCCCGGCGCACCTGAACGTCGAACTCGACCAGCCGCTGGTCGACGGTGTCCCCGAGCTGCCGGCGCTGGCCGCGGTGGCGCGTGATCCGGCGGCGTCCGCGCCGGCGGCCGCGCTGACGGTGGGGCCACGGACCCTGGTGATCTGCGGCGACGCGGACGTCGAGACCGGCCGGCAGGCCGCTCGGCTGGCCGCCGAGGGCGGGCTCCCGCTGGTCGGCGAACCCTCCAGCAACGCCCGCGGCGCCGCACTGCGGACCGGCTCGCTGCTGCTCGGCTCGCCACTCGCGGCCCAGCTGGAGCGGGTCGTCGTGTTCGGCCATCCGACCCTGTCGCGATCGGTCAACCGGCTGCTGGCGAGGGACGATGTCGAGGTCATCGTGGTCAGCGGAGCTCCGGAGTGGCCCGACGCCGGGTGGCGGGCACGGCGGGTGGTGCCCGCACTGGTCGCGTCCGGGCGGGACGAGTCCGGGTGGCTGCGGCGCTGGACGGACGCCGATGCCGCGCTGCTGCCCCGGGTCGCCGAGCTGCTCGGTGCGCAGGCGGTGTTGACCGGGTCGGCGGTGGCCGCGGCGGTGGGCTCAGCGGTCGGCGACGGACTGCTGATGCTGGGCAACAGCCAGCCGATCCGGGACGCCGACCTAGCGCCGCTGGCGGCGGCTCGGGTGTTCGCCAACCGCGGCCTGGCCGGCATCGACGGCACCGTCTCGACCGCCGCCGGCATCGCCCTGGCGTCCGCCCGACCGGTGACCCTGCTCTGCGGCGACCTGACCTTCCTGCACGACGCGAACGGACTGACCACCGGACTGGGCGAGCGGCGTCCAGACCTGCGGATCGTGGTCGCCGACGACTCCGGCGGCAGCATCTTCGCCACCCTCGAGTACGGCGATGCGCCCTACGCCGACTCCTTCGAGCGGGTGTTCGCCACGCCGCCCGGGATCGACCCGGTGGCGCTCGCCACCGCCCACGGCGTACCGGCCCGCCGCGTCCGCACCGGGGAGGAGCTGGCCGAGGCGTTGCGGCGTCCGATCGGGGGCCTGGACGTCGTGGTCGCCACCGTGGACCGGGCCGGACGCCGCGCGCTCACCGATCGGCTCAACGCCCTGGCCGGCGCCGTCGAGTAGGGCGGTCGCCCGGTTCGGGGGACGGTTTCTTTTCGGTTCAGGGGACGGTTCCTTTCCGGTTCAGGGGACGGTTCCTTTCCCGTTCGGGGGACGGTTCCATTCCCGTTCGGGGGACGGTTCCTTCCGATGACCCTCAGTCCAACGTCCGCAACCAGCGCCGGACGTGCCAGGTGGCCTCGACGTCGTCCTCGTTGTATTCGAGGACGCGCTGCCGGGCCGCGGCGCGGAGTTCCTCGGTGTCGCCGCCGACCGCCTCGTCGAACCATGACTGGCTGTTCAGCCCACCGGGCGCCTCGTCGCGCCAGCGGAAGCCGGCGGCCCGGGTGGCGACCACCTTCAGGCCGAGGCCCTGGGTGCCGAAGAAGTGCGTGCGAATGACGGTGAACAGGTCGACGAAGTGCTCCGCGGCCCAGGACACCGCCCAGGCCAGCGGCTCTCCTGCGCCGGCGGCCGCCAGCCGCTGCAGCCGCACCACCTCGTAGTCGGAGTAGTGGTAGACCCGCGCATCGACCCCGCTGACCAGTTCGCGCAGCCAGGTCAGCGCGGTCGCCGCCAGGAGCTGTTCGGCGCGCTCGTCGAGGCTTTCGAAGGCGCTGAAGTGCCGGTAGTAGTGGCTGCCGTCACGGGCGTCGCTGACACCGAAGCCCCACAGGTAGACCCGGTCGTCCGATGAGGTCTCGATGTCGAGGTCGATCTCGAGCGTCGCTCCGGGGACCGCGATCGGGCCGTCAGTGACCCGGTCGAAGTCCACCCCGCGGGCCATCAGCACGGCGCGCCGCCAGGCCAGCCGCAGCCGCTCCTCGGCCCCGACCCGGTGGGTCACCCCCGGCAGGTAGCTGGGCAGCAGTGCCTCGATCTCCGCGGCCGCCAGTTCGGCGACGGTGGCGACGCCGAGCTCGCGCAGCACCCGGATCTCGTGCACGTCGAGCGGCGACTTCGAGATCCGCAGGCTCAGGTCGTCGTCGTCCAGCTGCGGACGGCAGACGTCCCACCACTGGCACCAGCCGCACTCCCGGTTGGCGACCGGCAGCAGTGCCGGCGGATCCTGCGGCTCCAGCGCGGCCGCGACCTCGGCGATCTCGACCCGGAAGGCGTGCTCGGCGTCGTAGCGGCCGAGCGCCGAGACCCGTTCGATCACCGCGACGGCGCCCGCGCTGCCGGCGTCCGTCCCACCAGGTGCGCCCGCGGACGACTCCGCGGGGAGGCTCCCGGATCCCGTCCGTTCCGGCGCCGCGGCAGCGGACGCCGCCCGCGGGCCGGGCGGCAGCACCGCCGCCCCCAGGTCGACCCACGACAGCACCCGGCCCAGCGCGGGCAGGTCGTCGTTGCCGACCACGGCCGCCAGCGGTTCCGACGCCGCGAACCCGAGCGCCTCCAGCATCCGCCGGTAGTGCGCCAGCTGCAGCAGGTCGTTCAGCCGCCAGGTGTACCGGAACCGGTACCCCTCGAGCACCTCACGTCGCAGCGGATCGCCCAACGCCGACCAGGTCAGCACCGAGCCGCCGCCGCGCGGGTCACTGACCCGGTGGCACTTGATCTCGGCGGGGTGATAGCCGCCGCCGGCGTCACGCAGCAGCAGGTCCGGACGCCCACTGCGGTGGGCGTCCGGGTCGCGGGGCAGCAGCGGCCCGATCAGCACGTCCACGCCGGACGCCAGCGCATCCAGCGTCGCCCGCTCCTGCTCCGCACTCGGCCGCTCACCGAGTGCACGGCAGTCGAACACCGACCCGGCGAAGCCGGACAGCAGCTGCGCCAGCACCTCCGCCTGGAAGGCGATGCCGCCGTGGAACACCTCGCGCAGCCCCTCATCGGCCTCCGGCAGCGTCAGCCCCGGGTGGAAGGTGTTGTGGGTCTTGACCGGACAGCTGCGGGCGGCGTAGGCGTCCAGGACGAACATCAGGCGCGGCCGCGGTGCAGCGCGACGATGCCCCCGCTCAGGTTCTGCCACTGGACATCGCGCCACCCGGCGGCGGCGAGCGTGTCGGCGAGGGCCGGCTGAGTGGGCCAGGCGCGGATCGACTCGGCCAGGTACTCATAGGCCGCGGGATTGGACGCCGTCAGTCGCGCGATCAGCGGCAGCGCCCGCAACGCCACCCCCCGGTAGGCGAGCCGAAGCCAGGCCGCGGTCGGGGTGGAGAACTCGCAGATCACCACCCGGCCGCCGGGCCGGGTGACCCGGCGCAGCTCGGCCAGGGCGGCGGCGGTGTCCTCGACGTTGCGCAGGCCGAACGAGATGGTGACCGCGTCGAACGCGCCGTCGGCGAACGGCAGCGCGAGCGCGTCGGCGTTGACGAACGCCAGGTCGGGCTGCCGCTGCTTGCCGACCTGCAGCATGCCGAGACTCAGATCGGCCGGAACCACCAGCGCGCCGGCCTCGGCGAAGGGTTTGGACGAGGTGCCCGTGCCGGCGGCCAGGTCGAGAATGCGCTCACCCGGCCGGGGCGCCACCGCCGCCACCACCGCATGCCGCCAGCGCCGGTCCAACCCGCCGGTGAGCACGTCGTTCACCAGGTCGTACCGGGCCGCCACGCCGTCGAACATCTCCGCCACGTCGGCCCGGCGCTTGGCCAGCGTCGCCTTCGCGCCTCTCGGTTCACCCACGGGCCATAGCCTGCCACGCCGCACCGACACCCCGCTCCGGGTGATCCCGGCGACCCGCGTCGTCCGGGTGCCCGACTCGTGGGGGCGTCCAGGCCATCGCGGCGGGCGTCCGGGATCGCCTCACCGCGGGTTCAGACCTGCTCCACCGATCCGCCCAGGATTCGGGCCGAGTTGGGGTTGTGGGGGAGAATCCTGCCCATGGCCAAACGCAGCACAGTGCTCAGGGTGGCCGGGCTCAGCAAGTCGTTCGGCCCGGTGACCATCGTGGACGATTTCAACCTCGAGGTCCGCGAGGGCGAGGCGATTGCGCTGACCGGCCGCAACGGCGCCGGCAAGTCCACCATCCTGCGCTGCCTGGTCGGTGCCGACACCCCCGACGAGGGCATCATCGAGGTGAACGGCATCCGGATGAGCGAGACCAACCCCGAGGTCCGCCGCGCCGTGGCCACGGTGATCGACGACCTGGACTTCTTCCCCGACCTGTCGGTGGTCGAGCACCTCGACCTGCTGGCGCGCGCGCACGGCGTCCCCGACCCCGAGACGGCGGTCGACGAGGTGCTGCACGAGGTGCAGCTGGTGCCGCAGTCGGGGCAGCTGCCCGGCACCCTGTCGTCCGGGCAGCGGCGCCGGCTCGCGCTGGCCACCGCCTTCGTCCGGCCCCGCCAGCTGCTGGTGCTCGACGAGCCCGAGCAGCGGCTGGACGTCGAGGGCGTCGACTGGCTGGCGGCCCGGCTGGCCGCGGAACGCGGCCGTGGGCTGGCGATCGTGCTGGCCAGCCACGAGCCCAAGCTGGTCGACGCGGTCGCCACGCGGGTCGTCCGGGTGGGCGCGGACGCCGTCGCGGGCGAGGTCACCGCGTGAGCAAGAAGTCCCGCAAGCTGATCAGGTCGGCGGCCCCGGTCACCGCCGTCCAGCCGGAGGTGCCGAAAGTCGAGCCGGAACCGCAGCGCAGCTTCTGGTTCCTCCCGGACGCCGAGCCCGACCCGGTCGACGAACGCGAACTGCACGGCGCGATGAAGCAGTGGCGCCACGGCCGGGCCACCCGCTCGATCATGGACGCCGTCCAGGACGCCTACGTGGCCATCTTCAGCGTGCTGATGATCGGCGCGATGATCACCAACCTGGTGCTCAGGGCGCAGTCCACGATGGCGAGTTGTTCGGAGGCCACCTGCATCTCGGCCCGCACCCTGGTGCCCTGGGCGACCTGGTTCGCCCTGCTCGGCCTGGCGCTGGGCGTCGCCCGGCTGTTCGGCCCGGTGCTGGTCTCGGCGGCCGAGGGCTTCTGGTTGATGGACGCCCCGATCGAACGCGCCCGGCTGCTGTCCGGACGGCTCCGGCTGGCGACCGCCGCCGCCGGCGTGGGTGCCGCGGTGCTGGGCGCCCTGACCGCGGCGCTCAGCGGCTCCAGCGCCCTGGAGATCGGCCTGTGGGCGCTCGCCGACGGACTGGGAGCGGCCGCGCTCACCGCCTTCGCCGCCGCCGAGCAGACCCGCGAGCGCACCCGGGCAACCCGCGCGGTGCAGACCGCTCTGGCCACGCTGGCCCTGGCCACGCTGCTGCTGACCGTGGCGGTCGCCGCCGGCTGGCTGCCGCTGGCCCTGCCGGCCGCGGTCACCACGATCGTGCCGGCCGCCGCGGCGACTCTCGGCCTGGTGCTCCTGGTGGTCGAGCTGATCGCCGCCGGACGCCGGCTGAACCTGATCCGGCGGGCCCGGCTGGTCTCCGGCGGCTCGCTGGTCGCCGGCATGCAGGGCGCCATGTACGCACTCGACTTCGGCCTGATCCGGGACATCGTCGTGGAGCGGGCGGCCGTGGAGCGCGGCCACGTCACACCCACCCCGGGCCGCGGCGAGGGCCTGCAGGCGCTGCTCTGGCGCGACCTGCAGCGGCTGCGCCGCTTCCCGCGCCCGCTGGTGCCGCTGGCGGCGTCCGTGGTGGCGCCGTACGCCCTGGACGCGTTGGGCCTCACCACCGTCAACCCGTTCGTGTCGGGGCTGATCCTGGTCGCGGTGCTGGTCCCGTTCCTGTCGATGCTGCGGGTGCTCACCCGGACCGGCGGCCTGGCCCGGCTGTTCCCGTTCCGGTCCTCCCAGGTACGCACCGTCGCCATGGTGGTGCCGCTGTTCCTCGCGCTGGCCTGGCAGATCGCCACGATTCCCGCGTTCGTCGGCATCACCTCCGGTGGTGCGGAACGGTCGGTGCTCGACGGCGTGGGCATCGCACTGGCCACCGGCCTGGCCGGCTGGCTGGGCGCCGTCCGCTGGGTGACGGCGAAGAAGGTCGACTTCAACACCCCGATGGTCGCCACGGAATCGGGCGCGGTGCCGCCGGCGCTGATCTTCAACCTGTTCCGCGGCCTCGACATGGTGGCGCTGATCACCGCTCCGGTGATGCTGGGCGGCTCGCCGCTCTACTCGTTCGCCATCGCCGGCGTGGCCTTCGTGTTCCTCCGCGGCACCTTCAACATGGACGAGATGAAGGCGCAGCAGGAGCAGCTGAACCGGGAGAAGGAAACCCTCAAGAAGCAGGGCTCGGGCCAGAAGATCAAGGTGCAGCGTCCGGGCCGGTGAGTCGTCCGACGGAGCCGACCCCCTGATCCGACATCGCCTGCGGTAGCGCACATTGTCTGGGTACCAACGCGGGCGATGTGCGCGTGCCGAGGCTCTTGATGCGCTCGAACCGGATTTTGGTGGTTACCGCGGCGGTCCCGAGTATCTTCCGCGGGTCAAACCACTTTCTGGTGGGTGTGGCATACCCAGGGTAGGTATCCATAGCCACCGGAAAGTGGTTTGAGAGGAGGTACCGCCGACAGAGATACCCCCCGGGGGTACCTATAGCAACCCAAAAGCGGTTCGAGGTCGGCCTGCGCCATCTGACCGGCGACGGGTGCGCTGGGTTCATGAGCCGATGCCGAGTGTGCCGCCCGAGGGTTCATGAGGGGGCTCGACCAGCGGCGGCAGGCTCCGATTGGTGGAGGTCAGAGCCCGAGCGCCCCCAGCATCGGGAGCAGCTTCGCCTTGGTCTCGGCCAGTTCCTCTTCGGGATCGGAGCCCTCGACGATGCCGCAGCCGGCGAACAGGTCGATCCGGCGGGGGTCGGTGGCGTCCTGCATGCCGCAGCGCAGAGCGATCGCCCATTCGCCGTCGCCGTTGGCGTCGATCCAGCCGACCGGGCCGGAGTACCGGCCGCGGTCCAACCCCTCCAGTTCGGCGATCGCCGCCCGCGCCACGGCGGTCGGGGTCCCGCAGACGGCCGCGGAGGGGTGCAGGGCGGCGGCCAGCCGCAGCGAGGACGCCTTCTTGTGCGCCACCGCGGTGACGTCGGTGGCCAGGTGCAGCACGTTCGGCAGCTCCAGCACGTAGGGCGATTCGGGCACGTTCATCCCCGAGCACAGCGGGGCCAGCGCCTCGGCGACGGACGCCACGGCGAGCTCGTGCTCGCCGAGGTTCTTCGACGAGCGGGCCAGCGCGCCGGCCAGCTTCAGGTCGGTCTCCTCCGAGCCGCTGCGGCGGATCGTCCCGGCCAGCACCCGCGAGGTGGCCAGCCCGCGCTCGCGGCGCACCAGCATCTCCGGCGACGCGCCGACCAGGCCGTCCACGCTGAACACCCAGCACCCGGGATAGCCGTCCGCCAGGGTGGTCACCAGGTGCCGCACGTCGATCGGTTCGGACGCCGTCGCGACCACCCGGCGGGCCAGCACCACCTTCTCCAGGCCGTTGGTCTCGATCCGGTGCACCGCCTCGGCGACCCGGCGGAGCCAGCGGTCCTCGTCGGCGGGGTCGCTCGCCACCCGGACGTCGCGAGGAGCCCGCAGCGGGGAACCGGACGCCGCCAGGCCCACATCCTCGACGGGCACGGACGACGCGCGGTTCGGACCGGCCACGAGCCCGACGGGACCCACCGACGCGGGCTTCGGGCCCACGACCCCTTCGGGCGCCGCCAGCAGGCGGTTCGGATCGCCCACGAGCTCACCGGGCTCGACCGGCGAGGGGATCCCGAGGGAGTCGACCGGCGGCCGGCTCTCGCCGAGCTCGGCCGGCGAACACCCCAGCACCGTCATCCAGGCCCGGCCCTGCCGGCGTCCGATGATCACCCGGGGGACCACCAGCCGCGAGACGTCCGCGGTGTGCCCGGGATCGAAGGTGAACGAGCCGAAGGCGACCGGCCCCGAACCGGCCACGCCGGTCACCTCCGAGCTGTGCTCGACGGCCGCCACGAAGCCCTTCCACCAGGCGTCCGCCTCGGCCGGCCCGGTCACCTCGACGCTCGCGAACCGGCCGATCCCGACCATTCCCTCGTCCCGCCGCAGCCAGGCCACGGAGGCCTCGTCCACAAGGTATTTTGCCAACGATTCCGGGTCGTTAATAGCGATTGTACGGGCGAATATGGGGGCCTCCGGAGGCGCAGGGATCACCCGCGCAGCTTAGTCACCCCACACCGCGGGCTCGAATGGCTGTCGTGTCATTTCGTGCCTAGACTGACGCTGCGCCAAGGGCGCGAGGGAGCCGAAGATGACGAGGAGTGACATGTCCGAGGAGCTGGCGGACGTCATCGTCGTCGGGGCGGGGCCGGCCGGCGCGACCACCGCCTGCTGGCTGGCCGACCGCGGCCTCGGCGTCGCGCTGCTGGAGAAGTCCAGCTTTCCCCGTGACAAGGTCTGCGGCGACGGGCTCACCCCGCGGGCGACCAAGCAGCTGCTGCGGCTCGGCATCGACATCTCCGAGGACGCCGGCTGGCTGCACAACAAGGGCCTGCGGGTCTACGGCGGTCGCGCCGAGCCGTTCCACATCCCCTGGCCCGAACTGGGGGAGTTCCCCTCCTTCGGCCTGGTCCGCAAGCGGGCCGACTTCGACGAACTGCTGGCCGACCACGCGGTCGCCAAGGGCGCCACCCTGTACCAGCAGGCCAACGTGAACGGTGCCGTCATCGACGACCGCACCGGCCGGATCACCGGCGTCACCACCAAGGACGGCCGCACCTTCAGCGCACCCCTCGTCGTCGCCGCCGACGGCAACAGCTCCCCTGTCGCCAAGGCGATGGGCCTGCTCAAGGACGCCAGGAAGCCGATGGGGGTGGCCTGCCGCACCTACTTCACCTCGCCCCGCCACGACGACGACTGGATGGAGTCGTGGCTGGAGCTGTGGGACGGCAAGCCCGGCGAGTCGAACCTGCTGCCCGGCTACGGCTGGATCTTCGGGATGGGTGACGGCACCTGCAACGTCGGGCTGGGCACGGTGGCCAGCACCGCCACCTCGCAGAAGCTGAACTACCGGGACCTGCTGCACCGCTGGCTGGCCAACACGCCGGCCGAATGGGGGCTCACCCCGGACAACCAGGTCGGCGGCGTCGCCTCGGCCGCGCTGCCGATGGCCTTCAACCGCAAGCCCGCCTACACCCGCGGGCTGCTGCTGGTCGGCGACTCCGGCGGCATGGTGTCGCCGTTCAACGGCGAGGGAATCCCGTACGCGATGGAGGCCGGCGAGGCGGCCGCCGACGCGGTGGCTCGCGCGCACGCCGAAGGGGTCGGGACGCCGGCCGCCGAGAAGGCGCTGGCCGGCTACCCGGCCCGGCTGGCCCACGAGTGGGGCGGCTACTTCCGGCTCGGCCAGACCTTCGTGAAGCTGATCGAGCATCCCCAGGTGATGCGGATCTGCACCCGCTACGGGCTGCCCCGGCCGGCCCTGATGCGATTCACCATCAAGTTGCTGGCCCATCTTTACGACACCCGGGAAGGTGATTGGATGGATCGCGTGATCCACTCGTTGTCGAGGGTGGTTCCCTCGGCATGACCGGACGGAGGCAACGATGAGTCCCTACATCCCGATCCTCGGGATCATGGCGCTGGCCGCCGGCTTCCTGGTGGTGTCGGTGGTGCTCAGCCTGCTGGTCGGGCCGCGGCGCTACAACCGGACCAAGTACGACACCTACGAGTGCGGCATCGACCCGACCCCGGCGGCCCTGGGCGGCGGCCGGTTCCCGGTCAAGTACTACATCACGGCGATGATGTTCCTGGTCTTCGACGTCGAGGTCGCCTTCCTGTACCCGTGGGCGGTCGCCTTCGACAATCTCGGCGTCTTCGGCTTCGGCGCGATGATGATCTTCCTGGTCGTGCTGGGCGTCGCCTACTTCTACGAGATCAGGCGCGGTGGCCTGGAATGGGACTGATCACGATGACTGCGCCGAACACCACGACCACGCGGGCCACGATGACCGCGCCGGGCACGATCACGGCACCGGGGGTGCGACATGGGGCTTGAGGACAAGATCCCCCAGGGGGTGCTGCTGACCACGGTCGAGGGGCTGTTCGGCTGGATGCGCCAGGCGTCCTTCTGGCCGGCCACCTTCGGCCTGGCCTGCTGCGCGATCGAGATGATGACCTACGGTGCGCCCCGGTTCGATGCCGGACGCTGGGGCCAGGAGGTGTTCCGGGCCTCGCCGCGGCAGGCCGACCTGATGATCATCTCCGGCCGGATCAGCCAGAAGATGGCGCCGGTGCTGCGCCAGGTCTACGACCAGATGCCGAACCCCAAGTGGGTGCTGGCGATGGGCGTCTGCGCGTCCTCGGGCGGCATGTTCAACAACTACGCGATCGTCCAGGGCGGCGACCACCTGGTGCCGGTCGACATGTACGTGCCCGGCTGCCCGCCGCGTCCCGACATGCTGATCGACGCGATGTTCAAGCT
>JBGALC010000033.1:0-35885 GCA_044224095.1 Micropruina sp. | reverse complement strand
GACCGGGTGGTCGGGACCGGCACGCCCGCAAGCTGCACCTCGTCCGCCGTCGTGGCGGCGGTCACCGCCGGCGGTGTGATCACCATCAACTGCGGCCCCAACCCGCACACCATCACGCTGACCGAGACCCTGAAGGTGCGCCACAGCAACCGCAAGCTGGTGATCGACGGTGGCGGCAAGGTGACGCTGTCCGGCGGCAACTCCAAGCGCATCCTGTACATCGACACCTGCGACACCTCGCTCGGTTCGGTGTCGGGCAACTGCCTCTACGCCCCGAAGTGGCCCGAGGTGACGGTGCAGAACATCACCTTCGCCAACGGCAACGCGACAAACGCTCCCTTTGTCTCGCCGGGCGACCCCAACGGACGCAACGGTGGAGGCGGGGCCATCTTCGCTCTCGGCGGACGCCTGAAGGTCGTCCGCTCGGTGTTCCAGCAGAACGTTTGCGCCAGCAATGGTCCGGACCTGGGTGGCGCGGCGATCCGGGTGCTGGCGCAGCGCTCGTCGACGCCGAACGATCTGGACAGCTCCTATGCGGCGCGCAATCAGGATCCGGTGGTCATCGTGCAGAGCACCTTCGGGGGCGCGAGCGGTCAGGGCAACTCCTGCTCGAATGGTGGTGCGATCAGTGGGCTGCGGACGCCGATCACGGTGCTCAACAGCACCATCAGCTACAACAACGCCGTCGGCTGCTGCGCCAACCCGGCGAAGGCCGGCACGCCGGGCGGCGGTAGCGGCGGCGCCATCTACACCGACGGCGACACCTACGACCTCAGGATCGGCGGCTCGAACATCCAGTACAACACTGCGAAGGCCGGCGGTAGCGCGATCTTCTTCGTCAGCAACGCCCGGACCGGCCGGCTCTACATCGACAGCACGGTGAGTAGGAACAACACCTACGCTCCCAGCGGTCAGTCGAGTCCGCAGAGTTTCCAGAACTACCCGGGCATCTTCTACCTGGGCAACGGGAACCCGGTGATCACCAACTCGACCCTGCAGTAGCGCAGGAACACGTCAACGGCCGGCACCCGGCGGAGTTCCTTCCGCAGGGGTGCCGGCGGAGTCGTGTCGCGACCCGGTGATCGGTGAGGGCGAGGGGTCGTCCGGAGGTCCCGTCGTCCGAAGGAACCGTCCCCTGAACGGAAAAGGAACCGTCCCCTGAACGGGAAAGGAACCGTCCCCGGCTGAAGCCCGCTCAGTCCCGGGCGGGACGCGCTCAGGCGCTCGCGGTGGTCCGCTTCGGCAGGCCGAGGCCGATCAGCTTCTTCTGCGGGGTGTGCCGGGCGTCCCAGGCGTCGCCGCCGCGGGTGCGGCGCAGGCCGGTGATGCCGCCGTCGGCGACCAGGTGGTGCGGCGCGGCGTAGCTGATCTCGACGGTGCCGATATCGCCCGGACGCGGCCGCTCGGCACCCTCTCCGACGGCGACGTGCACCAACCGGTTGTCCCGGGCGCGGCCCGACACCCGCGCCGTGGCGGCGTCCTTGCGGCCCTCACCGGCGGCGAACAGCACCTCGACCGGGGTCCCGGCCGGATCGAGTACTGGAAGGTGAACGCGGCCGCGAACCGGGACGCCTCCACCACCCGCAGCGTCTCGGCGAAGTCGGCCTCGGTCTCGCCCGGGAAGCCGACGATGATGTCGGTGGTGATCGCCGCGTGCGGCATGGCCGCCCGCACCCGCTCGATGATGCCCAGGTAGCGCTCCGACCGGTACGAGCGGCGCATCGCCCGCAGCACGGCGTCCGAACCCGACTGCAGCGGCATGTGCAGGCTCGGCATCACGTTCGGGGTCTCGGCCATCGCGGCGATCACGTCGTCGGTGAACGCTGCCGGGTGCGGCGAGGTGAACCGGACCCGCTCCAGCCCGTCGATGGTGCCGCAGGCGCGCAGCAGCTTGCCGAAGGCGAGCCGGTCGCCGAACTCGACGCCGTAGGCGTTGACGTTCTGGCCGAGCAGGGTGATCTCCTGGACGCCCTCGTCGACCAGGGCGCGGATCTCGGCCAGCACGTCACCCGGACGCCGGTCGGTCTCCTTGCCGCGCAACTGCGGGACGATGCAGAAGGTGCAGGTGTTGTTGCAGCCGACGCTGATCGACACCCACGCCGAGTAGGGCGACTCGCGCCGGGTCGGCAGCGCGGAAGGAAAGGCCTCCAGCGCCTCGACGATCTCGACCTGGGCCTCCTGCTCGATCCGGGCCCGCTCCAGCAGCACCGGCAGCTTCCCGACGTTGTGGGTGCCGAACACGACGTCCACCCAGGGCGCCTTGGCGACGATGACGTCGCGGTCCTTCTGCGCCATGCAGCCGCCGACGGCGATCTGCATGCCCGGATGACCGGCCTTCACCGGGGCCAGGTGGCCGAGGTTGCCGTACAGCCGGTTGTCGGCGTTCTCCCGGACCGCGCAGGTGTTGAACACCACCACGTCAGCCTGCGTACCCTCGGCGTGCGGGGTGTAGCCGGCGTCCTCCAGCAGTCCGGCGATCCGTTCGGAGTCGTGGACGTTCATCTGGCACCCGTAGGTGACGACCTGGTAGGTCCGGGGCTGCGCGGTGGTGGTCATGACGGGGCGACAGCTTACCGGCTGAATCGGGGAACGCCGCAGCCGGACGGCTACCTGATCGTCCTGGCCGGACCCTCCCAGTGGCGTCCCCGCGGCTGAAGGAGAACGATGACTCACTGGTCGGCCAGGTAGCGGCCGGGCGTGAGGCCGGTCACCGTCCGGAAGTCGTGGGTGAAGTGCGCCTGGTCGGCGTAGCCCAGGTCGGCGGCGACGTCGGCCAGCGACCGGTCCCCCGCCTTCAGCCGCGCCACCGCGTCGTGCAGCCGCCGCCGCTGGATCAGCCACTTCGGGCTCAGCCCCACCCGGCTCAGCACCAGCCGCTGCAGGGCCCGCTCGCCGAGGCCGAAGGCGTCCGCCACCTCGGCGACCCTGGTGACCTCGGGGTGCGCCGCCAGCCAGTCGATGACGGCGTTGATCCGCCGGCCCTGGGCGTCCACCGGCAGCAGCGGCGCCAGCGCGTCCTCATAGCCGGCGATCGCCGCCCGGTGACTGGCCGGCGCGTCCGGGGCATCCACCATCGCCGCCCGCACCCGTGCGGTCAGGGCGGCGCCGTCCAGGCCGGGCACCGCGTCCAGCTCGACGAAGGCGTCCACCAGGCTGCTGACCGGACGTCGTAGCAGCAACCTGCCCGCCGCCGGCCGGAACAGCACGCCGACCGCCCAGCCCTGTCCGGCCAGGGTGACCTCGGACGCGCCGCGGGCCACCCCGTAGCAGCGGGCGTAGCTGTCGCTGATCACGATCAGGCAGACCGGGAACTGCAGGGTGCTCTGGCTGGACGGCTCGTCCAGCGACCAGACCGGGACCCAGTAACGGGTGACCAGCTCGGCCAGCCCGGGCGAGGCCGGGTAGCGGTGGATCGGCGGCGACGGCCGGGACGCCGACGTCAGGTGCGCGCGGTCCACCGGGTCGCCCGAGGACGCCGGCGCGGCGTCCGGGCGACCCGGTCCGGCTTCGCTCTGCATGCGTCGGATTATCACAAGATCGCCGACCGGTCCGCCCGTAGCGTGGCCGGCATGAACGACACCATCACCACTTACACCGAGCGCGCCGAGCGGTTCGGTGACCTGCTCGCCCGCGCCGACGGACGGTGGGACGCCCCCACGCCGTGCACCGACTGGACCGTCCGCGACCTCGTCCGGCACGTCATCGACACCGAGCGGCAGTTCCTCGAACAGCACCGGTTGCCGGTTCCGCCGGACACCCCGGACGCCGACCCCGCGCGGGCCTGGCGCAGCCACGCGAGGGCGGCCGTCGATGCGCTGCGGGCCGACGGCGTCGCCGACCGGCGCTACGACGGCTACTTCGGCCCGACCACCATCGGCGACACCATGGCCGACTTCTACGGCTGGGACCTGGCGGTGCACGCCTGGGACCTGGCCCGTGCCACCGGCCAGGACGACCCGATCACCGATCAGGAGGCGGACCGGCTGAGCGCCATCGCGGACGGCTGGGGCGCCGCCCTGCACTCCCCCGGTGTCTGCGGCCCGGAACTGCCGGCGCCGGACGACGCCGGCCCGGTCGAGCGGCTGCTCGCCCGGCTGGGACGCGACCCGCACTGGACCGCCCGAGTCGTTGGCTGACCGGGCCGGCCGGCCCGGTCACCGCGCCTCGAGATGGGCCTTCAGCCTGCGCAGGTGGCCGCCGTCCTCCCGCTTCATGATGGCGGCCACCACCGGCAGCATCATCCTGCGCAGGCCGTCAGCCTGGAGCTCGCAGCTCCACCGCAGCCGGGTGCCCTGGTCGGCCGGGGAGAGCCGGTAGTGGTACTCCACCCTGATGCCCTCCGCCTCGGTGCTCACGCCCAGGTGCGTGCTCGGCTCATAGACCGTGACCAGCAGGTCGGCGCTGGCCTCCTTGCCGCCCACCAGGCGGGTCTCCCGGAATGCGGTGCCGACACCGATCGGGCCGTCGGTGAGTTTCACGCTCTCCTTGATGTTGTCGAGGAACGCGCTGGCCCCGGTCGGATCGGCGAGCACCTCGAAGACCCGGTCCGGCGGGGCGGCGATGTGCTCATTGAACTCGAATCCGTTCATGCTTCTCCTGTCGGCTTGCGTTGCGTCGGCTCCAGCGGGACGTATGCGTGGGTGAACGTCCGTGTGAGCCGTCCGTCGGCCAGGTCGCAGTGGTGGACCTCGTACGGTGGCGCCACGCGCAGCTCGTGATTGTCGGCCGGCAGCCATTCGACCCCGATGTAGGCGAAGGTCCTGGCGATCTCCTCCATGCCGCCGGTATGGCTGCGGACGACGCACAAGCCGGCCGGTTGGTACCGATAGCCGACGGGATGGCCGGGCCGCACCGGGCGGTCCACGATGAGGCAGGCGTCGAAGCGAATCCTGCTCTCCTCGGTGACGTAGGGATCGTCGTGGCTGACGCCGATCAGGTCGCGCCGCGAGTACCCGATGCCGTGGGTGTCGGCGTACTCGAAGAGGTCGGCCCACAGCTCCAGGAACGAGCTGCCGTCGGCCAGCAGACCCTCGTAGCCGTTGTGCCGGACGAAGAGCAGGTGCCGGGCCGGCGTCCGGGTCACCCGCACCGGTTCCTTGCGCATGTCGAAGCGCAGCGTCAATGGCGTCTCGTCGGTGAACCCGGCGAAGGTGCAGCTCTGCATGTCGGCACCCACGGACGCGCGATAGTCGTGCAGCAGCGCACGGAACTCCGAGGGCGCGATGCCGAACTGGCGGACGAAGGCGCGGGTGAAGGTCTCGTGGGTCTTGAACCCGGCCTCCAGCGCGATCTGGAGCACGTTGTCGGGGCTGACCTTGAGACGGTAGACGGCACGCTCGAGGCGCAGCCGGCGCAGATACTCCTTCGGCGCTTCTCCGGTGACGTGCTGGAAGACCCGGTGGAAGTGGTGCGGCGAGAATCCGGCGATGGCGGCCAGTTCGGCCAGTCGCAGGGGTTCGTCGAGATGCTCCTCGCAGTGGAACAGCACCGGCAGGACGCTCTCGCGATGCCTGGCGGTGGTCGCAGGGCGTACGGGCCGGAACACCCCCTCAACGTACAAGCCGGCCGCGGCCCGCTCTCGACCTTCTTTGCGAACTCCGGCGCCGACTGCGAGCCACGATCCGCGCAGCCCGCGGCCGGGTGGCGCGGGCCGGATAACCTGCCAACCATGACCCAGCGCGTCCCGGACGGCCCGCTGCGGATCGGCGAGGTGGCGCGACGCACCGGCCTGACCGTGCGGGCGCTGCATCACTACGACCGGCTCGGCCTGCTGGTGCCGAGCGAACGCAGCTGGGGCGATCATCGGCTCTACACGCCGTCCGATCTGGAACGCCTGCTCGCCGTCCAGCACCTTCGCGCGCTGGGGCTGAGCCTGGCCGAGGTGGCGGCGGCGCTGGACGATCCGGGCTTCGACCCGAACCGGGTGCTGGACGAGCACATCGACCGGCTGCGGGAGCGGATCGCGCTGCAGCAGCAGCTGTTGGAGCGGCTCCAGATGCTTCGGGCCGGTAACGAGGCCGCCTGGCCCGACCTGCTGGAGACGATCGCGCTCACCGCGCGGCTGCAGCACCCGGACGCCACCGTCCGGGTCCGCGCGGCGCTGGACGGCGACGCCGTCCCGCTGCCGGCGCTGCTGGACCGGCTGGCCACCGAATCCGACCCGGCCGTCCAGGACATGCTGGCCTGGGCCGTCGTCCAGCATGGCCGAGCCGCCACCGCGCCGCTGGTCGGGCTGCTCGCCGGCCCGCGCTCCGGCGTCCGGCTCGCTGCGGTGCGGGCGCTGGCCAAGCTGGGCGATCCGGCGGCCGTCGAACCGCTCCTCGCGCTGCTGGACGACCCGGCCGAGCGGGTTCGCTCCGCGGTGGCGACCGCGCTGGGCAGGCTGGCCGACGACCGCGCCCTGCCCGCCCTGATCGGGCTGCTGGGCACCGCGGAGGGACCGCTGGCCGCCGCGGTCACCGACGCCCTGATCGACTTCGGCGATTCCGCCGCGCGGCGGCTGGCCGACGATCCGCCGGCCGGGGCGACGGCCCGGACCCGGGCCGTCGAGGTGCTGGCCCAGCTCGACGGCCCGCTCGCCCGGGAGGCGCTGCTGGCCCGCACCGCGGATCCCGATCCGCGGGTCCGGCTGGCGGCGGTGTTCGCCCTGGCCGACGTCCCCGGCGAGGCGGCGGACGCCGCGCTGGCCGAGGCAGCGGCCTCCGGGGACCGTCAGCTGGTCGCCCTCGCCGAGCGGATCATCGCCGATCGGCGACGCTGAGCAGGCGGAAGCCGGTCAGCCGAATGCCGCGTCCGTACAGCAGCCCGTCGATGGTGACGCCGGGATCGGTGATGCTGACCTGGTTCAGCAGGACCTGCCGGGTGGCGTGATCGGCGGCGGCGCCGGCGACCACGCGCTCGTCCAGGGCCTCGGGCAGGCCGTCGGCACGCGCCCGGCGCAGGCTGGCTTCCCGCACCCGCTCCCACTCCTGCTCCGGGACGTCCGGCACCGCGAGGTGCCGCGGCCCGCCCAGCGCGACCTGCAGCGCCACCTTGGCCAGGATCCGGTCGGTCTCCGGTCCCGGTGCACCGGTGTGACCGATCAGGACGCCGATCCGCGGCACGTTGTCCACGAGCTGCAGGTGGTGGCTGGACGGGCCGGCCAGCCGCTCCACGGACGCGATCGCGACCGCCTCGCCGGCCAGCGCCGAGAGCCGGTCGAGCGCGGCACCGACGCCGGTCCCGTCCGTCAGGACGGCGGCCGGCAGCCCGGCGGCGTCGAGCCCGGGATCGCCCGCTGCCAGTTCCGCGATCCGGCCGGCGAGGGTGAGCAACGCCCGGCTCTCGGCGAGTGCCGCGCTCTCGCAGGCCAGGCCGACCAGCACCCCGGGAGCCGCGGACACGACCCCGTCCACCAGCCGCCGGTCGCGCGCCGGCACGGCCGCCGCCGGAGGCTCGGCGCGATGCCGCCGGGTGAGCCGGGCGGCCAGCCGCCGCAGCCGCGGGTCGTAGGCGTCCGCGGCGGCCCGGACGGCGTCCCGGGCTCGGACCGAGTCGAGCTGGCCGAGCGCGTTGAGCGCGGCGAAGCCGACCATGGGATCGGGGTCGTCGAGCGCCTCCCGCAGGGTCACCACGACCGGGTCGGCGGCCGGCGAACCAATCAGGCCGAGGGTGTCGGCGGCGTGCTCGCGGACCGCCGCCGAGGCCGCGCGGCGGAGTCGCCGGGCCAGCACCGGCACGCCCGGGCCGCCCAGCGCCTCGAAGGCGATGCTGAGCGAGTTGCGCAACTCGGTGTCACCGCGCCCGAGTTGCTCCGCCAGCGCCTCGGCGACCCGCGGTGATCCGGTCTGCCCGGCCGCCCACCAGGCACGGGACGCGACGGCGTCCACCGGGTCGGCGATGACCGGCAGCAGGGCGTCCGCGTCGCCGGCGTCGCCCAGCTTGCTGAGCACGTGGCAGGCCTGCATCCGGGTCAGCCAGGCGGAGTCGCCGAGCGCGTCCAGGAGCAGCGGCCGGGCGGCGTCCGGGACCCGCAGCAACGCCCAGCTCAGGGTCTCCCGGATGGCGTGGCTCGGTTCGACGCCCAGCCGGGCCACCAGGGCGGGCGCCGCCGCCGATGCCCGCCAGGTGCCGAGGTCGACGGCGGCACGCAGCCGCAGCTCGGCGTCGGCGTCGCCCAGCAGGACGGTCGCGGTGGTGATGTCGGGTCGGGTGACGGTGTCGGTCATGACGGGAACTCCAGCACCTGACGCCGGGTCAGGTTCAAGCGACGGCGGACGACTTGCCCCCGCGGGTCGGTCGTGTCCCGTACCGCTGACGCGGTCGCGGCGGAACGCCAGCAGCCGGTCGCCGGGTCCTCAGTGGGCGGTCGCGGTGACCCGGGACTCCCGCACGACGGTGACCTTGATGGTGCCGGGATAAGTGAGTTCGTCTTCCACCTGCTTGGCGATCTCCTTGGCCATCAGGTGGGTTCCGGCGTCGTCGACGTTCTCGGGTTGCACCATCACCCGGATCTCGCGGCCGGCCTGCATGGCGAACACCTTGTCGACGCCCTTGTGCCCGCGGGCGATCTCTTCCAGCCGCTGCAGCCGCTTCACGTACACCTCCAGGCTCTCCCGGCGGGCTCCCGGACGCCCGCCGCTGATCGCGTCGGCGGCCTGGGTGAGCACCGCGATCACCGTCTTCGGCTCGACCTCGTTGTGGTGTGCCTCGATCGCGTTGACGATGTCGGGATGCTCGCCGAACCGCCGGGCCAGGTCGGCGCCGACCTTGGCGTGCGAGCCCTCGACCTCATGGGTGAGCGCCTTGCCGATGTCGTGCAGGAAGGCGGCCCGTCGCGCCGGCGCCGGGTCGAGGCCCAGTTCGGACGCCATCAGCCCGGCCAGGTGGGCGCATTCGACCAGGTGCTTGAGCACGTTCTGGCCGTACGAGGTGCGGTACTGCAGGGCGCCGATGGTGGGCAGCAGGCCGGGATCGAGGTCGGTCAACCCCACCTCGGCCACGGCGTCCTCGGCGGCCCGCAGGCAGATCTCGTCGATCCGGCGCTTGCTGCGTTCGTAGACCTCCTCGATGCGGGCGGGATGGATCCGGCCGTCGGCCACCAGCTCGGTGAGCGTCAGCCGGGCCACCTCGCGGCGCACCGGGTCGAACGACGACAGCAGCACGCTCTCGGGGGTGTCGTCGATCATCACGTTGACGCCGGTGGTCTGTTCGAAGGCACGGATGTTGCGGCCTTCGCGGCCGATGATCCGGCCCTTCATCTCGTCGCCGGGCAGCGGGACCGTGGTCACCACCGACTCGGTGGTCTGCTCGGTGGCCAGCCGCTGGATGGCGCCGACGATGATCTGCCGCGCGCGCTGCTCGCCGTCACGACGGGCGTCGGACTCGATCTCGCGGCTCAGCTGGACGGCCTGCAGCCGCGCCTGGTGCTCCACCTGGGCCAGCAACTCGGCCCTGGCCTCCTCGGAGGTCATGCCGGCGATCCGCGCGATCTCCTTGTGCTGCTCGGCCTCCGCCGCATCCAGCGCGGCCCGGCGTGCGTCCAGTTCGGCGAGGGTGAGCTCCAGGTCACCCAGCCGCTCGTCGAGCTTGCGTTGCAGGCCGGCGTGCTGGTCCTCCCGCTCGCCGACCCGCCGCTCGCGGCGCTCGACCTCTTGGAGCAGCTTCTCCACCCGCTCGCGCTCCAGCCGGCTGGCCTTGTCGCTCTCCAGCCGGCCGCGCTCGGCCTCGGACCTGATCCGCTCGGCCTCGGCCCTCGCGGTGGCCAGGATCTCGTCGGCCTCGGCCTTCCGCGCCAGCGGGTCGACCCTGGCCACCAGCGACTGCAACCGGGAGCGTTCCTGCTTCTCAGCCTCGACGGCCCGGCGGGCGGCCTGCTTCTGCGCCTGCTGCTGGTTGCGGACCATCGACACCACGACCAGGGTCAGCCCGACCAGGACGATCGCGAGGACGACGGCGACGATCGCGAGCAACTGCATCGGATCCATCGGGTTCCTCCCGTCGTCGGTGAGCATGGGGACGCCCAACGGTCGGGTCACCATGGCAATCAGGCGGGGCCGGACGTGCCGTCCGGCGCCGCCCGTCCGCTCCGCCTGCGGGGGTGGACGGAACTCCAATCACGAGTCTTTTACTAAAACGTTGAAGAAGTCGATCGCTAGGTTGATGAATCGTTGACGCACCTGATGGTGAGGTTAGGCGGCGACGGCGCCACGATCAAGCGGCGCTCCTTGTCGCGGAGCAATTACCCGGCAATGTCGGGGTCGCCGGCCCAGGTCTCGGAGTCATCGCCGGGAAGCTCGCGCAGCGCTGCGGCGATGACCCCCGGCGCGAAGCCGCGACGCGCCAGCTGACCCGCCAGACGGCGATAGCGGACCTCGTGCGGAAACCGCTCCAGGCTCGGGGCCCGCTTCGCCACCAGCTCGCGGGCGACCGCCAGATCGGCCTCGGAGTCGAGCTCGGCCGCGGCCTGCTCGATGAGCTCGGCGTCGACCCCTTTCGTGCGCAACTCCTGGCGCAGGGCACGCGTCGAGCGCTGCCGACGCTGTCGGGTGTCGAAGACCGCCTCGGCGAATCGGCGGTCGTCGATCAGGCCCACCTCGGCGAGCCGGTCCAGCACCACACGGGACGCCTCGGCCGGCACCCGCCGTTTCGCCAGTGCCTGCTCGAGCTCGCGCCGGGTTCGATCGCGGACGCCGAGCAGCCGCAGCGCGATCTCACGCGCCACCGCGACCGGGTCGGCCTCCGGACCGTCGGGAACCTCGGCGGACACGCTCAGAACTCGACCTCGCCGGTCACCGGGTCGATGCCGGGCGGCACCTCGGCCGCCGCGCCGATGCCCAGATGGGTGAGGATGCGCCGCTCGATCTCGTCGGCCACCTCGGGATTCTTCTTGAGGTACTTGCGGGCGTTCTCTTTGCCCTGGCCCAGCTGGTCGGCCTCGTAGGTGAACCAGGCGCCGGCCTTGCGGACGATGCCGTTCTCGACACCCATGTCGATCAGGCTGCCCTCACGGCTGATGCCCAAGCCGTAGATGATGTCGAACTCGGCCTGCTTGAACGGCGGTGCGACCTTGTTCTTCACCACCTTGACCCGGGTGCGGTTGCCGACCATGTCGGAGCCGTCCTTCAGGGTCTCGATGCGGCGCACGTCGAGCCGGACCGAGGAGTAGAACTTCAGCGCCCGGCCACCGGTGGTGGTCTCGGGCGAGCCGAACATCACGCCGATCTTCTCGCGCAGCTGGTTGATGAAGATCGCGGTGGTGCCGGCACCCGACAGCGCACCGGTCATCTTGCGCAGCGCCTGGCTCATCAGCCGGGCCTGCAGGCCGACGTGGCTGTCCCCCATCTCGCCCTCGATCTCGGCGCGCGGGGTGAGCGCGGCCACCGAGTCGATCACGATCAGCGCCAGAGCGCCGGAGCGCACCAGCATGTCGGCGATCTCGAGCGCCTGTTCGCCGTTGTCGGGCTGGCTGACCAGCAATGCGTCGGTGTCGACGCCGAGCTTGCCGGCGTACTCGGGGTCGAGCGCATGCTCGGCGTCGATGAAGGCACAGATGCCGCCGGCGGCCTGCGCGCTGGCGATGGCGTGCAGGGCCACCGTCGTCTTGCCGCTGGACTCGGGGCCGTAGATCTCGATCACCCGGCCGCGCGGCAGACCGCCGATGCCGAGCGCCACGTCGAGCGCGATCGACCCGGTCGGGATCACCTCGATCGGCTGCCGGGTCTCTTCGCCCAGCCGCATCACCGAGCCCTTGCCGTGCTGCTTCTCGATCTGAGCGAGGGCCGCCTCGAGCGCCTTCTCGCGATCTGCAATCGCCATGTTCGTGCTGTCCTTCCTCGTCCGGCCGTCGCCGTGTCCCATGCTTCTGCTGTCACCTTACGAACGGGCACCGACAGAAACGTCACACTCGTCGGTGCCTGTGGGTAACCCGCTGACATCACCGGGACCACCGGACAGAACACTACCGAACAGATGTTCGAAACAAGGCCGACACGCCGTCAGCGCTCGGTCGCCGGAAGCTCCAGATTCCGCCACACGGCGCGCCAGATCTCCTTGCACGGCACCCCCGCGGCGAGCGCCTCGCGCACCGTCCGGCTGCCGAGTTCGCCGACCACGTGGCTCTCGGCCCACAGCAGGGCCTGCACCCGACCCATCTGCTGGGTCAGGCGCGCCCACAGTTCGGCTTCGCGCACCTCAGGCAGCGACCCGCGCCCGCACCGGCAGGTGTGCCACCGGGTCGCGGTCGTCGTACTTGTCGCTCACCCGCCGCAGCACCATCGACAACGGGACGCCCAGCGCCCCGCAGATGGCGTTCAACAGCTCGCTGGAGGGCTCCTTCTGGCCGCGCTCGATCTCGGAGAGGTAGCCGAGACTCACCCGGGCCGAGGAGGACACCTCACGCAGCGTGCGCCGGTCGGCGTTGCGCAGTTCACGCAACGACTCACCCAGCAACTCCCGCATCAACTGCGGCCGGTCGGCCTCGGCGGCGATCATGCCCACGACTCTACCCATCCATAGCTCTCATCGACGTCCTGCATCAACACGCGTCGCGCAGGATATGTTCCGGACGGGTCGCCGGCAACAGCTCCAGCTCACGCGCCCGGGCCCGTGCCGGCCCGGCGCGTCCGGCGCTAATCCCGCTTGATCGGGTCGAGCAGGTCGAGCAGCATCCCGAGCGCGGCCTGAACGGTCTGCTCCCGCACCGGCTGGCGATCGCCCTCGAACTCGAAGCGCAGCGCGGTCGGCGACGGCCTCATGGTGCCCACCGTGGGACCGACCACGGCGATCCACACCACCCCGGGCGGATGCCCCTCCTGCGACGCGGGGCCGGCCACCCCCGACGCCGCCAGCGCGTAGTCGGCACCGGTCAGCTCCTGGACGCCGACCACCATCTCGACCGCGGTCTGCTCCGAGATCACGCCGTGCTTGCGCAGCACCGTCGGATCCACGCCCCCGATCCGTGCCTTCTGCGCGGTGGCGTAGACCACCACCCCGCCCAGGTAGTACTGCGACGCGCCGGGCACGGCGGTGATCGTCGCCCCCAGCAGGCCACCCGTGAGCGACTCCGAGGTGGCCAGGGTGAGACCCCGCTCGGTCAGCGTCCGTCCCACCACCTCGGCCAGCGAACGCTGGGTCACCACTTCTCCTGTTCGGCCGGGCCACGTCTCCGCAAAGCGATCGCCTCACGGATGTAGTCGACCGCGGTCACCAGGGTCACCAGGACCGCGGCCGCCATCACGATCCAGGCCATCCACTGTAGCCAGGCGGGCATCAGCGGCAAGCCCGGCAGGAAGAGCAGCAGCGCCACGCTCTGCAGCACGGTCTTCAGCTTGCCGCCGGCGTTGGCCGCCATCACGCCGTACTTGAGCATCGCCACCCGCATCCAGGTGATCCCCCATTCGCGGGCCAGCACCAGCGCGGTCACCCACCAGGGCAGTTCGCCGATGATGCTCAGGCCGACGAAGGCCATGCCGGTGAGCGCCTTGTCGGCGATCGAGTCCCAGAGCTTGCCGAAGTCGGTGATCAGGTTGTAGCGACGGGCGATCCGTCCGTCGATGGCGTCGGTGGCGATGGCGATGGCGAACACCGCGGTGGCACCCAGCCGCCAGCCGAGATCCGCGGGGTGGCTCAACAGCATCCAGGCGAAGACCGGCACCAGCACCAGACGCAACACGGTCAGCGCGTTCGCCGCGTTCAGCCGGCTCGGTTGGCTGCTCATGAGGCCTCGGATGCGATCAGGTCGACGCCGTCGGCGGCGGTGACGGTGGCCCAGACCAGGCGACCCACGCCATGCCGGCGACCGCGCAGCCGGGTGCCGCCGTCCACCTCCGGGCCGCAGCGCCGGTCACAGCCCGAGGCCACCTTCAGCGGCGCCATCGGCGAGTCGTCCGAGCGGCGCCGCAGCACTCGCGGGCCGGTGGCCGGCGCGCCGTGACCGGGCAGCGTCACGCCGCGGGCGGCCGAGGGTCGCTCCGCCGGCGCGAGCGGCAGCAGTCTCCGCCGGTCGTGCGGCCGGTGCGCCTGATGGCGTCCACCCGCCATGATCCAGCGCAGCCGGTCGGCGATGTCGGGGTAGGCGTCGAAGCCGAGCACCGCGTCAGCCTCGGGCAGCGCGTCGGCCAGTTCGCGCCCGCACCGTTGCGCCATGCAGCCCACGGCGACGACGGCCCGGGCGTGCCCGGACCGTTTCAGGTCGGCGGCGGCGAGCAGCGTGTCCACCGAGTCCTTCTTGGCGGCGTCGATGAAGCCGCAGGTGTTGACCACGATGGCGTGGGCGGCGTCCGGATCGTCGGTGACCTCGAAGCCGCCGCGCTCCAGGCGGGCCAGCAGTTCCTCGGAATCGACGTCGTTGCGCGCGCAACCCAGGCTCACCAGATGTACGCGCGCGGTCACGTCCGTAATCTATCCCAGCAGTCTGCGCGCCGGGTCGGGGCGGGCGGGCCAAGTGTCGCACGGCGACGCCCCGGGTGCGGTGGGTCGAGAACGGCGCATCCGGACGTCCGCGGCGGCGCCGTCGACCGTGGGTGAGGGGACGGACCGTCCCCGGTCGTTCAGCCCTCGCGGAGGTTGACCAGCACCTCGTCGAGGTCGTCGGGCTTGACCAGCACCTCGCGGGGCTTGGAGCCCTCGGAGGGGCCGACCACGCCGCGGGTCTCCAGGATGTCCATCAGGCGTCCGGCCTTGGCGAAGCCGACCCGCAGCTTGCGCTGCAGCATCGACGTCGAGCCGAGTTGCAGGTTGACCACCAGGGTGGCCGCCTCGAGCACCAGTTCCAGGTCGTCGCCGATGTCCTCGGCCACCTTCGTGGACGACTCGGCCGGCGCTGCGACGTCCTCGCGGTACTGCGGCTGCAACTGCTCGGTGACGTGCTTGACGACCTGCCGGATCTCCGCCTCGGTCACCCAGGCGCCCTGCACCCGGATCGCCTTGGACGCCCCCATCGGCAGGAACAGTCCGTCGCCCTGGCCGACCAGCTTCTCGGCGCCGGGCGAGTCGAGGATGACCCGCGAATCGGTCATCGAGGACGTCGCGAACGCCAGCCGCGACGGCACGTTGGCCTTGATCAGACCGGTCACCACATCGGTCGAGGGCCGCTGCGTGGCCAGCACCAGGTGGATGCCGGCGGCCCGGGCCAGCTGGGTGATCCGGACGATCGAGTCCTCCACGTCGCGCGGGGCCACCATCATCAGGTCTGCCAGCTCGTCGACCACCACCAGCAGGTACGGGTAGGGCGCCAGCATCCGCTCCGAGCCCGGCGGAAGCTTCACCGCGCCGGCCCGGATCGCCTTGTTGAAGTCGTCGACGTGCCGGAAGCCGAACGCGGCCAGGTCGTCGTAGCGGGTGTCCATCTCGCGGCACACCCACTGCAGCGCCTCGGCCGCCTTCTTCGGGCTGGTGATGATCGGGGTGACCAGGTGCGGGATGCCCTCGTAGTGGGTGAGCTCCACCCGCTTGGGGTCGACCAGCAGCAGCTGCACCTCGTCCGGGGTGGCCCGCATCATGATCGAGGTGATCAGCGAGTTGACGAAGCTGGACTTGCCCGACCCGGTGGCGCCGGCGACCAGCAGGTGCGGCATCTTGGCCATGTTGGCCACCAGGTAGCCGCCCTCCACGTCCTTGCCCAGCCCGACGGTCATCGGGTGGTGGTCGTTGCGGGCGACCGGGCTGCGCAGCACGTCGCCGAGCGAGACGATCTCCTTGTCGGCGTTCGGGATCTCGATGCCGATCGCCGACTTGCCGGGAATCGGGGAGAGGATCCGGACGTCGGCCGACGCGACCGCGTAGGCGATGTTCTTGCCCAGCGCGGTCACCTTCTCGACCTTGACGCCGGGGCCGAGCTCGACCTCGTAGCGGGTCACGGTCGGGCCGCGCATGTAGCCGGTGACGGTGGCGTCGATGTCGAACTGCCGCAGCACCTCGGTCAGCCTGCCCACCACCGCGTCGGACGCCTGGGTGCGCGCCTTCGGCACCGAGCCGGCCTTCAGCACGGTCGGCTCCGGCAGCAGGTACTGGACGTCGCCGCTGAGCTGCAGCTGCTCGGCGACCGCGGGCTGGTGGCTGTGCTCGGGGGCGGGCAGTTCGGCGTGCGCGGGCGCCCTGCCGGCGGTCACCGCCGGGAGCGCCGCCGGCGCTGGCTCGGGTTCTGGTTCGGGTTCATCGTCGGCCCAGTGGTCGATCTCGGCCGGCCCGACGTCGCCGACGATCGGGGTGTCGTAGGCCTCGTCGACGCCGTATTTCAGCGCGGGCGCCGGGGTGGGCTCGGGTTTGCTGGGCAGCTTCGCCTTGAACTCGGCGAACCTGGCGGCGAGCTCGTGCAGCGGGATGCCGACGATCACCAGGACGCCGAACAGCAGCAGCAGCACCAGCAGCGGCACCGCCACCCACACCGTGACCAGGTCGGCGACGATGGTGGAGGCGATGAAGCCCAGCGCTCCCCCGGCCTCCCGGACGGCCTCGGCGTTCGGGAACCGGGGCATTCCCTTGGAGATGTGGATCAGGCCGAGCAGGCCGAGCAGGGCACTGCCCCAGCCGACCACCTGGCGGCCGGCGGGGCCGTTGTGGTCGGGGTGCCGCAGGGTGCGCCAGGCCATCGCCAGGGCGAACAGCGGCAGGGCGACGCTCAGGGTGCCGAAGACCGTGCTGACCCCGATGTGGATCCACCGGCCGACGGCACCGGGGATGCCGAACCAGAACTCGGCGGCGATGACGACGGCGAGGCCGATCAGGGCCAGGCCGGCCCCGTCGCGGCGCAGGGCGGGGTCGAGATCACGCGCGCTGTGGCCGATCCCGCGCGCCATCGCGCCGACGCCCCGGGCGAGCGCGTTCCAGATCGCGGCGATGCCGCGGCCGAGCGCCGGCAGGACGCCGGAACGCTGCTTGGCGCGACTGGTGGGGCGGCCGCGCGAGGACGAGCGGGCCGGTGGTTTCTTGCTTCCGGACGACCGCGGTGCGGAACTGCGCGTGGCGCTGTTACGCGACCGCGATGGGGAAGACGCGCGGGTCGCCATGTCGTCACCATAGGACATCGGATGCGTCGCGCCCAGCCTCCACGCCGCCCGGCGACGACGCTCCGGCCGCGGCGCCAGCGGGATCCGGGTCGGGCCGGCCTGTCCCGGCCGGGTCCGGATCCGTGCCCGGGGCCGGGTGGCTCAGGCGGCGGCGAGCAGCGGCCGCTCCCGCAGCAGGCCGACCACCTGCTCCTGCAGATCGTGGTCCCAGAGCGCATCGACGTGGGTGAGCCGGTTGACGGTGTGGCTGGCGGCGAACGGCAGCCGGGCGCAGGCGTCCGCCACCACCACGTCGCCCTCGCCGTCGCGCAGCGCGGGGCTGAGCAGCGCCAGCCGGTCCAGGACGCCGAGCACCTCGGAGAGTCCGCGGGTGCCGGCCAACCGGGCCGGGGCGGAGGCCCGGCCGTCGGGCGTCACCGGCCCGAGCAGGGTGCAGATCCTCCGCAGGTCGGCGCTGACGCCGCCGAAGGTGTGCCAGGGGATCCCGGCCGGCGCGGGGCGTCCGGCCAGGGCGCGGAGGGTGGGGCTGCCGGGAGCGAGTTCGGCGACCGCCGGCGCCGCCGACAGCGAGCAGAGCGCGGCCAGCACCGCCGGGCGCAGCCCCAGCGACGCCACCGCGGCCTGCAGCCGCCGGGCCGTCCGATCGACGCCCACGGCCAGGCCGGCCAGCCCCGAACCGGCGTGCGGGGTGTGCAGGGTGACCACCTGACGCACCCGGCCCAGGACGCCGCGGAGGCTTCCGGCGGTCGCCGCCCGGTCCAGGAGGAGGCGGGCCAGCAGCCCGCCGCGGCTGTGCGCGACGATCACCAGCGGCAGCCGGCGCAGGCGCCGGTCGTGGCTCAGCGGGCCGGCGGCGATCTCGACCAGCTGCTCCAGGTTCGGCGCCAACAGCCCGTCGGGCGCGGCCTGCTCGTAGCTCAGCGTGCTGAAACCGGCGGCCCGCAGCGCGTCGCGCCAGCTGCGGCGACCGGGCGGCGAGGTGGCCATGCTGGCGAGTCCGCCCCGGAAGCCGTGCAGCAGCACGACCAGCGGGACGTCCGGCTGCAGCGGGCCGTCCAGGTGCGCCCAGCCGCCGTCCGGCAGCCGCAGCGGGCGGGCCTGGTGGCCACCGGTGCGGGGCGTCAGCGTCGCGGTCATCGCGGGTTCTCCTTCGTTGTCGGAAGGAGCCCGCAGCGGTCCGGGTGATACGGCTCAGCGGTCTGACGCAGTTCGATCGGTGGTGGTCAGAAGTGCTGCCAGCCGGTGCTGGCGCCCTCCCAGGCCGCACCGTCCACGGTGACCGCGGGGTCGCCGGCCGACACGGTGCCGATCACCCGCCAGTCCTCGGGTACGTCGCCGGGCGCGAAGGTGGCGAGCAGGGCGTGGTCGTCGCCGCCGGTCAGGATGAAGGTCAGCGGGTCCCCTCCCCCCACGGCCGCGGCCACCACGCTCTGCGGTTCGGCGACATCCAGCCGGGAGCTGTCCACGTCGATGGCCAGGCCGGACGCCTGGGCGATGTGACCCAGGTCGGCGAGCAGCCCGTCGGAGCAGTCGATCATCGCGGACGCACCGGCCTGTTGCGCGACGATGCCCTGGCCGTACGGGGGTTCGGGCACGCGATGGGCGACCACCACGGCGCGCGGCGAACGGAAGCCGCGGTTCAGCACGGTCAAGCCGGCCGCCGCCCAGCCGAGCCGTCCGCAGACGGCGACCACGTCACCGGGGCGGGCGCCGGAACGGGTCACCGGCGGGCGTCCCTGCAGGTCGCCGAAGACCGTGGCGGACACGGTGATGTCGCGCCCGCGGGTGATGTCGCCGCCGAGCAGCAGCGCGCCGGACAGCGCGCACTCCTGACGGACGCCGGCGTGGAAGCCCTCGACCCAGGAGAGCTCCAGCTCGGCCGGAATGGTGAGGGCCAGCAGCACACCGATGGGGCGGGCGCCCATCGCCTCCAGGTCGGCCACCGCCGCGGCCACCGCCTTGCGGCCCACGTCGTCCGGGGCCGACCAGGAGCGGCGGAAGTGCACGTTCTCGACCATCGTGTCGGTGGAGACCGCGACATCGCCGTCCACACCGAACACCGCGCAGTCGTCGCCGGGACCCACCCGCACCGCGGGGCCGGTCGGCAGTCCCGCGGTGATCGAGTCGATCAGGTCGAATTCGGAAGTCTCGGCCACCGTGCGTCCCGCCATGGAGTTGAGCTTAGGACCTCGGCGGTGGAAGCATCCCCTGGTGTCCCCGATCACCCGCCGGCAGGCGTTGAGCGCAGCGGTCGCGGCCTACGTGCTCTGGGGTTTCCTGCCGCCCTTCCTGGCCGCACTCAAGCCGGCCGGCCCGCTGGAGATCCTGGCGCACCGGATCGTCTGGTCGTTCGTGCTCGTGCTGGCGATGCTGCTGGTGCTGCGCAGCCGCTGGCACTGGCTGCGCACGCTGGTGTTCACCCGGCGTGCCCTGCCCACGCTGCTGGCCGCGGCGGCGCTGATCGGGACGAACTGGCTGGTCTACATCTGGGCGGTGAACAACCACCACGTGGTCGAGGCGTCCCTCGGCTACTTCATCAATCCCCTGGTGAACGTGATGTTCGGGGTGCTGGTCTTCGGCGAACGCCCCGGCCGCGGGGCTCGGATCGGCGGCGGCATCGTGCTGCTCGGTGTGGTGGTGATCTCGGCCGGCAGTTGGCAGGGCCTGTGGGTCTCGCTGACCCTGGCCGGCAGCTTCGGGCTCTACGGGGTGGTCAAGAAGCGGTCCCGGCTGACGGCGTTGCAGGGACTGCTGATCGAGTCGGCCCTGCTGACCCCGCTCGCGCTGCCCTACCTGCTCTGGCTCGGCGCCGACGGGCAGTTCGGCCAGTCGGCGACGCTGAGCACCCTGCTGGTGGTGGCGGGCGCGGTCACCGCGCTGCCGCTGTGGCTGTTCGCGGTGGCCGCGCCGAGGCTGCAGTTCGGCGTGCTCGGCGTTCTGCAGTACCTGGCGCCGACGATCCAGTTCCTGCTCGGCATCACCGTCTTCGGCGAGCAGGTCAGCCTGTCGTACTGGCTGGGCCTGGTCGGGGTGTGGATCGGCTCGGCGATCTACCTGGCCATGACCATCCGGAGCCATCAGCCGCCCGAGACGCTGGAACCGACCTAGTGCCGCGTGCACTCCCCGCCCGCTGCTCGGCGTCCGGACCGGCGCCTACAGCCAGCCGTTCTCCCGGGCCAGCCGGGCTGCCTCAACCTTGTTCCGGGTGCCGGTCTTGCCGATCGCGCTGGACAGGTAGTTCCGCACGGTGGCGGCCGACAGGTACAGCCGGGCGGCGATGTCGGCGATGGTCGAGCCGTCCTCGGCGGCGGCCAGCACATCGCGCTCGCGTTCGGTGAGCGGGCTGGACGCCTCGCGCAGCGCATGCCGGGCGAGCTCCGGATCGACCACCGTGCCGCCGGCGACCACGCTGCGGATGGCGTCCGCCAGCGATTCGACCGGTCCGTCCTTGGCCAGGAAGCCGCGGGCGCCGGCCGCCATCGCACGCTGCACGTAGCCCGGCCGGGCGAAGGTGGTCAGGATCAGCACCCGGCATTGCGGCAGTTCGCGGGCCAGGTCGGCGGCGGCGTCCAGGCCGCTGCGCCCGGGCAGCTCGATGTCGAGCAGGGCGACGTCGGGCCGCACCCGCAACGCCTCCGGCACGATCCCGGTGCCGTCGGCGACCTGGGCGACGACGGCCAGGTCGTCCTCGAGGTCGAGCAGGACGGCCAGCGCGCCGCGCATCATCGCCTGGTCTTCGGCCAGCAGGATCCGGATGGTCGGTTCAGCCGGCATCGGGCACCCACGCGATCAGGGTGAAGCCGTCGGTGCCGGGCCGGGCCTCCAGTCCGCCGCCGGCCGCCTGCAGCCGGCGGCGCAGCCCGGCCAGCCCGCCCAGGCCGTCGGCGCGCTCGCCGAGGTGTCCGACGCCGTCGTCGGCGACGGTCAGCCGCACGGTCCCGTCGGCGCGGCCGAGCCCGATCCGGCACCGGCTGGCACCCGAATGTCGCAGCACGTTGGTGACTCCTTCTCGTAGCGCCCAGGCCAGCGGTTCGCCGAGCTTGGGGCCGACGGCGAACTCCGGCGGTGCGGTGACGGCGATGCCGGCGGCGGTCAGCACGTCCCGGGCGGCGGCCAGTTCGGTCTCCAGACTCGGGGCGGCCGCGTCGTGGACCACCTCGCGGACCCGGGTCAGCGCCGAGCGCCCGACGGACTCGATGTCGCCGGCGTGTTCGGCGGCCGCCGCCGGATCGACGGCGAGCAGCCGCCGCACCGCGGCCGACTTGACCACGATCACCGACAGGGTGTGGCCGAGCACGTCGTGCAGGTCGCGCGCCACCCGTTCGCGTTCCTGGGCGACGGCAGCGGCCGCCAGCTGCTCGCGGGTGCGACGCAGCTCGCGGTTGGCGATCAGCAGCCGGTTCAGCACGGCCGCCGTGGTGCCGGTGAGCGCGACCACGAACACCCTGGTCAGGGCCTGTTCCATGACCGGGTCGAAGCGGTACTGCAGGTAGGCGGCGAGCACCGCGGTGAGCGGTATGGCGGCCCAGACGGCCCGCACCGGCAGGGCCAGCCCGGCGACCATCGCGACCAGCAGCCAGGCCGGCGCCCAGCCGTTCCAGAGCAGCGACCCGGCGGTGACCGACAGCGCGGCCAGTAGCCAGGCCGCGATCGACACCCCGGTCGGGTCGGGCCAGCTGAGCAGCACACCGGCCACCGCGCCGGCCGCCGCCAGCAGCACCAGCGCGATCCCGCCCAGCCGGACCGGCGCCGCCGGCAGGTTGAGCAGCGGCGCCAGCAGCAGCACCGGCACCCAGATCAGCACCGCCGCGTTGCGTGGCAGCACCGGATCCGCGGTCCTCATGGGCTCACGCTACGCGGCCGACGTCCCGAGGGCGGCGACGACCCGGTTCACCGCCGGGAGCGGACGCCGACCGCGATCACCACGGCCGCCACCAGGGTGTGCAGGCCGATCAGCGACCACATCGCGGCGGTGCTCGTGGCCATCGCGGCGCCCGCGTAGGAGAGCACCAGCACGACGAGCGCGGTGACCGTCCAGATGGTGCGCGCCTTCGGAGTGAACCGTTCCAGGACTCGCAGCGCGAGCAGCCCGATCAGCCCGGCGCCGAGCGCGGTCAGCCCGACGTCCAGCGCCCCGATCTGCTTGACGCTGCCGCCCAGGTCGGCGGACAGGTCGACGCCGCCGAGCGGCACCAGCGTCGTCCACAGCACCAGCGCGCAGACGACCGCCGCGCCGGCTCCGACCAGTTCGGTGGACCAGGACGTCCGGCCCCCGGTGGTGGCCGGCGGGGCGAGTTCGGTGGTGTTCATGATCGATCTCCTTCACGGCCGGGACGGGTGCTCCGGCGTGTCTTCACGCTAGGCGAGACACCCCGCTCGGCCGCAGGGTGCGGTGTCACGGATCGGATGGGACAGATGTCACACGGGCGGGGCTGCGGATGCGCCCCGAAGGATCGTGTTCGGCCTCGCGCAACGCCCGCGGAGACGCAACGGGAACGCGGGGCGGGACCGGGCGCGGCCGGGCTGAGTCGCGGCACGCTCGACCAACCCGGACGGAACGCTCAGCGCAGCCCGACGGGGCGCTCCAGGGCCTGCTCGACCAGATCGGTGATCAGGGCGGTGTAGTCGATGCCGGAGGCGGCCCACAGCGCCGGGAACATCGAGATGTGGGTGAAACCGGGCATCGTGTTGATCTCGTTGACCAGCACCTGGCCGTCCGCGGTGAGGAACAGGTCGACCCTGGCCAGGCCCTCGGCGCCCATCGCCTCGAAGGTGCGCGCGGCCACCTCGGCGGCCCGCTCGCGCAGCTCGTCGTCCATCACGGTCGGCACCATCAGGATGGCGTCGTCGTCGGAGACGTACTTGGCCTCGAAGTCGTAGAACGCACCGTCGGCGCGCATCACGATCTCGCCGGGCAGCGACACCCGGGGCGCTCCCCCGCGTCCGCCGAGGACCGCGAACTCGACCTCGCGGGCACCCAGCACGCCCTCCTCGATCACCAGCTTGGGGTCGAACTTCTGCGCGAACAGCACGGCCTGCTCGAGCTCGTCGAGGCCGTCGACCCTGGTGATCCCCACGCTGGAACCGCCCCGGGCGGGCTTGACGAAGACCGGGAACCCGAGCGCGGCGATCCGCTGCAGGGACGCCTCCCGCTCCTGGTCCCACTGTCGCGCGGCGACCGTGACGAACCGGCAGCCGGGCAGCCCGGACGCCGACAGGCTCCGCTTCATCAGGTCCTTGTCCATGCCGTTCGCGCTGGCCGCGACGCCCGACCCGACGTACTTCACGCCGAGCATCTCGAACATGCCCTGGATGGTGCCGTCCTCGCCGAACGGACCGTGCAGCAGGGTGAACGCGACATCGAAGGACCGGACGTCCACCAGCCGGTCACCGGCGATGGTGGCGATCCGGGCTCCGGCGGCGTCCCCGCCTGGCAGCAGCACCGCGGTGGCACGCGACTCGTCCAGCCGTGGCAGTGCGTCACCCTGCTTGCGGAGTGCGCGCAGCTCGTCGGCGTCCACCTGCACCCAGCGGCCGGACGGCGTGATGCCGATGCCGACCACCTCGAAGCGGTCCGGGTCGATCGCCCGGCTGACGCCGCCGGCGGTCAGGCAGGACACGTCGTGCTCGGAGCTGGTGCCGCCGAACACGATGCCCACCCGGGTGCGCTGAGTCATGCTTCCTCCTGCTTTCGCCCGTCCCGCGAAACCCTAACGCCCGGCCCGCAGTCGGGTCACGACGGCACCCTGCCGCACCGGCGCCGAAAGCGAGCCAGAGCGGGCACCGCCAGTGGTGCCCGACCTGGATGCCTTCGGTGGGACTGCAGGCTCAGACCACCTCGCCGGCCCAATCCCGCGGGATCCGCTTGCCGGCGCGCCGGTCGTAGCGGTCCTTCGGCGGGGTCTCCCCCCGCAGCTCGCCGACCAGCGCGGTGATGGCGTCCATGATGCGCAGGCTCGCCTCGGCGGCGGCGGTCGGCGAGTCGCTGGCGTCGTACAGGTCGTCCAGGTCGACCGGGTCGCCGACCAGCACCTGCATGGTCGAGCGGGGCAGCAGCCGCGGCACCGAGGCGCGGCGTCCGGGCATCACCAGCTGCGGCCCCCACTGCCCGATCGGCACCACCGGCGCGCCGGTCTGCAGCGCCAGCCGGGCCGCACCGGGGTGCCCGGTCATCGGCCAGCCGTCCGGATCGGCGGTGATGGTGCCCTCGGGGTAGATCACCACGCACTCGCCGCGGGACAGTGCCTCGGCCGCCGCGGCCAGCGATTCGCCCGCCCGCGGCGTCCGTCGTTCGACCGGGATCTGGGCCAGCGAACGGGCCAGCCAGCCGACCACCGGGAGATGCCACAACTCACTCTTGGCCAGCGCGCGCGGCCAGCGGCCGTGCCAGATCAGGAAATGCCCGAGCGAGACCGGGTCGAAGTTGGAGAGGTGATTGGTCACCACGATCACCGGGCCGGTCCGGGGCAGCTTGTCCCCGTCGCGCCAATCCTGCTTGGTGACCACCCGCAGCACCGGGCCGACCAGGCGGGCCAGGGTGCGGAATAGCGGCTCCGCCGGCGCATCGTTCGCCGCCGAGAGCGACAGTGCTGCGCGGGACATCTTCGGGCTCCTCCGGGGGGCTGGGGTCGCCCCAGATTACTGGCCGCCGCACGGGCCGGGCAGCAGCCCGGAGCGGGACGTGTCCAAACTGCAACAAAGCCGGGAGGGGCATCTCGGACGGCTCGGGCCGGGCCGCCCAACCCGGGCGTGACTAGGTGATCAGTACGCACGCCCGGCGAGACCGAGACGCCGCGCGCGGAGGCTCCCAGATGGCCCGCAGCTCGTGGTCGACGTGGTACTCGGAGCGGTCGGCTGGACGGCGGTCAAGCGGGCCGCGAAGCCACCTGAGGGGGGGACGGTTCCGTTCCGGTTCAGGGGACGGTTCCGTTCCCGTTCAAGGGACGGTTCCGTTCCCGTTCAAGGGACGGTTCCGTTCCCGTTCAAGGGACGGTTCCGTTCCCGTTCAGGGTCCGGACGCCGCCGCCGGCCTCAGCCGGCGGTGCGGGCCGGCTGGGTGCGAGGCAGGAACGACGGCCGCTCGGCCTCGAAGGCGCTGATCAGATCGGCGTGCTGCAGGGTCAGGCCGATGTCGTCCAGTCCCTCGAGCAGGCGGTGCCGGGTGTAGTCGTCGATCTCGAAGCCGTAGCTCGCACCGCCGGCGGTGATTGCCTTGTCCACCAGGCTCACCTCGACGGTCGCACCCGGGTCGGCCTCGACGTAGGACCAGAGCTGCTCCACCACGTCCTGGGTCACGGCGGCGATCAACAGACCGGCCTTGCCGGAGTTCGACCGGAAGATGTCGCCGAACCGGGAGCCGATGACCACCTTGAAGCCGTAGTTCTGCAGCGCCCAGACGGCATGCTCACGCGAGGAGCCGGTGCCGAAGTCGGGGCCGGCGATCAGCACCGAGCCGCCGGCGTAGGCCGGGTTGTTGAGCACGAAGTCGGGGTCGTTGCGCCAGGCGGCGAACAGGCCGTCCTCGAAGCCGGTGCGGGTGACCCGCTTCAGGTAGACGGCCGGGATGATCTGGTCGGTGTCCACGTTGCTCCGGCGCAGCGGGACGGCCACCCCGGTATGGGTGTCGAATTTGTCCATCGGGCTGCTCCTTACAGATCGGCGGGGGACGACAGGGTGCCGCGGATGGCGGTGGCCGCGGCCACCGGCGGCGAGACCAGGTGGGTGCGGCCACCCTTGCCCTGGCGGCCCTCGAAGTTGCGGTTGGAGGTGGACGCCGAACGCTCGCCCGGCGCCAACTGGTCGGGGTTCATGCCCAGGCACATCGAACATCCCGCCTCGCGCCACTCGGCGCCGGCGTCCTTGAACACCTGGTCGAGGCCCTCCTCCATGGCCTGCAGCCGGACCCGGGCGGAGCCGGGTACCACCAGCATCCGGACGCCGTCGGCGACCCGGCGGCCCTTGATCACCGAGGCGGCCAGCCGCAGGTCCTCGATCCGGCCGTTGGTGCAGGAGCCGAGGAAGACGGTGTCCACCCGGATCTCGCGCATCGGCGTCCCGGCCTCGAGCGCCATGTACTCCAGCGCCCGCTCGGCGGCCGCCCGGTCGACCGGATCGGCGAAAGTCTCCGGGTTGGTGCCCCAGGTGACGAAGGGCGTGAGCAGGTCGGCGTTGAGGTCGACCTCGACGTCGAAGACGGCGTCCTCGTCGGTGTAGAGGGTCTTCCAGTAGTCCACCGCGGCGTCCCAGTCGTCACCGGCCGGGGCGTGCGGACGCCCCTTCAGGTAGGCGAAGGTGGTCTCGTCCGGCGCGACCATGCCGGCCTTCGCGCCCCACTCGATGGACATGTTGCAGATCGTCATCCGACCTTCCATGCTCATCTCGCGCATCACGTTGCCGCGGTACTCGACCACGTAGCCCTGGCCGCCGCCGGTGCCGACCTTGGCGATCAGCGCCAGCACGACGTCCTTGGGGGTGACCCCGTCGGCCAGCGTGCCGTTGATGTTCACCGCCATCGTCTTGGGCCGGGCCTGGGGCAGCGTCTGGGTGGCCAGCACGTGCTCGACCTCGGAGGTGCCGATGCCGAAGGCCAACGCGCCGAAGGCACCGTGGGTGGAGGTGTGCGAGTCGCCGCAGACCACGGTCAGGCCGGGCTGGGTCAGGCCCAGCTGCGGGCCGATGATGTGCACCACGCCCTGGTCCTTGTCACCCAGCGAATGGATGCGGACGCCGAACTCCTTGGCGTTGTTGCGCAGGGTGTCCACCTGCAGCTTGCTGACCGGGTCGGCGATCGGGCTGAGGATGTTCAGGGTCGGGGTGTTGTGGTCCTCGGTGGCCATCGTCAGGTCGGTGCGGCGCACGCTGCGGCCGGCCATCCGCAGGCCGTCGAAGGCCTGCGGAGAGGTCACCTCGTGGACCAGATGAAGGTCGATGTAGAGCAGATCGGGCTCTCCGGGAGCGCTGCGGACGACGTGGTTCTCCCACACTTTGTCACTCAGGGTCTTGCCCATGCTGCCTCCCAGGATCTGGCACGCGGATGAACGGCTCGCCTACAATACGCCGCGAACGCTTGCATATCATGATTCGAGACGGCAGTATCGCCCTATGAACAACTCGAGTGGGGTCGGAGTACTCGACAAGGCGGCTCTGGTGCTGACCGCTCTGGAACAGGGTCCGACGACCCTGGCGGGCCTGGTCACGGCGACCGGCCTGGCTCGGCCCACCGCGCACCGGCTGGCTGTTGCCCTCGAACATCATCGTCTGGTCAGCCGCGACCTGCAAGGGCGTTTCGTGCTCGGTCCGCGGTTGACCGAGCTGGCGTCCGCCGCCGGCGAGGACCGGCTGCTGGCCACCGCGGGTCCGGTGCTGGCCCGGCTGCGTGACATCACCGGCGAGTCGGCCCAACTGTTCCGCCGCCAGGGCGACATGCGGGTCTGCGCCGCTGCCGCCGAGCGTCCGGCCGGGCTGCGGGACACCGTCCCGGTCGGCTCGCAGCTGACCATGTCGGCCGGCTCCGCCGCCCAGGTGTTGCTGGCCTGGGAGGATCCCGAGCGGATCCAGCGCGGGCTGCTCAGCTCGTCCTTCTCCGCGGTCGCCCTGGCCACCGTCCGGCGCCGCGGCTGGGCCCAGTCGGTCGGCGAGCGCGAGAACGGCGTCGCCTCGGTGTCGGCACCGGTGCGCTCGCCGTCCGGCAAGGTGATCGCCGCGGTCAGCGTCTCCGGCCCGATAGAGCGCCTCTCCCGCCAGCCCGGACGCCTGCACGCCCCCGCCGTGATGGCTGCCGCCGAGCGGCTCAGTGAGGTGCTGCGCCGTTCCGGCGCCGAGGGCTGACTTCGGCCCGGCTGGCCGGGGACGGTTCCATTCCCGTTCAGGGGACGGTTCCGTTCCGGTTCAGGGGACGGTTCCATTCCCGTTCAGGGGACGGTTCCATTCCCGTTCAGGGGACGGTTCCATTCCCGTTCAGGGGACGGTTCCATTCCCGTTCAGGGGACGGTTCCATTCCCGTTCAGCCCCTCGTTCGGCGCGGGCGGCGGATCGGACGACCGTCCTCATCGCCGAGCCGCTGACCTCATCACCGAAGAGTTATCCACAGGTCACCGAATTTCCCCCGACATCCGCCGAATAGCGGTCTAAGCTTCCTGCCCAGTCACGTGTGGAGGAGCGCGAAATGCCACGACGGCCACGGCAGCTCGCCGAATCAGGGATCTACCATGCGATCGCCCGCGGGGTGAACCGGGACGCGATCTTCCTCGAGGACGAAGACTTCGAACACTTCCTCCACGCCTTGGCGATGGTCAAGGAGGCGTCCGGCTGCGCGGTGCTCGGCTACTGCCTGATGGTCAACCACGTCCATTTGGTGCTGCGAACGAGGCGGGAGCCGATCGGCAGCGTGATGAAGCGGGTGGGAGTCCGCTATGCGAGTTGGTTCAACCGAAAGTACGGACGCGTGGGTCACCTGTTCCAGGACCGCTTCAGGAGCCTGCCGGTCGAGACCGATGAATACTTCGTGGCGCTGCTCCGCTACGTGTGGAACAACCCGGTCGAGGCGGGCCTTGTCGTCCGTCCGGAGGACTACCGATGGAGCAGCCGCAGACTGCTCGGCCGAACCTCGCAGCTGGTCGATGGCGACGAACTGCGGAGCCTCGTGCCCGGTAATTTGGTTGCCGAGCCCGTCGGACGTCCTGCGGTGTTCCTGCCCGAACTCGACAGACCGCCGGGCCGTCCGCCGGCGCGTGCGCAGCACGACGTCAATCGGCTTCTTCGTCGAATCTCCGGGGCGGATGGCCCGGAGCAGTTCCACAGCCTCTCAGCGATTGCTCGCCGACGTACGATCGGTGAACTGCGGACGCGAAGCGTCCCGTACGCCCAGATCGCTCAGGCCACCGGAATGAGCGCGTCCGGCGTCCGACGGCTGCATGTGGCCGGTGACCTGGCGGCCTCCGAGTAGTGCCCGTTCGGGCCCGAGGCAGCGTGACTCGCGGTCGAGACTTCCTCCCGTTCGCCGAGCCGGAATGGAACCGCCATTCGACCGGACGCCGCCCTCGGGATTCAGGCGGTGGCGGCCTTCAGCGAGAAGATGTGCACCTTGGCGCCGATCGGCGTGTTCTTGAAGATCCAGATCGCGTCGCTGAGCTTGCGAATGTTCACGCATCCGTGACTCGACTGGGAGTAGCCCTGGCGGTTGAAACCCGGCGAGTAGTGCACGTACATGTCCGGGTAGAACATCGTGCTGTACGGCATCGCGCCGGACCCATAGTTTTCCGACGCGGGGTTGACCTGCTTGTCGTAGACCTTCCAGGTGCCGTTCGCGGTCGGGAAGTTGCGCCAGATGTGCGTCTTGGCGTGCTGGGCGTAGCCGCCGAGTCGCACCTTGAACTTCTTCACGACCTTGCCGTTGCGCAGCCAGGTGAGGGTGCGGTGGGCCTGGTCGACACAGAGCACCACACCCTTGGCGTAGCACGTCTCCGGCAGCTTGGCGGAGACCGTCGGCGCCTTGGTGGCAAGCGCCAGCCAGGTCGCCTTACCGACCCAGCCATCGGCGTCCAGGCCGCGCGAGCGTTGGTAGTTGAGGATCGCGTTGGCCCCCGCGACGGTCACGTAGCGGGACTTCGCCCACGGGTAGAACCCGGCCTTCTTGAGCTCGGACTGCAGCAGCGTCACGCAGCTGCCGGACGACCCGGCGCGGAGAGTCTTCGGCAGGCAGGCCTTGTACTGCTTGCGCTTCGCGGCGCTCAGCTGAGCCAGCGGGTCGGGCGGTGGCGTAGGCGTCGCGGACGGCGTGGGAGCCGCGGACGCCGAGTCGCTCGGCTGCGGGACGGGGCTTGAAGCGTTGCCGGCGGGTACCGGGTCGGCCGCGGGCACCACGGCGCAGCCGCCCAGCAGGAGCAGCGTGGCGGCGATGGCGGCGCCGGTGCGCACACCCCGAGACGAGGTGGTGGCGGCGGTGGCGTGGGCGGCGAGCGGGAGGTGGGCTGGTCTCACCACGGTCCTTCCAGATGTCGTACGGGCGACATCTTACCGGCTCCCGAGGTGCGCTCGTCGCAGCGCGTAAGCGCGTCCGCGATGTCGGGGGTGGCGTCCGGGCCACTCCGCCGGGTGAACCGGAATGGAACCGTCCCCCCGAACCGGAAAGGAACCGTCCCTCTCCGCCGGCTGAACCGGAATGGAACCGTCCCCCCGAACCGGAAAGGAACCGTCCCTCTCCGCCGGCTGAACCGGAATGGAACCGTCCCCCGAACCGGAAATGAACCGTCCCTCTCCGCCGGGGAACCGGAATGGAACCGTCCCCCGAACCGGAAAGGAACCCGTCCCTCTCCGCCGGGGTCGAGATCAGCATCCGGACGGGTACCGATAGGGATACCGATGATGAGCCCGGAAGCCGAGGTGCTGGTAGAGCGCGACGGCAGCGGTGTTGTGGGCGAACACCTGCAAAGCGCTCAGCCGGAGCCCCGCATCCGCTCCCCGCTCCACCAGCGCCTCGGTGAGCACCGTCCCGATGCCGCCGCGGCGTGCCCGTGGTAACACCTCGATCGCGGTGAGGACGACCACCGGTCCGGCGACCGCGGCGCGTCCGATGCCCACCGTGACGCCGTCGATGCGGGCGGAGAGGTAGTGCGCCGGCGCCGCCGTGATCACCGCCCGGGCGCTGGCCGGCAACTGGGCGCCGTGCGGGTGATAGAGGTTCAGCCAGGCGTCGTCGGGCTGGTCGCGCCAGACCAGCTCGAGACCGGCTACGCCGCAGCGGGCCGTCGGCGCGGGGTCGCGCAACATCACCAGCGTCCACGGCTCCGCCGCCCAGCGCCGTGCGTCGCAGAGGTCGGTGAGCCCGCGGGCGGGATCGTCCGCCTGCAGTCCGGCGAGCGTGGCCGGCACCTGCAGCCGCGGGACCAGGCCGCGTTCGGCGTACCAACCCACCACCTGATCGAGCGCCAACGGCAGCGGCAGTCCCGGGTCACCGAGCGGCAGCGCGGAGTTGGCGCGTCCGGTGAACCCGCCCGCCGCCCGCAGCTCCCACTCCCCCAGCCGGTGTTGCTCCAGCCCCGGCCAGGTGCGCGCGCACAGCCGTTGCAGCGTGGCGATGTCCATCGCCCCACTCTGCCGCCAGGTGACTTCGCGCGCCCAGCGTGACCGGAAATGGAACCGTCTTCTGAACCGGAATGGAACCGTCCCCTGAACCGGAATGGAACCGTCCCCTGAACCGGAATGGAACCGTCCCCCGAACCGAAAAGGAACCGTCCCCCGAACGGAAAAGGAACCGTCCCCCGAACCGGGACCTACGCAGTAGTACCCCCGCATCACGCGTATCGGGCGGGCGGCCGGGAATCCTCCTGACCCGGAACGGGGCAACCGGCCCCACCCACCCGAAGGAGCCCTCATGGCCACCAACGACTCGTTCGTCCTGAAGGTGCCGCTCGACCATCGCGAGCTGTCCGACCTCGCCCGCGACGACAAGGTCAAGGTCGTCGCCCGGACGCCGGACGGCGCCACCAGCAGCACCATCGTCACCGTCGGCGGCAAGGACGCCAGCTGACCTTCGCGGCCAAGCCCGGACGCCTGAAGGTCGCGATCGGACCGGCCGACGCCGACGATCACCAGATCCTGGACGCCGAAACGCTGAGCGTCAGCGTGCCCTCCCGGATGTGGGAGGACCTCAAGCAGATCACCCTCGCCCCGATCAAGATCGGCCCGTTCCACTGGGGCTGGTGGAAGCGCTGGTGTCGCACCATCACGATCAAGGGCCGGCTGGTCTGTCCGGACGGCCGCGGCGTCCCGGGCGCCCGGATCTGCGTCGACGACATCGACCGGTGGTTCATCTGGACCAGCCGCGACGAGGTCGCCTGCACGGTCACCGAGCCGGACGGCTCGTTCAGCATGACCTTCCGCTGGTGCTGCGGCCTGTACCCCTGGTGGTGGTGGTTCCGGGTGCGTCCGTGGGTGCTCGACGACAGCCTCGCCGGGCAGGTCGGCAAGGTCCTCGACCAGTTCCCGGACATCCGTCTCGAACCACCCACCACGCAGCCGTCACTGAGCACGTTCGGCCGCCTGCTGGAGCGCCAGGACCGCGAGCTCGCCGCGATCGCCCGACAGCCGCTGAGCGACCTCGACCCGGGCACCCTCGACAAGGTGCGCGATCACCTGGTGAAGGTGCTGCCGGCCTCGCCCGAGCTGGAGCGGCTGGCCATCTGGCCGTGGCTGCCCTGGTCGCCGTGGCGGGATTGCCGTCCCGACCTGGTCTTCCGCGCCGTCCAGGACTGCGGCCGCGGGCCGGTGACGGTGCTGTACGAGACCGTCGGCCAGACCCGCTGGGACGTCCCCGACGAGCTGGAGGTCACCCTGGTCGCCAACTCGGACGCCTGCTGCCTGCCGGTGCCGCCCGAGGACGACTGCCTGATCCTCGACTCGGTGTGCAACCACGGCATGCACCATGTGGCGGGCAACGCGGGCGCCCCCGCCGGTACGCCGGCCGCGGTCGAGGGCTACCTGGTCACCTACCTCGACGGCGTCGACCAGGCGCTGGACATCCCGTTCGGCGGCAGCGTGCCGATCCGGCAGAACCCGAGCGACCTGGTCGGCATCGACTACTACGCGTTCGAGCACTCCACCGACGGCGGGGCCACCTGGCTGCCGCTGCCGGTCGGTGCGGCGGCGCCGTTCTCGCGGTACTGGCAGCTGTTCCCCGGCCCGATCGTGGGCAGCGAACTCTTCGCACCGGTGACGGTCGGCGCCTACCAGGTCTTCGAGACCAGGCGGCACTTCGAGGACACCCACTACGGGGACTGGTCGCCGGGCGGCAGCCGGTACTGGATGTCGACCAACTACGAGCTGCTGCTGTCGCTGGACTCCACCAAACTGGCCGACGGACGGCACCACCTGCGGGTGGTTCAGTTCGCCAAGACCGGCCCCGAGGAGTTCACCGGTCCCGAGCCCGTGCTGGGCTGCGATCACCAGACCCGGGCGTCCTGTGTCCTGGTCGTCGACAACCGGGCGATCACCGCGCTCGGCCACGACCCCAGCCACAACTGCGGCGGCGGCATCCACCTGTGCACGGTGGAGCCGGACACCCACATCCGCAAGGTGCTGCTCGACGGCGTCGAGGTGGCGCCGTGCGACACGATCAATCCCGAACGCGGCAGCGTCACCGAGATCGAGTTCGAGGTCACCGACCCGGACGGGCACCTGGGTTGGTTCACCCTGACCAGCCACTACGGCAACTCCGGTGTGGTCGACCTGCTCGCGCTCGGCACCCTGACCTGCATCAGCGGCGGTCCGGACGCCAGCGACTACGCCGGCGCGCTGGCCGGCGGCGCGACCCGTCCGACCTGGGACGGCGGGGTGTTCCGGTTGCAGATCCCGACCCGGCGCGCGTTCCCGGTGGCGTGCTGCTACCTCTTGCGCCTCGAGGCCGGAAAGCGGACGCTGGAGAACTGCACCCAATGGGTGCGCAACGCCAGCGAGATGACGCTGGGAATCGGGGTGTGAGATGAGTTGCTGTGGCGGCAATCGGGCGGCGTTCCGGGCCACCCCGGCTCGGACGCCGCCGGCACCGGCCTCGGCGGCGGCGTCCACCCGGACGCCGGTGCGGCTGCGCTGGCGACGACGGGTCACCGCCGCCGTCGACGGGCCGTTCACCCGCAGCCGGTACCAGGTCTCCGCGGAGGCGCCGGTGATCGCGGTGGATCCACGCGATGTCGTCGGGCTGCTGCGCACCGGGTTCTTCGAGCGGATCGGCTGACATGCGCGGCGGGCTCGCCGGGCTGGTCGGCGCACTGGCCACCTGGCGGGTCAGCCGGCTGCTGGTCCACGAGGACGGACCCGGCCAGGCGGTGGTCCGGCTGCGGCGCGCGGTGGACGCCACCCCCATCGCCGGGGTGATGGACTGCTTCGCCTGCACCTCGGTGTGGATCGGGCTGGGGATCTCGGCCGCGCTGTTCGGCGGCCGGCTCCCCGCCCGGGACGTCGCGGTCACCGGGCTGGCGCTGTCCGGGGCGGCGCTACTGATCGAACGGCTGGTCGCCGGTGACGAGGACGCCGCACTGCTGCCCGAACCCGAGGTCGACTCGCCGCTGATCACGGTGCAGGAGGACGACCCGGCGGGTTCTCCCGCCGCCTGAAACCGGGCCGCTTCTCGGACGCGGCGCGGCCCTCACGCCGGCCTGCGGCGATGGCCGCGCGGGCGCCGCGTCCGTCCTGCGGCCGATCGTTGCGAAATCGGCCTGCGGAATTGCTGAAGCCCTTGTCGAAGTAGTTTCGACAAGGGCTTTCACGCGGCGTGCTAGGCCGCTACACAACGGGGCCCTAGCTGTCGCACGAAGCGACCTTCGAAGATTACCAAAGCCAGCACAGCTCGAGCGAATCCTCTGCGCTGGGGTACTAGGACTCGAACCTAGACTGACGGAACCAGAATCCGGCGGGCTGCCAATTACCCCATACCCCATCGCTGACCGCGAGCGGCCAGCGAGGAGCAACGTTACCGAATGTCCGGCACGGCCTCCAAATCGCCGCGGTGACCGCGGTGGGCGGCACGGGACAACCCCGGGAACCGCGACTCGCTAACCGCCTCGTCCCTGCGACGGCCGGCGCGAACCGCCGGTCGACCATCGAGGCCACCGCCGCCACCAGCACGGCCGCGGCGCTCAGCACGAGCATCACGATCGGGCCGAGACCGATCAGCAGCCCGGCGAGCGCCGTCCCACCGGATGCGGCGGTGATCTTGAGCGCGGCCAGCGTCACGAACACCTGCGCTCGCGCCTCGGTCGGCGCGTAGCGGTTGCGCGCGGCGAAGGTGGCCGTCACGAACGGTGCGGTGGCCAGGCCCATCAACGCGAACGCGACCACTCCCGCCCAGAACGACGGCGCCAGCGCGCAGATGCCGAAACAGCCCCCGACGATCGCGACCTGCCGGGTGCTCAGCCGGTCCGGGTCGCCGGACAGCGGGCGCGCACTCAGCACCAGCGAACAGGCCAGGTTGCCGGCCCCCATCACCGAGATCAGGACCGCGGCGGTGCCCGGCTGGACGCCGTACGGTCCGGCGAGTTGGACGGCGACCACCGTCAGGGCGGCCTGCGCCGCCGCGGTGACCATGGTCAGGTAGTTGACCCGGCGCAGGGCGGGGTCTACGACGACCAACGGGAGCACGTCGCGGACCCGCGGCACCGCGGTCAGGTCGCGGGACGAGGCCCGCGGCAGGGCCTGGACGAGGACGGCCGACAGCGCCGCGAGACCACCCAGGGCGAACAGGGCGGACGCCGGCGAGAGCCAGGACGCCAGAGCGGCCACCATGCCGGGGCCCACGGTGCCCGCCACGCCGTAGACCGTGGCATCCATTCCCAGCGCCCGGCGCTGGGCCAGGTCGTCCGAGCTGACCAGGTCGGTCAACCGGCTGCTGAGCCCGCCGGTCAGCAACGGGCCGGCCAGTCCGGCAAGCACCACGAGCCCGCCGACCACCGCGACCGGCCAGGTCCCGAGCGCGACGGTGCCGAGCGCCAGCAGCAGCCCCATCATCAGGTAGGTGCCGCCGAGCAGCCGGCGATAGTCCCGCGCGAGATCCAGCCGCCGGGCCAACACCGGGCCGGCCAGGTGCGGCAGCGTGAACAGGGCGACCAGCAGTCCACCGGTGGACGCCGCTGCCGGCGCGTCGAGGCGCTCCAGCGCGAGCAGCAGAAGCCCCAGCCCCGCACCGGCGTCGACGACCCGCACGCACAACGCACTGGCGCAGTAGGTGACGAGCGACCGCCGCGCACCCGAAAGCTCCGGCGTCACCTGCCTGTCCGGTGATTTCATCACCCCATCGTTGCGCGATCCGCCGTCACCGGTCAAGATGGTGACATGGGATTCGCCTACGTCTCGGGCAACCTCGCCCTGGACTTCGTCGGGACGCTGAGCGAGCGCTGGTCGGCGCGGGTG
>JBGALC010000032.1:0-37961 GCA_044224095.1 Micropruina sp. | reverse complement strand
GCGTTCGCGACGTCGGAGGTCTCGGCCCGGGTCGGCTGCGGCGCGCTGATCATCGACTCCAGCATCTGGGTGGCGACGATGACCGGCTTGGCCCACTTCCGGGCCTCCTCGATGATCCGCTTCTGCACCGACGGCACCTGCTCGGGCGGCAACTCCACCCCGAGATCGCCGCGGGCGACCATCACCGCGTCGAAGGTGTCGATGATCTCGTGCAGGTTGTCGACCGCCTGCGGCTTCTCGATCTTGGCGATCACCGGGACGTGGCGGTCCTCGGCGTCCATGATCGCGCGGACCCGGTCGTAGTCGCTGGCGCTGCGGACGAAGGACAACGCCACCATGTCGACGCCGTGCCGCAGCGCCCAGCGCAGGTCCTGCTCGTCCTTCTCGCTGAGCGCCGGCACCGACACCGCCACGCCGGGCAGGTTGATGCCCTTGTTGTTCGACACCCGGCCGCCGACGATCACCTCGGTGATCACGTCGGTGTCGGTCACCTCCACCGCGCGCAGGTGGATCCGCCCGTCGTCGACCAGCACCTGGTCGCCGGGGCTGACGTCCTGGGTCAGCGTCTTCAGGGTGGTGCCGCAGCGCTCGGCGGTGCCCAGCACCTGCTCGGTGGTGATCACGAACCGCTCGCCCGCCTTGAGGATCGCGGAATCGTTCTCGAACCGGGTCAGCCGGATCTTCGGGCCCTGCAGATCGGCGAACACGCCGACCGGGCGGCCCACCTCGTGGGACGCATCCCTGACCAGTTTCAGCCGCCGCATGTGCTCCAGGTGGTCGCCGTGGGACATGTTCAGGCGGGCCACGTTGATGCCGGCCTCCATCAGGCCGATCACCTTCTCGAGGGTGTCCGTCGACGGACCCAGCGTTGCCACAATCTTCGCTCTGCGCACGTTCTGCACCCTAGCGGACTCGAATGACCCGGACGCGGCCGGGAGTGGGCGAATTCGCTACTCAGGCGTTACGGAGATGTTCCAATGCGGCAGCCAGGTCGCCCGGGTAGGGCGACTGGAACCGCACCCGGTCGCCGTTCCCGGGATGATCGAAGCCGAGCTCGACCGCGTGCAGCCATTGCCGCTCCAGCCCCAGGCGGCGGGCCAGCACCGGATCGCTGCCGTAGAGCGGGTCGCCGACGCAGGGGTGGCCGATCGCCTGGCAGTGCACCCGGATCTGGTGGGTGCGCCCGGTCTCCAGGTGCACCTCGAGCAGGGTCGCCCCGCGGAACACCTCGAGGGTGTCGTAGTGGGTGACGCTGTGCCGGCCGCCGTCGATGATCGCCATCTTCCAGTCGTGGCCGGGGTGGCGCCCGATCGGCGCGTCGATGGTGCCGACGTGCGGGTCCGGGAAGCCCTGCACCAGCGCGTGGTACACCTTGTCGACCGTCCGGTCGCGGAAGGCCCGCTTGAGCAGGGTGTAGGCCCGCTCGCTCTTGGCCAGCACCATCAGCCCGGAGGTGCCGACGTCCAGCCGCTGCACCACGCCCTGGCGCTCAGCGGCCCCCGAGGTGGAGATCCGGAACCCGGCGGCCGCCAGGTGTTCGGTCACCGAGGGGCCGTCCCAGCCCAGCGACGGGTGCGCCGCCACCCCGGCGGGTTTGTCGACCACCACGATGTCGGCGTCGTCGTGCACGATCCGGACGCCGGCCACCTCGCGGGGCACCACGGCGACGGCGGCGGCCGGCTCGGGCAGGGTCACCTCCAGCAGCTCACCGCCGTTCACCCGGGTCGACTTGCTCACCCGGCGGCCGTCCAGCCGGACGTGGCCGTCACCGATCAGGTCGTCGATCCGGCTGCGGGAGAGTCCCGTCATCCGCGCGGCGGCGCTGTCGATGCGCTGGCCGGCCAGTCCGTCCGGCACCAGGTGAATGCTCACGGCTGCGTCTTCTCGGCTGCCCGGCCACCGCGTTCGACCTTCTCACCGGCCAGGTTGACGCCGGTGACCAGGGTCAGCCAGACCACCGCGACGGCGGCGAAGGTGATCCAGATGTCGGCGACGTTGAAGATCGCGAACCAGGGCACCTGGAGGAAGTCGACGACATGTCCGTGGAAGGCGCCCGGCTCGCGGGTCAGCCGGTCGAACAGGTTGCCGGAGACGCCGGCCAGCAGCAGCCCGGTGGCCAGCGCCCAGCCCCGGTGCCGCACCCGCGGCGCCATCCAGACCAGCAGGAACAGCAGGGCCGCGATGGCCAGGCAGGTCAGCACCACGGTGAGGCCCTCCCCCATGCTGAACGCCGCCCCCGGGTTGCGGATCAGGCGCAGGTACAGCTGCCCGGGGATCACCGGGACCGCGACCGCCGGATCGAGCGTGCGCAACGCCCACTCCTTCGTCGCCCAGTCGAGGCCGAAGCCGGCCGCGCCCAGCAGCACCGCCCAGAGGCCGTAGCGAGGTGCGTTCCCGGCTATCGCCGTTCCTCCCGCTTCTTGCAGGTCATGCACAGGGTCGCCCGCGGGAACACCTGCAGCCGGTCCTTGCCGATCGGCCGTCCGCACGACTCGCAGCTGCCGTATTCGCCCGAGTCGAAGAGCCGCAGGGCGAGCTGCGCCTGTTCCAGCATCTCGCGGGCGTTGGCGGCCAGGGACATCTCCTGGTCGCGCTCGAAGTTGGTGGAGCCGACGTCGGCCGGGTCGCGCCCGGCGCCGTCGCTGCCGTCGGAGAACAGGTCCTCCAGGCCGGCCTGCGCCACCGAGATCGCCCGCTCCAGGCGGGCCACCTCCATGGTCAGTTCCTCGCGCACCTCGGCGAGTTCCTCAGCGGTCCACGGCTCCTCGCCCTCGGCGACCGGAATGGACGCCGGACCCGTGGCGAGGGGATCCGTCCTACGAGCCGTTGGCATGGCGGGGAACTCCTTCGGGTGGTATCCGAGCGGAGAGAGTACCACCCACACGCTCGCGGTCGAAGCGCCGCAGCCCGGTCGTTCGGCGAAACCGTCCGAGGCACCGGGCGGCCGACGCCGGCGTCGCGGCCCGCGGCGCCCGGAGCGCTCAGCCCTGCTCGTTGAGCAGCGCGTCCAGTCGTGGCGTGGCGGATTCCCCGGCCGGCCCGTCGAGCAGGTCCGGGACGTCCTCGGGCTGCGCCTTGTCGGTCAGCGACGCCAGGTGCGCCTGCAGCTGGCTGGTCAGGCTCTGCCGGTACCGCTCCTCGAACGAACGCAGGTGGTCGACCCGGCCGCGCAGGTCGTCCCGCTCGGCCTCCAGGGCGGTGAACAGCTCGGTGCGGCGCCCGGCGAGTTCGGCGTCCAGCGCCTCGCCCTTCGCCTGGGTCTCGGCGGTCAGCGCGTCGGCTCCGGCCCGGGCCTCGCGCTCGAGCTGCTCGGCCCGCTCGCGGGCGCTGGTCAGCGCCTCGTGGGCCCGTGCGGCGGCCTCCTCGACGGTCGCGTCGGCCTTCTCGGACGCCTCGGAGCTGATCCGCTGCGCGTCGGCCTCGGCCTCGCCGACCAGGCGCTCGGCCTGCTCGGTGGCCATCTGCAGCAGCTTGGTCACCGCGGGCGCGGCGTCCGGGGCGGCGGTGACCACGATGTTCTCGACCTTCGAGGTGCGCTCGGCCTGCGCCGCCTGCGCCGCGGACAACTCGGCACGGACGCCGTCCAGCTCGGCCTGCAGCCCGGCGATCCGCTCGTCACGGCCGGACAGTTCGGCCTTCGCCTGGTCGAGCTCGCCCTGCAGCGTGGCCACCAGATCGCCCTGGTCGCCCTGCGCCAGGGTGGTCCGCGCGGTCTCCAGCTCGGCGCGGACGCCGTCCAGCTCCTGGGCCCGGCCGTCGAGCTCGCCCCGCAGGCGCTCGACCTCCGCGTTCGCATCGGCCAGCTGCCGGCGCACCTCGTCGGCCTCGGCGTCGCCCTCTCCGGTCGCCACCGGCGCGCCGCCCTCACCCGCGGTCAGCGCCTCGACCTGCTTGGCGAGGGTCTCGTTCTCCTCGCCCAGCTGCGCCAGCGTGACCTCGACCTTGTCGACGAAGTTGTCGACGTCCACCGGCTCGTAGCCGTTACGGCGAGCCAGGTGGAACCGGGTCTGGCGGACCTGCTCCAGGGTCAAGGTCATGCTTCACCTCACGAAGGGTGGATGGGAAAAGGCGTTTGTCAGGCTAGCCGGGCGTGCAGCCGAACACAAAGGATTCGATCCGCCGCCGGGCGGGTGCGCCAGGGGTGGTTCAGATGAAGATGAAGGGGATCAGCCGCTGCACGAAGGACAGGCCGAGGAACAGCACCAGGAAGCCGAGATCCCAGCTGGTGGTACCGATCCGGATCGGCGGGATGACCTTGCGCATCAGCCGCAGCGGCGGGTCGGTCATGGTGTAGACGAACTCGGCGATCACCAGCATCAGCCCGCGCGGCTGCCAGTCGCGGACGAACAGCGGCACGAACGAGAGCACCGCCCGGACCATCAGGAGGGCCAGATAGGCCCACAGCACGTACCACAGGACCAATCCGACCAACTGCACGGCCACTTCCTTACCGGTGATGGAGCCTCAGGTCTGAGGAGCCTGGCTAGCTCTGGTTGTAGAACCCACCGGCAATGCGCTCCTTGTCCTCCGCCGTGACGTTCACGTTCTGCGGCGAGAGCAGGAACACCTTGCTGGTGATGCGTTCAATACTGCCACGCAGCCCGAAGATCAGTCCGGCGGCGAAGTCGACCAGGCGCTTCGCGTCGACGTCCTCCATGTCACCGAGGTTCATGATCACCGGGACGCCGTCGCGGAAGTTCTCGCCGATGGTGCGCGCCTCGTTGTAGGTGCGCGGATGCACGGTGATGATCCGGCTGATGTCCGCGGTCCGCGGCGCCGGCGAGGTGGGCCGGCGCGACTCCAGCTCGGTCACCGTCGCGGCGGCGGGCACCGGCGCGGCCGGCGCGGACGCGGCCTGCTGGGCGGCGGCGGGCGCCGCGGCCGGCTGCCGCTCGCCCTCGCGCGGGACCTCCTGGGTGACGTCGTCGGCGCCGTACTCGGACTGTGCGTAGTTGTTGTCCGAGACCAGCCCGAGCCAGACGGCCGCCTTCTTCAATGTGTCAGCCATTTCAACCCCTCGTCACGCGCGTACATCTGCAACCTAACCCATGGTGACAGGCGGCCCGGCAGCAATCTCCGTCCGACACGCCTCGGCGAGCCAGATGATCCCGGCCTGCCTGCCGGACGCGGCGGCGTCCCGGCGATGCGAGTGCAGGGTGGGCGTCTCCCGCGTGCACGAGCCCACCTCGGTGACCCGCACCCCGAGCCCCTCCAGGACGCCGCGGGCGCCGGCGCCCAGGTCGAGGCCCGGGGTGCCGCGGCCGGTGGTGGTGCGGCTGCCCGGCACCCGCGCGGCGACCTCGGCGGCCATCGCCTCGGGCACCTCGTAGCAGCCGCCGCAGATGTGCGGGCCGATCCAGGCCTCGATCGCGGCGGCACCGGCGGCCCGCATCGCGGCGACGGTTGCCTGGAGCACCCCGCCGGCCAGCCCGACCCGGCCCGCGTGGGCGGCGGCGACCACCCCGGCGGCGCCGTCCGCCAGCAGCACCGGGACGCAGTCGGCGACCCGGACGGCCAGGCCGACGCCGCGCCGCACGGTGAGCAGGGCGTCCGCGCTGCGGATGGCCAGCTCGGCCAGGTCGGTGCCGCCGTCGACCACGGCGACCTCGGCGCCGTGCACCTGCCGGACGACGGCCAGCGGCAGGCCCAGGTCGGCCTCGACCAGCGCGAGGCCGGGCGCCCGCCCGCCGGCCCCGTGCGCGCCGCCCAGGCTGAGCACGGCCTCGCCCGCGCCGACGGCATCCGAAAAGGCGACCCCGACGCCGTCGGCGCCGGGGTCACGATAGAACGCGTACATCGCTCACTTCAGGAAGTCGGGCACGTCCAGATCATCGTCGGCCGGGGGCCGCGCGGGCCGCGGGGCGTAGGCCGAGGGACGCTCGGCCGGCTGCTCCTGCGGCCGGGACGCCGGCTCCGGGGCCGGCTGCTGGACCGGGCGGGTGAAGGTCGGCTCGGGCCGGCTGACCGGCGCCGCCGGGCCGGGACGGCTCTGCCGCAGGTCGGGAGCCCGGGTGATGCCCGGCTGGCGGCGCGGCGGCTGACCGCCGTCGAAGCCGGCCGCGATCACGGTCACCCGCACCTCGTCGCCCAGGGCGTCGTCGATCACCGTGCCGAAGATGATGTTGGCGTCCTCGTGGGCCGCCTCCTCGATCAGGTTGGCCGCGGCCGAGACCTCGAACAGGCCGAGGTCGGAGCCGCCCGCGATCGACAGCAGGACGCCGTGGGCGCCGTCGATGCTGGCCTCCAGCAGCGGGGAGGAGACCGCCATCTCGGCGGCGGCGCGGGCCCGGTCCTCGCCGCGGGCGGAACCGATGCCCATCAGCGCCGAGCCGGCGTTGCTCATCACCGCCTTGACGTCGGCGAAGTCGAGGTTGATCAGGCCCGGGGTGGTGATCAGGTCGGTGATCCCCGAGACGCCCTGCATCAGCACCTGGTCGGCCTGCTTGAAGGCGTCCAGGATCGCCACCTGGTGGTCGGTCATCTCCAACAGCTTGTCGTTGGGGATGACGATCAGGGTGTCGACCTCCTCGCGGAGGCTGCTGATGCCGTTGTCGGCCTGGGTGGCGCGACGCTTGCCCTCGAAGGAGAACGGCCGGGTCACCACACCGATGGTCAGCGCACCCAGCGAGCGGGCGATCCGGGCCACCACGGGCGCGCCGCCGGTGCCGGTGCCGCCGCCCTCGCCGGCGGTGACGAAGACCATGTCGGCACCCTTGAGCACCTCTTCGATCTCGTCGGAGTGATCCTCGGCGGCCTGTCGCCCCTTGTCGGGGTCGGCTCCGGCGCCGAGGCCGCGGGTCAGGTCGCGGCCGATGTCGAGCTTCACGTCGGCGTCGCTCATCAGCAGCGCCTGCGCGTCGGTGTTGACGGCGATGAACTCGACACCGCGGAGACCGGATTCGATCATTCGGTTGACGGCATTGACACCACCGCCACCGACGCCGACGACCTTGATGACCGCCAAGTAGTTCTGGGATGCACTGCCCACGAAGATTCCCACCTCAATAGCGCTGTATGCGTTGCCGAAAAAAGTCTCAAGTTGCGGTGCAGACCACGGGGAAGGCAACTCGGTGACGTCGGGTGCAAGGCTACGCAGCCGCCAACACCCCCGTCCAACGCGGGGTACCTCATCGGCGCGTCCCTCAAGTACTACTTCAGGGTTCCCGAAGGAGTCAGCGCGTGGTCGGGTTGGAGGGCGCCGACACGTCGTAGACCCTGTGCTCGTCGAGCATCAGCCGGGCCAGCACCTGGGCCTTCAGCTCGGACTGCTCGACGCTCCCCCAGATCACCTGCACGCCGCGCGTCAGCTCGAGGGTGATGCTGTCCGGAGTGGCCGCGGTGACCTCGCGGACCCGGCCCCGCAGGTCGGCCGGCAGGGCGCGGACGACCGCGGCCAGATCACGGATCAGCCGCACGTCGCCGGACGGCACCCGGGCCGAGAGGACGCCGCGCGGCGCCTGGGCCGCCGAGTCGAACACCACGCCCTGGTCGTCGGCGATCCAGTAGCCGCCGGGGGTCTCGATGGCGAAGACCGGCGTCCGCTCGGCGATGGAGATCACGATCGTGTCCGGCCATTGCCGCGCCACGGTGACCCTGGCCACCGGCGGCAGTCCCGAGACCCGGGTGGCGATGCCGTCCAGGTCGACCCGGGCCAGCGGGGTGCCCATCGGCACCTCGGCGACCCGTTGCACGTCGCCGGTCGCCGCCAGCCTGTTGCCGTGCACCTCGACGGCCCGGACGCCGAGCACGTCGGAGCCGAGCAGCAGCCAGGCCAGCCCGCCCAAACCGACCAGCAGGACGGCGACGAGCGCGACCACCAGCACCCGGCGGCGGCGCCCGCGGCGGCGGCGCACGGTGATCCGGCCGGTGGCGTCGCTGACTCCGGTCATCGTCATCCCGCCGCCTCCACGGCGGCGGGACCGACCGCGGTGACATCCCCGGCACCCACGGTGAGCGCCAGGTCGCCGGGCCGCAGCAGGCCGGCCAGGACGCCGGGAGCCTCGGCCTTGTCGGCCACGTAGGTCACCGCGGCGGCCCCGGCCGCCCGGGCCGCGTCGGCGACCAGTTCGCCGGTGACGCCGGGGATCGGGTCCTCCCGGGCCGGGTAGACGTCGAGCACGACCACCTCGTCGGCCGCGGCCAGCGCCGCGCCGAAGTCGGCGGCGAAGTCGCGGGTGCGGGTGAACAGGTGCGGCTGGAAGCAGACCACCAGCCGTCCGGCGCCGGCCAGCGGACGGGCCGCCGCCAGCAGCGCCCGCACCTCGGTCGGGTGATGGGCGTAGTCGTCGTAGACGCGGGCGCCGCCCACCTCGCCGACGTAGCTGAACCGGCGGTGGGTGCCGTGGAAGGACGCCGCCGCTTCGCGCAGCGCCGCCCCGTCGTGGCCGAGCGCGCGTCCGATCGCGTAGGCGGCGGCGGCGTTGAGCAGGTTGTAGCGGCCCGGCACGGCCAACTGCAGCGGCCCGGCGTCGCCGGCGGCGGTCAGGGTCGCCGAGGCGGTGGCGGTGTCGACGGTCAGGTCGGTGAGCCGCACGTCGGCGTCCGGGGATTCGCCGAAGGTGAGCACCCGGCGGCCCTCCCCCTCGGCCCGGGGCCGCAGCGCCCGGGTGCCCGGATCGTCGGCCGACAGCACGACGGTGCGGACGCCGGGCCGGCGGGCCAGCGCCACGAAGCCGTCGAAGTAGGCCTGCTCGGTCCCCCAGTTGTCGAGATGGTCCGCCTCGATGTTGGTGATCGCCACCACCTCGGCCGGGTACTGCAGGAAGGAGCCGTCGGACTCGTCGGCCTCCACCACGAATGACGCACCGGAGCCGAGCCGGGAGCTGCTGCCGGTGCTGGCCAGCGGCGAGCCGATCACGTAGGACGGGTCGGCGCCCAGCGCGGTCAGGATCTCGACGGTCATCCCGGTGGTGGTGGTCTTGCCGTGGGTGCCGGTGATCGCCACCCCACGGCGGCCCAGCATCAGGGCGCCCAGGGCGGCGCTGCGGTGCCAGACCCGCAGGCCGCGGCGCCGCGCCTGGGCCAGCTCGACGTTGGACTCGCGGATCGCCGACGACACCACCACCGTGCCGGCGTCGCCGAGGTTGGCCGGGTCGTGGCCGACGTGGACGGCGATGCCGGCCTCGGCGAGCCGCCGCAGGGTCGCCGAATCGGCCTGGTCGCTGCCCGAGACCGGCACCCCGAGGGCCGCATAGGCGGCGGCGATGCCGCTCATCCCGGCACCGCCGATGGCGATGAAGTGCAGGCCGCCCAGCTGGTCGGCGGGCAGCAGCGGCACGGGTTCGACCAGCGCCATCAGGGTCGCCCCGCGATCGTCGCCCCGGCGATGGCCAGCACCCGCTCGGCGAGCCGGCCGGCCGCGTCGGCCGGCACCAGGTCGCGACCGGCCCGGCGCATCGCCGGCAGGCGGTCCGGGTCGGCGAACAGGGCGCGCACCTCCCGGGCCATCCGCGGCGCGTCGAAGTCGGCGTTGTCGATCAGCAGTGCCGCGCCGCCGTCGACCAGGAAGGTCGCGTTGCGGGCCTGCTCGCCGTTGCCGTGCGGCAGCGGCACGAAGATCACCGGCAGGCCGACCGTCGCGGTTTCCATCACCGTGCCGGCCCCGGACCGGCCGACCATCAGGTCGGCGGCGGCGTAGGCGTCCTCCATGGCGTCGACGTAGCCGAGCGGCACGTAGCGGGCCCCGGTGGTCTCGTCGCTGACCATCACGTCGTCCCCGGTGATGTTCTTGGGGCCGAGCACGTGCAGGATCTGGACGCCCGCGGCGAGCAGCTCGGCCCGCACCCCGAGGGTCGCGGTGTTGATGCTCTGGGCGCCCTGGGAGCCGCCGGAGACCAGCAGGGTGGGCCGGTCGGCGTCCAGCCCGAAGCTGGTGCGGGCGCCCGTCCGGCGCGCCTCGACGTCCAGGTCGGCGATGCCGCGGCGCACCGGCAGCCCGAGGTACTCGGCCCGCGGCAGCGGGGTGCCGGGGAAGGAGACCGCGACCAGCTTCGCGAACCGGGCGGCGACCTTGTTGGCCAGCCCGGGCAGCGCGTTCTGCTCGTGGATCACCACCGGGACGCCGAGGGTGCGGGCGGCCAGGTAGACCGGCAGCGACACGTAGCCGCCGAAGCCGACCGCGACCTCGGCCGCCTCCCGCTTCAGGATCCGGCGGGCCTGCCGCACCGAGTCGACCAGCCGCCACGGCACCTTGAGCAGTTCCGGGGTGAGCGAGCGCGGCAGCGGCACCGGCGGGATCAGCTCCAGCCGCAGCCCGGCCGCGGGCGCCACGGTGGTCTCCAGCCCCCGCGGGGTGCCGACCGCGACCACGCTGCCGGACGGGTCGGCCTCGGCGATCCGTTCGGCGGTGGCGATCAGCGGCGAGGTATGTCCGGCGGTGCCGCCACCGGCCAGCACGACGTGAGCCATGATCCTCCTCGTGGTTTGTCTCTCAGGTGGGTCGCTGGAGGAGACCCACCGCTACCGGCGGGACTCGACCACGGTGACCGCCTTGCCGCCCTTGCGCTTCCTGCGTTCGGCCAGCCTACGGGCGTCCGGCTCGAGCTTCGCACACGCCAGCAGCATGCCGATGCCGGCCAGGTTCGCCATCAGGCCGGAGCCGCCGTAGGACAGCAGCGGCAGGGTGACGCCGAGCACCGGGATCATCCGCAGCACCACCATGATGTTGACCAGCGCCTGGATCATCAGCCAGGAGGTCACCCCGGCCGCCAGGTAGCGGCAGAACGGCAGGTCGGAGCGCAGTGCGATGCGGAAGCCGGCGTAGCCGAGGACCAGGAACAGCGCCAGCACCACCAGGGTGCCGATCAGGCCGAGCTCCTCGCCGACGATGGCCAGCACGTAGTCGGTGTGCGCCTCGGCCAGCGAACCCCACTTCTGTCGGGACGCCCCCAGGCCAAGGCCCCACCAGCCGCCGGACGCCAGCGCGAACACCCCGCGCAGCGGCTGAAGGTTCACCCCCATGGTGTCGTGATCGGCGTTGAAGAAGCCCATGATCCGGTCCATCCGGTTGCCGGAGGTGGCCACCAGGAACAGGACCGCGGCGACGACGCTGACCCCGATCGACGCCAGCATCTTCCAGGACGCCCCGACGTACCAGAGGATGGCCACCACGATGGCGCCCATGATCATGCCGGTGCCCAGGTCGTGCTGCAGCACCACCAGGCCGATCAGCAGCGCCGACACCGGCACGAACGGCACCAGCAGGTGCTTGGGCTGGTCGAGCAGCTTCTGCTTGCGGGCCAGCAGGTCGGCACCCCAGACGATGATCGCCAGCTTGGCCAGCTCGGAGGGCTGGATGCGGAAGAACGAGGTGCCGAACTGCACCCAGTTCCGGTTGCCCTTCGCCTCGCCCCAGCCGAGCGGGGTGAAAGTGAGGATCTGCAGCGCCAGGGCCGCGATGACCAGCGCCCAGCCGAGGATCTTCAGCGCCCGCGGCTGCAACCGGGACAGCACGAAGGCGGCGACGCCGCCGACGGCCAGGAAGAAGACCTGGCGCTTGACGAAGTAGTAGGCGTCGCCGAAGCGGACGCTGCCCAGCACGCTGGACGCCGACAGCACCATCATCATGCCCAGGCTGAGCAGCAGCACCGTCGGGACCAGCACCAGGTAGAAGCTGGCCCGCGGATGCGCCAGGGCGTCGGCGATCGGGGTGGAACGGGTGCGGCGACGCGTGGTGCCTTTCGGGGTCTGCTTACGATCCAGCGGGGAGGAAAGGATCGCCACTGTCCCTCAGCCCTTCTCCTCGACTCCGGTGATCGCGCGGACCGCCCGGGCGAACGCCGCGCCGCGCGCGTCGTAGCCGGTGAACATGTCCTTGCTGGCACAGCCGGGAGCCAACAGCACGACATCACCCTCCCGGGCGAACGCGCGTGCGGCGGCCACCGCCTGCGTCATCGCTCCAGTGTCGGTGGAATCGATCACGGTCACGGGGATCTGGGGCGCGTGTCGGGCGAGTGCCCCGGCGATCACGTCGCGGTCGACGCCGAGCAGCACCGCGCCCCGCAGCTTGTCGCCGTAGCTGCGCACCAGGTCGTCGAAGCTGGTGCCCTTGGCCTGGCCGCCGGCGATCCAGACGATGGAGTCGAAGGCCCGCAGCGAGGACGCCGCCGCGTGCGGGTTGGTGGCCTTGGAGTCGTCCACCCAGGTGACCCCGTCGTGCACGGCGACCGTCTGGATCCGGTGGTCGCCCAGCTCCAAGGCCCGCAGCCCGTCGCGGACGGCCGTCGCCGGCACCCCGAAGGAGCGGGCCAGCGCCGCCGCGGCCAGGGCGTTCTCCACGTTGTGCGGCGCGTACGGCCGGACGTCGCTCAGCTTGCCGAGTTCGAGTGCCGAGTCGCGGCGCTGCGGGATGAACGCCCGGTCGACCAGCAGGTCGTCGACCACGCCGAGCTGGCCGATGGTCGGGATGCCGAGGGTGAAGCCGATCGCCCGGGCGCCCTCGGTTACCTCGGCGTCCTCGACCATGCCCAGGGTGGCCTCGTCGGCGACGTTGTAGACGCAGCTGTGGGTGACCCGGGAGTAGATCCGGGCCTTGTCGGCGGCGTAGGCGGCCATCGCGTCCGGCGCGTCGCTGTCCCAGGACGCCGGGTCGGCGTACCACTCCAGGTGGTCGGGCTGCAGGTTGAGCACCGCGGCCGAATGCAGGCTGAGCGAGTTGGTGGAGTGCAGCTGGAAGCTGGACAGCTCGACGGCCAGCACGTCGTAGCGGACCTCGTCCAGGATCGCCTCGACGATCGGACGGCCCACGTTGCCGACCGCGCTGGTGGTCAGCCCGGCCGCGGTCAGCATCGACTCCAGCATGTTCACCGTGGTGGTCTTGCCGTTGGTGCCGGTGACCGCCAGCCAGGGCACCACCCGGTCGGGCTGCATCATCCGCCAGGCGAGCTCCACCTCACCCCAGACCGGAACCCCGCGGCGGCGGGCCTGGGCGATCAACTGGGCCCGCGGCGTCCAGCCCGGCGAGACCACCAGCAGGTCGGTCTCGGGCGGCAGCAGCGCGGTCGAGCCGGGCCCGAGCCGCACCTCGGCGCCGAGGGTGCGCAGAACGGCGGCCTTCTCGGCGTTGGCCGCGGTGTCGGCGTCGTCCAGCACCGTCACCTGCGCGCCCAGCTCGAGCAGGCCGTCCGCGGCGGCGTAGCCGGACGCCGCCAGCCCGGCCACCACCGCCCGGGCCTGCGGCCAGGGCGACAGCCGGGTGGCGTCCGGCAGCCAGTCGATCACTGCAGACCCACCGTCCATTCGGCGTAGAAGATGCCGAGGCCGAGGGCGACGCACAACCCGCAGATGATCCAGAACCGGAGCACGATGGTGATCTCGGCCCAGCCGACCAGTTCGAAGTGGTGCTGCAGCGGCGCCATCTTGAACAGCCGTTTGCCCTTGGTGGCCTTGAACCAGCCGACCTGCAGCACCACCGACAGGGTGATGATCAGGAACAGGCCGGCGATGATCAGCATCAGCAGCTCGGTCCGGGTGAACACCGACAGGGCGGCCAGCCCGCCGCCGATGGCCAGCGAGCCGGTGTCGCCCATGAAGATCTTGGCCGGGCTGGCGTTCCACCACAGGAAGCCGAAGCAGGCGCCGGCCAGCGCCAGCGAGACCAGGGCCAGGTCGCGCGGGTCGCGCACCCAGTAACACTGCGGGCCGGCGGTCGAAAGGGTCGAACAGGACTGGTTGTTCTGCCAGATGTTCACCAGCGCGTAGGCGGCGAAGACCATGGTGGCGGCGCCGGTGGCCAGGCCGTCCAGGCCGTCGGTCAGGTTGGCCGCGTTCGACCAGGAGGCGATCACCAGCACGATCCAGATCACCGCCGCCCAGATCGGCAGTTGCAGCCAGCTGATGTCGCGCAGGAACGAGATGGCGTTGCTGGCCGGGGTGACGCCCTGGTCGTCGGGGAACTGGAAGGACAGCACCGCGAACGACACCGCGACCACGGCCTGCCCGGCCAGCTTGGCCCGGCTGCTCAGGCCCAGCGAGCGGGCCTTGGAGATCTTGATCCAGTCGTCGGCGAAGCCGACCAGGCCGAGCCCGGTGACCAGGTAGAGCACCAGGATCCCGGACGCCGTCGGCGGCGACCAGGTGATCAGGTGCGCCAGCGTGTAGGCGACGATCACCGAGCCGATGATGACGATGCCGCCCATGGTCGGCGTGCCGCGCTTGGTGTGGTGCGCGGTCGGGCCGTCGTCGCGGATGAACTGGCCGTAGCCGTTCTTGACCAGCACCCGGATCGCGAACCGGGTGCCGAGCAGGGTGCCGATCAGGCCCAGGCCCCCGGCGAGCAGAATGCTTCTCATGCCGGCCTCCCCGCCGGGTCACCGGTGCCGGACGCCAACGCGTCCGCCACCACGTCCAGGGCGAGTCCCCGGGATGCCTTCACCACCACGACATCGGACGGTTGCAGATCTGCCCCCGCCACCGCAACCGCGGCCGTCCGATCGGCGACCACCCGGACGCTGCCGGACGCCCGCCGGACGCCGTCGGCTATCTCCTCGGCGAGGCCGCCGAGCGCCACCACCTCGAAGCCCAGGCCGGCGGCCAGCTCCCCCAGCCGGCGGTGCTCCGCGGTCGCCTCGTCGCCGAGTTCGAGCATGTCGCCCAGCACGGCGATCAGCCGTCCGCCCGGACGCCGCATGCCGGCCACCGTGGTCAGCGCGGCCCGCATCGAATCCGGGTTCGCGTTGTAGGCGTCGTTGACGATCAGCACGCCGTCCGGGCGTTCGCTCAGCTGCATCCGCCATCGGGACCGCGCGGTCGCCGCACTCAGCGCGTCCGCGATCAGCGCCGCCGGCAGGCCCAGCGCCAGCCCGGCGGCGGCCGCGGCCAGCGCGTTGGCGACCTGGTGGCGTCCGGGGCCCTGCAGCCGGACCGGCACGGCCGCCTCCACCGCACCGGCGGCGCGCAGCACGAAGGCGTGCCGCTGCAGCCGGTCCGGCTCGATGTCGTCGGCCCAGACCCGCAGGTCACCGGACGCCGGCTCGCCGGCCAGCGAGAAGGTGGCCAGCCGGGCCACGGTGCGGCCGGCCATCCCGAGCACCAGGGGATCGTCGGCGTTCAGCACCGCCCAGCCGTCGTCGCGCAGCGCCTCGACCAGCTCACCCTTGGCCCGGGCGATGCCGGCCACCGAGCCGAACTCGCCGAGGTGGGCGTGACCGACGTTGAGCACCACGCCGACGTCGGGCGGGACGATGCCGCACAGCCAGGCGATGTGGCCGCCGCCGCGGGCCCCCAGCTCGCTGACCAGGTACCGGGTGTGGTCGTCGATCCGCAGCGCGGTGAGCGGCACCCCGATCTCGTTGTTGAACGATCCCTGCGGGCTGACGGTGGGGCCGGCGGCGGCCAGCAGCTGGCCGAGCAGGTCCTTGGTGCTGGTCTTGCCCGACGAGCCGGTCACGCCGACGCAGGTCAGGCCGGACGCCTTGGCCTCGGCCACCACCGCCGTGGCCAGGGTGGTCAGCCCCTCCAGGGCGTCGCCGACCACCAGGTGGGCCAGCGCGGCGTCGGTCTGACGGGTGCAGAGCGCCGCGACCGCACCCCTGCCGGCGGCGGCGGCGACGTAGTCGTGACCGTCCACGTGCTCCCCCGGCAGGGCCACGAAGACCGCGCCGGGGGTGGCCAGCCGGGAGTCGATCACCACCTCGGGCCCGGCCCGCCGGTCGCTGTCGACCGGCGCGGCACCGGCCAGCGCCGCGAGCTCGCGAATCGTCCGTTCACGCACGGTCGTGGTTCCCCCCAACGAGTCGTTCCCATTCGTCGCGGAGCACCGCGACGTCGTCGAACGGGCTGATCACGCCGCCGATGTCCTGGCCCGTCTCATGCCCCTTGCCCAGCACGGCGACCCAGCCGGCGCCCCGCGCCCGGCGCAGCGCCAGCGCGATCGCCGAGCGCCGGTCGCCGCCGTCGACCACCTCGGTGCCCCCGCCGGCCGCCTCCGCGCCGGCCCGGACCGCGGCCCGGATCGTCGCCGGGTCCTCCGACCGCGGGTTGTCGTCGGTCACCACCACCAGTTCGGCGTTGGCCGCCGCCGCGGCGCCCATCGGGCCCCGCTTGGTCGCGTCCCGGTCGCCGCCGGCGCCGAGCACGGCGATCCGGGGGGCCGGCAGGGCGGCGAGCGCCGCGGCCACCGCCTCCGGCGTGTGGGCGAAGTCGACGACGGCGGCGGGAGCGCCGGGGCCCAGGTCGACCCGCTGCATCCGTCCGGGGACGCTGGCCGTGCCGAAGGCGGCCACGGCCGCCGCGGCGTCCAGGCCGGCGGCGCGCACCATCGCCGCGGCGGTGATCGCGTTGGCCACGTTGAAGCCGCCCGGCATGCCGACCACGAAGTCGAGGGCACCCTCAGGGGTCGCCAGCGACACCACCGTGCGGCCCTCGGCGTCCGGTCGCGCCGCCTGCAGCCGGAAGTCGGCGTCCGCAGCACTCCCCGTGGTCAGCAGCGGCGTGCCCTGGGCGCGGATCATCCCGGTCAGCCGGCGTCCCCACTCGCCGTCGACGTTCACCACGCAGGCCCGCGCCCGGCCGTCCAGGAAGAGCTCGGCCTTGGCGGCGAAATAGCTGTCCAGATCGCCGTGGAAGTCGAGATGGTCGCGGCCCAGGTGGGTGAAGCCGGCCACGTCGAAGACGATCCCGCCGACCCGGCGCAGGGCCAGGGCGTGCGAGGAGACCTCCATGGCGACGCTGGTGGCCCCGGCGTCCCTGAGTTGCCCGAGCAGCTCCTGCAGGTCGGGCGCCTCAGGAGTGGTGACGGTGCTGCGGCTACGGTCGATGGCCTCGCCGGCCAGCCGGAAGCCGATCGTGCCCAGGGTGCCGACCCGCTCGCCCAGGGCGGCCAGGGCGGCCTCCAGCAGGAAGACGGTGCTGGTCTTGCCGTTGGTGCCGGTGATCCCGAACATCCGCATCGCGCGGGCCGGATGCCCCTGCACGGCGGCGGCGAGCTCGGCCAGGACGGCCCGCGGGTCGTCGACCACGACCACCGGGACGCCGGCGTCCGGGCCGAGCAGATCGCGGCCGGCGGCATCGGTGAGCACCGCGGCGGCACCGCGCCGGACGGCCTCGGCGGCGAAGCGGGCGCCGTGGGTGTGCTGCCCCGGCAGGGCCGCGTACACCTGCCCCGGGCGGATCGCCCGGGAGTCGAGGCCGACGCCGGTGACGTCGGCCCCGTCCAGCCCGGGCAGCGGCCCGGGCAGGCGAGAAGCGTGCTCAGCCATGCCTCACCCTATTACCGGAGCGGGAGCTTGACGCCCTTGGTGGACGAGGGTGCGACCGCGTACCGGGGCAGGGCCAGCGCCAGCACGTCGTGCATGATCGGCGCCGCGACCGCCGCGCCGGAGGACCCCTTCTTCGGGTTCCAGACCACGGCGTAGACCAGCACCTGCGGGTTCTCGATCGGCGCGACGCCGATGGTGGAGACCACGGACTCGCCGCGGTAGCACTTGCAGTCGGCGCTGACCAGCCGGGCGGTGCCGGTCTTGGTGCCGATCCGGTAGCCGTCCACCGAGAACGCGGCGCCCTTCTGGTCGAGCGCCTGCTGCTCCATCAGCGAGCGGACCTGCTCGGAGGTCTGCTCGCTGATCACCCGGCGCGGCGTGATGTCCTGGTTGGGCCGGGTGTAGGGCTTGCCGTCCATCGTCGAGATCACCGTCGGCGCGTGGTACACGCCGCCGTTGACCACGGCCGAGATGGCGGCGGCGTTCTGCAGCGCGGTCACCGACAGGCTGGTGCCGAACGCGATGCCGTCCCGGGTGTAGTCGGGCATGGTCGCCTTCGGCAGGTAGCCGGTGGCCTCGCCGTTGACGCCGATGTTGGTGCGCTGGCCCAGCCCGAACGAGGCGTAGTAGGCGCGCAACTGCTCCTTGTTCATCTTTCGGGCCAGCGTGATGGTGCCCACGTTGGACGACTTGGCGAAGACCCCGCGCGCCCGCATGGTGATCTCGCCGTGGTTCCACCAGTCCTTGATCTTGAACTGGTCCTGCTTGATGAAGCCGGGGAACCTCACCTTGTCGTCGGGCTTGATGGTGCCCGAATCCAGCAGCGCCGCGAAGGTGAGGACCTTCTGCACCGAGCCGGGCTCGTAGACGTTGGTGGTGATCCGGTTGCCCATGTCCTCGGCCTTGCCCTTGCCGGGGTCGTTGCTGTCGAAGGACGGCGCGTTGGCCATCGCCAGCACCTCGCCGGTGTTCGGGTTCATCACCAGCACGGCCGCGGCCTGCGCGCCGCTGTCGGCCAGCGCCTTGGCCAGCCGCTGCTCGGCGAGCAGCTGCAGCGAGTTGTCCATGGTGAGCCCGACCTTGCGGCCGTTCTGCGGCGGCGTCAGCACGTTGTCGCCGAGCGGGATCTTGCCGTTCGGCGAGGAGTCGTAGACCTCCTTGCCGTCGACGCCCTTGAGGAACTTCTCCAGCGACAGCTCCAGCCCGCCGGCCGCGTTCCCCTCCTCGTTCACCCAGCCGATCAGGTTGGACGCCAGGGCGCCGTTCGGGTAGCGCCGGGTGGGGGCGGTGATCCGGCGCAGGCCGAGCAGCTTCGCCTCGGTCATCTCGGCCTGGATGTCGGCGAAGGTCTGCGCCGGGACACGCTTGGCGATCACCTTGTAGGAGCTCTTCGGGTCGGTCAGCTGGGGCAGGTACGACTCGGGCGCGTTGCCCAGGTGGCTGGCCAGGATCTGGGCCAGCCGCTGCGGCGCCGTGGCCGCCACCTCGCGATCGCGGGAGGTCATCTGGCCGACGGTCATCTTGCCGTTGGTGAGGATCATCTTCGGATCGGCGACCACCATCACGGTCTGCTCGGTGAAGGCCAGGACGTCCCCGTAGCGGTCGGTGATCTCGCCGCGCAGTGCCGGCAGCACCTGGGACTGCTGCATCTGGTCGGCGGCCTCGGCGGCGTACGCCTGGGCGTCGAAGGCCTGCACCTGCAGGGCCCTGCCGGCGCACAGCGAGAAGACGACGGCGATGGCGATCAGCAGGCCCCGCATCCGGCGGACCGGCGAGGCCAGCGGCAGCCGGGCCCGCCGCAGGCGGGACAGCCGGCGCCGCACGTCCGACGCGGGCGCCGTCATCGGCCGCCCCCGTCCTGCTTCTTCTTGGCCGCGGCCTCTGCCTTCTTCTTGGCGTCAGCCTTCTTCTTGGCCTCCGCCTCTGCCTTCGCCTTGGCCTCGGCCTTCCTGGCCTCCGCCTCGGCCTTCGCCTTGGCCTCGGCTGCGGCCTTTGCCTTCGCCTCGGCTTCCGCCTTCGCCTTGGCAAGGGCCTCTTCGCGGGCCTTGGCGATCGCCTCCAGCTGTTCCGGCGTCCGGTAGCGGACGTCGGGCACCTCGTGGCCGGTCATCGCCCGCGGATTGCCGATCACGTCGCCGCTCGGCAGTGGCAGGTAGACCGGGTACGGGTTCGGCACCATGCCGAGCTTGGTCGCCTCGATCGCCAGCCCGGTGCTGGAGCGGGCCTCGGTGACCTCGGTCTCCAGGGCGGCCAGCCGGTAGCCGAGCTGGGTGGCGGCCTTCTGCTGGTCGCGGACGGCGAAGGCCTGCTCCTGCAGCGCGGTGTTCAGCAGCAGCAGCCCGACCATGCCCAGCGCGAGGAACACCCCGAGGCTCAGGATGAACGGGATGTTGGCCATCCTCCGCTGCGGGAGCCGGACCTCACGCAGGCTCCACCGCGGAGCCCGCTCCTCGGGCCTGCCCCGGTTGGGATTGGGCTTCGGGGCCAGGAGTGCTGTCATGCTGCCACCTCGTCGATCCGTTCCCCCGCCCGCAGCCGTGCCGAGGCCGCACGCGGATTGGTCTGCACTTCGTCGTCATCGGGGCGCTCGGCGCCGCGGGTGAGCAGCACCAGCCGGGCGCGCAGCTCGGCGGGCACCTCCGGCAGGCCCCGGGGGGCACGGTCGGTGGCCGCGTCCCGCAGCGCGTTCTTGACCAGCCGGTCCTCGCCGGAGTGGTAGGCCAGCACCGCCAGCCGGCCGCCCGGCGCCAGCGCGTCGATGGCGGCCGGCAGCAGGCCGGCCAGGGCGCTGAGCTCGTCGTTGACCGCGATCCGGAGCGCCTGGAAGGTGCGCTTGGCGGGATGCCCGCCGCCGCTCGCCCGGGCCGCGGCCGGGATGGACTGCTCGATCACCCGGACCAGCCGGGCCGAGCCGGCGAACGGCTCGGCGTCCCGCTCGGCGACGATCCGGCGGACGATGCGGTCGGCGAACCGCTCCTCGCCGAAGCGGCGCAGGATGCGGGTCAGCTCGCCCGCGGAGGCGGTGTTCAGCAGGTCGGCGGCGGTCAGCGGCTGGGTGTCGTCCATCCGCATGTCGAGCGGGGCGTCGACGCGGTAGGCGAAGCCGCGCTCGGTGCGGTCGATCTGCATCGAGGAGAGGCCGAGGTCGGCCAGGATCGCCTGCACGGCGGGGCGTCCGGCCTCGGCAAGCACCTCAGGCAGCTCGTCGTAGCGGGCCTGGAACAGCGCCACCCGGTCGCCGAACGGAGCCAGCCGGGCCGCGGCGGCGTCCAGGGCGTGCCGGTCGCGGTCGATCCCGATCAGGGTGGCGTGCGGGCAGGCGCCGAGGATCGCCTCGGCATGGCCGCCGAGGCCGAGGGTGCAGTCGACGTAGACCGATCCGGACGCCCGCAGCGGCACGCTGAGCAGCTCGACGATGCGCGTGCACATCACCGGCACGTGCTCGGCCCGCTGCCCGTCCATCTCGACCCCTCCATCTGCCCTGGATGGCACCCTCGCGTGCGCCGTGGTTTCAATCCGTGGGGGCCGCCTGGCACCGGGGAAGGTGCGCCAGGGGGCGGTGCCCCTCGGATTGAAGCCGCACCGCACGCGACGGTGTTGCTTGTCGATGCGGGTCACCCCGCTCCGAATACCTCTTCGTCCATCTGTGCGAAGGCCTCCTCCTGCGCCGCGGCGTAGGAGGCCCAGGTCTCCGCGTCCCACACCTCGATGTGGTCCAAGGCGCCGATCACGACGATCTCCCGGCGCAGCCCCGCGTAGTTCCGCAGGTGCTCCGGCACGGTGATCCGGCCCTGGCTGTCCGGCGTGGACGAATCCGCACCGGAGGCGAACATCCGCTGCACCGAGCGCACCTTCGCCAGGCTGGACGATCCCGCGATCATCCGATCGGCGGCCGCCTGGTAGGCGGCCGGGGTGAAGATCGCCAGGCAGCGGTCCGGCTGCCTGGTGATGACGAGGCCCCCGTTCAGTTCCTCACGGAACTTCGCGGGGAGGAAGAAGCGGCCCTTGTCATCGAGCTTCGGAGTATGGGTTCCCAAGAACACAGGGACCCACCCCCTTCGACTCGGTCCTCCACTTGCCGCCACTGTACTCCACTTTCCTCCACCCGGGCACCCCACGGGCGGCCTCGGTGCGTCGCAGGCGCCCAGGTAGGGTGGCCGCAGATCCGTCGCCAGAGGGGGAACCGTGGAACGCAGCCCAGCGAGCCGGGTGGACGACCTGCAGGCCGTCGCCGACGACATCCGGACCGCGGTGCAGACCGTGATCGAGGGCAAACCGGAGGCCGTCGAACTCGCTCTGGTGGCGCTGCTGTCCTCGGGCCACCTGCTGATCGAGGACGTCCCGGGCGTCGGCAAGACGATGCTGGCCAAGGCGCTGGCCAGGGCCATCGACGGCACCGCGCAGCGCATCCAGTTCACCCCCGACCTGCTGCCCAGCGACATCACCGGCGTGTCGATCTTCAACGCCGAGCGCCGCGACTTCGAGTTCAAGCCGGGCGGGGTGTTCGCCAACATCGTCATCGGCGACGAGATCAACCGCGCCTCGCCGAAGACCCAGTCGGCCCTGCTCGAGGCGATGGAGGAGCGCCAGGTCACCGTCGACGGCCTCACCCATCCGCTGCCGATCCCGTTCCTGGTGGTGGCCACCCAGAACCCGATCGAGATGGAGGGCACCTATCCCCTGCCCGAGGCGCAGCGCGACCGGTTCACCCTGCGGATCTCGATGGGCTACCCGGTCCGCGCCGCCGAGATCGCGATGCTCGACCACCACGGCGGCGGCGACCCGCTGGCCGAGCTGCGGCCGGTCACCGACGCGGCGACGGTCGCCGACCTGGCCGCCCGGGTGCGGACGGTGTACGTGCACGCGGCGATCAAGGACTACCTGGTGGGGGTCCTGGAGGCCACCCGGCGCAGCCCCGACGTCCGGTTGGGCGGCTCGCCCCGGGCGGGGCTGCAGCTGCTCAGGGCGTGCAAGGCCCGTGCCGCGCTGCACGGCCGGCACTACGTCATCCCCGACGACGTGCAGGCGCTCGCCGGCGCGGCGCTGGCCCATCGCATCCTGCTCAGCCCGGCCGCCCAGCTGGCCCGGCGCGACGTCGACGAGGTGGTCCGCTCGGCCGTGCTCAGCGTCCCCGTGCCCGACCACGACTAGTCATGCTCCGGCTCACCTTCCGCGGCCTCGGGCTGGCCACCGCGGCGGCGGTCCTGCTGATCGCGGCCGGGGCCACCGGGCTGCGGTCGCTGGCCTGGCCGGGCGGCCTGCTGCTCGGGCTGGTCGCGGCGTCCGCGGTGCTCGCCTGGCGATCGGCCCGCAACGCGACGCTGCAGCGGGTGCTGCTGCCCGACCGGGTGGCGGCCGGCTCGGCGGTCCGGGGGAGCCTGGAGCTGGGACGGGACAGCGTCGACCTGGGGGCGTGGGGCTTCGTGGAGGAGACCGTCCCCGAGGGGCTCGGCGGCTCGCCGGTGTTGCCGGTGCCCTCCGGCCGGGGCCGGCTGTACACCCGGCACCCCTACGAGCTGGCCACCTTCGTCCGCGGTCGCTACCGGATCGGCCCCAGTCGCTGGACGACGATCGATCCGCTCGGCCTGGCCACCCTCAAGCGGCGCCTCGGCGGCAGCAGCCTGCTCACCGTGACGCCCGCCATCCACCGGCTCGACCAGGCCGCCCCCGCGGCGGGCACCGGCCTGGTCGGTGAGGCGGCGCAGCGGCACAGCAGCGTTCTCGGCCCGGACGACGTGCTGATCCGCGAGTACCGGCCGAGGGACGAGCTGCGCCGCATCCACTGGCCGTCGACCGCCCGCACCGGAACGCTGATGGTCCGGCGCGAGGAGCACGCCTGGGAGCCCAGCGCGATGATCCTGCTGGACAACCGCCGCGCCGGCCACACCGGCCGCGGCCCGCTGTCCAGCTTCGAGTGGGCGGTCTCGGCCGCCGCGTCGATCGGGGTGCACCTGCTGGACGCCGGCTACGACGTCGGGCTCGCCGACGCCGGCGGACGCCGCCTGGACGCCGAAGGCGACACGCTGCGCGAATCCCTGCTGGACCACCTGACCGACAGCACCCTCACCGAGGCCGGCGACCTGGGCGGCGGGTTGCGGGCCGATGTCGGCGGCCGCGCCCAGCTGTTCATCGCGATCATCGGACGCCTCTCCGCCGCGGACGCCATCGCTCTCACCGCCGCGCGGCGGCACGGCGCGCTGTGCCGGGCGATCATCGTGCAACCCGTCGAGCCCGGCCCCGACGACCCGATGGAGATGCTGGTCGCCAACGGGTGGCGGGTCACCCCCAACGCCGGCGTCCGGGGTGTCGCCGACGCCTGGTCCGCCCTCGGCGAGGGGACCGGCAGGTGAGGGCATCGGACCTGGTCGGAGGCGCCGTGGCCGTCGCCATGGCGCTCGCGCTGCCGGCGCTGGAGCCGGTCACGGCCGACCGCGGGCTGTTCATCGACTGCCTGGTGATCATCGGGGTGGTCGGCGGCAGCGGCATCCTGACCCGCCGGCTGCTGCGCAGCGACCTGCTGGCGGGCATCGTGCAGGCGGCGATCGCCGCGCTGACCCCGTGCGGGCTGGCCCTCGCCGCCGGCCTGTCCGGGCCGTTCACCCTGGGCCGGGTGCTCGCCGACGGCCTGGACTGGACGGTGACCTCGACCGCGCCGATGGGGCCCAACCTCGGCGTCCGGCTGATCACCACCACCGCCATCGGCGTGCTGGCCTACCTGGCCGATCAGCTCGCGGTGACCCACGGGCACGTGGCGTGGACGCTGCTGCCGCTCGGCGTGCCCTACCTGCTGACCGCGTTGGCCCTACCCGGCCTGACCTCCTTCGGTGCGCTGCTCTGCCTGGCCGGCGGCTACCTGCTGGTGCTACTGGCCGACACCGCCGGACGCGTGCCGCGCGCCGCGGCGTCCGCCCGGCCGGCCCTGCGGCTGCTGGCCGGCGGCCTGGCCTGCCTGCTCGCCGGGGCGTCCGTGGCCGTGGTGGCCGGCGTCGCCACCCCCGGCCTCGACCCCGACCGGGGCACCCCGTTCGCCGGACGCGGGCCCGTCCAGATGGGCGATCCCTCGCTCGACCTGCGCCGCAACCTGCAGCAGCCGGTGGACCAGCGCGTGCTGAACTACACCACCAGCACCGGGGCCGGGGTGCGGCTGCGGCTGACCTCGCTGCCGATCTTCGACGCCAGCGGCTTCCATCTCACCGCCGTCGACCTGTTCGACGGCGGGCTGCCGGCTCCGCCGGGAGCCGCGTCCGGGCTGCCGCGCTACCAGATCGATGTCACCGTCGGCGCGTTCAACTCCGAGTGGCTGCCGCTTCCGTACGCGCCGGCCGAGTTCCGCGCACGCGGCAACTGGCGGCACGATCCGCTGTCGATGAGCGTGCTCGCCACCGGCGACCGGCGCACCTCGGCCACCAACGGGCTGCGCTACCAGGCGACCGTCGTCGACGTCGACCCGACCGCCGAGCAGGTCGCCGCCGCGAACGCCGGCACCCCCTCCGATGTCGAGGCGACCGCGGCACTGCCCGACGACCTGCCGCCGCGGATCCGCGCGCTGGCCGAGGACGTCACCCGCCGGGGCACCACCGACGGGCGGCGGGCGGTGCTGCTCCAGAACTGGCTGCGCTCGTCGGCGTTCAGCTACAGCCTGGAGCCGGCGGCGGGGTCGGGCTACGACGCCCTCACCCGGTTCCTGTTCGACGACCGGATCGGCTACTGCGAGCAGTTCGCCACCTCGATGGCGGTGCTGGCGCGGGCGATCGGCATCCCCGCCCGGGTGGCGGTCGGCTTCCTGCCCGGCAGTCGCTCCGGCAACGGCTGGGAGGTGAGCATCCGCAACATGCACGCCTGGCCCGAGCTGTACCTCGACGGGCTGGGCTGGGTGGCCTTCGAGCCGACCCCAGCCGTCGCGGAGCCGCCCGGCTACGCCGGCGGCAATCCGGGGGCCGCGCCCTCGCTGTCGCCCAGCCCGACACCCAGCGTCGAGGTGGACGAGCCGAGTGTCGAGCCGGAGGCGCCGGAGGCAGAGCCCGACACCGGCGAACCGGTGCCCGCCACCAACACCGACTGGCTGGGCTGGGCGGGCGGCGCACTGGCCGCCGGACTGCTCGCCGCCGCGCCGGCGGTGCTGCGGGCCCGGCGCCGGGCCCACCGGTTGTCGGCAGGGCCGGGCCGGGCCGCGGTGACCGGGGCCTGGGACGAGGTGCGCGACAGCGTCTGGGACGCCGGACGCGAATGGCCGCGCGGGTCGGCGCGGCAGATCGGTGCCACCGTCGCCGCCGACCTGCCGGCCGAGGCGGCGGAGGCGCTGGGACGGGTGGCGCTACTGGTCGAGCGGGCGCGCTACGCCGACGAACTCGGCGCGGTCAGCGATCTGGCCGCCGACGTCGCGCGCGTCCGCGACGGGCTGGCCGCGGACGTCGACGGACCACGCAGCTGGGGGCGGGAACTACTGCCACGGTCGTTGTGGCGGCGCCTGCGTTGGCGCGGATGACTTCTTACTGACCCTCGTCCTGGCGACGGCGCCAGCGCTCTTCCATCTTGTCCATGAACGCCTTCTCGCCTTGCGGCGAGCGGGCCGACGGACGCGACGCGGCGGGATCGCCGACGTGGCGCCATGAGGTGATCGCGACGACGGTGGCAGCCAGCATGATGACGAAGCCCACGATGCTGAGCGCCGGGCTCAACTGCATGCCGCCGATCAGACAGCCGATGCCGACCAGGAAGCCGACGCCGGCCAGTGCGGCTCGACGACGATGCAGCCGTCGGGTCGTGGTACCGCGCAGGGTACTCGCCAGCTTGGGATCTTCGGCTGCCAGAGCCTCTTCCAGCTGAGTAAGGAGTCGCTGTTCCTCCTCGGAAAGTGCCATGCCAACCTCCCTTCGGTTCCATTTTCGGGCACACCGCTGCGCCGCAGACCAAGTCTAGGCGGGCGGCAGGGCAAACGGAACAAAGAATGGAGAGGGTTCACCCCAACGGAGCTCGCGCTGAGCCGGCGCCCGCCCGCGCCACCCTCGACCACCGGTTCAGGGGTGCTCCAGGGCGTGGTCGCGCCGGGTCAGGACGGCGAGCTCCAGGCAGCGCCGCCCGAACTTGCGGTGCACCGCGTCCATCGCCAACTCGGCCTCGCGCCAGCCGTGTTCGGGGGCGTCCAGAGTGGGCTGGCAGTACGCCTTGCCGACCTCGACCAGGCCCTGCACCCGGATGCCGACGCGGCGGATGCGGGCGCCGGCCGACCCGATCCGGGCATAGAGCGCCACCGCCTGCGCGTGCAGCTCGTCGGTGCGGTCGGTGAGCCCGGTCAGCGTCGCCGATCTCGACGTGGTGCGGAAGTCGGCGAACCGGATGGTGACGGTGACCACCCGGCCCAGCACCCCGGCGCGACGCATCCGCCGGGCGACGGTGGCGCAGACCCGCAGCAGCTCGGCCCGGACCTGCACCGGGTCGGCGATGTCGCGGACGAACGTCTGCTGGCAGCCGACGCCGCGCTCGCCCGGGCGCGCGAGCACCCGGCGGCTGTCCCGGCCCCAGGCGAGCTCGGCCAGCAGCACGCCCTGGTGCGGCCCGAACGTGCGCCGCAGGGTGCCGACCGGGGTGTGCGCCAGGTCGGCCACCGAGCTGATGCCCAGCCGTCGCAGCTTGCTCGCCGTCGACTCGCCGATCCCCCAGATGCGGTCGACCGGCAGCGGATGCAGGAAGGCGGCCTCGTCGCCGGGCCGCACCTCGATCAGCCCGTCGGGCTTGGCCTGGCCGGAGGACACCTTGGCGACGAACTTGTTGCGGCCGATCCCGACCGAGCAGGTGATGCCCTGCTCGTCGGCGACCACGGCGCGCAGGTACTCACCGAGCGCGCGGGCCGAGCCGAAGGGCCGCAGGCTGCCGGTCACGTCGAGATAGGCCTCGTCGATGGAGGCCATCTCGACCTGCGCGGTGACCGATTCGAAGACCGCGCCGATGCCCGCCGACACCTCCGTGTAGGCGTCGAAGTCGGGGCTGACGGCCACCGCCTGCGGACACAGCCGGCGGGCCTGCGCCGACGACATGCCGCCGGCTATGCCGAACGCCCGCGCCTCGTAGTTGGCGCTCAGCACCACGCCGCGGTGCGCGCCGCCGACATAGACCGGCCGGCCGGCCAGGTCGGGACGCCGGCGGAGTTCGACCGAGGCGTAGAAGGCGTCCATGTCGACGTGCATGATGACCCGCTGGGGGGCGCCATCCGGCACGGTTCCGGACGACGCGGTCACGAGACCTCCCGGCCGGCGACCGGGCGGGCCAGCCGGCGCGCCACCCGGTCGTGGAAGATGCCCACGTCGCGCAGCAGATCGTCGGCCTCGCGGGCACCCACCACGGCGACCGCGCCGGCCCGGACCGCCTCGCGCTTGACCGCCGACGAGGCGAAGAACCCGGCCCACTCGGCGTACTCGGGGGCGGCCTCGGCGAGCACCTGCCAGACGTCTCGCGGGCCTGCCGCGACCGAGCGGCCGGAAGCCCGGCAGGCCAGCACGACCGCGGCCACCCGCAGCGCGGCCAGATGGGCGAGCAGGAACCGCTCGGCCGGGCGTTCGGCGAGTTCGGCCTGGGTCAGTGCCGCCCTCGCACCGGCCAGCTCGGGGACGGCCATCACGCCACCTCGAACCGGCGTCCGGCCACCCGACAACTGGCCGCTCGGCAACCGGTCATCCGGCAGCCAGTCACCCGACAGCCGGCCGCGCGGCAACCGGTCACCCGGCGGACGGCGGCTCGGGAGCCGGTCATCCGACCCGGGACGCCGGCACCGCTGGCGACCCCCCGGCCCGCCGCAGGGGGCGGGCCTGCTTCCCGGTTCCGCATCATCGACCTCCGTGGCTGGGACCATCGACCCGGGAACGGACAACCCCGGCGCGGACGGGGGTCGAGGTCCGTCCGCGCCGGGGAGCTGTGAGCCCTTCCCCGACTCCATATCGAATGTTTGTTCGATATATGCCAGCATAGCCCCCCACTGCCGGAACGCGTCAAGCCTGGCAGCCGGCACCGACAGAATCGGGGCGCGGTCGGCTCACCGGGGCTGGTCAGGCCTGCAGCAGCCGGTCGAGGGTGCGGAGGCCCAGGCGGTGCATCGCCGGGTTGGTGTCGCGGTAGTACCAGACCAGGCCGACCGCCTGCTCCAGGGCCCAGGCGCGACTGCGCTGCCAGTCGAGCTCGTCGGCGTCCAGGTCGGCGCGGAACCGCTGCCGCGGGCGGGCGTCCAGCATCGTCCAGGCAACCATCAGGTCGAGCGCCGGGTCCGCCGGGCCGAAGCCGCCGACGTCCAGCACCCCGGTCAACCGTCCGGACGGGTCGAGCAGGACGTTGCCGGGTGTCAGATCGGTGTGCGCCATCGCGTCCGGCGCGTGCCTGGGCAGGCGGCGCAGCCGGGCCCACAAAGCCCGCACCGACGGCACGTCGAAGTCCCTCGCTATGGCCCAGGCAGTACGCCACCCAGGCGTCGTGGGCGGTGAGCTCACCACCCCGGCCGGGTCCGCGGAAGCGCCGTCGGCCGACCTCGATCGTCCGCAGCGCCCGGATCAGCCGGGCCAGGTCGGCCGCGCACTCCTCGGACAGCGGACGGTCCCAGGCCGGCTCGCCGGGCAGCCAGGTCTGCACCGCCCAGGGCAGCGGGTAACCCCGCCCGGGGCGTCCGAGGGCGACCGGTTCCGGCGTCCGGAAGGGCACCCGGCCGGCCAGCTCCGCGGCGGCGGACGCCTCACGGCGCAGCGCCGCGGCGACCACGTCCGGATCGTCCGGCCGCAGCGGGAGCCGGGCCACCAGCGAGCCGCCGATGCGGAACAGCGCGTTGACGGTGCCGGTGGACGGCACCGCGGTGACCCGCAGCCCGCGCCAGCCGGGGAACTGGTCGGCGACCAGTGCGGCCACGACGTCAGCATCGACGGGCAGCTGGTCGTCGTGCATCACGCCGCGACCCTACGCGGTAGGCGTCCGGGCGAGCGCGGTCGTAGGGTGACGGCATGAGCAACCCTGCCGCCCGCCGCCGCGCAGACCGACGCCCGGCGACGGTTCTCACCGTTCGCCCGCCGCGGGGCGGGTCGCGGCGGGGGGCATGGTGAACCGGCGGATCGTGCTGATCCGGGCGGTCAACCTGGGCGGCACCGGCAAGCTGCCGATGGCCGAATGGCGCGAGCTGGCCGAATCCCTGGGCGCCCGCGACGTGTCCACCTACATCGCCTCCGGCAACATGGTGTGCACGCCGCCCAAGGACAGCGACGCGTTCGACCGGGCCATGGAACGGGCGATCAAGCAGCGCTACGGATTCTTCCGCGAGGTGATCAGCCGCTCGCGCGACGAGGTGAGCGCCGCGCTGAAGGCGCATCCGTTCGAGGTGATCGAGCCCAAGTACTCCTACGTCACCTTCCTGACCGGCGCGCCGACCGCGGCCGCGATCGCCAAGGCCGGCCTGCTCGAGACCGGCGACGACCGCTGGCAGGTGATCGGCCGCGAACTCCACCTGCGCTACGCGGGCGGTGCCGGACGCGCCCAGCTGAAGGACGCCGCACTCGGCCGCGCCCTCGGTGTGGCGGGCACCGCGCGCAACCTCAACACCGTGCGCAAGCTGATCGAGCTGGCCGGCTGATGGTCTCCGGCGGGACGCGGACCTCGGCATGAGCCGGATCGCGGTGGTCGGCGGTTCGCTCGCCGGCATGGCGGCGGCCGCGCGGCTCGCGAAGGCCGGTCATCAGGTCCTGTTGTTCGAGGCCGGCGAGCGGCTCGGCGGACGCTGGGCGGACCCCGGTGCGCTGCCGCCCGCGTTCACCTTCCCGGCGCCCTGGCGTGACCTGTTCCGCAAGTCGGGGCGCCCGTTCGATGCCGAGCTGGCCCGTGCCGGCCACGCGCTGGTGCCGGCTCCGCCCGCCGTTCACCACTTCGCCGACGGCGGCCGACTGACCCTACCCGCCGATCGCGGCGAGCAGTGGACGGCGCTGACCGAGGCCTGGGGCGCGGCCGCCGCGGCCCGCTGGCGAGACCTGCTGGACGACCTCGACGAACGCTGGCAGCTGCTCCGCCGGCTCGGCCTCGAGGACGAGTTCACCGATGCCGCGCTCACCCCGCGCCGCCGCCAGGCGCTCGGCCTGGGCCGCAGCGTGGCCCGGCTGGCCCGGCGGTTCGGCCATCCGCAGGCGGCCGCGCTGCTCCGCTCGACGGCCTGGCGGATCGGCTCGACGCCCGAGCGGGCGCCCGAGTTCGTCGCCGTCCGGCTCGCCCTGGAGCGGACCTTCGGGCGGTGGCAGCTGACCCGCGGCGGCGTCCCGGTGCCGGCCGCCGACCTGCTCGACCTGCTCACGGCACGGCTGGAGTTGCGGCGGGTGGAACTGCGCACCGGTGAGGCTGTCACGGCGATCGCCCCCGGCCGGGTGCGATCCGCCGCCGGGACGGTCGAGGTGGACGCGATCGTGGCGACGGTGAACCCGTGGGAGTACCTACGGCTGACCGACGGGGAGCGGGTGCTGCGCCGGCGGACCGCCTGGACCCGGCCGGCGCTCGCGCCGCGGATCACGGTGCGTCCCGACCCGGGGCGGACCGGCGAACGGCCCGCGGACGCCGTGACCGAGGACGTGCGGCACACCGCGGCCGGGGTGCGGGTCGAGTACCGGCTGCCGACGGCCGACGGTCCACTGCTGGTGGTCCACGACCACACCGCCGGATCGCCCGACCCGGCCTTCGGCACCCGCTGGACGACGCCGCGGACCTGGCTGCGGCAGCCACCGCTGCGCCCCGAGACCGCAACGGTGACCCTGGCCGGCGCCTCCAGCCGCGGCGGCAACGACCCGTGGGCGCAGCTGCTGTCCGCCGCCCTGGCCGGCTACGTCACCCACGAGAATCTGACCGGGGCCGACATCCGGCCGACCAACAAGGCGGCACGGACCTGATCCCGCCCTCCGGCGGAACCGGGCGGGCCGAACCGCGCGGTCGAAGGCGACGTCGGCGCTACAGGATGAGCAGCACCAGCAGCAGGATGGCCACCGCGATCCCGGTGCCGAGGCCGGCGGCCACCATGATCGCGGCCCTGTTGCCGGGCTGCTTGGCGGGCAGCAGCTCGCCGGGCGCCGCCGTTCCCGTCTCGATCACCGCCGGCACGGCGAAGGTGTCCTTGGCCGGCAGCGCCGCCACCACCTCGGCGACGTCGCCCAGGGTCTGCGCGGCGAACACCCGGTCGAGCATCGCCCGGTAGTCGTCGGTGTCCAGCACGCCCCGTGCGAACTCCTCGTTCAGGCGTCCGGCCAGCTCCTCGCGCTCACCGTCGCCCAGCGGCTCCAGCGGCCGCGAGCGGTACTTCGACGAGATCGGCAGGTTGTCCACCCGTCCAGGCTAGCCGGGCCGCCGGACGCCGAGCGACGCCCCCGTGATCACGGCCGTGTTGGCGGCAGCGCTGGCCCGGCGGTCGCCGGGACGGCGGCTCCGGCCCCCAGGGGTTCATGGCGGCAGCGATGGATCGGCAGACCGCGGCGTTTCGCCGGGTAGCCCGGGAGCCCCATGCCGGGCCCGGAGTTCGCAGGAGCTCATCGCCGACCGGCGGCGGTTCGCCGGGGCTCACTCCAGGACGGTCATCTCCACCTCGACGTACATCTGCGACTCGGCGGCGCCGGAGTAGATGCCCCGGAGCGGGGGGACGTCGGTGTAGTCGCGGCCGATGCCGACCTCGATGTGGAACTCGCCCGGCGCCGAGTCGTTGGTCGGGTCGAGCCCCACCCAGGCGCCGTCCCAGTACTGCAGCCAGGCGTGCGACTCGGCCTTGCGAGCCTCCCCGAGCACGGGGTTCGCCGCGGGCATCAGATAGCCGGAGACGTAGCGGGCCGGAATGCCGACGCTGCGCAGCCCGCCGATCGCGACGTGCACCATGTCCTGGCAGACGCCGGCGCCGGCCTCCCAGACGTCCCGGGCCCGGGTCCGGACATGGGTCACCCCGGGCACGTACTGCACCCGCTCGCGCATCTTCGCCACCACCGCGGCGACGGTCTCGGCCGGCGTCGCCTCGTGCGCCACGTCGGCGGCGAAACGGCACAGCTCGGAACCGGGGTCGATGTGCTCGCTGAGGGTCAGCATCTCGACCATCCGGTCCTCCAGGCCGGGGTCGCGCAGGCCTTCCCAGTCGAGACCCGGTGCCGTCTCGCCGCCACGGGTCACCTCGACGGTCGCTGTGGACGTCACCCCGAGCCGCGAGTGCCGCTCGCGGATCTCGAACGAGGTCACCTGGGTGCCCCAGTAGTCGCGATAGCTCAACACCCATGGCGCGGGCTGGATGTCGATCCGCGACGACAGCACCCACTGTTCGCGGGTGGTGCGCGGGGTCATCCGCACCTCGTTGTGGGAGCCCAGGACGGGGTCGCGGTAGGCGTACCCGGTGTGATGGACGATCCGGATCTGCCTGGTCACTGCTCGCCTCCCCGCCACACGGCCGCCGTGGCGCCCTCGAAATATCGCTGACTGATCGCGGTGCAGGCCTGGTTGCAGACCCATTGCAGATCGGCCATCCGACTGGGCAGATCATGCAGCACCTCGCCCGGCGGGCGATACTCCAGCTCAGCCCGGGCCGTGCCCAGCAGCCGCTGGGCGGCGTCCTCGATCCCGGCCCGGCGTTCGGTCTGGCCCAGGTCGGACAGGGCGTCCTCGGCCGCGGTCAGGGTGAACACCAGCGACCGCGGGAACAGCCGGTCCAGCAGCAGGAACTCCGCGGCGTCCCGGTCGGTGGTGACACCGCCGTAGGTGCGCAGGAAGGCGTGGTGCGCGCCGCAACCGCGGAGCACGTTGTTCCAGGCGCTCTGTGAGCCCGAGGTGATGGACGCCGACTGGATCAGCCGCGCCGTCATGTCGGCCCGCTCGATGGAGCGGCCGAGGACCAGGAACCGCCAGCCCTCGTCGTGGCTCATGGTGGAGTCGGCCGTGCCGGAGATGACCGCGCAGCGCTCCCGGATCAGCTTGAACGCGGTGGCCGGACGCATCCGCTGCAGCCGTCCGCCGCGCACCGAGTTCCAGGTGGTGTTGATCGCCTCCCACATCTCGGTGGAGACCGTCTCGCGGGCCCGGCGCGCCGACTCGCGGGCGCCGCCCAGCGCCGCCGCGACGGACGCCGGCGAATCCGAGTCGTAGCACAGCGAGGTCAGCACGTACTGGGCGTCCGGGGTCTTGCCCTCGGGCGGCGGGTAGCCCATCACCTCGAGCAGCGACTGCCCGGCCGCCTCCTGGTCGACGCTGGGGTCGTCCAGCAGCAGCTGCAGGTGCACCTCGACGATCCGGCAGGTGTCCTCGGCCCGCTCCAGGTAGCGGCCGATCCAGAACAGCGACTCGGCGATCCGGCTCAGCATGACGCCCCCGTCCACTGGCTCTGCTGTTGCTGTTCCTGCTGCTGCTGGATGCTCTCGTCGCCGATGTCGGCCAGCGGCACCACCATCGGCATCGCCCGCGGCCTGGTCCGCTTGCGCTGCCCGCGGACGCCGTCCCGGGCCAGCACCCAGGTGTCCTTGGAGCCGCCGCCCTGGGACGAGTTGACGATCAGTTCGCCTTCGGGCAGCGCCACCCGGGTCAGCCCGCCGGGCAGCACGTAGATGCTGTTGCCGTTGTTCACCGCGAACGGTCGCAGGTCGACGTGCCGGGGCCGCATCCGGCCCTCGATCATCGTCGGCACGGTGGAGAGCTGCACCACCGGCTGGGCGATCCAGCCGCGCGGGTTGGCCAGCACGTCGGAGCGCAGCTTGTCCAGCTTGCGCTGGCTGGCCGCCGGGCCGATCACGATGCCCTTGCCGCCGGAGCCGTCGACCGGTTTCAGCACCAGTTCGTCCAGCCGGTCGAGCACCTCCTCGCGGGAGTCCGGGTCCTCCATCCGCCAGGTGTCGACGCCAGGGATGATCGGCTCCTCGTTCAGGTAGTAGCGGATCAGGTCGGCCACGTAGGTGTAGACCAGCTTGTCGTCGGCGACGCCGTTGCCGACGCAGTTGGCCAGCGTCACGTTGCCGGCCCGGACGGCGTTGATCAGCCCGGCGCAGCCCAGCATCGAGTCGGCGCGGAAGGTGGCCGGGTCGAGGAACTCGTCGTCCAGCCTGCGGTAGATGACGTGCACCGGGCGCAGGCCCTGGGTGGTCCGCACCCGGACCCGGCCGGCCTGGCAGACCAGGTCGCGGCCCTCGACCAGCTCGACGCCCATCATCCGGGCCAGCAGGGCGTGCTCGAAGTAGGCGGAGTTGTAGACGCCCGGGGTGAGCACCACCACGTTCGGGTCGGAGATGCCGTGCGGGGCGGCGGCGCGCAGCGCGGCCAGCAGTTGCAGCGGGTACTGCTCGACCGGCCGGATCCGGTGCCGGCTGGTCACCTCGGGCAGCGCCGAGAACATCGCGCGCCGGTTGGTCATCACATAGGAGACCCCGGACGGCACCCGGACGTTGTCCTCCAGCACCCGGAAGGTGCCCTCGTTGTCGCGGATCAGGTCGATCCCGGAGACGTGCACCCGGACGCCGTTGGGCGGCACCACGCCGTGCATCACCCGGTGGAAATGCGGTGAGCTGGCCACCACCCGGCGCGGGATCACGCCATCGTCGAAGACCCTGCCCTCGCTGTACACGTCGGCCAGGAACGCCTCCAGGGCCTTCACCCGCTGGGCCACGCCCGTCTCGACCGTGGCCCATTCGTCGGCCAGCAGGATGCGCGGGACGATGTCCAGCGGGAACGGCCGCTCCTCACCGCCGATGTCGAAGGTGACGCCCTGGTCGAGGTAGGTGCTCTTGAGGTAGTCGGCCCGGGAGCGGACCTCGTCGGCCTCGAGCTTGCCCAGCTGTCGCAGTGCCGACGAGTAGGCCGTCCGGACGCCCTCACCGGAGATCATCTCGTCGAAGGCCGGCCCCGTCGCCTGGTAGTCCGAGAACAGTGCGCTCACACCGGTCAGAGTATTGCCGAATTGTTTCATGGGGGTATCACCGGCGGTGATGTGTCGCGGCCGGTCGGGTAGGGTGCACTCGCGTCCCGGGGGTGCGTTCAGGCAGTCCGCACCGGCCCGCGACGGACGCCTGGCTCCGGTTGGACCGTTGCCCCTCAGACAGCCGGATCAGAAGGGTTCCGATGAACTTCCGCAACGTGCAGGCCCCGACGGCGGTGGTGATGGTGCGTCCGCACCGGTTCCGGGTCAACGCCGAGACCCTGGCCGACAACGCGTTCCAGACCGTGCCGGCCGGCGACTACGCCACCGAGGCGATCGCCGGCGCCGCCCGTGCGGAGTTCGATGCCGCGGTCGATCAGCTGGTGCGAGCGGGTGTCACCGTGCACGTCTTCGACGACTTCGGCCAGCTCGACACCCCGGATTCGGTCTTCCCCAACAACTGGTTCTCCACCCACCACGGCGGTCGGATCGCGATCTACCCGATGTATGCGCCGAACCGGCGGCGCGAACGGCGCCCGGACGTGATCGAGCTGCTGAAGAGCACCTACCGGGTCCAGGAGGTGATCGACTACTCGGGGCTGGAGTACGACGACCTCTTCCTGGAGGGCACCGGGGCGATGGTGCTCGACCATGCCGAGCGGCTGGCCTACGTGGCGAACTCGTACCGGGCCGATCCGGTGATCCTGGAACGGTTCTGCACCGCCTTCGGCTACGAACCGATGGCCTTCCCGACCGCCGGGCCGGACGGCCGCGCCGTCTATCACACCAACGTGATGATGGGCATCGCCTCGGAGTACGTGCTGATCTGCCTGGACGCGATCAGCGACCCCCGGCGCCGCGACCAGGTCGCCCGCCGGCTGGCCGAGAGCGGGCGGACGGTGCTGGAGCTGAGCTTCGAGCAGGTCGCCGACTTCGCCGGGAACGCCATCGAGCTGACCGGCTCGCACGGACGGGTGCTGGCGTTGTCGGCGCGCGCGGCGTCCGCGCTGACCGACGACCAGCGGGCCGTCATCGAGGAATCCGCCACCCTGCTGCCGCTGGCCATCCCCAGCATCGAACGCGCCGGCGGCTCGGTGCGCTGCATGATCGCCGGCGTGCATCTGACCCCGCGCTGAGCCCGGCGGTAGCCCGCTTCGGCGCCACCGTCCGGTCGGTGGGATGCCGCTGAGAACGTTGAACCGGAATGGAACCGTCCCCTGAACCGGAAAGGAACCGTCCCCCGAACCGGAAGGGGACGGTTCCTTTTCCGTTCAGGCCGGGAGCCGGTAGTCGCGGCCGTCCGGACTGCGCAGCACGGCACCGGCGTCGACCAGGTCGGCGAACACCTCGCCGGGCCGCAGCGCGTCCTGCTCGATCAGCACGAGGCCGGCCTCGGCCAGCGCGCGCAGCCGGCGGCTGCCCCCGGAATCCAGTTCGGCCGCCTGCAGCGGACTGCCCTGGGCGTCCGCGATCACGATACGGGCGTAGAGCAGCCGGCGGTCGGCGTCGGCGAGCACGGCCACGACCCGCCGCCAGTGCGCGGACGTCGTCACGGCTCAGTCCGCCAGCGGTCCGAACGGGGCGCCGAGGGCGGTCAGCTCGGCCTCGCCGCCGTCCTCGGCGGTGAGCACCCACAGGCCATGCTTGGTGATGGTCATGGTGTGCTCCCAGTGGCAGGCCCGGGACCGGTCCCGGGTCACCACGGTCCAGCCGTCGTCCAGCGTCGCGGTGGCCTCGCCGCCCAGGGTGAGCATCGGCTCGACCGCCAGGCAGATGCCCTGCACCAGCAGCGGGCCGCGCCCGCGGCGTCCGTGGTTGGGGACGTCCGGGGGCTGGTGCATCTGGGAACCGATGCCGTGACCGGTGAACTCCCGGATGATCCCGTACCGCTCCCGCCGGCTCCGGACGAAGCCCTGGACGGCGGCGGAGATGTCGCCCACCCGGCCGCCGAGCCGGGCGGCCGCGATCCCGCGCCACATCGACTGCCGGGTGACGTCGCTGAGCCGCTGATCGTCGGGCCGTGGCTGGCCGACGCTGAAGCTGATCGCCGAATCGCCGTGCCAGCCGTCGACGATCGCGCCGAAATCGACCGACACCAGATCACCGTCGGCCAGCACCCGCGAGCCCGGGACGCCGTGCACGATCTCGTCGTTGACCGAGATGCAGGTCACCGCGGGAAACGGAGGGACGCCGCCCCAGCCGCCGCCGTAGTGCAGGAACGACGACGTCGCGCCGGCGGCTGCCAGCTGCTCGCGGGCGAGCGCGTCCAGCTCAGCGGTGGTGACCCCGGCCGCGGCGGCCTCGCGCAGCGCGGCCAGCGTGCGGGCGACCACCAAGCCGGCGCGCCGCATGATCAGCACCTGCTCGGGGTTCTTGACCTCGATGCCACCCGCCACGAATCAGTGACCGAGCCTCTCGGCCAGGGCGCCGAGCAGCCGCTCGGAGACCTCGTCGACGGCGCCCATGCCGTCCACCTCGATCAGCAGGCCGCGCTCCCGATACACCTCCAGCAGCGGATCGGTCTGCTCGTGGTAGACCTCCAGCCGATTGCGGAAGGTCTCCTCGTTGTCGTCCGGACGCCCCTCGATCTCGGCCCGCTTCAGCATCCGCTGGACGATCGCCTCCTCGTCGGCGGTCAGCGAGACCACGGCGTCCAGGTCGAAGCCGTGCGCGTCGAGTTCGGCGTCCAGCGCCTTCACCTGTCCGACGGTGCGCGGGAAGCCGTCCAGCAGCCAGCCGCCCTTGGCGTCCTCTTCCTCAAGGCGCTGGACGACCACCCGCAGGGTGAGGCTGTCGGGCACGTAGCCGCCGTCGGAGATGATCCGCTTGATCCGCTCGCCGAGCGGCGTCCGGTTGGTGATGGCCAGCCGGAAGATGTTGCCGGTGGAGATGGCCGGAAT
>JBGALC010000031.1:0-38107 GCA_044224095.1 Micropruina sp. | reverse complement strand
GCGCCGGCGTGGCCCATGGTCTTGCCCTCGGGCGCGGTGAAGCCCGCCACGTAGCCCACGACGGGCTTGGTGACGTGCTCGGCGACGTAGGCCGCGGCACGCTCCTCGGCGTCGCCGCCGATCTCGCCGATCATCACGATGCAGTCGGTGTCGGGGTCAGCCTCGAACGCGGCCAGCGCGTCGATATGGGTGGTGCCGATGATCGGGTCGCCGCCGATGCCGACCGCGGTGGAGAAGCCGATGTCGCCCAACTCGAACATCATCTGGTAGGTGAGCGTGCCGGACTTGCTGACCAGGCCGATCCGGCCCGGTTTGGCGATGCCGGCCGGGATGATCCCGACGTTGGACCTGCCGGGGCTGATGACGCCCGGGCAGTTGGGTCCGATCAGCCGGGTGGTGCCGCTGTTGGCCGCGTGTGTGTAGAACTCGGCGGTGTCCCTGACCGGGACGCCCTCGGTGATCACCACCACGAGTTCGATGCCGGCGTCCACCGCCTCGAACACCGCCTTCTTGGTGTAGGCCGCCGGCACGAAGACCACCGACACGTTCGCCCCGGTCGCCGCCTTGGCCTCGGCCACGGAGTCGAACACCGGCACCGGGTCCTCCTCGAAGGTGACCGTCTGGCCGCCCTTGCCGGGGGTGACGCCACCGACCACGCGGGTGCCCGAGCTGATCATCCGCTGGGTGTGCTTGCGGCCCTCGGAGCCGGTCATTCCCTGCACGAGCACCTTGGAGTTCTGGTCCAGCCAGATCGTCATCGACTGATGTCCTTTCAGTTCTTGCTGGCCAGTTCGGCGGCCTTGCGGGCGGCGGAGTCCATGGTCAGTTCCATCGTCACCAGCGGGTGCGCCGCCTCGGTCAGGATGTGCCGGCCGATCTCGACGGCGTTGCCGTCCAGCCGGACGACGATCGGCTTGGTGGCCTTCTCGCCCAGGATCTCCAGCGCGGCGATGATGCCCTTGGCGACCTCCGAGCAGGCGGTGATGCCGCCGAAGACGTTGACGAAGACCACCTTCACCTGCGGGTCGGACAGGATGATGTCCAGGCCGTCGGCCATCACCTGCGCGGACGCGCCGCCGCCGATGTCCAGGAAGTTCGCCGGGGTGGGCGTGCCGGGAAACTCCTTGCCGGCGCCGGCGACGACGTCCAGGGTGCTCATCACCAGGCCGGCACCGTTGCCGATGATCCCGACGCTGCCGTCCAGCTTGACGTAGTTCAGATTCTTCTCGCGGGCCCGGATCTCCAGCGGGTCGTCGCGCGACTCGTCGGACAGCTCGGCCCAGTCCGGGTGCCGGAAGTCCGCATTGGCGTCCAGCGACACCTTCCCGTCCAGCGCCACGATGCGGCCGTCACCGGTCTTCACCAGTGGATTCACCTCGACCAGGGTGGCGTCGTTGTCGCGGTAGACCTCGCCGAGCAGCACCAGCACCCGGGCCACCTCGGCCCGGTCCGCCTCGGCGAAGCCGGCGGCGGCCACGATCTCGGCGGCCTTGGCCTCGTCCAGCCCCGCGATCGGGTCGACCTCGACGCGGGCGAGCTTCTCGGGATGCTCCTCGGCGAGGGTCTCGATGTCCATGCCGCCCTCCACCGAGCACATCGCCAGGTAGCTGCGGTTGGCGCGGTCGAGCAGCAGGCTGAAGTAGTACTCCTCGGCGATATCGGCACCCTCGGCGACCATCACCTGCTCGACGACGTGGCCCTTGATGTCCAGGCCGAGGATCTCGGACGCCCGCTCGCGCGCCTCCTGCGGGCTGCGGGCCAGCTTGACCCCGCCCGCCTTGCCGCGGCCTCCCGTCTTGACCTGGGCCTTGACCACCACCACCGAGGAGCCGAGGGTCCGGGCGGCCTGCTCGGCCTCCTCGGGCGTGCGGGCCACGATGCCCCGCAGGACGGGTACGCCCTGCGCCTCGAAGAGGTCTCGCGCCTGGTACTCGAAAAGATCCACTGCCCACTCCATCCTTCCGGGCCATCACGGCCCGCTCGGCACCCCGGTCACGATAGTCGGCCCGGACGACGATGCGCACCCCACGGCCGGGCCCACCGCCATCTGATGGACGAAACCGGGTGCCGCGCCTGCGCCCGGCGCCGGCCGGCATCCGGACCGGCGGTGCCAGGTGGTCGAGGCCGCCAGCCGCTCGGGCCTCCCGACGCTCAGCGGCGCGTGGCGGTGAGCAGCAGGTGCTCCCCCTCGGCGTCGGTCTGCCGCCCCTCGATGGTGACGCCGGCGGCGGTGCCCGGGCCACTTCCGGGTGGCGATCGGGGAATCTGCACGCCCGAGGGAACGCGGCGGCACGCAGCCCACCCCGGACGGGCCCGCCTGAGGGTGCGGGGGCCCAGGAGACCCCGATTCTGAGATCTCCCTAAGAAATGCTAAGGTAACCTGCGTGTCCGGTTCTCGGACGCCACAACACCGTTGCGACAAGGAGATACCGCGTGCGCCCAACCGAGGCTGAACCCCGGCCCACCAGCTGGATTCGTTCTCGTCTGCTCCGCGGCACCGTCGCCACCCTCGCCATCGGCAGCCTGGCCGTCGGCCTCTCCCACGTCGCCACCCCGTCCGCCGCGGCACCGGTTCCGCAGCCGACCATCGGCAGCTTCGAACTGTCCGCGATGGAGGCCCGCGACAAGCAGCTGAGCCGCGACGCCGACGCCCGTGCGCAGGGCCCCCAGGCGCTCGCGCAGTCCCGCACCATCGCGCTCAACGAGACCGCCCAGGAACTGGCCGAGAGCCGGCAGGACGCCGCCCTCAAGATCCGGACGAAGGCACTGGACGCCGTGGCGGACAAGATCAGCCGGCAGTCCAAGCTGCTCACCGATCAGTCGCACTTCCTGATGCCGACCGCCGGCGGCTTCGACACCCGCTTCGGTCCCCGCCTGCACCCGATCCTGCACTACTACAAGCTGCACAACGGCGACGACATCGGTGGCGCCTGCGGGCAGCCGATCTGGGCCGCCCACGACGGCGTCGTGATCAAGGCGGCGATGGGCGGCTACAACGGCGGCTCCGGCAACAACGTCCGGATCGATGCCGGGAAGATCGGCAAGCACGCGGTCGAGTCCGCCTACCTGCACATGACCAGCATCGCGGTGCAGGTCGGCCAGAAGGTGCACAAGGGCGAACTGCTCGGCACCGTGGGCAGCACCGGGCTGTCCACCGCCTGCCACCTGCACTTCTCGGTCTACGAGGACGGCAAGGCCGTCGCCCCCAAGAAGTACCTCGGCAAGTAGGCCCTCCCGCCGCCGTCGGTCCGGTTCGTCGCGACGCGGCTGCGGCCAGCTCGATCGACCGAGCTCGCCTGCCCTACAGCTTCTCCATCGGGGCGTGCTTGAGGCTGAGCCGCTTCACCCCGTGACTGCCGAAGTCCACGTCCGCCTTCGACATGTCGCCCAACCCGCTGGTGGCGATCACCGTGCCCATCCCGAAGTGGGTGTGCAGCACCCGGTCGCCCGGCGCCACGCCGGGCAGCGTCTTCGGCAGCGGCGGCTTGGAGCCGTAGCCGACCGTGTTGCGCCAGGCCTGCTCGCTGCGGGCCTTCGCCCGGGAGGCGAAGCCGACCTGCGCCGAACCCAGCCGCCGCCAGTCGAACAGGTGCTGCGGGATCTCCTCGGTGAACCGGCTGGGCGGGTTGTACTGCGGCTGCCCCCACATCGTCCGCACCACCGCCCGGGACAGGTACAGCCGCTGCCGGGCGCGGGTGATGCCGACGTAGGCCAGCCGCCGCTCCTCCTCCAGTTCGTCCTTGCTCTCGTGCGTCCGCTGGTGCGGGAAGATGCCGTCCTCGAAGCCGGTCAGGAAGACCACCGGGAACTCCAGGCCCTTGGCCGTGTGCAGGGTCATCAGGGTGACCACGCCGGTGCCCTCGCCGTCGGCGTCCGGGATCTGGTCGGAGTCGGCGACCAGCGCGATCCGTTCCAGGAAGGCCGGCAGCGAGTCGTCGGGCTCGGGAGCTCCTGCCGCCAGTTCGCCGCCGTCGGTCGGCAGGTCGATGGTGTGCGCCGCCGAGACGAACTCCTGCGCCACCGACACCAGTTCGATCAGGTTCTCCAGCCGGGTGGCGTCCTGCGGATCGTCGGAGTTCTTCAGCTCGTCGATGTAGCCGGACTTCTCCAGGATCGAGGTGAGGATGGTGTCGGCCGCGTCGCCGGCGTCCATCATCGCCCGATGCTCGCCGAGCATGGTGGCGAAGGACTGGATCTGGGTGAGCGAGCGGGTGGCCAGCCCCGGCGCCTCGGACGCCCGCGCCACCGCTGCCCCGAACGGGATCCGCTCGGACGCCGCCAGCACCTCGATCGCCGCCTCGGCGCGTTCGCCGATGCCGCGCCGTGGCACGTTCAGGATGCGCCGCACCGACACGTCGTCGGCGGGGTTGGCGATCGCGCGCAGGTAGGCGATCGCGTCGCGGATCTCGCGCCGCTCGTAGAACCGGACGCCGCCGACCACCCGGTACGGCATGCCGACCCGGATGAACACCTCCTCGAAGGCGCGGGACTGGGCGTTGGTGCGGTAGAACACCGCGACGTCGCCGGGCTTGGCATCGCCGGCGTCGCTGAGCCGGTCGATCTCGTCGGCGACGTACTGGGCCTCGTCGTGCTCGGTGTCGGCCACCCAGCCGACGATCCGCTCGCCGTCGCCGGCGTCCGACCAGAGCCGCTTCTCGGGACGCCCGGGGTTGCGGGTGATCACCGCGTTGGCGGCGTTCAGGATGGTCTGGGTCGAGCGGTAGTTCTGCTCCAGCACGATCGTGGTGGCACCGGGGAAGTCGGCCTCGAAGGCCAGGATGTTGCGGATGGTGGCGCCCCGGAAGGCGTAGATCGACTGGTCGGAGTCGCCGACCACCATCAGTTCCGGCGGCTCGACGGCGGCCATCCCGTCCGGCACCGGCAGTTCGGCGCACAGCTCGCGGACCAGCGCGTACTGGGCGTGGTTGGTGTCCTGGTACTCGTCGACCAGGACGTGCCGGAACCGCCGCCGGTACTGCTCGCGCAGGTCGGGGAACGCCTGCAGCAGGTGCACCGTGGTCATGATCAGGTCGTCGAAGTCGAGCGCGTTCGCCGTGGTCAGCCGGCGCTGGTACTCGCGGTAGGCGTCGGCGTAGATCGTCTCGTTGGCGGTCTCGGCCTTCGCCGCGGCGGTCTCGTGGTCGACCAGCTCGTTCTTGCAGTTCGACACCCAGTTCATCACGGTGCGGACGGGGTAGCGCTTCGGGTCGACCTCGGCGTCGCGCAGCACCAGCGTCATCAGCCGCTTGGCGTCGGTGTCGTCGTAGATCGAGAACGTGCGGCTGTTCCCGAACCGGTGGATGTCGGCGCGCAGCATGCGGACGCAGGCCGAGTGGAAGGTGGAGACCCACATCAGCTTGGCCCGGTTGCCGACCATGTCGACCACCCGGTGCCGCATCTCGGCGGCCGCCTTGTTGGTGAAGGTGATGGCCAGGATCGAGCCCGGATGGACGTGCCGGAAGCTGACCAGGTGGGCGATCCGGCGGGTCAGCACCCGGGTCTTGCCCGACCCGGCCCCGGCCACCACCAACACCGGCGAACCGGCGTGCAGCACCGCCTCGCGCTGCGGCGGGTTCAGGTCGGCCAGCAGCTCCTCCTCGTTGACCCGCCGGCGTCGCGGACGGCCCTCGGCACCGGTTCCGGTGGTCGTCCCGGGCACCGCCGCGGGCGCCGGGTCGGGCTCGGCGGAGAAGTTGAACAGGTCGGGGAACAGGGTGTCGGTCATCGCGCCACCCACCCTAGGCCGTGCCACCCACACCGTCTCCCCGGACACCCGCGTCCGGCGTCCACACGTTGCGCGGCGAACCTGCGACACGCAGGAAATCCGGTGTCGCGGCGGCGGGGTTCCCGACAGGCTGGCCCCATGAGGGCGTTCGTCACCGCACTGCGCCGCATCTACAGCCCGCTGAGCGAGGGTCAGTCCGCCAGCGGGCTGGTCGAGCGCGGCATCGCCGTGGTGTTCGGCGTGCTCCGCGCCGGCCTGACCGTGCAGATCGCCCTCACCCTGCCCTTCCTGCTCGGTGCCCCGGAGCCGCACTGGGGGCTCGCCGCGATGACGCTGGTCGCGCTCGCCCACTGCACCGGCCTGGTCATCTCGATGCTGCGCGCGCAGGGCATCTCGATCGCCTGGGGACTGCTGGACGTGGGCGTGGGCGTGGTCAGCCTGCTGGTCTGCACCGCCCTGCTGCCGAGCTCGCTGTCGTCGTGGGTCAACTGGGCGCCTGCGCTGCTCAACCAGGTCGCGGCCTTCATCCCGGCCTGGTGCCGGCGGATGAGGTACTCGATCCCGCTCGGTTTCGGGCTGGGCGCGCTCTATCTGGTCACCTTCATCGGTCAGCACGGCGGCGACCCCCTGTCGGTGATCGAGAACGCGATCAGCCTGCCGCTGTTCACCATCGCCGCCGCGGCCTTCGGCGCCTACTGCCGCGGAATGGCCCGGCTGTCGGACGCCAACCGCGAGCGGGCCATCCGGCTGGCCACCCGGCTCGAGCTGGCCGAGTACCGCTTTCACCTGCACAACGCGACCGGGCTGCTCGCGGTGCTGGCCCGTTCGGACACGCCGCCGGCCCTGCTGCCCTCGCTCCGCCGTCAGGCCGGCGAGGAGTCGAACCGGCTGCGCAACCAGCTGCTGCGGGCGCACAGCGGACTGCCCGACCCCGGCGACGACGAGACCAGGACGACTCTGGCGGCGGTGATCTGGGAGGCCACCGCCGGCTTCGGTCACCTGCCGCTGGAGCTGCCGATCGCGCTCGGCAGGGACGCGCTGGTCACCGCCAAGCAGGCGCTGGCGCTGCAGGCGGCGCTCATCGCGCTGCTGTACAACGTCCAGTTCCATGCCCAGGCGAGCGAGGTGACGATCCACGCCGACCTGGTGGACGACACCTGGGAGGTCACGGTGACCGACGACGGCGTCGGCTTCGACATCGGGTCGGCCCCGCTCGGTTTCGGCCTGCAGGTCCAGGTCATCGACTCGCTGCGGCGCAACGACATCGAGGTGGAGGTCACCTCTCGGAGAGGAGAAGGCACATGCGTGACCATGGCCGGCCGGACGGCGACGGCCTGAAGCCGCGGGTCTGCGTCGTCGACGACGGCAGCCAGACCCGGGACACCTTCCAGATCGCCTATCCCGGTCTGCAGCTGGTGGGTGCCTTCTCCACCGTCGACCAGTTGCTGGTGATCCGGCCGGAGGTCGACCTGGTCATCCTGGACCTGATGCTGAGCACCGGCCTGCACGAGCGCGCCGTGCTGCAGGGCCCGCCGGCGATCCGCGCCCTGGACGACCTGGGCTACCGGATCTGTCTCTACACCGACGAACGCCGTCCGCTGGTGCTCGCCCACTGCCTGGCTGCCGGCGCCACCGGGCTGGTCCGCAAGTCCGACTCGCTGGCCGTCAACCAGGAGGCGTTCACCCGGGCCGCGGCCGGCCAGGTCGTGATTGCTCGCTCCCTGGTGGGGCTGGCCGAGATCCTGAACCGCCGCGGCCGGCTGCCCACGCTCACCGAGCGGCAACTGCAGGTGCTCACCGCCCGCTCCCGTGGCGAACCCTGGGACTCGATCGCGCGGCGGTTGTCGATCTCGCCCAAGACCGCCGCCGACCGGCTGGAGGCGGTGATGTCGAAGATGGTGTGGTTCCTGCACGACGTCGGGCTGGACCCGGACGCCTCACCGGCCGACATCGAACGCGTCCTCGGCCTGGCACCCGGCGACCTGATGGATCCGCGGACCGCCCGCTGAGTCTGCGCGCCGGCGCCTCACCGGCCGACATCGGACGCGTCCTCGGCCCGACACCCGGCGACCTGAAGGATCCGCGGACCGCCCGCTGAGTTTGCGCGCCGGCGCGCGTCCCCCGCACGCGCGCCGGCGGCGCTCCCCTCTTCCCGGCCGGGCCTGCGGTCGCCCCCGATCCCACGGCCGGCCAAGAGGTGCGGGTTCGTTCCCGCACCACCCATGATCGTCGGCTGCCACCGCGCTCGGCAGGGCCATTTCCGGGGTGGGGAATTCCGGTATCGGAACCGGAGCCCGCCGCCGAGGATCCGCCCGGACCGCTGAACGGGCAGCGGTCAGACCAGCCTCCGGTCAGTCGCCCAGCGGGTGAGCTGGTGCCGGTTCGACAGCTGCAGCTTGCGCAGCACGCTGGAGACGTGGGTCTCGACGGTCTTGATCGAGATGAACAGCTCGCGGGCGATCTCCTTGTAGGCGTAGCCGCGGGCGATCAGCCGCATCACCTCGCGCTCGCGCTGGGAGAGCCGGTCGAGTTCCTCGTCGACGCTGGATATGTCGATCGAGCCCGAGAAGGCGTCCAGCACGAAGCCGGCCAGCCGCGGCGAGAACACGGCGTCACCCTCCGCGATCCGGCCGATCGCGTCCACCAGTTCGTCGGCCGAGATCGACTTGGTCACGTAGCCGCGGGCGCCGGCCCGGATCACGCCGATCACGTCCTCGGCGGCGTCGGACACGCTGAGCGCGAGGAACTTGATCTCCGGCTCGGCCACGTGCACCTGCTTGATCACCTCGATACCGCCGCCGCCGGGCAGGTGCACGTCGAGCAGCACCACGTCCGGCTGTGCCTTGAGCACGGCGGCGACCGCGGTCGGGACGTCCTCGCCCTCGCCGACGATGTGCACCCGTGACCCGATGTCGTGCTTCACCCCGCTGCGGAACATGGCGTGGTCGTCGACGATCACCACCCGGCGGGCGGCCTGCGCACTCGTCTGCTGCTCGGTCATCGCTTCATCTCCAGTCGTACCTCGGTGCCCTGTTCGGGACTGCTTCGAATCGTCGCATTGCCCCCCGCACGCCGCAATCGCTCGATGATCGAGCCGCGGACGCCCATCCGGTCGGCCGGCACGTCGTCGAGCACGAAGCCGGCGCCGCGGTCGCGGACGAAGACCTCGACGGCGTCGTCGTCGAGCTCGGCGTAGACGTCGATCTGGTCCACGCCGGCGTGCCGGGCGGCGTTCACCATCGCCTCCCGCGCGGCCTGGACCAGCGACTTCAGCTCCGGGTCGAGCTCCCGGTCGCCGACCACCACGATCTCGACCTCGACGCCGTGGTCGTCCTCGACCTCGGCGGCGGCCGCCACCAGGGCCGCCTTCGCCGTGGCGGCGTCCGTGGTCTCGCCGTACAGCCAGGCCCGCAGCTCGCGTTCCTGGCGCCGGGCCAGCGAGGTCACCGCCTTGGGGTCGGACGCCTGCCGCTGGATCAGCGCCAGCGTCTGCAGGACCGAGTCGTGCAGGTGCGCGGCCATGTCGGCGCGCGCGTCGGCCAGCATCTTCTCCTCGCGGGCGGTCGTCAGCGACCGCCGCACCCGGATGAACCAGGGCGCGGCGGCCAGCAGCAGCGTGACCACCACCATGCCGAGCACCAGCAGCGTCCGGGTCGTCTCGGAGAGTTCCGGCAGCTGCACCACGACCAGCGCGATCGCGGTGCCGAGGCCGGCCAGCCCGAGCACGATCCGGACGATCCGCGACCAGTGTGCGGTCAGCGGCGCGAACCAGCGCCGCAGCCCGGCCTGCCGCCGGATCGACCGGCTGGAGATGTGGTCGGCCTGCCACCAGATCAGCATCAGCCCGGCCACCCCGGCCAGCGCCGGCCACAGCACCCGCTGCGGCAGCCCGAATCCGGCGGACTGGACGAACCACAGCAGCCCCGCTCCGAGCAGCCCGACCGCGGAGATCAGGCCGAGATCGGCCTTCATCCGCTGCGGAACCTCGACCGTGCGCAGGCCCCGGCGGCGGGCCGCCTCCAGGCCGGGTGCCCCGGCCACCTCCGCCGCCAACGGCAGTGCCAGCCACAACACCAGGTAGACCACGACTCCGATGCCCATGCTGGCGGTGAGCAGGACGACACCGACCCGCAGCACCAGCACCGGCCAGCCCAGGTGGGCGGCCAGCCCGCTGCACACCCCGGCCAGCCAGGCACCCTCCAGCCGCCGGTCGGCGCGGTGCGGCGGCAGCTGGTGGACGCGGACGGGAATCGTCATTCGGGAGGTCGTCGGGGGTTGGCTGGGCCGACCCCTCTAGCCTCACACAGCCGCCGGGGGGCGGCCAGCGGAACGACCGGGAAGCCTCCCCCGTTGCGGCCGCCGGCCCTTTGGGGGTCTGCTCAGGGACGATCCCCGATGGTTCGACCGGAGCCGCCGACCAGAGTGGGACGCATGGAACTCACCCCGCTGCGTCGTGCGTCCTCGGGCGCCGTGCTCGGCGGCGTGTGCGCCGGCCTCGCCCGGCGCTGGCAGGTCGACCCCACCGTGCTGCGGATCGCCATGGTCCTGCTCGCCCTGCTCGGCGGACTCGGCGTCGCGTTCTATGTGGGCGCGCTGCTGCTGGTGCCCAAGGACGGCTCCAGCGAGTTCCCGCTCTACCGACTCGTGCCGTTCACCCGCTCGTGGTCGCCCGCGGCGGCGATCGGCGCGGTGGTCTGCCTCGGCGTCCTGATCACCGTGGCGGTCGGGTCGTGGCTGCCGTTCGGCGCCGCGCCGGTGATCGGCCTCGGCTTCCTGTGGTACTTCGGCTTCCACCGCCGGCGGCATCCGCAGACCCCGGACGCCGCACCCGGCCAGCCCGGCGCGGAGGCGCTCGACCCGTCCGCACCCACCGCGGCACTGCCGGCCGGTCCGTCCGCGACGACGGCCCAGGCCCGGAGCGAGTTCGAGACGACGGCCCAGGCCCCGCAGAGCGAGTTCGAACGGGCGGCCGCCGCCTGGCGCGAGCGGGTGGCGCAGGAGCGCCGGGCGCCCGTCCAGGCTCCGACCGAGGCGCTGTACAGCTACCGGCCCAGCCCGCCGCCCCCACCCGCGGCCGCGCCGAACTGGACGCCGCCCGCCCCGCGCGCGGCCAGGAATCGGCCGAGGTGGCTGTGGCCGCTGGTGCTGTGCCTGGTGGGGGGCGGCCTGGCCACCCTGGCCGTGCTGTCGACCCTCGCCGGTGTCGCCGTTCCCGCCCTCGCCTACCCGGCCACCGTGCTGGGCGCGTTCGGCCTGGGACTGCTGATCGCCGCCTTCGCCGGACGCCCCCGCGGGCTGCTGCCGCTGGCGGTGGTGGCCGGACTGGTGACCATCGCGATGATGGTGCCGATGCCCCGCCCGGGCCGGGTCGGCTCCGAGACCGTCAGCTACACCACGATGGCCCAGTTGCCGACCGCCGAGCAGAACCACGGTGCCGGCGAGGTGGCAGTCGATCTGGCCGGGCTGGCCGTCACCGAGACCCGGCAGTTCCGCTACTCGCAGGGTGTCGGCGCGCTCACCCTGACGCTGCCCACCACGGGCAACGTGGTGGTCGACTGGTCGGTCGGCGCGGGCGACTACCAGGGCCCCGATGCCGAGCGTGACGGCATCGACATCAAGGGCAGCTACCAGCGGATCACCGACCCCGGGGCACCGGTGCTGACCGTGCTGCTCCATGTCGGCGTCGGCCAGTTAGTGGTGGTGTCCCGATGAGACGCGTCGATGTCGCCGCCTTCAACGTCGGCCTGGTCAGCTTCGGGCTGGCCGCGCTCGCCCTCTGCGCCGCCTTCGGCACCCCGGACTGGAAGCTCGTTTCGGTCCTCGCCCCCCTCGGCCTGGTCGTGATCGGCCTGGCCGGCCTCCTACTTTCCCGCAATTCGACGAAAGGAACCCGATGAACGGAAAGACCCTGACCCGCTCGACCACCGACAAATTCCTCGGCGGTGTCTGCGGCGGGCTGGCCCGCTACCTCAACCTGGACTCCGGGCTGGTCCGAATCCTGACCGTGCTGCTGGCCATCTTCACCCAGGTGGGCTGGATCGCCTACCTGGCCCTGTGGGCGGTGCTGCCCACCGAGGGCGGTGGACCCACCGGCTTCGACGAGGCCCGCAGCGCCTTCGGCCAGGGCAACAGCCGGCCGGCCGACCGCCCCGAGCAGAATCCCGACGACCTCCGCTGACAGATCGCCCCGAGGGGTCCGGACGCCCGACGTCCGGACCCTCGGCCTTGCCCGCCTCCCTCAGCTGTAACCGAAAATCCCTTGCCACCGGGGTACGGGCGACCCTATGGTCACCAGCATCCGCACGCCGAGGAGGCTGAAGATGGACCGGTTGCAGGGGCTGTTGGGGGTCGTCCTGATCCTCGGGATCGTGGTGCTGATGTCCAAGCACCGCGGCCGGATCAACTGGCGGATCATCGGCTCGGGGCTGGCGCTGCAGGCGCTGACCGGCTTCCTGGTGATCAAGTGGGAACCCGGTGCCAGGGCGCTTGAGGCATTCGCGGGCGGCGTCACCCACATCATCGACTACACCAAGGCCGGCACCGACTTCGTCTTCGGATCGCTGGTCGACACCGAGAAGAACGGCTTCATCTTCGCCGTCCAGGTGCTGCCGGTGATCATCTTCTTCGGCACGATCGTCGGCCTGCTCTACTACCTGCGGGTGCTGCAGTGGTTCGTCGAGATCGTCGGCACCGCGCTGAAGTGGGTGCTGGGGACGTCCAAGATCGAGTCGGTCTGGGCGGCCACCGTCGTGGTCCTCGGCATGAGCGAGGCGCCGCTGGTGATCCAGCCCTACCTGAAGCGGCTGACCAAGTCGGAGCTCTTCGTCTGCATGACCGGCGGCCTGGCCTCGGTCGCCGGCACCGTGCTGGTCGGCTACTCGCTGCTCGGCGCACCGATGCCGTACCTGCTCGCCGCCGCCGTGATGAACGCGCCCGGTTCGCTGCTGATCGCCAAGGGCATGTGGCCCGAGACCGAGGTCTCCGACCTGGACGCCTCGGTCCGCGACGTCCGCGACACCGAGTCGGTCAACGTCATCGACGCGCTCGCCCGCGGAGCGCTGACCGGCGGCCACCTGGCCGTGATCGTCGGCTGCCTGCTGATCGCCTTCATCGCCGTGATCGCGCTGCTCAACGGCGCACTGGGCGGCATCGGCGGCTGGTTCGGAAGCCCGGACCTGTCGTTCGACAAGGTGTTCGGCTGGATCTTCGCGCCGGTCGCCTGGCTGATCGGCGTCCCCTGGCACGAGGCCGGAACGGCCGGCGCCTTCATCGGCCAGAAGACCGTGCTCAACGAGTTCGTGGCGTTCTCCAACTTCGGCCCGATGGCCCAGGCCGGCAGCCTCGACCCCAAGACCGTGCTGATCACCACCTTCGCGCTGTGCGGCTTCGCGAACTTCGGCTCGATCGCGATCCTGGTCGGGTCGCTCGGTGCGCTGGTGCCGGAACGCCGCCACGAGGTCGCCAAGTACGGTCTGCTGGCCCTGCTCGCCGCCACCATGACGAACCTGCTCAACGCCGCCATCGTCGGCGTCGTCGGCAGCTGAACGAACGACACCCCGGCCGAAAGGATGCTCATGTCCCCCCGTCCCGTCTATTTCGACTGCGACACCGGAATCGACGACGCGCTCGCCCTGGTCTACCTGATGGCCTCGCCCGAGATCACGCTGGCCGGGATAGGCACGGTGAGCGGCAACATCGACGCCAGGCGGGCAGCCCTCAACACCCTCGACCTGCTGGCGCTGGGCGGCCGGGACGACGTGCCGGTCGCGGTCGGGGCGATGGACCCGCTGACCCACAGCTTCGACGGTGGTGTCCCGCACATCCACGGCCACAACGGCGTCGGCGATGTCGAACTGCCGCACACCGACCGCCGGCCGGAGGCCGAATCGGCTGCCGACATGCTGGTCCGGCTGGCCCACCAGCACCCGGGCGAACTGGACGTGATCGCGATCGGCCCGCTGACCAACCTGGCCATCGCGCTGAAGCAGGACCCGTCGATCGCGGAACTGGTCCGCGAGGTGATCATCATGGGCGGCGCGCCGGGCCTCTCCTTCGACCAGGTGTTCGGCTGGATCTTCGCCCCGGTCGCCTGGCTGCTCGGCGTCCCCTGGCACGAGGCCGGGACGGCCGGCAACTTCATCGGCCAGAAGACCGTGCTCAACGAGTTCGTCGCTTTCTCCAACTTCGGCCCGTTGGCCCAGGCCGGCAGCCTCGACCCCAAGACCGTGCTGATCACCACCTTCGCGCTGTGCGGCTTCGCGAACTTCGGCTCGATCGCGATCCTGGTCGGGTCGCTCGGCGCGCTGGTCCCGGAACGTCGCCACGAGGTCGCCAAGTACGGTCTGCTGGCCCTGCTGGCCGCCACCATGACGAACCTGCTCAACGCCGCCATCGTCGGCGTCGTCGGCAGCTGAACAGAACGACTCCCCCGCCGAAAGGATGCTCATGTCCCCCCGTCCCGTCTATTTCGACTGCGACACCGGAATCGACGACGCGCTCGCCCTGGTCTACCTGATGGCCTCACCCGAGGTCACCCTGGCCGGGATCGGCACGGTGAGCGGCAACATCGACGCCAGGCGGGCAGCCCTCAACACCCTCGACCTGCTGGCGCTGGGCGGCAGGGACGACGTGCCGGTCGCGGTCGGGGCGATGGACCCGCTGACCCACAGCTTCGACGGCGGCGTCCCGCACATCCACGGCCACAACGGCGTCGGCGACGTGGAACTGCCGCACACCGACCGCCGGCCGGAGGCCGAATCGGCTGCCGACATGCTGGTCCGGCTCGCCCACCAGCACCCGGGCGAACTGGACGTGATCGCGATCGGCCCGCTGACCAACCTGGCCATCGCGCTGAAGCAGGACCCGTCGATCGCGGAACTGGTCCGCGAGGTGATCATCATGGGCGGCGCGGCCCTGGTGCCGGGCAACCTCAGCCCGGTCGGCGAGGCCAACATCTACAACGATCCCGAGGCCGCCCAGGCGGTCATGGAAGCACCCTGGCAGGTCGTGCTGGTACCTCTCGACGTCACTCTGGAGAACGCGTTCGAGGAGTCGGACCGGAAGGCGCTGGCGGCGTCCGAGTCGGCGTTGAACCGGGCGCTGGCCGACATTCTCAACCTGTACTTCGACTTCTACGTCGACGAGTACGGACGCCGGATGTGCGCCCTGCACGACCCGCTTGCCGCCGCCATCGCGGTCGGCCAGATCACCGCCACCCGCGCCCCGAACGTGCCGGTGGTCGTCGACGACACCCAGGGACCGGGACGCGGTCAGACGATCTGCGACCTGCGCAAGCAGCGCACCGGGCCGCGCGACGTCGAGGGCGCCCACGTCCGGGTGGTGCTGGACACTGACCGGCCGCTCGCCCCGGTGCTGCTGGAGCGGCTGCTCGGCTACACCGGCTGACGCGGGCTCCCTCGTCAGCCCGGGCCCGCCCGGGATCTCGTCCCGAGCGACCCACTCACCCGAACCGGCGGGTTCCCTCATCCAGGCTACCCGGATCTGGTCGCGAGCGGCTATCGGCCCGGACCGGCATCAGAGTTGCTTCACGAGGGTGCCGTCGACGGTCTCGAAGCCGAGCTGGCGCAGGTAGTCGGTGTGCCCCGGCGTCGGGTCCTCCACGACCACGCTGGTGAAGCCGGCGTCGCGGAGCCGCCTGGCGCCCGGGCCGGTGTACAGCCAGGCGGCGATCCGCGAGTCCCGGTAGGCGGCCATCACATAGTCCACGGTGAGCCTCAGCACCGGGCCGTCGCGGCGTCCGGCCAGCACCCCCGCGGGCAGGCCGTCACGCATCAGCAGCAGCACGACGTCCTCGCCGTGCAGCGAGCCGAAGCCCGGCCAGCTGCGCCGGATGTCGTCGGCGTGCGCGCGCAGGAAGTCCTCCAGGAACGGAGCGTCCGCCTCGATCGGCACCGCGCCGATCGCCCGGTGCGGCCCGAACTCGCGGCGCAGGAACCAGATGTTCACGCCGGCCACTGCCGCGTTGGTGACGATGATCGGGACCGACGGCAGCAGCGCGCCGTAGACGACGAAGATCAGTCCTCCGGTGAGCGACAACAGCCGCAGTCGCACCACCGACGTCATGGTGAGCGACACCACGATCAGCGCCGACCCGGCGTAGCCGACCAGCTCCACCCAGTTCACCGCGGCATCCTAACGACCGCGTGCGCGCCCCGCCTCATCGTTCGCCGTACCGGCTGTACAGGCTGTTCATGAACAGCAGCCCCGGGTCGTGGCGGCGCTTCAGCGCGAAGAACTCCTCGATCCGCGGGTAGGCGCGGGTCAGGTCGTCGCGGGTGTAGTGCTGCTGGTAGGGCAGGTAGAAGGTGCCGCCCTGCGCCAGCGCGAGCCCGACCAGCGACCGGGTCAGGTCGGCCATGTCACGGTTGCCGGCGGCGGACACCTCCTGGCTCAGATAGAGCACCAGCGAGTACCGCTCACCCCGGGCGTAGTCGAGCAGCAGCGGCTCGGCATGCACCATCCGGACGGACGCGTGCAGCAGCACCGCCTGTCCGTCCTCGACCCTCGCGGCGGTCTCGCGCAGGAAGGGGACGAGGGCGTCCGGTGGCAGGAAGTACTCCTGCAGAATGTCGGTGTACTGGGGAATCTTGTGGCGCAGCAGGCCGAGATCGCTGTACATGGCCTGGCTGCGCGACACCAGGCAGGCCTCGCCGCACGCAGCGCCTCGTTGCGTGAGGTGTCGCACTGCCGCACGCGCGGCATCAGGTCGCGCTGCAGCGTCCATTTCAGCCGTTGGAACGGGCCCTGGTGGCGGGCCAGATTGAACAGCAGCCGGGCCGGCGGCGAGTCGGGCTCGTGCCGCAGTTCGGGCATCGGCTCGTCCGCGGAACCCGGGAACCGCGAGTAGGTGTAGACGATCGCCTCCTGCAGCGGCGGCGAACCCGCGGTGGCCAGGTCCGCGGACATCAGCCGGTTCTTCTCGTCGGCCGCCAGGGCGCCCAGGACGCTCGGCAGATCGGCCGCGGGCACCACCCGCTGCTCCAGCCGGTACACCTCGTTCGGCTCGGTGGCCAACTCGGCCTCGACGATGACGCCGAACAGCCCGTAGCCGCCGATCACGGCATGGAACAGGTCGGGATCGTGATCGGCATCGAGGGTGACGACCCTGCCGTCGGCCTGCATCAGCCGCAGGCTGCGGACCGTGCCGGCCAGCGAACCGGTGCGGAAGTCGGCGCCGTGGGCGTTGACCGAGATGGTGCCGCCGACGCTGAGCACATCGATGCTCGGCATCCCGCTCACCGAGAGCCCGTGCGGGTGCAGCGCTTCGAGCACCTGGCGCCACAGCGCGCCGCCGCCGACCCGCACGGTGCCGGACGCCTCGTCGATCGTGATCCGGTCCATTGCGGTCAGGTCAACGATCAGCGCGCCGGGCCACGACGCCTGGCCGCCCATGCTGTGCCGAGCGCCGGACAGCGACACCTTCAGGTCATGCTCGCGGGCGAACGCCAGCGCACGTCCGAGTTCGGCCTCATCGCCCGGCCGCACCACCCCGTACACCTCGGTGCGGTTCAGGCAGCTGGCGTCGTTGACGGTGCCGCGCCGCTGGGTGAGCCAGTCCGGGTGGCCGGTCGCTACGGCGGCAACGCTCTCGGGGTTGGCGGCGAGTTGGCGCAGGATGCAGTCGCGGGGCCGCACCGCCACGCCGCCGTAGGTGTCGAGCATCGCCGACCCGTACGAGATCACGAACAGGCCGCAGCAGGCGGCGCAGGCGTGCCGGATGCGGAACCGGTTTCGGTTCGGTTGCGCACCCGGCACGGCCATGATCGGCAGTTCAGGGTTTCCAGTTGGCCAGCTGCTCGGCGCTCGGGTAGGAGTTCTGGGCGCCCTCCCCGGTGGCCGCGTAGGCGCCCACCCGGACGGCGAACGCGCAGGCCGCGTCGAGGTCGTCGCCCTGGGCGAGCCGGAAGGCGAGCGCGGCCAGGAAGGCGTCCCCGCACCCGGTGGTGTCGACCGGCTTGACCTTCGGCGACGGGATCTGGGCCGAGGCGGTCCCGGCGTCGAGATCGATGATCCGGGCTCCGTCCGAGCCCAGGGTCACCACGATCGTCCTCGGACCGCTGTCGCCGAGCGCGGCGGCGGTGGCCCCGATCACCCCCGCCCAGTCCCCCAGCGCGTCGAAGTCGGCCTGGCCGGTCAGGTCGGCCAGCTCGTGGTTGTTGACCAGCAGGACGTCGACCAGGTCGAGCAGGTCGGAGCCGACCTGCTGGTACGGCGAGATGTTCAGCAGCACCGTGGCGCCGCGCTCGCGGGCGTTCCGGGCGGCCGCCTTGACCGCCTCGATCGACACCTCCAGGCACAGCGTCAGCACCGCCCGCTCGTCGGCTTCGGCGAAGAACTCCGTCGCGGCGTCCACGTCACCGGCGGTCAGCCGTCCGTTGGCTCCCGGGCTGACGATGATGCAGTTCTCCCCCGCGTCGTCGACCGCGATCATCGCCGACCCGGTGGCGACACTGCTGAGCACCCTCACCTGACTGGTGTCGACCCCGGAATCCTGCAGGCTGGCCAGCAGCATGGCGCCGTTGCCGTCGTCGCCGACGCAGCCGAGGATGGCGACCTCACCGCCGAGCTTGCCCACCGCGGCGGCCTGGTTCGAGCTCTTCCCACCGGGCACGATCACCAGGTCGGATCCGGTCACCGTCTCCCCGGGGCCGGGCAGCCGCGCCGTCCGCACCACCAGATCCGCGTTCAAGGAACCGACCACCAGCACGCGTCCGGACGCCATGACACCACTCCCCTTCGAGTTCGCCTGTGAGTGACGAACCTAGTGGACGCGGCTGAACCGGTCGAGGGTCGCCACCCGGGGATTGGTCGACGCATGCCGGGACCCGGGGTGAACCGGAAAGGAACCGTCCCCTGAACGGCGGGGACGGTTCCTTTCCGGTTCGGGGGACGGTTCCTTTCCGGTTCAGGGAACCGTCCCCCCGGTTCACCGAGCCGGCGCGGCGGTCAGCGGACGCCGCCGCTCACTCCCACTCGATGGTGCCGGGCGGCTTGGAGGTGATGTCGAGCACCACCCGGTTGACCTCGCTTACCTCGTTGGTGATCCGGGTGGAGATCCGTTCCAGCACGTCGTAGGGCAGCCGTCCCCAGTCGGCGGTCATGGCGTCCTCGGACGTCACCGGACGCAGCACCACGGGGTGCCCGTAGGTGCGGCCGTCACCCTGGACGCCGACCGAACGGACGTCCGCCAGCAGCACCACCGGGAACTGCCAGATGTCGCGGTCCAGGCCGGCCTCGGTGAGCTCGGCGCGGGCGATGGCGTCCACCTCGCGGAGCAGGTCGAGCCGCTCGGCGGTGACCTCGCCGATGATCCGGATGGCCAGGCCCGGGCCGGGGAACGGGTGCCGCCAGACCATCTCGTCGGGCAGCCCGAGCTCGGTGCCGACCGCGCGCACCTCGTCCTTGAACAGGGTGCGCAGGGGCTCGATCAGCGAGAACTGCAGGTCGTCGGGGAGGCCGCCGACGTTGTGGTGGCTCTTGATGTTCGCCGCGCCCTCGCCGCCGCCGGACTCCACGACGTCCGGGTAGAGGGTGCCCTGGACCAGGAACTCGATGTCCTTCTCGTCGTTCAGCGCGCGGGCGGCGTCCTCGAAGGTGCGGATGAACTCGCGGCCGATGATCTTGCGCTTGGTCTCCGGTTCGCTCACTCCGGCCAGCGCGCCGAGGAACCGGTCGACCTCGTTGCGGACCACCAGGTCGACCCCGGTGACCGCCACGAAGTCGCGCTCCACCCGCTCGGCCTCGCCCTTGCGCAGCAGGCCGTGATCGACGAACACGCAGGTCAGCTGGTCGCCGACGGCGCGCTGCACCAGGGCCGCAGCGACCGCCGAGTCGACCCCGCCGGACAGCGCGCAGAGCACCTGCTTGTCGCCCACCTGGGCGCGGATCGAGGCCACCGAATCCTCGACGATGCTGGCCGGCGTCCAGTCCTGGCGGCAGCCGGCGATCTCGACCAGGAACGCCTCGAGCACGTCCTGCCCGTGCTCGGAGTGGCCCACCTCCGGGTGCCACTGGACGCCGGCGAGGCCGCGTCCGAGGTCCTCGAAGGCGGCCACCGGCGAGCCGTTGGAACTGGCCAGGCAGGCGAAGCCGGGGGGCGCGGCGTAGACGGCGTCGCCGTGGCTCATCCAGGCGCGGAAGTCGGGCGGCAGTTCGCCGAGCAGGGTGCCGCCGGCGTCCACCCGCACCTGGGTACGGCCGAACTCGGACAACCCGGTGCGGCGCACCTCGCCGCCCAGCGCGCTGGCCATGGCCTGGAAGCCGTAGCACATGCCGAAGGTGGGAATGCCGGTGCCGAACAGCTCCGCGTCGACCTGCGGGGCGCCCGGCGCGTACACCGACTGGGGGCCTCCGGAGAGCACGATCGCCTTCGGTTTGCGGGCCACGATCTCGGCCACGCCGGTGGTGTGCGGGATGATCTCGGAGTAGATCCGGGCCTCGCGGACGCGGCGCGCGATCAGCTGCGCGTACTGCGCGCCGAAGTCGACGACGAGGACCAGTTCGTGCTCGTGGCTCATGGGACGCCAGTGTAGGGATTGCAAATGGTGACATGATTGAGCACCGAGATTCCTGAACGCGGGGAACCCGCGCGATCCAGCAGTGAGGACCTACATGCAGATCTACGACGACGTGACCACGCTGGTCGGACGGACCCCGCTGGTCCGGCTGAACCGCATCTTCGGCGACACCAAGGCGACCGTGGTCGCCAAGCTGGAGTTCTACAACCCGGCCAACTCGGTGAAGGACCGGATCGGCGTGGCGATGATCGACGCCGCCGAGGCGTCCGGCCAGCTGAAGCCGGGCGGCACCATCGTCGAGGCGACTTCCGGCAACACCGGCATCGCGCTGGCCATGGTGGGCGCGGCCCGCGGCTACCGGGTGGTGCTGACCATGCCCGAGACGATGTCCAAGGAGCGCCGCGCACTGCTGCGCGCGTTCGGCGCCGAGCTGGTGCTGACCCCGGGTTCGGAGGGCATGCGTGGCGCGGTGGCCCGCGCCGAGGCGATCGGCGCCGAGGAGGGCGCCGTCCTGGTCCGCCAGTTCGCCAACCCGGCCAACGTGGACATCCACCGCAAGACGACCGCCGAGGAGATCTGGAACGACACCGACGGCACCGTCGACTACGTGGTCGCCGGCATCGGCACCGGTGGCACCATCTCGGGTGTCGGCCAGATCCTCAAGGAGCGCAAGCCCGAGGTGAAGATCGTCGCCGTCGAGCCCAAGGAGTCGGCGATCCTGTCCGGCGGCCAGCCCGGCCCGCACAAGATCCAGGGCATCGGCGCCAACTTCATCCCCGAGATCCTGGACCGCTCGGTGATCGACGAGATCCTGCCGCAGAACGCCGAGACGGCCGTCGAGTACGCCCGTCTGGCCGCCGCCAAGGAGGGACTGCTGGTCGGGATCAGCTCGGGCGCGGCGCTGGCCGCCGCCGCCGAGCTCGCCGCCCGCGAGGAGACCGCCGGCAAGACCATCGTGGTGGTCATCCCGTCGTTCGGCGAGCGCTACCTGTCCACGATCCTGTACGCGGACCTGCTGGATTGATGGCCCTGCGCGCCCTGGCCTCGGCAGCCTGGTTCCGGCTGAACGAGGATCTGGACACCGCGCTACGGGAGGATCCGGCAGCCCACAGCAAGCTGATGGTGGCGCTGGCGTACCCGGGCGTCCATGCCGTCTGGGTACACCGGCTCTGCCACAAGCTGTGGCGGAGCAGCCCGGCGCTGCGTCCGTTGGCCCGGCTGCTCTCCCAGGTGTCGCGTACCCTGACCCAGGTCGAGATCCATCCCGGTGCCGTGATCGGTCGGCGGTTCTTCATCGATCACGGCAACGGGGTGGTCATCGGCGAGACCGCCGAGATCGGCGACGACGTGCTGATGTACCACCAGGTCACCCTGGGCGGACGATCCCGCGGCCGGTTCAAGCGGCATCCGAGCATCGGCAACAACGTGCTGCTCGGTGCCGGCGCCAAGATCATCGGCCCGATCACCATCGGCGACGGCTCCAAGGTGGGCGCCAACGCCCTGGTGGTCAAGGACGTCCCACCGGGCTCGGTAGTGACCGGGATCCCGGCGAACACCACCGCCGGGGACGTCATCGCCTGAGCTTCTTCGCTGGTCGAGGCCCGGCCCGTTGGTCGGGCCCGTCGAAACCCTTCTGTGGTCGGGTTTGGTTCCGCGGAGCGGTCTCGACAAACTCAACCAGCGTGGAGTTCGTCAGCTGGCGACCGATTTGACACGCTCCGAGGCGGACGAGGCGAAGTCCCCACAGAATCGGTCGCCAGCTGACGACCTGAGTCAGGACTGGGATGTCCACTCCGGATCACGGCCGACCCAGCCGACCAGGCGGGCGTACGGCGGCGCGTCGTCGGCGACCGGTACGACGGCGCCGAACGGGACCACCCCGCCCCGCGGCTCCGCCGGCAGCGCCGCGGTGATCGGGCCGACCACGGCGGCCGCGACGTCCTGGTCGAGCTCGGCGTCACGGCCGAGGGCGCGGGCCAGGTCCCAGGCGTGCACGGCCAGCTCGCTGGCGTAGATCGCGATCGCCCGGAAGCCCGGCATCGTCCCGGCGGGATGCACCCATTCGCGGGTCAGCAGGGCGTCGTCGGCGAGGGCCTGCTCGATCGGTGCGACCCGGCTGCGCCAGGCGTCCGACCAGTCGGCGTCGGGGATGCCCTGGACGACCGACGGCACCTCGAACGGCTTCCCGCCGCCGGCGATGTGGACGATCCGGTCCCCGACCGCGACCAGGTGGCTGAGCAGGTCGCGGACCGACCATCCCGCGCAGGGCGTCGGACGATCCAGGTCGGAGGTCGCCAGGGCATCGATCAGGGGAGCGACCTGGGCGAGAGCGGCGTGGAAAAGGGGCCGGGTGTCCGGCAAGGTGTTGGTTTCGTTCATGACGCGATCCTCCCGCCCTATTCCAGACATCCCCTGTCTGGTTTTCGTGACAGGATCCTCGGTGTGCGGGCCGACCGGTTGCTGCAGATCCTCGCCCTGTTGCGGCGGCACGGACGCCTGCCCGCCCGGCGGCTGGCCGAGATCCTCGAGGTCTCCGAACGCACCGTGCTGCGCGACATGGAGGCGCTGTCGGCGGCGGGCGTCCCGGTCTACACCGACCGGGGACGCAACGGCGGGTGCTCCCTGCTCGACGGCTACCGCACCGAGGTGAGCGGGTTGAGCCCCGGCGAGGCACAGGCCCTGTTCGCCTGGACGTCGGGCACCGCCGCCGCCGAACTCGGCCTCGGCGGCGAGCTGAGCTCTGCGCTGACCAAGCTCTCCGCCACGGTTCCGGCGCCCGCCCTGGAGACCGCCGAGGCGCTGGCGTCCGTCGTGATGGTCGACCGGCGCCGCTGGTTCGCCGCCGCCGAGGAGGTGCCACTGCTCCCGGTGCTGCGGGACGCCGCCACCCGCAGGCGACGGCTGCGGCTGCGTTACGCGTCGCCGCGGAACAACGGCGAGCCGGGCACCCGCACGGTCGATCCGTACGGCCTGGTCGAGAACGCCGGACGCTGGTACCTGCTGGCCGCCCACCGCGGGCAGCAGCGCACCTACCGCGTCTCCCGGATCGTCGCGGCCACCGTGCTGGACGCGCCGGCCCGGGTGCCGGACGACCTCGATCTCGCCGGGGCGTGGGCCCGGCAGCGGGCCGCGTTCGAGGAGCGCGCGACCGCCTGCACGGTCACGGTCGCCGTGGATCCGACCGCGGCACCGTTCTTCACCACCTACTCCCAGTTCCAGCTGACGCCGGGCAGCGCGATCGTCCGACGAGGCGAGGACGGCGGCTGGCCGGTGCTGGAGCTCACCTTCCGGGCCCGGCGGGCCGCCCTCGCGATCGTGCTCGCCTTCGGCGGCGAGGCCAGGCTGCTCGCGCCGGCCGAGCTGCGCGACGACGCGATCCGGCTGGCCCAGGCGACACTGCGGGCGCACGGCTCGTAGCGCCGCGTCGTCAGCTGCGGCCCGACCTCGATCCCGCCTGGTCGTGCAGCACCGGAACGATGCCCGGACGCCGGGCGAGCGCGCTGGCCACCGCGGGGAATCCGGCGAGTTCGGCGAGCAGCGTCCGGGTCGGCGGCAGCAGCCGCAGCTCGCCCCGGCCGGCCGCATCCAGCAGGTCGCCGGGCCGCCGCCACCCGGTTCGGACCGCCTCGGTGGTGGTGTTGCGCCAGTCCTGGCCGGTTCGCGCCGCGGTCAGGAAGAACGCCACGTCGAAGCGGCGGCGGCCGCCGGGCGGGGTGACCCAGTCGTCCCACGGCACCAGGTCGCCGGCGCGCAGCCGGACGCCGCACTCCTCGGCCACCTCGCGGATCGCGGCGGCCGCCAGCACACCGGGCCCGGGAAGGGTGGTGGCGGTCCAGGCGACGGCATGTGCCGCCGGCACCGGCACCGGCGGTTCCCCGGGCAGCACCCGGCCGCCGGGGAACACCACCGCACCCTCGGCGAAGTCCATGGTGGTGGCGCGGTACTGGACGAACACCTCCAGGCCCCCGGCGCCGTCGCGCAGGGGCAGCACGCTCACCGCCGGCCACGGCACGACATGGTCGGCCACCTGCTTGGCCAGCGTCACCCGCCGGCCGGCGCGCAGCAGCCCGAGCCTCTCCTCGGCCGCCAGCAGGCCCGCCATCGCCACCGGGAGTTCGGCGTCAAGATAGCCGTGACGCCGGTAGAACGGGGCGTTCCAGGGGATGTCGGCGAAGGTCCGCAGCGTCACCACCGACCCGCCCCGGGCCCGGACGCCGTCCTCGGCCGCCGACAGCAGGGCCGTTCCGACACCGCGCCGCTGCGCGCTCGGATGGACGCTGAGCTGCTCGAGGTGGAAGCGGGCGTCCAACTCCAGGACCTGCACGAAGCCGATCGGGCGCTCGCCGTCCAGGGCGACCAGGGCGAAGCCGCGGGCCCCCAGCGCCGCGCTCCGGGCCTCGCCCGGTGGCAGCAGCAGGACGCCCTCGAACAGCGCGTCGGCCGCGGCCTCGATGGCGTCCACTGCCGGCCCGTCGTCCGGGCCGAGCGGGCGGACGACGGGCGGGACGCCGGTCAGCCGGCCTCCCGGGCGATCCGTTCGTGGTGTCGCACCACTTCGGAGACGATGAAGTTCAGGAACTTCTCGGCGAACTCCGGGTCGAGATGGGCGTCCTGGGCCAGCTGGCGCAGCCGGGCGATCTGCTCAGCCTCGCGCTGGGGGTCGGCGGGCGGGAGCCCCAGCGTCGCCTTCAACTCACCGACCCGCTGGGTGACCTTGAACCGTTCGGCGAGCAGGCAGATCAGGGCACTGTCGAGGTTGTCGATACTGCCGCGCAGGCGGGCGAGTTCCGGATCGGTCACTGCCGCGACCGGCCGACCGAGGCCATCCGGCGGATCACCCCGAAGGCTCCGAGTGCGGCGAACAGGAAGTAGAACAGGGCGTCGGCACCCAGGTCCTGCCACAGCTCGCCGTTGAACAGGTTGTCCAGCACCACGCTGAACGCCTCCGCCGTCGTGCCGGCGCTGCCCATCTCGTTCCAGTAGTAATCCCAGACCGCGCTGGCGACCATCGACAGGAATCCCAGCACGATGCCGACCAGGATCAGGATCAGCAGCGGAACCCGGCCCTTGACCGGCTGCCCGCCCACCCTGGTGTAGGCCCAGGAGGCGCCGAGCGCCATCAGCCAGGCGGTGATGCTGGCGATGAAACCCCAGTGATAGATCGCCGCCGTCAGCGCGCAGCAGATCAGCACCACCACCGCGGCCGCGGTCAGGCCGAGGCCGACGCGCTCGGGCGCCGCGACAGGTACGGGAAGCTCGCCGCCGGACGCGGGGTAGCCGCCGAGTGCGGGCTGCGGCGACCCCGCGGCGGGAACGCCCGGGTAGGGCGTCCCGGGCGCCGGGTAGGGAGCGTCGCCCGTCGGGTAGCGCGCGCCCTGGGCCTGGGGGGCGTGCGGGTCGGGGCCGGTCGGGAACCGCTGGCCGGCGTCCGTGGTCGGGAACGATGCCCCGGTCGGGCCGCCCGGCTCCCTGCCGGGCTGGGGGCCCGGGAACGGGGCGGGCGGGTCGAACTCGGGGCCCGGCGATCCGGACGGGGGCGTGCTCATGGGGGCATCGTAGCGATTCCGATCGCCTGTACCACCGAGTCGCCCGGTGGTACACTCCGATTCATGCCCACCACGCTGACCCGGATCCAGGTCACCCAGACCCCACCGGTCGCTCACGCGCTCGAAATCGCCGCACGAGAGTGGCCCGGCGTCCCCCGTTCGGAGCTCATCACCCGGCTGATGACGGTCGGGGCGCAATCGGTGGAAACCGCCCGCGCCGAGCGCCGGGCGGCGCGGCGCAAGGTGCTCGAAGCGACCCGGGGATCGATGAAGGATGCCTACCCGCCCGGTTATCTCAAGGAGCTCCGGAAGGACTGGCCGGCATGATCGTCCTTGATGCGAGTGTGCTGATCTCGCACCTGATCGCGGACGTCCACAGCGTCCGCGCGCTCGACATCATCGACACCGAGGAGGAGTTGACGATCCATCCGATCACCCTCGCGGAGTGCCTGGTGGGCCCGATGCGCGTGGGCCGAGAAGCCGAGGCGATGCACACGATCGAGTCTCTGGGCATCGAACAGCTGCCGATCGGGGCGGAGCAACCGCTTGCCCTGGCGAAGCTACGGGCAAACACACCGTTGAGGCTGCCGGACTGCTGTGTGCTCGCCGCCGCGATGGAGACCGGTGCCATCCTGGCGACCTTTGACGCGACCCTGGCGAAGACAGCCACCGAGCATGGGGTCACCGTCGCGCAGTAGGTCGATCGTGACGTCCAACTATTCTCGTGGCGTGCCCCGAGAACTCACCGCCAGCGATGCCTGGACTCGGGGGCTGTTGATCCTGATGTCGATCGGAATCGCCATGCTCACGGCGCTGGCGGCATTCGGTTCGCTGGTGTCCATTGATCCGCAGGACCACGTCCCGGCCGGATGGTTTCTGCCTCCCGCCGGAGCAGCCCTTGGCGTCATCCTGGCAGTCGTCGGCGGCGCATGGTCACGACCTCAGCGGTGGACGACGATCTCCACCCGCTGGAACTCCTTGACCTCGGTGTAGCCGCAGGTGGCCAGGGCCCGGCGCAGGGCGCCGACCAGGTTCATGGTGCCGTCCGGGGTGTGCGAGGGGCCGTGCAGGATCTGCTCCAGGCTGCCGATCGCGCCGAACCGCACGCGTTCGCCACGCGGCAGGCTGGGGTGCCAGGCCTCCGGACCCCAGTGATACCCGTGCCCCGGCGCCTCGGACGCCCGGGCCAGCGGCGAGCCGACCATCACGGCGTCCGCGCCGCAGGCGATCGCCTTGGCGATGTCGCCCGAGCGACCCAGGGCGCCGTCGGCGATCACGTGCACGTAGCGGCCGCCGGATTCGTCCATGTAGTCGCGGCGGGCCTCGGCCACGTCGGCCAGCGCGGACGCCATCGGCACCTCGACGCCGAGCACGTTGCGGGTGCGCTTGGTGGCGCCGCCGCCGAAGCCGACCAGGACGCCGGCAGCGCCGGTCCGCATCAGGTGCAGCGCCGCCTGGTAGGTGGCGCAGCCGCCGACGATCACCGGCACGTCGAGCGCGTAGATGAACTCCTTCAGGTTCAGCGGCTCCACCGACGACGACACGTGCTCGGCCGACACCGTGGTGCCGCGGATCACGAAGAAGTCCACGCCGGCCGACTCGACCACGGACGCGAACGCCTTGCAGTTCTCCGGCGACAACGCGCCGGCGACCGGGGCCCCGGCCTCGCGGATCTCGCCCAGCCGCTGCGCGATCAGCTCGCCCTGGATCGGGGCCGCGTAGAGCTCCTGCATGCGCCGGTCCACAGCCCCTCCAGGTTGAGGACGCCGAGGCCGCCGAGGCGTCCGAACGCGGCCGCGGTGGCGGGCGACATCACCGAGTCCTGCGGCGCCGCGACGATCGGGAAGTCGAAGGTCAGGGCGTCGATCGTCCAGTTCAGCCGGACGTCCTCGATGTGCCGGGTGCGCCGGGTCGGGACGATCGCGATGTCGTCGAACGAGTACACCGGTTGGGCACGCTTGGATCGCCCGATCTCGATCATGGGCACGGCTCCTTCGCCTTGTCGTGGGGGTCGATGGGGTGGGTCAGTTCGGCGACGAGTAGTTGGGCGCCTCGATGGTCATCTGGATGTCGTGCGGGTGCGATTCGCGCAGCCCCGCCGAGGTGATCCGGACGAACCGGCCGCGCTGGTGCAGCTGGTCGATGGTGGCGGCGCCGGTGTAGAACATCGACTGCCGCAGCCCGCCGACCAGCTGGTAGGCGACGGCGGCCAGCGGCCCCCGGTAGGCGACCTGGCCCTCGATGCCCTCGGGGATCAGCTTGTCGTCGGAGGTCACGTCGCCCTGGAAGTAGCGGTCCTTGGAGTAGGACGCCCGGCGTCCGCGGGCGGCCATCGCACCCAGCGATCCCATCCCCCGGTAGGACTTGAACTGCTTGCCGTTGATGAACACCAGCTCGCCGGGGCTCTCCTCGCAGCCGGCCAGCAGCGAGCCGAGCATCACCGTGTCGGCCCCGGCGACCAGGGCCTTGGCGATGTCGCCGGAGTACTGCAGGCCGCCGTCCCCGATCACCGGGACGCCGGCCGGCCGGCAGGCGCGGGCCACGTCGTGGATCGCGGTCACCTGCGGGACGCCGACGCCGGCGACCACGCGGGTGGTGCAGATCGAGCCCGGTCCGACGCCGACCTTGACGCCGTCGGCGCCGGCGTCCACCAGTGCGGAGGCACCCGCGTAGGTGGCGACGTTGCCGCCGATGATGTCCACCCCGGCGGCGGCCGGCTCGGCCTTCAGCCGGGAGATCATCTGCAGCACCCCCGAGGAGTGCCCGTGGGCGGTGTCCACGATGATGGCGTCCGCACCGGCCTCGACCAGCAGCATCGCCCGCTGCCAGGAGTCGCCGAAGAACCCCACCGCGGCACCGACCCGGAGCCGGCCCTGCTCGTCCTTGCAGGCCAGCGGGTACTTGTCGGACTTCACGTAGTCCTTGAGAGTGATCAGGCCGCGCAGGGTGCCGTCGGTGTCGACCAGCGGGAGCTTCTCGATCTTGTGCCGGGCCAGCAGCCGCAGCGCCTCCTCGCTGGTGATGCCGGGCCAGCCGGTGACCAGCGGCATCGGGGTCATCACGTCGGCCACCCGGCGGCGCGGGTCGTCCTCGAACCGCATGTCGCGGTTGGTGACGATGCCCAGCAGCTTCATGTCGTCGTCGACCACCGGGACGCCGGAGATCCGGAACGTGCCGCACAGTTCGTCCACCTCGCCGATGGTGCGGTCGGCGGTGATGGTGATCGGCTGGTCGACCATGCCGGCCTCGGAACGCTTCACCCGGTCGACCTGGGCCGCCTGCTCGTCGGCGGGCATGTTGCGGTGCAGGATGCCCATGCCGCCCTCGCGGGCCATCGCGATCGCCATCCGCGCCTCGGTCACCGTGTCCATGGCGGCGCTCAACAGCGGGATGTTGAGCCGGATCCGCTTCGACACCTGGGTCGAGGTGTCGGCCTGCGACGGGATCACATCGCTGGCGTTGGGCTGCAACAGCACATCGTCGAAGGTGAGACCGAGCGTCGCGAACGGCGCGGGGACACCGGCCGGGGTCAGATCGGACGGGGACATCGAGGCACCACTCCTTCGCGCGGGATGGTTCAGTCTATGCGTCGCCGGACGGGCACCCGGCCGCGTCCATCCGGTCCGGGCCTACGTCACTCCGGCGAACGCCGGGATCTCCGATCGGCCGCGGGGATCCCGGGTCGAGCCCGGGATGACGGCAGCAGGTCGAGCCCGCGATGACGCGCCGATCGAGCGCGGAGTCACGCAGGAGATCAGGCCCGGGATGACGAGGAACCACCTCAGGTGACGTCCGCCAGCGCCTCCTCCAGCTGCGGGTGGTCGAACGCGAACCCGTCGTCGAGCAGCCGGCGGGGCTGAACACGGGTGCCGCTGAGCAGCGCCTCGTCGACCATCTCGGAGCCGAACATCAGCCGCAGCGCGGGCAGCGGTATCGGGATCAGCGCAGGGCGGTTCAGGGCCTGCGCGAACGCGGCCGTGAACCGGGCGTTGGTGACCGGGTTCGGGCCGCACAGGTTGACCGGGCCGGTCAGCGTCGAGTCGAGCAGGTGGGCGACCGCCCGGGTGTAGTCGGCGACGTGGATCCAGGAGAGGAACTGCCGCCCCGACCCCAGCCGACCCCCGAGGCCGAGCCGGAACGGCAGCCGCTGCTTGCCCAGGAAGCCGCCCTCGGTGGTCAGCACCTGACCGGTGCGCAGGTAGGCGGTGGGCACGGGCGCGGCGTGCGCCGCCCGCTCCCAGTCGGCGACCAGCTGGGCGAGGAAGCCGGCGCCCTGCGGCGTCCCCTCGTCGACCATGGTCTCGCCGGTGTCGCCGTAGAAGCCGATCGCGGAGCCGTTCAGCAGCCGCCGGCAGCGTCCACCGGGCTCCAGCGACGCGGCCAGCGTGGTGGTGCTGTTGAGCCGCGAGCTGCGTAGCTCGGCCTTGCGTTCGACACTCCAGCGGGCGTCCGCGATGCCGGCGCCGGAGAAGTTGATCACGGCGTCCACGTCGGCCAGGCCGGGGGCGGCGATCCGGCCGGAATCCGGGTCCCAGCGGCGCTCGTCCGGGCCGGACGCCTCGCGGCGCACCAGGGCGAGCACGTCGTGCCCGGCGGCCCGCAGGTGGGCGGTGGTGGCGCGTCCGAGCAGCCCGGACGCGCCGGCGATGGCGATGCGCATCAGCCCAGACTAGATGATCAATTCCAAGGGGGTTGGGTCGGCGCGTCGCGGGGTTGAGTGGCTGCAGGGCGTCCAGTGTCGGTGTTGCTAACCCAACATCGAACAGGAGGTTCGTGTGGACACCGGTCTGGACGCCCTGGCAACTGCACTGTACGTGGAAGTCGATGACTTCGTCACCCACCACCCCGAACTGGTCCCGTGGCGGCCTACGGTCGGGATAAAACCCCAAGTCAGCGACGCGGAACTTGTCACTTTGGCTGTTTTGGCAGTGCTGATGAGGTTCGACAACGAGACCCACTGGGTACGCCACGCCCGCACCCGGCTGAGTCACCTGTTCCCCTACCTGCCCCAGCAGTCGGGCTACAACAAGCGGATGCGGAAGCTCGTGATGCTGATGGCCGCTGTGATGCAGCACCTGGCCACGACGACGTCGGTGTTCACCGATGACCTGGTCGTGGCCGATTCCACCCCGGTGGAATGCGGCCGCTCCCGCGAGACCGCGAAACGCTCCGATCTGGCCGGGTTCGCCGAGTACGGCTACTGCGCCTCCCACTCCCGCTACTTCTGGGGGCTGCGGCTGCACCTGATAGCCACCGTCCACGGGCTACCGTTGGCGTTCTCGATCACCGGAGCGAAGGCCGACGAACGACAAGTCCTGCTCCAAATGATCGACACCCCAGCACTCACCATGGTGCCCGGCCGCACGATCGCCGCCGACAAGAACTACTACGGCCACGACTTCGAGGAAACCCTTACGACAAGGGGATTCCACCTCCTGCGGAAGGCCCGCACGACCGAGCAGCCCCGCCCCGGAGCCCGGCTACTCAAGCCAATCCGGCAAGTCATCGAGTCCATCTTCGACACCCTCAAAGACCAACTCGGCCTCGAACGCCACGGCGGACGCACCCCGGCCGGTGTCATCACCCGGATCGTCCAACGCCTCCTCGCGTTGACCGCAGTCATCTGGCACAACGACCGCACCGGACAACCCGTCCTACGATCCCTCACCGCCTACGACCACTAACAGACCTTGGAATCAACCATCTAGTCAGCCGCTCGCCGGAGGCACTCCAGATCGCGTACGCCGCGGAGCCGAACACCACGCCACCGGCGATCGACGGCAGCACCGGCAGGACGTACAGGTTGGTCAGCGCGTAGGCCATCAAGTAGCCGAAGGTGCCGAACACCACCCAGCGGGCGGCCGTCCGGCCCAGCGGCAGCAGGGCGATCAGCGCCAGGCCCAGCCCGACGTACCAGGGGTGCAGCGCCTCGCTGACGAACAGCACCAGCAGCGAACCCCAGGCGGTCGCCTGCAGCGGACGCTCGGGGCGGAGCAGCAGCAGCGCGGCCAGCCCGCCCAGGGCCGCGACGGCGAGGACGGCGTTGGCGGCGTCGGTGACGTCCCGGCCGGTCCAGGCCAGGGCGTCGCCGATGGCCACCGACAGGGTCATGGTGCGGGCCCGGCCCATCTGGGACAGCCACTGCGTCCAGCCGAAGCCGAGACCGGTGGCCAGCGAGACGGCGACGAAGGTGCCGAGGGCGACCAGGGTGGCGACCGCCGTCCGCCAGCCCAGGACGGCCACCCGCTGCAGCCGGGGCAGCTCGGCGATCCGGGCGGCCACCGGCAGTCCGGCGGCGGCGATCACGGCCAGGCCGGCCTGCTGCTTGAGCGCCATCGCCAGGCCGATCGCGATCGGCGCCAGCACCAGGCTGGCCGACACCACCGGCACCCGCTGCACGCTGACCCACAGCGCGAACACCACCACGCCGACCATCAGGGTGTCGTTGTGGGCGCCGCCGACCAGGTGGACGATCACGATCGGGTTCAGCACCCCCAGCCAGATCGCCCAGTGCCGGTCGGCGCCGAGGTGGTCGGCGAGCCGGGGCAGGAAGGCGGCGACCAGCGCCACCCCGGCCACGGCCGGCAGCCGCTGCGCGACCACGCCCCAGTACGGGTGCATGCCCCCGAGCTGCGCCGCCAGCCGGTTGATCTCCAGCGCCAGCGGCGGGTAGGCGACGCCGTTGCCCGCCCAGAACCGGTCGACGAAGGGTTCGAACGGTCCGCCGAAGCTGCCCAGGACGTCCACGTAGGGGTTGCCGCCGTTGGCCATGATCCAGCCGAGGTCGGCGTACAGGAAGGGATCGCCGCTCATCACCGGCGGAACCACCAGCAGCGGCGCCACCCACAGCAGCCAGAGGTGCCTGGGCGCCGCCCGTCCGGGGCGGGGCACCAGCAGGAACCAGCCGAGCGAGAGGAGCACGCAGCCGGACGCCACCAGCAGGTTGCCGGTCGGCCGATCGACGGCCGCAGCCAGGGAGGCGATCGGGCCGACCCCCCAGCCGAGCGGATTGAACGAGAAGTCGTTGCTGCAGGCCCCCACGCCGACCAGCACCGAGCCGACGAAACCCACCCAGACGCCGGGCAGGCGCCACGGGGATGCGGGCATGGGACAACCTTCGGTCGGGGATGGTCGGTGCGTCCGATCCTAGTGGTGCCCCCGGTCGCCGGGGCCGTAAGGCCCTCCCTAACTATCTCTGCCCTCCCGTCGACGGGAGGGCAGAGATAGTTAGGGAGGGCCCTGTGGGGTGAGGCCGGCGGGTCAGGGCATCGAATGCCACACCACGGTCTGGACGGCGTTCCAGGTCGCGAAGGCGGCCACGAAGATCGTCATCCAGCGGAACTGGCGCGGGCTCAGCGGCACCAGGGCGAGCAGCGCGACCGACCAGGGGATGTACCAGGGGTGCATCGACTGGCCCAGCGCGGAGACCGCCAGCGAGCCCCAGGCCACCGCGGCCAGCGGACGGTCCGCGAACCGCACCAGTACCCAGCCCAGCACCACCAGCAGGGTGAGGGTGGACGCCGCCCCGACCGCCTGCAGCCACCCGGTGGGGTCGCCGCCCGTGGCGAGGATCAGCTTCTCCCCGCCCTGGGCGAGCAGCGAGAACGGCGCCGCCGTCCCGGCCTTCCCCATCAGCGACAGCCACGCCGTCCAGCCGAAGCCCAGCCCGCTGGCCAGCGACACCGCGGCGAACACTCCGACCGCGACGCCCGCCGCGATCGCGCTGCGCCAGGCCAGCAGCCAGTGCCGGCGCGGCAACGGGGCGGACGCCAGCGCCGCTACCACCGGCAGCCCCGCGCAGGCGATCACCGCCAGGCCGGCCTGCTGCTTGAACGCCATCGCGATGCCGATCACCGCCGGGCCGGCCAACAGCCCCCAAGCCCAGTGCGGCGTCCGGAGCGCCAGCCAGATGCCGGCCAGGGCCACCGCGATCATCAGCGCGTCGTTGTGGGCGCCGCCGACGAAGTGCAGCACCACAAGGGGATTCGCCAACCCCCACCAGAGGGCGCGATCGGCGTCCAGGCCGAAGCGGGTGGCGAGCCGCGGCAGCACCCAGGCGATCACCGCGAGCGCGAGCAGCACCGGCAGCCGCATCGCGATGATCCCGCCGTAGGTGGAGAAGCCGGTGAGTCCGACCACCAGCGCGTTGGTCAGCAGCGCCAGCGGCGGATAGGCGACTCCGCTGCCGCCCCACAGCGGATCGACGTGCGGCGCGTACGGACCGCCGGCGCCGGTCAGCCCGACCAGGTACGGGTTCTGGCCCTGGCTGACGATCCAGCCCAGATCGGCGTACAGCACGGCATCCGCCGACAGCACCGGCGGCACCAGCAGCAGCGGGACGCTCCACAGTCCCAGGGCGACCGGCAGCGGGCGCCGGGACGAGGCGCCCATGGCGTCCGGACCGGGCCGGAGCCACCACCAGGCCGTGACCAGCAGCACCACGCCCACGACGATCGCCGCCCTGCTCCAGGGCAGCGGCAGGGCCAACCCGATCGCGTTCACCAGCGCGGACGGCCAGCCGTCCGGGCCGTGGGCGAACTCGGGGTGGCAACTCCCCCAGCCGATCAGTGCGGTCCCGATCACGCCGACCCCGATGGCTGCCGCGGGCGGCGTCCGAAGGCGGTCGGGGCGGGGGGCAGGCACCGCCACATGCTAATCGTGCGCGCCGGCCCACGCCCGCCGGGGCCGGTGAGACCGCCTCAGGTCGTCAGCTGACCTCGCCGAGGTGATGACGCGCAAAGCCGATGCCCAGGGGCGCCACGAGCCAAAGCAGCGCCGCCGTGACGAACGGCAGGAGCGCACCGCCGCCGGCGACGAAGTTCGTGATCGAGCCGGTCATCAGGTAGGGCCCCGCTCCCGCGGGCAGGAATCCCAAAAGGGGGTCGATCAACAGCGTTTGGAGGAAGCACAGCGAGATCGCTCCGATCGCGTTCTGCAGGGCGGCCCCCAGAGCGGCGCCGGCCCACACCCCCACGAACGAACCGGCGAGCAGCTGCGGCACCGCTTCGTCCAGGCCCGTCCAGACCAATGGTCGCTGCAGGAGCATGCCCAGGCCCGCTGACAGTACGCCCGCGACCATGGCGGCCGCCGTCAGAAGCAGTGCGGTAACCAGCAGACTCGCAATGAGCTTCGCAACGAAGCTGCGGCTGCGGTGTGGTTGGGCGAGGAACACGGAGCCGATCTCGCGATGTTGCCAATCGCTGGTGAAGATCAGGACGCCGACGACGGGCATCGCGATGGTGAACATCAACCCGAGCACGGTGAGGACCGCGGCGGCGTCCACCTGCTGGTCGTCGCCCAGGAAGCCGACGGCCACGGCGATCACCGCCCCCAGGGAGGCAACCACGACAAGGAACGTGCGGCTGCCGCGGGTCGTGAAGACCTTGCGAACCTCCACCAGGGTCAGTCTGACCACCGTGGTCCACGGAGAGTTCCCAGTCGTTGAGCTCCTACTCGTTGCCATGGCGTGCACCCCCCTCCGGGCTGAAGTCGCCCTTGGTGATCGTCATGTAGAACGACTCCAGCGCCCTCGCCTCTCCGGGCACGAGTTCCTCGATCAGGAGACTGTGACGATGAGCCAGTCCGCCCACCGTGGCCGCGGGTGCCCGCACCGCGATCCGTCCATCCGGCCCGGGGGGTTCGAAACCCACGCCCGCGGACCTCAACGCCCCCACCAGGCCATTGGTGTCCGGCGCAAGCACGATGCAGGATCGCTCGTTGCGGGTCTGTTCGATGCCACCCTCGAACGCCAGACGGCCCTGGCTGATCACCACGATGCGATCCGCGAAGGACTGCAGCTCCTGAAGCAGGTGGCTGGAGATGAGCACGCACCCGCCGTCCCGATGGGCGAACCCACTGATCCGCTCGCGCACCCAGGCCGCGGTCTCCACGTCCAGACCGTTCATCGGCTCATCGAGCAGCAGATGAGTCGGCCGGCCGAGCAGGGCGATGGCCAGTCCAACCCGCTGGCGCATGCCCAGGGACAGGACGCCGAACCGGCGCTTCAGGACCGGGCCGAGCCCGACGTCCATCAACTCTTCGGTGGCACGCTTCGCGCTCAGGCCGATGTAGCGAGCGTGCAACACCACCGTCTCCGAGACCGATCGCCCTGGGTGGTGGGCCGACGCATCCAGCAGGCACCCCACCACCGATGTCGGCTCGGCCAGGTCGACATACCGCTGTCCGCCGAACAGGGCCTGGCCCTCGTCCGGCCTGCCCAGCCCGACCATCAGCCGAAGCAGCGTGGTCTTGCCGGCTCCGTTCGGTCCCAGCAGCCCGGTGATCGATCCTGCCGGGACGCCGAAGCTCACCCGGTTCAGCACATTCGTGCGGCCGTAGGACTTGCTGAGTCCGGCCACCTCGATCCTGGCCACCCCTAGTGCAGACCCGCGGGAATCCGGCGGTCCAGTCGCGCGCCGAGCGCCGTCGCGGTCACTACCCACAGGAACGCGCCCAGGTAGATCGCCAAGGAGACCCAGACGTTCTGTTCGCGATCCAGGATCAGGCTGTTCGCGACTCGAATCGCGACGACCACGACCGCGATCGCCACGAGACCGCTCGCCACCAGGAAACCGGGGGACAGCGACTTCCCGCGGGCGACGGTCCGGGCGTAGTCGGCGGGTTTGCCGAACCGGTCCTCGGGTGGCAGTTCGCCGTCACGAGACTCGTCAATGATCCGGACCAACTCTTCGCGCACCCTCGCCTCGCCGATGTGACGCCAACGCAAACGGAACGCCAACTCGGCCAAGTAATCGGTCACCGTCATCCACAGCACCTCTCATTGCCGCTCGCCCATCATTCTACCCGAACCCGCCCTACGAGTCGCGATCCGCCGCATGGCCAGCAACACGGCCGCGACTGCCAACGTACTGGTGCCGAGGAAGAGCCAGTACCAGTTCGCCGGCGGCGACGTGCCCAGCAGCACGATCGCGATCCCATTCGTCAGCACGTGCGCCGCCCAGGAGATCCAGACGGACCCCGAGTACACACACAACCAGTGGGACATCAGTGAGAACAGGAGTCGATCCATCGTCAGCGCCGGATGCGTCATCTCGCGAAGCGAGAGAAACAGCACGGCGGAAATCAAGGAAACCAATACGTGTCCCCGAATGCCGCCACCGAAACGGCGAACCAGGTCGAAAGGAACCCACCGGAAGATGAAAACTCCTCAGAGAATGCCGCCAGGATCAGGGTGGCCACGGCGACCAGCGTTGCCGACGTAGGCGATCCACGGAGCCATAATCCGGCACCGAAGGCAATGACAGCGGCGATGGTGCCGATCTCAAAAGAACTCCGGACGCCACCGACGCCGTGACGACTGTCGCGCCGAACGTCGCAACCCCAGCCAGCAGACAACGCTCACGATGGTGAGCGACGCCCACACCGCCAGTTCGGACGCCGGACTCGACTCCGCGAAGACGATGCCGGAGCCCATGGGCGCGAGCCCCACCATGACGAACCACCCGGTCAGCCGAGGCCAGGTTCCCAGCGCCGAGCCTCCATGGGCGGCTCGGCGCTGGGAGTGGTGCGGCTGTCCAGCTCGCCAGTCCGTTCCACCACGCCTTGAAGGCATCCCAGCCCTTCTCGAGTGCCTTCTTCAGGGCGTCGATGATCTGCGGTGCGTTCTTCTTGATCAGTCGACGATCGGCCCTATCGGGATCCTCTTCTGCGCCGGCGAGTTGGTTGCCGCATTGGCCCCGTTCCCGACATGACCGGCGGGAATGCCGGCGCCGCGCACGACGTCGACTGACCGGCTGCTCGAGGTCGCCGTCGCGTGGCTCGCGACAGCGGCACTATTCGTCACCGAAGACACAACGGCCTGCCAAAGGTGAGGGCACCGACACCCGATGCCCCCACCAATAGCCGGCGAATGCACCTTGGTCGGCGCCCGTCAGCGGATGAGTGATTCCCTGAAAGCCTCCTGTTGCATTGTGCAAGAAAACCCCGGGGTGGGTATTCCGGTCCATTGGTGGATCATGGGTACAGCTACCCAGCACGCGACAACACATCAACGATCGGTCTCAAGATCTGATATGCGAGGCGGAACAAATTCGCTCCGCCCCGGATGAGTAGTTTCACAGCCCGATGACTGAAGGCGCCGGTCGTCACGACAACTGCACAGCGATCCAGGGGCGATGGTCCAGCGATCCCGAGGTGCTCGGGCGGATAGGACAAAAAAAGGGGCGGCCGCCGCCCGATCAAGTGTCGCACCCAGTCGCGGGCGTTAAATCCAAGGAATGACCCGGCATCGGCGACTTCATCGATGATCCACACCGCAGGCGAATACGTGCCACCATACG